>NZ_RPSJ01000001.1:0-896361 GCF_003946765.1 Bacillus sp. 2D03 | reverse complement strand
AGATTTCCCATAGCGTAAGCTAGTAAGATCCCTGAAAGATGATCAGGTTGATAGGTTCGAGGTGGAAGCATGGTGACATGTGGAGCTGACGAATACTAATAGATCGAGGACTTAACCATATAATATGAAGCAATGTTATCTAGTTTTGAAAGAATATAAAAAACTTGTTGACTTTAAAAGTTAAATGAGTTACAATGATTCTTGTCTTAAATGAATACAGTCTGGTAATGATGGCAGAGAGGCCACACCCGTTCCCATACCGAACACGGAAGTTAAGCTCTCTAGCGCCGATGGTAGTTGGGACCTTGTCCCTGTGAGAGTAGGACGTTGCCAGGCAAATGGAGGATTAGCTCAGCTGGGAGAGCACCTGCCTTACAAGCAGGGGGTCGGCGGTTCGATCCCGTCATCCTCCACCATTTAGCCGACTTAGCTCAATTGGTAGAGCAACTGACTTGTAATCAGTAGGTTGGGGGTTCAAGTCCTCTAGTCGGCACCAGAAATCATGGCGGTTGTGGCGAAGTGGTTAACGCACCGGATTGTGGCTCCGGCATTCGTGGGTTCGATTCCCATCAGTCGCCCCATTTTTCTTAAATAAATTAATATGCGGGTGTGGCGGAATTGGCAGACGCACTAGACTTAGGATCTGGCGCCTTTGGCGTGGGGGTTCGACTCCCTTCACCCGCACTTTTAATTAAATAACTCATACATGTCTTGCGGAAGTAGTTCAGTGGTAGAATACAACCTTGCCAAGGTTGGGGTCGCGGGTTCGAATCCCGTCTTCCGCTCCAATTTTCAATATGACATGCCGGGGTGGCGGAACAGGCAGACGCACAGGACTTAAAATCCTGCGGTGGGTGACCACCGTGCGGGTTCGACCCCCGCCCTCGGCACCATATGCGCCCGTAGCTCAATTGGATAGAGCGTTTGACTACGGATCAAGAGGTTAGGGGTTCGACTCCTCTCGGGCGCGCTTTTATTAACGGGAAGTGGCTCAGCTTGGTAGAGCACCTGGTTTGGGACCAGGGGGTCGCAGGTTCAAATCCTGTCTTCCCGATATTCCCAAAAAACATGGGGCCTTAGCTCAGCTGGGAGAGCGCCTGCCTTGCACGCAGGAGGTCAGCGGTTCGATCCCGCTAGGCTCCACTTATATTAATATTATTTATGGCGGTGTAGCTCAGCTGGCTAGAGCGTACGGTTCATACCCGTGAGGTCGGGGGTTCGATCCCCTCCGCCGCTACCATAAAGGACCTTTAGCT
Organism: Bacillus sp. 2D03; assembly: GCF_003946765.1. NCBI lineage: Bacteria > Bacillati > Bacillota > Bacilli > Caryophanales > Bacillaceae > Bacillus > Bacillus sp. 2D03. Next base: position 895,105 of record NZ_RPSJ01000001.1, on the reverse strand, counting down.
CAGCTGGTTAGAGCAGACGGCTCATAACCGTCCGGTCGTAGGTTCGAGTCCTACAAGGTCCACCATTAGACGTATATATCTCGGAGGTATACCCAAGTTCGGCTGAAGGGATCGGTCTTGAAAACCGACAGGCGGCGAGAGTCGCGCGGGGGTTCGAATCCCTCTACCTCCTCCATTTTTTCTAAAATGAATATTTTATCATCGCGGGGTGGAGCAGCACGGTAGCTCGTCGGGCTCATAACCCGAAGGTCGCAGGTTCAAATCCTGTCCCCGCAACCAAATGGTCCCGTGGTGTAGTGGTTAACATGCCTGCCTGTCACGCAGGAGATCGCCGGTTCGACCCCGGTCGGGACCGCCATTTTTTACATAAAGGCTCGGTAGCTCAGTCGGTAGAGCAGAGGACTGAAAATCCTCGTGTCGGCGGTTCGATTCCGTCCCGAGCCACCATTTTGAAATCACGAGCCGACTTAGCTCAATTGGTAGAGCAACTGACTTGTAATCAGTAGGTTGGGGGTTCAAGTCCTCTAGTCGGCACCACTTTCAAAATGAGCCATTAGCTCAGTTGGTAGAGCATCTGACTTTTAATCAGAGGGTCGAAGGTTCGAGTCCTTCATGGCTCACCATTTACAATTTAATGCGGGTGTAGTTTAGTGGTAAAACAAGAGCCTTCCAAGCTCTGGTCGAGAGTTCGATTCTCTTCACCCGCTTTTCAATTATGGGCCTATAGCTCAGCTGGTTAGAGCGCACGCCTGATAAGCGTGAGGTCGATGGTTCGAGTCCATTTAGGCCCACCATAATTGTTCCGCAGTAGCTCAGTGGTAGAGCTATCGGCTGTTAACCGATCGGTCGTAGGTTCGAGTCCTACCTGCGGAGCCATATTTATAGAGAAGTACCCAAGTGGCTCAAGGGGCTCCCCTGCTAAGGGAGTAGATCGCGAACGCGGTGCGAGGGTTCGAATCCCTTCTTCTCTGCCAGAATTGGCCCGTTGGTCAAGTGGTTAAGACACCGCCCTTTCACGGCGGTAACACGGGTTCGAATCCCGTACGGGTCATACTAAAAGAGATAGCATAATCTGCTATCTCTTTTTTGTTGTATAAAGGTGGACTTTGGATAGTCTGCATCTTTTATGCAATAGAAGAAATATGAAGTATGGGCTGTTGCAGTTGGGTATATAGAGCCGTAAATACAATCATGTTGTTTATTTGGGCCTGTATGAATATGAAGGAACTATCTATCTAATAAATGATACCTCAAGTTGAACTTTTACCCCAGCTGTATGGCTATAGCCTCCTACACTTGGAGAAACCGATGAAAATAAATAATATATAGAAGAAGCTGCTTTCTCTCAACAGGTGTGATCTACTGAAGACAGCTTTTTTATGTTGTCAGTATTGTCGAGTTTTGTCGGTAAGTCGATATATTGCAAAAATCGCTGATATAATTTGAGTTACGATCGATAAATTTTAATAATCGCTGATATATTTGGAGTTACGGTCGATATATTCTAAAAATCGCCGATATAATTTCACTTACCGACGAAAAACACAAGAAAAACCCTTTCACAATCTAAAGAAAACGCCTCCATTGAAATTGATTCCACACCTGTTCCAATAACTTTACACTCTATGTGAAAAAGTTCACAAATAGGTCATAATTTGTGAAGTAATTCACAATAATACGTGCTACAATATGAATGTAAAGAAGTTAAACAACATTAAATTAGTATTTTAATTAATTACTTAAACAATCATAAAAAAATATATGTGAACAATAGAGAGGGGAAATTACCATGAAAAAAGGTATCAATCGTGTAGTATTAGTAGGAACAGGAGCTGTAGGTTGTAGTTACGCTTACTCAATGATCAACCAAGGTGTAGCTGAAGAATTCGTATTAGTAGATGTTAATGAAGCAAAAGCAGAAGGGGAAGCAATGGACTTAAGTCATGCAGTACCATTCTCTCCATCACCAACAAAAGTTTGGAGCGGTAGCTATGCAGATTGTAAATATGCAGATTTAGTTGTTATCACTGCTGGGTTACCACAAAAGCCAGGTGAAACTCGTTTAGACTTAGTTGAGAAAAATACAAAGATCTTTAAACAAATCGTTCGCGGCATTATGGATAGCGGATTCGATGGAATCTTCTTAATCGCAACTAACCCAGTTGATATTTTAACTTACGTAACTTGGAAAGAATCTGGTTTACCGAAAGAGCGCGTAATCGGTTCTGGTACTACTTTAGACTCTGCTCGTTTCCGTTACATGTTAGGTGACTACTTAGATGTAGATCCACGCAACGTTCATGCTTACATCGTTGGTGAACACGGTGACACTGAACTTCCAGTATGGAGCCACGCTACTATCGGTGTACAAAAATTAGAAACAATCTTAGCTAACAACGAACAGTACAAACAAGAAGACTTAGACAAAATCTTCGAAAACGTACGTGATGCAGCTTACCATATCATCGAGCGTAAAGGTGCAACTTACTACGGAATCGGTATGTCACTACTTCGTGTAACTAAAGCAATCTTAAACAACGAGAACAGCGTATTAACTGTATCTGCATACCTTGAAGGTCAATACGGCGAGAAAGATGCTTACGTAGGTGTTCCAGCTGTAATTAACCGCGAAGGTGTACGTGAAATCGTAGAACTTGAGCTAAATGAAGAGGAAAAAGCGAAATTCGCTCATTCTGTAAAAGTATTAAAAGAAACAATGGCACCAGTACTATAATAATTGCTAAATAATTCAGAGGTGGGAAACTGCTTCTTACCTCTGAACTTATATAATTTAATATAAATTCCTTTTCCGGTTTCCCTTGTATATCCCCAATATACCCCTTTTGCTGGATAAGGGTCGTTTATAGAAAAGAGCACTCTATTTTACGTAGAGTGCTCTTTATTATTCCGCTATTTGCCGGGCAGTAAAAACCCACTGATTAAAGTTTCATTTTATTATTTTTTAGGTGTTAATCCTAATTTCTTTAAAATATCTGCCAGTGTACCGCTTTTGGATTTTTCTACAGGTGTTTGTGATTTAGATGCATCTGGACCTTTTTTCAAGAAGTTCCTTTCAACGAAGCGAATATCTTTTTCGTCGACAATACCATCTTTATTAAGGTCTCCGTCTTTTACAGTTAGTCCTTTTTTACCATAGTTGCTAGCGATAATTTCAGCATCTTTAATATCGATTACTTTATCACCATTTACATCGCCGGCAATGTTTTCTTCAGGTCTTGCATAATAATATTGGCCAAGCAGCTTACCGTCTTTTTCAGTACCAAGTTTCGTTGTTAGGCGGCTTGTTAAATGTCCTGGCACCTCTACATATAAGTTATAGTCGCGTTTATTAACTGGAAGTCCATTTAGTTTGAAGTATCCGTATTTATCTAGTGAGCCTTCAAACTTATGACGGTAAGAATCAGTCGCATATACTTTTACGCCAAGCTTTGTATAATCGAACTTTTCATCTAAATATCCGTGTTCATTTAAGAACACACCAGGTTTAATATTTCCTTCTACTAGTGAGTTTAAGGACATAACTGAGAATGTTTGATCTTGAAGTACACGCATTCTATTTGGTTCTGATTCACCTTGTTTCCAGTAAACAAAAATTGGTGACTCTAATTGAGCGTTTGCTTCATAAAATTCATCATTTTCTACTTTGAAAGTTACATCAATGAACGGGAAATCACCATCTAATCCAGCAAAGTTTTTGTCATCGATAGCGCCGCCAACTGTAACAGAACCTGCCTCTAGTTTCGGTTCATTTACTTTTGCGGTTACTCCTTTTTCGGAAAGTAGCTTTTCAAAAGCAGGATTAAATTTCGCATTTCAATAACATTGTGACAAAAAATATTGAGAAACATTTTTTTATGACAGATTATTTTGTTTTGATTTTGAGTGAAAAATAGCATGAAAAATAGGATAAACATAATAAAATAAAGGTTGAGAAAAAATAATTGGTAAAAATATAGAAGAATAATAAAGCGTTTTCAATGAATATTCGTCAAAATTCGATATTTTACACGGAAATGTGAAGAAAAGCTAACATTTTTAAGAAAAAAACGAATGTTTTTTATAAATTAACAAGGATATTGCAGTTTTTCGCAGAAATAGTTAAAGTATAAAAAATTCTGTCATCTAAGTGAGGTGAGCATATTGAGTGTAATAAATTGTGAAGAAGTGAAACGAGATGAGTTTCATACAGAAAAGTACTATGAAAGTTATAACATCTTTGGCGCACATGTTGTGACGGAAGATGAGATTCAAGGGGTACGATTTACAGTGTGGGCTCCTCATGCGAAAGCAATGAGTGTTGTTGGAGATTTTAATGAGTGGGATTATGAGCAACATAAGATGCTACAAGTGACAGAAGAAGGCATTTGGTCCTTATTTATACCGCATATTGAAGAAGGAGAAATATATAAATATGCGATTGAAACGTTGGCTGGTGACGTCATTTTAAAGGCAGATCCGTATGCTATATATGCAGAAGTAAGACCGAATACGGCATCTGTAGTTTTTGATATAAAAGGATATGAATGGAATGATAAAAACTGGAATCGTAAGAAAAAGAAAAAACCGATTTATAAAGAAGCGATGACAGTTTATGAATTACATTTTGGTTCTTGGAAAAAGAAAGAAGATGGAACACTATATTCTTACAGGGAAATGGCAGAAGAACTCATTCCGTATGTGGTGGAACATCAATTTACACATATTGAAATTATGCCGCTTGTTGAGCATCCATATGATCGTTCTTGGGGATATCAAGGAACGGGATATTATGCAGCGACGAGTAGATTTGGTACACCGCATGATTTAATGTATTTTGTCGACGAATGTCATAAATATGGAATCGGTGTCATTTTAGATTGGGTACCGGGGCACTTTTGTAAAGATGCTCACGGTTTATATTTGTTTGATGGCACACCGACCTATGAATATAAAGATAAAGATGTACAAGAAAATCTAGTATGGGGAACTGTCAATTTTGATTTAGGAAAGAGAGAGGTACGTAATTTCTTAATTTCAAATGCGTTATTTTGGATGAGATATTTCCATATTGATGGTTTCAGAGTAGATGCAGTTGCGAACATGTTGTACTGGAATAAAGAAGGACAAGAGCAAAGTAATGAGTACGCTGTGTCATTTTTACGGGAGTTAAATGAAGCGGTATTTGCAGAGGATGAAGATTTTCTTATGACGGCAGAGGATTCAACAGCTTGGCCACTTGTAACAGCACCAACGTATGAAGGTGGGCTTGGATTCAATTACAAATGGAATATGGGTTGGATGAATGACGTGCTGAAATATATGGAGTGTGCGCCAGAGTACAGAAAATATATTCATGAGAAAATGACGTTCTCTTTACTATATGCTTACTCTGAAAACTTCATATTACCCCTTTCTCATGATGAAGTCGTTCATGGGAAAAAGTCATTATTAAATAAAATGCCAGGTGATTACTGGGATAAGTTTGCTCAGCTTCGTTTATTATATGGATATTTCTTTACTCACCCAGGAAAGAAATTACTTTTCATGGGAGGAGAATTCGGGCAGTTTGATGAGTGGAAAGACCTTGAAGATTTAGATTGGAATTTACATGATTTTGAAATGCATCGTTATATGCATGATTACTTTAAAGAGCTCATAGCATTGTATAAGCGCTCAAAACCACTTTGGCAGCTTGATCATTCGCCTGAAGGTTTTCAGTGGATTGATGCTAATAATAACGAGCAAAGTATTTTCTCATTTATCCGCCAAGGGGATAAACAAGAAGATGCATTAGTTATCGTATGTAATTTTACGAAAGCTACATATGAAAACTATAAAGTAGGTGTACCAGATTTCGAGTATTATAACGAGATTTTAAATAGTGATGCTGAGCAATATGGCGGGTCAGGGCAAGTAAATAAGAAACGTCTGAAGGCGATTCAAGAACCGTTTCATAATCAAGCAGCACATGTAGAAATTACAATTCCACCATTTGGCGTATCCATATTACGACCAGTGAAGACGAGAAAGGGGAGCAAAAAACAAGATGGCTCAAAAACAAAAGTGCGTAGCAATGTTACTAGCAGGGGGAAAAGGTAGTCGTTTAAGTGCATTAACAAAGAATTTAGCCAAGCCAGCTGTTCCATTTGGTGGTAAATATCGCATTATTGATTTTACGCTAAGTAACTGTGCGAATTCTGGTATTGAAACGGTTGGGATTTTAACGCAATATCAACCACTCGAACTTCATAATTATATCGGAATCGGAAATGCGTGGGATTTAGACCGAGTAAACGGTGGGGTCACAGTCTTACCTCCTTATGCGGAGTCTTCAGGGGTTAAGTGGTATACAGGTACGGCAAGTGCCATTTATCAAAACTTAAACTATTTAAGTCAGTATGAACCGGAGTATGTTCTCATTTTATCAGGCGACCATATTTATAAAATGGATTACAGTAAGATGCTAGATTACCATATTGAGAAAGAATCGGACGTATCCATTTCTGTTATTGAAGTACCTTGGGATGAAGCAAGTCGCTTTGGCATTATGAATACAAATGAAGAAATGGAGATTGTTGAGTTTGAAGAGAAACCGCAATTTCCAAGAAGTAATCTTGCATCAATGGGAATCTATATTTTTAATTGGTCAATTTTGAAAGAGTATTTAGAGATGGATGCAAGAAACCCTGAATCTAGTAACGATTTCGGAAAAGACGTACTTCCGCTTTTATTGGATGAAGGGAAGAAGCTAATGGCGTATCCGTTTGAAGGATATTGGAAAGATGTTGGAACGGTGAAGAGCTTATGGGAAGCGAATATGGATTTGCTTCGCGATGAAACATCACTGAATTTAAATGATCGTAATTGGCGTATTTACTCTGTCAATCCAAACGAACCGCCTCAATATATTGCTGAAAAGGCGAAAGTAGAAGAATCGCTTATTAACGAAGGGTGCGTCATTGAAGGGGACGTGAAGCATTCTGTGTTATTCCAAGGAGTGACGGTGGAAGAAGGAAGTATGGTGATTGATTCTGTCGTTATGCCAGGGGCTAAGATTGGTAAAAATGTTGTGATTGAAAGAGCGATTGTTGGATCAGAAATGGTTATCGAAGATGGAACAATCATTCGTCCAGAAAAGAATGTTGACGATGTAGTATTAATTGCTGAAGGGAAATAGAAAAGGGGGATGAAATGAATGGGAGAAAAAATGTTAGGAATTATTAATGCAACGGGAAGTTTTCCTTCCTTAAAGAAAGTAACAGGGCATCGTTCACTAGCGGCGTTACCGTTTGGGGGCCGTTATCGACTCATTGATTTCATGCTTTCAAATATGGTGAATTCTAGTATTCATAGTGTGGCAGTTTTTACAAGCCATAAAAATCGTTCGTTAATGGACCATGTTGGTTCAGGAAAACAGTGGGATTTAGATAGAAAACGAGACGGACTATTTTTATTCCCGCCAAACTGCCAATGTGACCAAGATGAATTTGGGTCTTTTGCACACTTTAGAAGACATATTGATTATTTTCTAAGAAGCAGAGAAGAGTACGTTGTTATTACGAATAGCCATCTCGTAACAGCATTAAATTTTCAAGCGGTGTTAGAGCGACATATACATACGGCAGCTGATATTACGGAAGTTTGCCATGAAGGGGTTTCGCTTCAAACATATGTGTTAAAGAAACAATTATTGTTAGACTTATTTGAGTCATATAAAGATGTGGAACAATACAGTTTATTTGATGTAGTGAGAGAAAAGCGCGGGAAATCATTACACATTGCTACATATGAACATACTGGATATGTAGCAATTATTGACTCGATTGAAAGTTACTATAAACATAGCTTAGAAATTTTGCAACCTGCTATTTGGAAGCAATTATTTAAGAAAGAAGCACCGATCTTTACGAAAGTAAAAGATGAGCCACCAACTCGTTATCTAAAGGGTGCAGTCGTGAAAAATACAATGATTGCAAACGGTAGTATTATTGAAGGGGAAGTCGAAAACAGTGTTGTTTCCCGTTCAGTTAAAATTGGAAAAGGTTCAATTATTCGTAATAGCATTATTATGCAAAAGAGCCAAATTGGAGATAACTGTATAATAGACGGTGTTATTATTGATAAAGACGTGAAAATTGGTGACGGTGTTGTACTAAAAGGAAACGCCGATGAGCCATACGTTGTAGAAAAAGGAAGCGTTCAAAACAGTACGATTAATAGTTATTCTTAAGAGAATCAGTGGGGGTCTTCCTCCACTGATTAAAGTTTTAATTCAAATGAAAACTCGAAGGGAGGAAGCTGCAAGAGGAGTAATAAAAACTTTTCGCGCAGTGGGACAACAAGTGAATATTTTATTTGCAGTATCAGAATGTGTACCGTTTGTGAAATCGGGAGGATTAGCTGATGTAGCGGGTGCGCTCCCAAAAGAGCTGAAAAAATTAGGAGTGGACGTTCGTATTATACTTCCGAATTATAGTCTCATTCCGCAAAAGTTAAGAGATGGATGTACGTTACATAAAGTAATTAACGTCCCGCTTGGGTGGAGAAATCAATATTGTGGAATTTTAAAAGGTGAGCAAGACGGAATTACGTATTACTTAATAGATAATGAATATTATTTTAAGAGAGATTCTCTGTATGGTCATTATGATGACGGAGAGCGTTTTTCTTATTTTTCGAAAGCAGTTTTAGAGTGTATTCCGCATCTTGATTTCGAAGTGGATGTTCTTCATAGCCACGATTGGCATACAGCTATGGTTAATTTTTTACTACGTGAAAAGTATCAAGATAACCCATTATATGAGCATATTAAAACGGTATATACAATTCATAACTTGCAGTTCCAAGGTGTATTTCCTCCTGAAGTGATGTACGACTTGTTAGAACTTGGTGATGAATATTTCCATAGTGAGCAGTTAGAGTTTTATGGAAATGTGAACTTTATGAAGGGCGGTATTATCGCTTCTGATCAAATTACAGCGGTTAGCCCGACATATAAAGAAGAAATTCAATATGAATTTTTCGGTGAGAAGTTAGATGGGTTGTTACGAAAATATAATGATAAGCTTAGCGGCATTGTAAATGGAATTGATACGAGCGTATATAATCCAGAAACGGATTCGTATATTACTGCTCAGTACGATGCAGAGTCATTAGAGGAAAAGAATGAAAATAAACGCGCCTTGCAGCGTTATTTCGGTTTGCCAGAAAAAGAAGATACGCCGATTATTTCAATGGTAACGAGATTAACGAAGCAAAAAGGTCTTGATTTAGTACGTACTGTATTCCGTGAAATAATGGAGGAAGATGTACAATGCATTATTTTAGGATCAGGTGATTCGGAATATGAGCAATTCTTTGAGTGGATGGCATACGAGTATCCTGAGAAGGTAAAAGTGTATATCGGCTTTAATGAAGAATTAGCTCACCAAGTATATGCGGGAAGTGATTTATTTTTAATGCCATCACTGTTTGAACCGTGTGGACTTGGACAACTTATCGCATTAGCTTACGGTACGATTCCAATTGTAAGAGAAACAGGCGGATTAAATGATACGGTACAATCTTATGATGAAGAAACTGGAGAAGGAAATGGTTTCAGTTTCACGAACTTTAATGCACATGACATGTTGCACACAGTTCTTCGTGCAATTGAATTTTATCATGATAAACCGGTATGGGAGCAGCTTGTAAAGCAAGCGATGACGGAAGATTATAGCTGGGAGAAGTCAGCTCTTGCTTATAAGAAATTGTATAAAAGTCTCATGGAATAACATGTAGGTGGTGAAGAAATGTTTACTCATGTTGAAAGTTTCAAATCAGCTTTTCTAGAAAAGTTAGAGACGATGTATGGTAAAAGTTTCAAAGACTCTACAACTCGTGATCAATATAATACACTCGGCCATATGGTACGTGAGTATATGAATGGTCAATGGATTGCAACGAACGAGAGTTATCGATCCGGAGAGCAAAAGCAAATGTATTACTTGTCTATTGAGTTTTTGCTTGGACGTTTGCTTGGAAGTAACATCTTGAATTTAGGTATTCGAGATGTATGCGAGCAGGGGTTATCTGAACTAGGGATTTCGTTACAAGAGTTAGAAGAAGTGGAAGCAGATGCAGGTCTTGGAAATGGTGGACTTGGACGATTAGCAGCCTGTTTCCTTGACTCACTTGCATCGTTAAACTTACCAGGTCATGGTTGTGGCATTCGTTACAAACACGGCTTATTTGATCAAAAGATCGTTGATGGTTACCAAGTTGAATTTCCAGAACAATGGCTTCTTCATGAAAACGTATGGGAAGTAAGAAGGCATGATCAAGCTGTAGAAGTAAGTTACTTCGGCAATGTTGAACCGCTATACATTGATGGACGTTTAGAGTTTAGGCATACGAATGCAGAAGTGATTATGGCAGTACCATATGACGTTCCGGTAGTAGGTTATGAGACGAGTACTGTAAATACACTTAGACTTTGGAATGCTGAACCAGTTCCTTTCCCGCAAAATTGCAAAGATATTTTGAAATATAAGCGTGAAACAGAGGCGGTATCGGAGTTTTTATATCCAGATGATACGCATGATGAGGGGAAAATACTTCGTTTGAAACAACAGTATTTCCTCGTATCAGCAAGTTTGCAAAATATCGTTCGTATGCATAGAGAAAGATATGGTGATCTTCGTCAATTACATGAGAAAATTGCGATTCATATTAATGATACACATCCAGTTTTGGCGATTCCAGAATTGATGCGTATTTTATTAGATGAAGAAAAACTAGCATGGGAAGAAGCTTGGCACATAACGACGCAAACGATTTCTTATACAAATCATACGACGTTATCAGAAGCGCTTGAGAAGTGGCCAATTCACATTTTTAAACCGTTATTACCGAGAATTTATATGATTATTGAAGAGATTAATGAACGTTTCTGTCATGAGCTTTGGGAACGTTATCCGTATGAATGGCATCGTATTGAAGAGATGGCGATTATTGCACATGATCTTGTGAAAATGGCTCATTTGGCAATTGTCGGTAGCCATAGCGTAAACGGTGTAGCAAAAATTCATACGGAAATTTTAAAGCAACGTGAAATGCGATTGTTTTATGAGTTTTATCCAGATAAGTTTAATAATAAAACGAATGGGATCGCTCATAGACGCTGGTTAATGAAGGCGAATCCACAGCTGACAAACCTTATTTCAGAGGCGATTGGAACAGAGTGGAAGAAAGAACCGATTAAGCTTCAAGAGCTACAATTAGTTCAATACGATGCGAGTTTCCAAGAGAAATTTGCAGAGGTAAAACAAGAGCGTAAAGAAATTTTAGCGGCGCGCATTCATAATAAAATGGGGATTACAATTGATCCTAATTCTATTTTTGATGTGCAAGTAAAAAGACTGCATGCTTACAAACGACAATTACTAAACGTTCTTCATATTTTATATTTGTATAACCGTCTGAAAGAGGATGCTAGTTTTACATTTTATCCGCGTACTTTTATTTTTGGAGCGAAAGCATCACCTGGCTATTATTACGCGAAAAAAATTATTAAATTAATAAATGAACTCGCAAGAAAAGTGAATAATGATCCGTACGTAAGCCAATATATGAAAGTTATCTTTCTAGAAAACTATCGAGTTTCTGTAGCGGAAGATATATTCCCAGCGGCCGATGTAAGTGAACAAATTTCAACTGCGAGTAAAGAAGCATCGGGAACAGGGAATATGAAATTTATGATGAATGGTGCGATTACACTCGGAACGCTAGACGGAGCGAATATTGAAATAAAAGACAGGGTCGGTGATGATAACTGTTTCATTTTCGGTTTAACAGCAGAAGAGGTTCTTCATTACTATCAAAATGGTGGATATCGTGCAAGTGATTATTATCACCACAATGGGCACATTAAAAAGGTAGTAGATCAGTTAACGAATGGTTTCTTTGCACAGTCGGGAGCCGAATTTGAAGCAATTTACGATTCTCTCGTTATTCAAAATGATGAATATTTCGTTCTGCGAGATTTTGGTCCATATGCTGAAAGACAAGAAGCTGTCGGTAGAGCTTATGAGAACCGAACGAAGTGGCTAGAAATGTCGATTTTAAATATTGCACAGTCTGGTCATTTTGCGAGCGATCGAACGATTTTGCAGTACAGTAATGAAATTTGGGGTATTGGTAATGCTGTTAAACAGTTTTAAAGAGGTTGCTATATTGGGAGATATATTATCGATTTACCAACAGAAATGGATATTAATAAATAAAACGTGCTTAATAAAATTAAGCTCGTTTTATTTATTTTGCTTAAGAAAGAAATGGAACAGTGGTATATATGATACCTGCCCCATCATACTCTCTTGTCGCAAAGTATGAAAATGTAAAGAAACCTGTAACCGTAAAAATTACAATAAGGAAAAATGCGAAGATAAATTTTAACATGTAAGGTCCCCTCATCCAAAAATAACTTCATAGATTATTATAGTATACGAATATTTTATTTCCAATTGTTTACTGGTTAAAAATGAGAAGTCAGACATGTTTTGTATGTTGTAATGGAATGATTATTTGTAATGGATTTTGTGTTTTTTGTAAATGTCATGTTGTGATGGACGTGTGCATACTCCCAATCATGATCATTAAAATTTATGTTTCGGGGAGGGAGAAGTGGGACGACATCGAATAAGTTGACGAAACGAAAGCTACTAGCTACTTGTAGTTTATAATAATTTCGAAAAGCGATATCTCCTACTTTTGGAGAAGCGAATGTATAAAGTCCATACTGTGCGAAGGCAGTATTTATACGTGCATCTAATATGTGTAATGTGGCAAGCGCGCCACCTAGACTATGCCCAGTAGCTAGCAGTTTTTTATGTGCTGGCAATGATACGAGCATATCCATAATAGAATCACGACAAGACTCATAAATAGAGAGAAAACCGTTATGGACATTTCCGCCATTTAAAGCATAAGGATAAGGTTTTTGATTGACGAGAGAATCAATAATCCAATCTGGATCTGTTTGAGTGCCTCTGAAGGCAACGATAATTGTATCCTCAGATTCTAATATAAATCCGAACCATTCTGTTGTTTGAATGGCCTTTCCTTGAAAACCTTGTACATATTGAAAACCATCTGGTATTTCGAAAATGCCATTTTGTTTATATTGTTCATACGTTAACTCACAACAAGAAGCTAACAGTATGGCAGTTTCTTTATCAAAGGATAAAGGAGTACGCATTAAGGTAGCCCTCCTTAAGAAAAGGTATAGTTTAATATATGCGGTGAGGAACTTGATTCATTCTTTTGGAGGTGGAGAATAGCTTGTATCGCTTACCTAAATCAGTGGAGGAAATTATAATGTCAAAATAAAACAGTGCCTGATAAGGGCACTGTTTACTCTTTTTCATCTCAAGGAATCGACTTTTTTAGTTATTCTTAATGAACTGACGCATGCGTTAGTTGCATAAGTAAGAGGTTTGAAAAAATAGCCTGTATATATTTGAATGATGAATAACTTACCTATTTTCTTGTGTTTGTTTGCGTTACATACAGAAAAAATTCGGAAAATAAAACATATTATTTATCTGTTTGTTTTTGCTTCTTTTTCAAATACTCCATACGCAATTTTTCAAGTTGCTGCTTTTTATCAAATTTGGCAGGCTTCTGTTTTTCATGGAACTTTGCCACAGCTACCTGACTTTTGGAATCCAATTGATATTTTCCCACTTTGTTCACCTACTTTTCTTGTCTCTAAAGAGAATCTACTCAACAAATATAATATACCTTATTTTCCTGAAGTAAACCTTATTACTTTATTTTAACTGCTTTTTCTCGTTTGTAGACGTAAATTAAAACACCCTTTCACTTTATTACTGCAAGCAAGGGTGTTTTAATTTTATTATTTTATTAGTTGATGGCCATGCCCACATAAGGGCACAGTTTACTCTTTCCCATCTAATAAACGACCAAGGCCACCTAATACACTACCTTCGCCAGTACTTTGCGCTGCTGGGCTTGTAAGGCGTGCTGCTAATCGGCTAAGTGTTAAGGACTGAATCCAAACTGTTCCAGGTCCTTCTAACGTTGCGAAGAATAAACCTTCGCCGCCAAATAGAGCTGTTTTTACTTTTCCAACGAACTCGACATCATAGTTAATGTCTTTTGTCATAGCAACAAGACAACCTGTATCAATGCGAAGTTTCTCACCAGGTTTTAATTCACGTTTATATACAGTTCCACCTGCGTGCATGAAAGCAAGACCGTCACCTTCAAGTTTCTGCATGATGAAACCTTCACCACCGAAGAAACCAGTTCCTATTTTTTTCGTAAATTCAATTCCGATAGAAACACCTTTTGCGGCACAAAGAAAGGCATCTTTTTGACAAACTACTTTTCCTTGATATTCTGTTAAATCTACAGGAATAATTTTACCAGGATAAGGAGCAGCAAATGAGACGTGGCGTTTGCCGTGACCTGTATTTGTAAATACAGTCATAAACATACTTTCGCCTGTAACGAGACGCTTACCAGCGCCCATTAATTTTCCGAATAAACCTCCAGATGGGCCAGAACCATCACCGAAGATTGTTTCCATTTCTATGTAATCTTCCATCATCATCATTGCGCCAGCTTCTGCGATCACGCTTTCTTCTGGATCTAACTCAATTTCAACAAACTGCATATCATCTCCGTATAACTTATACTCGATTTCATGTGCTCTCATTTTTTTCACCTCGTATGTAATAGATACTTATATTGTACAGAATTTAATAGGATTAGAATACTTTAGTTTTGTTAATTTTCAAATAAAATGGGGCCAACCCAAACGGATTAGCAGCTCCCGCCAATCAAATTATCCACAAATACCGGGCTAAAATATGAATATGGAAATTCAACATTATATTAAAATTATAAAAAAATGGTGGAATGAAAGTGTTCTCATTTGACGTTTTGGATATAGCGTGATATAGTGAAATCACTATTGAGCTACATAATGTGGTACGGAAATAAAGCACGTTGAATTAAAGGCTGTAAGCTTGTTATACATTCATGTCCTTTATATCCACCTTTTCATGTGGATTCATAGTTTCATTTTTATTTAGGAGGTACATGACATGCAAACAGGTAAAGTTAAATGGTTCAACAGCGAAAAAGGTTTCGGTTTCATCGAAGTTGAAGGTGGAGACGATGTATTCGTTCACTTCTCAGCTATCCAAGGTGACGGATTCAAAACTTTAGAAGAAGGTCAAGAAGTTTCTTTCGAAATCGTTGAAGGTAACCGTGGACCACAAGCTGCTAACGTTACAAAAAACTAATTAGCTAGCGATAAAAAGCATTCCGATTTTCGGAATGCTTTTTTTTTATTCTTTGGAACTCGACTCATTTGAAGATAGTTCGCCCTTAAACGTACGCTCTTCAAAGTCATCAAGCATTTGCTCATATTCTTCATGTTCTTCCGTAGCGAAAACTTGCGGATTTTTTCCATACATATCTGTACCGATAAAGTTTTCGAAATCCTCTACGTAGCCTACGTTTTCTTCACTATTTACGTACATGCCATTATAGTTTTTCGAATCTTGTCTTTCTAAATCAGATGGTGTTTCAGATGTTCCGTAATTAGCAACATCTTGCCATGCATCTTCTGCATCATATTCAACAGAACGATCTTCATCATGTTTGTGGAAAGAAGGAGATAACACTTCTTCTTCGACTGGTCGTGTATTCATATTTAGCTTATTTGTCGCGTGCTGGATGCATGTTGTAGCAGTCGGCATTGCTTCTAATCTTTCAAATGGAATTTCTTCGCCAGACACTTCGCAAATGCCGTACGTACCCGCTTCTATTTTTTGCAAGGCATGTTTCGTATCCTCTAGCTGTTTATGCCAAAGTTCAATAAGCCCGAAGTCTTTTTCACGTTCATATAGCTCTGTTGCCATATCAGCTGGATGGTTATCATAGCTAGATAATTCTCCAACAGACTCACGTTCAGATGCACGATCTTCATTTTCGTGTGTTTGTATCGTTTGCTCTAGTTCGTGTTTTTGTTTTTCTAAAACGGATTTAAATTGATTTATTTGTTGTGGAGTTAACATAGTCGTCCACCTTCCTACAATTCAGTTTCTTTACATAGTATGAGCGTTGCGAGTAGGAATTATGAGAGGAATTTCAGATATGAAAAAGGAGCCGCATAAGCAGCTCCTTTTATAGAAAGTATCCAAGTAATAATCCGATTCCCATGAGGAGACCGAAGATCGTATTTGTTTTTGCTGTTGCAATCATCGCAGGTACCATTTCCATTGGAATGCTTTTGCCGATAAAGCCTTTCGTCGCTTTAAATGCTTTCGGTGCACTTAAAAATACGATAAGCATCCATGGTGATACGATGCCCACGATAATTAAAGCAATTGTCCAAATGTAGGAAACGATGAACATAGAAGCAAGTACACCAACCGCTCTTTCACGTCCAACGAGAATTGCTAACGTTTTACGACCGTTTTCTTTATCGCCATCTAAGTCACGAATATTATTAGCTAGTAAAATGGCACCAATTAAAATGGAGCTTGGAATAGATAGTAAAATGACTTCTGATGTTACAGTTCCAGTTTGAATAAAGAATGAAATTCCAATAATGATAACACCCATAAATAATCCGGCTGTTAACTCTCCAAATGGTGTATAGGCAATGGGAAGTGGGCCACCCGTGTAAAGGTAAGCAACGGCCATACAAACAAGACCGATTGCAGCAAGCCACCAGCTAGAATTCATACAAATATAAACACCTAATAGTATTGCGATGCCGAAAAATCCAAATGCTAAGTTAAGCACTGTTTTTGGCTGAATGCCATCGCGAACGATAGCGCCGCCGATACCAACTGAACCTTCGTGATCGAGTCCTCTTTTATAATCAAAGTATTCATTAAACATGTTTGTTGCTGCCTGAATGAGAAGACAAGCAAGAAGCATTATAAGGAAAAGAGGGAGATGTATTTGATTTATACCTCCGACCTGCATTGCATAGGCTGTTCCGATGAAAACAGGAACGAAAGCTGCTGTTAATGTATGGGGACGTAGTAAACTCCACCAAATGCGCCAGCCTGTTTGCTTGCTTGGTTTTGGCGCCGTAGGAGAGGAATTCGTTTCGACGTTCATTTCCATGTTGAATCCTCCTTTGGTCACATATTGTACACAACTAAGTGTAGAAAAAGCATCATTTAGTGTCAACGTTTATTTTCTAGGAAGAGAAGGTGAATTTCTCAGAAATGCTAAACGTTGACAGGCCTTTCGTTTGAGGTGTATCTTAAAATCAAGCGTAATTATGACTATTTTTCGCCCATAGGGGGGAGACAATTGTGATTCAAACGAAACAAAAAGGCTTGCAAGAAGTTCTTAGTGCAGCCATTAAGCATGCAACTGATGAAAAAATATTGGTTAGTTTTGTAAAACAAATAGACTGGATGGATCCGCTTCTGTTTTATGCAGCAGGAAAAAGGATTGCATTGGAAAATAGATGTTATTTTGCAGATCCAGCTCAGCATGTAATATTTGCTGGAATTGGCTCTGTTTTCACTATAGCAAATTCTTCTCACAAACGCTTTCAAGCGGCTCGTGACGAGTGGGATAAAGTAAAAGAGAAAGCATTTGTACAAAGAGAAAAATATGAATTTGGAACAGGTCCTCTTTTATTTGGTGGATTTTCATTTGACCAAGAAAAAGAGAAAACGGACTTATGGAAAGAATTCGATGATACGACATTTTCACTACCAGCATTTTTATTAACTGTAAAAAATGAAAAAGCATGGTTAACAATGAATACATTCGTTTCAGCAACAGATTGTGCAGAAACTCTTTATAACGAAATTGTTTCTTTAGAAGAGAAAATTTTTGGGGAGAGTAAATGTGCATTAGAAGGATCGAAATTAACAGTTACTTCTAAAGTGGAAGTAGATCCAAAAAGCTGGATGAATGCCATTGAGAAAGTGCAAGATGAGATGAAGCAGGGGAACGTGCAGAAGGTTGTATTAGCGAGGGAGCTAAAAGTAGAAATGGATCATCATATTGATTCTGCTCTCGTTTTAGAAGCACTTCGCATTGGGCAACCGGATTGTTACGTATTTTCTTTTGATTATAAAGGAGCATGCTTCTTAGGAGCGACGCCAGAGAGGTTAATTCGCAAAGAAGATGAGAAGTTTACTTCGATGTGTCTTGCTGGTTCAACTGGTCATGGTCAATCTATAGAAGAAAGTAAGCGAAATAGTAATGCGCTTCTTCATGATGAAAAGAATTTAGCTGAACACGGTTATGTTGTAAACATGATTCGAGGAGTATTAAATGAGCACTGCGAATCTGTTAATATTCCGGAAAGTCCGGGCTTATTAACAACGAAAAACTTAATTCATTTATATACGCCTGTAGAGGCAAAGGGCGATGCGAGTCTTTTAACAATGGTAGAAGAATTACATCCAACACCAGCTCTTGGCGGGACACCTCGTTTGGAAGCGATGAAACTGATTCGTGATGTTGAATTGTTAGACAGAGGATTATATGGCGCACCGATTGGCTGGATAGATGATGAAGGAAATGGTGAGTTTGCGGTTGCACTCCGCTGCGGGTTATTAAATGGCGAGAAAGCATCATTATTTGCTGGTTGCGGGATTGTAATTGATTCTGTACCGCAACTTGAATATGAAGAAACAAGTTTGAAGTTTAGACCGATGCTTGGTGCTTTGGAGGAATTAATGAAATGAACAATCATATAGAAGCATTATCATATTATTTAGGCGCGTTCGTGGATGAACTGACGCGTCTAAATGTATGTGATGTTGTCATTAGTCCAGGCTCACGGTCAACGCCGATTGCTCTACTAATGGAACAACATGAAGGAATGAACACTTATTTACATGTAGATGAAAGATCTGCAGGATTTTTTGCGCTCGGTATTGCGAAAGCAAAAAAACGCCCAGTAGCATTATTATGTACGTCAGGAACAGCAGCAGCGAACTATTATCCAGCTGTATGTGAAGCTTTTCATTCAAGGGTCCCGCTTATCGTCTTAACAGCGGATAGACCGCATGAATTAAGAGATGTGGGTGCACCACAAGCAATGAATCAATTTAATTTATACGGTACTTTTGTGAAACAATTTACAGAGATGGCACTGCCAGAAGCAAGTGAGGCGATGTATCATTACGCTCGTATGACGACGCAGCGTATAGTAGCAAATGCTTGTTTAGCGCCGCAGGGTCCTGTTCATCTTAATTTTCCAGTTCGCGAGCCGCTTATCCCTGATTTCTCACTAGAAAGCTTATGGGATAAAGGACGTAGTGAATATACAGGAGTAGTTCAGCAAGGAAACGCGGTGATGCCGAGTGAATATGTAGATTCTCTTGTAGGGCGCCTTTCACATATGGAAAAGGGGCTTATTATTTGTGGAGATGATAGTCATGCAGAAATTGCAATGTTTGCAACGCAATTAGCTGAGAAAACTGGCTATCCTATATTAGCAGACCCACTTTCTAATATTCGTAGCGGACACCACGATAAAACGATGGTAATTGACTGTTACGATACATTTTTACGAAATGAACAGTTAAAAGAAACATGGCAACCGGACGTTTTAATTCGCTTTGGTGGTATGCCTATTTCTAAATCATTAACGCAGTTCATAAAAAAACAAACAAAAGCAGTTCATATCGTTGTCGATGAATCAGGACAATGGAGAGATCCAGCTCTTGTTGCGACAGAAGTTGTGCAAGCAAGTGACATTGAATTCTGCAAGGCATTAATAGAAAAAATGCCAGTTATGAAAAAGAATGATTGGTTCAGTATGTGGCAACATATAAACGAAAAAACGAAGGAAACGCTTCGTGAAATGGAAACATATGAAACTGCATTTGAAGGAAAGGTTATTACAGATATTGTGCGCGTATTACCAGAAGACGCAACGTTATTTGCGAGCAATAGTATGCCAATTCGTGATACAGACTCATTCTTCTTCACATCGGATAAAAATATCCATGTGATGGCAAATCGTGGTGTAAATGGTATTGATGGAATCATTTCGACAGCTCTAGGAGCGAGCGTTATTTGCGACCCACTTGTATTAGTGATTGGTGATTTATCATTTTATCACGATTTAAATGGACTGTTAGCAGCGAAATTACATGAATTAAACATAACAATTGTCGTTGTAAATAATGATGGCGGGGGTATTTTCTCATTCTTACCACAGTATGAGAAAAAGGAACATTTTGAATCATTATTTGGAACACCAATTGGACTTGATTATGAGCACGTTGTCAAAATGTACGGTGGTTCATTTAGCCGTGTAAACGGTTGGGAGCAATTCCGAGAAGAGGTACAAAAGGGAACAAGGGCGGAAGGTTTAAACGTTGTGGAAATTTGTACGAATCGTGATGAGAACTTAACATTGCACCGTACATTATGGACAAAAACGATGGACGTAATTACTACATCTTTACAAGGTGAATCAAAATGAAAGTAACGCTGCAAGGTGTATCGTATGAATATGAAGTAGTCGGAAGCGGGGAACCACTTCTACTTCTTCATGGTTTTACGGGAAGCATGGAAACGTGGCGTTCTTTTATCTCTTCATGGAGTGAGCAGTTTCAAGTTATTGTAGTGGATCTTGTTGGACATGGAAAGACCGAGAGTCCTGAAGATGTTGCGCATTATGACATTCGAAATGTGGCATTGCAAATGAAAGAACTATTAGATTATCTTCATATTGAAAAAGCACATATACTTGGCTATTCAATGGGCGGTAGATTGGCGATTACGATGGCATGTCTATATCCAGATTATGTACATTCTCTTTTATTAGAAAATTGTACAGCTGGGCTCGAAAACGAAGCAGATAGAAAAGAACGTCGTGAAAAAGATGATCGACTTGCCGATAAAATTGAGCGAGAAGGCATAGAAAGTTTTGTATCGATGTGGGAAAATATTCCGCTTTTTGAAACGCAAAGACGTTTAGCAAAAAACGTACAAGAAGCGGTGCGAAAAGAACGACTTGCTAACAACCCAAAAGGGCTCGCAAATAGCTTGCGAGGCATGGGAACTGGGGCTCAGCCTTCATGGTGGGATGAGCTGAAAAACTTAAAAATACCTGTTCTTTTAATGAACGGAGAGCATGATGAAAAGTTCTTTCGCATATTAAAAAACATCGAAAAATGCGTCTCTGACGCGAAATTTGTCAAAATTGATGGTGCTGGCCATGCAATTCATGTGGAACAACCGGAAAAGTTTGATACAATAGTAAAGGGATTTCTAAAAACTATGCAGTGATGCTTTTTTCAGTTAAGAATGAAGTTACACTTATAGAGGAAATCAGAAATATACAAGGAGGTAGTTGTAATGGCTATTGAATGGATAAAAGAAGGCAATTACGAAGATATTATTTATTCAACATACAATGGTATCGCAAAAATTTCGATTAACCGTCCTGAAGTACATAACGCATTCCGTCCAAAAACGGTAATGGAGTTAATCGACGCTTTTGCACAAGCTCGTGATGATGCAAATGTTGGCGTTATCATTTTAACAGGTGAAGGTGGACGTGCATTCTGTTCTGGCGGCGACCAAAAAGTTCGTGGTCATGGTGGATATGTAGGTGACGACCAAATCCCACGTCTAAACGTATTAGACTTACAACGTCTAATTCGCGCAATTCCTAAACCAGTTATCGCAATGGTAGCAGGTTATGCAATCGGTGGTGGACACGTACTTCATATCGTATGTGACTTAACAATCGCTGCAGACAACGCTGTATTCGGACAAACAGGTCCTAAAGTAGGAAGCTTTGACGGTGGATACGGAGCTGGTTACTTAGCTCGTATGGTAGGCCACAAGAAAGCTCGCGAAATTTGGTACCTATGCCGTCAATACAGTGCTGGGGAAGCGCTTGATATGGGCTTAGTAAATACAGTAGTACCATTAGAACAACTTGAAGCAGAAACAGTACAATGGGCACAAGAAATTTTAGCAAACAGCCCAATGGCACTTCGTTTCCTAAAAGCTGCATTCAACGCAGACACAGACGGTCTAGCTGGTATTCAACAATTAGCTGGAGATGCAACGTTATTGTACTACACAACTGACGAAGCAAAAGAAGGTCGCGACGCGTTCAAAGAAAAACGCAGTCCGGACTTCGGTCAATTCCCTCGTTTCCCTTGATCAAATCAAAAGCGGAAGCGGCTCGCTTAGAATGTGAGGGGGATGGAGCTTCTGACGTAGAGGCGTTTTTTGCCTCGTAGGAAGAAGTGAAGCCACCGAACATTCTAGCTGCTGTAGCTGGATGAAACCAAAAGCGGAGCCGACTGTTTAGCCTCGTTGGCAAAGGTTCTGAGACGGAAGCGGCTCGCCCACAAAGTGAGTCGCAACCAAATGATCAAACCGGAAACAAAACAACTAAGAGACTTGATGTCATATCAAGTCTCTTTCTTTCATGAAAGGAGAATGTATGATGGAAACTATGCCAAATTGGTTAATGCAACGTGCGTTTTTAACACCAGATCGAACTGCAATTGAAATAGAGGAAGAGAAAGTTACTTTTATGCAGCTGCATGAAACAGTAGTATCTGTTTGTGAACGTCTCACGCATGTTGGAGTGAAGCGAGGGCAAAAGGTGGCTGTTCTGATGAAAAATGGTATGGAGATGATTACAGTTATTCACGCCCTATCGTACGTAGGGGCAGTAGCTGTGCTTTTAAATACGCGTCTTTCAAGAGAAGAGCTACTTTGGCAAATGGATGATGCTGAAGTTATTTGTTTAGTGACCGATCAAGAATTTGATGCTAAAGATGTTCCTGTCTATTCATTCGCCGAAGTGATGAATGGACCAAAAGAGGAAGCCTCTATACAAGAAGAATTCTCTTTAGAAGAAGCGATGACGATTATTTATACGTCAGGGACGACAGGAAAACCGAAAGGTGTTATTTTAACGTACGGCAATCACTGGGCAAGCGCGGTTGGCTCTTCGCTTAATTTAGGACTTCGTGATGATGATTGCTGGTTAGCGTGTATGCCGATGTTCCATGTTGGCGGGTTATCTCTTCTAATGAAAAATATTATGTACGGCATGCGCATTTTACTCGTTCCGAAATATGATGCTGATTTTATTCATACAGCACTTCAAACGAGAGGCGTAACGATTATTTCAGTCGTATCAAAAATGTTAACTGATTTATTAGAGAGACTTGGAGAAGAAACATATCCATCTTCTTTACGATGTATGTTACTTGGCGGAGGACCAGCGCCGAAGCCGTTATTAGAAACGTGTGTAGATAAAGGAATTCCTGTGTATCAAACGTACGGTATGACAGAAACGTCTTCGCAAATTTGTACGTTGTCCGCAGATTACATGTTAACGAAAGTAGGATCAGCTGGAAAGCCACTATTTCAGTGCCAACTTCGTATTGAAAAAGATGGCGTAGTAGTGCCGCCACATGCGGAAGGTGAAATCGTAGTAAAAGGACCGAACGTAACAGGTGGTTACTTTAACCGTGAAGATGCGACGCGTGAGACTATTCAAAACGGATGGCTTCATACTGGCGACCTCGGTTATTTAGATGAAGAAGGATTTTTATACGTATTAGATCGCCGCAGTGATTTAATTATTTCTGGCGGAGAGAATATATATCCGGCTCAAATTGAAGAAGTGTTGCTGTCCCATCCAGCGATAGCGGAAGCTGGTGTTGTAGGTATGACTGATGATAAATGGGGACAAGTACCCGCTGCTTTTGTTGTGAAAAGCGGGGCGGTAACAGAAGAAGAAATTCTTCACTTTTGCGAGGAGAAATTAGCGAAATATAAAGTGCCGAAGAAAGCATGTTTCTTAGAGGAATTACCACGTAACGCTTCGAAAAAATTGTTAAGACGAGAGTTAAGAGAATTAGTGGAGGAGAAAGAAACAGTAAACAAAAACATAGACAAAAGTAGGCATATATAATAAAAAGTAATTATGAAACAATATAAACCAAAAGAATTTTCAGAAATGCTTAATGTCTCTGTTAAGACATTGCAAAGGTGGGACAATCAAGGTGTTTTAACTGCTTACCGAAACCAAAAAGGAAGATGATACTATACAGAAGAACAGTATAAGGAATATATGGGTATTCAAGAAGAAAATAAAGTAGGCAAAGTAGTTATTTACACAAGAGTATCAAATCCAGGTCAGAAAGATGATTTAGAAAATCAGGTTGAGTTTTTTAAAACATTCGCAAATGCACGAGGGATGATTGTAGATGAAGTTATCAAAGATATTGGTAGCGGATTAAACTACAAAAGAAAACAGTGGAATAACCTGATTGACAGTTGTATGGAAAGAAATATTTCGACTATCATCATTGCACACAAAGATAGATTTGTACGTTTTGGATATGAGTGGTTTGAAAAGTTTCTTCGTAAAATGGGAGTGGAAATTATGATTGTTAACAATGAAAAACTATCTCCTCAAGAAGAACTTGTGCAGGATTTAATATCTATCATTCATGTATTTAGCGGTAGAATATATGGGTTGAGAAAATACAAAAAGAAAATGTCGGAGGATGAAGATTTATGAAAAGAGCATATTTAATAGAAATCAAACCGACAACTGAACAAGTTAGTAAAATCCGTCAAACTATTGGGGTGTGTCGATATGTATATAACCTGTATATCTCTAAAAATAAAGAGGCATATGAGTCGGATGGGAAATTTCTTAGTGGCTATGACTTTTCTAAATGGTTAAACAACATTCATACAAAAGAGTGTGACCAGTGGATTAAAGAAGTGTCGAGCAAAGCGGTAAAACAAGCGATTATGAATGGAGATAAAGCTTTTAAGCGATTTTTTAAAGGTTTATCTAAGTTTCCACGATATAAAAAAAAGAAGAAGCAAGATGTGAAGTGCTACTTTCCGAAAAACAACAAAACAGATTGGACAGTAGAAAGACATAGAGTAAAAGTCCCTACAATTGGTTGGATAAGGTTAAAAGAGTATGGATATATTTCAAAAAATACAACTGTAAAAAGTGGTACAGTATATCAAAGAGCAGGAAGATACTATGTGTCTATACTCTGTGAAGTGAAAGAGGTAAAACCAAATTCAATTCTCAATGCAGTAGGTATAGGAATTGATTTGGGAATTAAAGACTTCGCTGTACGTAGCGATGGAAAAACTCACAAAAATATAAATAAAACAGTACAAGTAAAAAAGATAGAAAAACGGTTAAAACGTGAACAACGCTCTTTATCACGCAAATTTGAAAATATAAGAAAGAGAGGTGAACAACCTGTTACTAATAAAAGAGCGAATATAAACAAAAATATTCTTAGGGTGCAACAGCTACATGCTAGGCTAGCAAATATTCGATTAGCGTATGTAAAGTCTATTGTAAATGATGTGGTGAAAACCAAGCCAATGTTTATTACAGTAGAAGATTTGAATGTGAAAGGTATGATGAAGAACAAACATCTATCTAAAGCTGTAGCGCAACAATGTTTTTATGCTTTTAAAACATGGTTATCAACGAAATGTAGGGAATATGGAATTGAACTACGGCAAGTGGACAGATTCTATCCATCTTCTAAAATATGTTCATGTTGCGGTCAAAAAAAGTCGGATTTAAAGCTGTCTGACCGAGTATATACATGTGATTGTGGAAATGTAATGGATAGAGATTTAAATGCATCTATCAACCTTTTACAAGCAAAAAAATATACAATACTAACGTAAATAGATTGTATATATGTACGGTGGGCTACATCGGAATTTACGCCTGTGGAGTGTCACAGCAAACTGTAGTAGCAAGTGATTAGCGAGGCAGGGCACGTAGAAGCAGGAATACTCTAAGAATATACATTTGTCTATATTTTTAGTAGCAGATGTAGGTGGAAATAAAAAAAGCGACACTTCATATAACAGAAATGCCACTCGTAATCCCGTTTGCTGCAAGCTACGGAACGTATGAGAAGCGTGAGAGCATCGTTATTAAATTAGAGGATACGGACGGATACATTGGATTTGGCGAAGTCGTCGCCTTCTCTGAACCGTGGTATACGGAAGAAACAGTGAAGACAGCAATGCATGTACTGCAAGATTTTTTATTACCTGATTTATTAAAGGCTGAAATTTCTCATCCGAATGAAGTGCCAAGTTTGTTCCAGCATATAAAAAGAAACCGAATGGCAAAGGCAGGAATAGAAGGAGCTGTTTGGGATTTATATGCGAAGCGACAAAAGAAGTCATTAGCGACATTACTAGGCGGGACTAGACCTGAAATTGAGGTCGGTGTTGTAATTGGTATCAATACAATTCCGGTTATGTTAAAACAAATCGAAAAGTACGCAGAAGAAGGGTACGAGCGTTTTAAAGTGAAAATAAAGCCAGAGCATGATTACGAATTATTGAAAGAGATTCGAAAAGAGTTTCCGCATATCCCGCTAATGGCAGATGCAAATTCAGCATATACATTAGGGGATACGGAGAGGCTGAAACGACTAGATGAATTCCAATTAATGATGATTGAACAACCGTTAGCCGATTATGATTTTCTTGATCACGCGGAGTTGCAAAAGAAAATTGAAACGCCGATTTGTTTAGATGAAAGTATTCATAGTTTAGAAGATGCACGCGTTGCGATTACCCTTGGTAGCTGCCAAATTGTGAACATTAAACCAGGGCGAGTGGGCGGATTAACAGAATCGGTTCAAATCCATAATTATTGCATGGAGCACAACATACCCGTTTGGTGCGGCGGTATGGTGGAGATGGGGATTTCAAGAGCACAAAATGTTGCGCTTGCCTCATTGCCGAACTTTACGATTCCAGGCGATATATCTGCTTCTAGCAGACATTGGGAGCAGGATATTATTTCGCCGGAAGTGACGCTTAAGGGCGGAAAAGTTATGGTGCCGCAAAGTGTTGAAGCTGAGTATGAAGTAGACCGCGGAAGGTTGGCGGAGATCACGAAACAGCGAATTGTTTTGGAGCGGTAGGTTGAGTCTTTCAAATAGCGGGCGAATTTCGTCGGTAATTGTCGGTAAGTCGATATAACTGAAAAATCGCTGATATAATTCGAGTTACGGTTGATATAATTGGAAAATCGCCGATATAATTCAAGTTGTGGTCGATATATTTGAAAAATCGCCGATATAAATTTCATTTACTAAGGTTACTCCCGCGAGTAACCTTTTCGTATTGTACAAATTGGATAGACTAGTTTACAATCGAGCGTATAAAGGGGGAGTAATATGAAGCGCATTTCAATTTTAATAGCGGATGATGAGGCAGAAATTGCCGATTTAATTGAGATACATTTAGAAAAAGAAGGTTACCACGTCGTGAAGGCAGCGGACGGGGAAGAGGCTGTTCATATTATTGAAACGCAGCCAATCGACTTAGTGGTTTTAGATATTATGATGCCGAAAATGGATGGGTATGAAGTGACGCGTCAAATTCGCGCGAAGCACCATATGCCAATCATTTTCTTAAGTGCGAAAACTTCGGACTTTGATAAGGTGACAGGTCTTGTATTAGGCGCAGATGATTATATGACGAAACCTTTTACACCGATTGAATTAGTTGCACGTGTAAATGCACAATTACGTAGGTTTCTTACATTAAATCAGCCGAAAGTAGCGGAGAATAAATCTGCTTTAGAGATAGGCGGAGTTATTATTGATCCTGAGCGAAGAACAGTGAACGTCTATGGAGAGCAAATTGAGTTAACACCGAAAGAGTTTGATATTTTATATTTATTAGCGAGCCATCCGAAGAAAGTGTATAATGTGGAAAATATTTTTCAGCAAGTATGGGCAGATGATTATTATGAAGGCGGAAATACAGTTATGGTACATATTCGTACGTTGCGGAAAAAGCTTGGGGAAGATAAAAGAAAGGATAAATTAATAAAAACAGTGTGGGGAGTAGGTTATACTTTCAATGGCTAATATGATGAAAAGTTTTCGATTTAAAATGATTGCCTTATTTGCGTTAAGTATGGTGCTTGCAGCAACTGTAACTTATATAATTTATAAAGGATTGCAGCTGTATTATAAAACGATGGTTCGCTACGAAGAGCCTTTAGCGCAATTTAGGTCAGTGGTAAGGGAATTTGGAGACATTAACTTCTTTTTAATTTTCTTTATTCCGTTATCTATTATCTTTTTCTTCTTTTTGACAAAACCGTATTTAAAGTATTTTAGTGAGATTTCTAACGGGATTCATCATCTTGCGAACGGTAACTTTACGAATAAAGTTCAAGTTTCATCAAACGATGAGTTTGGAGATATCGCACGTGAAATAAATGTTGCGAGTGAAAAGTTAAAAGAAGCGGTGGAAAGAGGAGACTTTGCTGAAAGTAGTAAAGATCAGCTCGTTGTGAATTTAGCTCATGATTTAAGAACACCGTTAACATCCGTGTTAGGATATTTAGATTTAATTCTTAAAGATGAAAATTTAACAAAAGAACAAATTAAACATTTCTCCACAATTGCATATACGAAATCGCAAAGGCTCGAAAGTTTAATTGATGAGTTATTTGAAATTACACGTATGAATTATGGCATGCTAAAGCTGGATAAAAAGCCGATTGATATAAGTGAACTACTTATACAGTTAGATGAGGAATTGTATCCTTTATTAGAGAAACATCATTTACAAGCTAGGTTGAATATTGATCCTCATTTGCCAATTAACGGTGATGGAAAATTGTTAGCTAGAGTATTTGAAAACTTGTTAACAAATGCCGTTCGATACGGATATGATGGGCAATTTGTTGATCTGAATGGGTATATCGATAATGAAGAAGTTGTCGTACAAGTTATAAATTATGGAGATAGTATTCCAGAAGAAGATTTACCGTATCTTTTTGATATGTTTTATACAGGTGATAAATCGAGAACTGAGAACCGTGGCGGGACAGGCCTTGGACTGTTTATTGCGAAAAATATTGTTGAGCAGCATAACGGTACAATTTCTGCTGAAAGTAATGTAGTTAGAACAATGTTTGAAGTGCGATTGCCAAAAGACGAGAACTTAACAATTTAATAAAAATTTAAACTTTACCCCACTTTTTATTTTAATAGTTTTTTCTATTCTATACGTAAGTTACGTTAAGGAGGAACTAGAAATGAAAAAGTGGGTATTTATTTCTTTTTTTATAGCATGCACAGTATGTGTAGGCTTTTATATATCACCGTTATTTCAAAAGGAAATCGATGTTAAAATTGTCGGAAAAGATGAGCTAGTAAAGGCGGCAAATACCGAGAGGAAAGAGATTACGAAGGAACAAATTTATAAGGGTGATTTATTATTAGTTAATAGGGATTATCCAGTAAAAAAAGATAGTATTAGGTCTGATATTATAAATGTAAATCATAATAGTGAATTAGTGAGAGGCTACGTAATATTTGATAGAAATCTTCGTTTATCAAAGTATGTTGTAAAAAAGTTTTTGAACGTTGTCGATGCGGCTGGAAAAGATGGCGTACAGCATTTCTTAATGAGTAGTGGGTATCGAGATTTTAAAGAACAAAGTAAATTATATAAAGAAATGGGATCTGATTACGCGCTTCCAGCAGGATATAGTGAACATAATTTAGGATTATCACTAGACGTTGGATCAACGCAAAAGAAGATGGAGAAAGCGCCTGAAGGAAAATGGATCGAAGAGAACGTATGGAAGCATGGCTTTGTATTACGTTATCCGAAAAATAAAAGTAACATTACTGGAATTCAATATGAGCCATGGCATATCCGTTATGTTGGCCTACCTCATAGCGCAATTATGCAAAAAAAGAATTTCACACTAGAGGAATATTTAGAGTTTTTAAAAGAGGAAAAAGAGATTTCAACTGAAGTAGAAGGTAAGAAATATACTGTTTCTTATTATAAAGTTTCTGAGAATATGAAAGTGAACGTTCCAGCAAACAAGCAGTATGAAATTTCCGGGAACAATATGGATGGGGTTATTGTGACGGTTCAGGAATAAAGAAAAAGGCTGTGCCATTTGGGACAGCTTTTTTTATATAAGAAAGGAATTGACGTTTCTTGTCGGTAAATCGATATTCCTTGTCGAATCGTTGATATATTATAAGTTATGATAGATATAATTGAAAAATCGTTGATATATTGTAAGTTATGATAGATATATTCAAAAAATCGTTGATATAATTTCCTATACTATTACCATTTTGGAGGAGCATCTTTTTATTCACTTTCAAACATTATAACGTTATATTTACTTCTCCCTTTTTTTGTGTTACGCTAAACGTGTGAAAGAGACATAAAATGAAATTTTAATGTAAGCGTATTCTTATGGCTTCTTATAGAAAAGGGTGGAAATACAATGACAGAACGATTCGTACTACGTAATGTGAAACGTGTGAACGGGGAAGAGATTGACATTGTAATTGAAAATAATAAAATCGCACAGGTGACGAAAGCTGGTGCTGGCGAAGGTGGAAAGGTTCTTGATTACTCAGGTACTTACGTATCGAGCGGCTGGATTGATTTACATGTTCATGCTTTTCCGGAGTTTGATCCGTATGGCGATGAGGTGGATGAAATTGGCGTTAAGCGAGGGGTAACGACAATTGTTGATGCGGGCAGCTGCGGAGCTGATCGTATTGCAGATTTAGTAAAAAGTAGGGAGCAGGCAAAAACGAATTTATTTGCCTTTTTAAATATTTCTTGCATCGGTTTGAAACGAATTGATGAATTATCCAATATGGAATGGATCGATAAAGAGAAAGTGATAGAAGCAGTAGAAAAGTATAAAGATGTAATCGTTGGGTTAAAGGCGAGAATGAGTAAAAGTGTCGTTTGTGATAGCGGAATTGAACCGCTTCATGTTGCACGCTCGTTATCTCGTGAAACATCATTACCGATTATGGTACATATCGGTTCAGCGCCTCCTCGCATTGAGGAAGTTGTACCTCTTTTAGAAAAAGATGATGTCATTACACATTACTTAAACGGGAAAGAAAATAATTTATTTGATGAAGAAGGCAAACCGCTACCTGTATTACTAGATGCAGTGAAGCGCGGTGTTCATTTAGATGTTGGTCACGGCAATGCTAGTTTTTCTTTTAAAGTAGCAGAGGCTGCGAAGCGTCACGATATCATCTTTAATACGATTAGTACAGATATTTACCGGAAGAATCGTGTGCATGGTCCGGTGTATAGTATGGCCCATGTTCTTTCGAAATTCCTTTACTTAGGTTATCCGCTAGAAGAAGTAATTGACGCGGTTACGAAAAATGCAGCAGAGTGGCTGAAAAAACCAGAGCTTGGCCGCATTCAAGAAGGCGATATTGCAAACTTAACTTTATTTACGGTGAAAGATGAGAAGGTTACGTTAATTGATTCAGAAGGGGATCAGCGCGTTGCTGAAAGAAGAATTGATACGAAAGGGGTTGTAATCAATGGGTCATTCATTGAATGCTAAGTATGGATTAAAAAGAGTAATTAATGCGAGCGGTAGAATGAGTATTTTAGGTGTATCTGCTCCTACAGATACGGTAATGGATGCGATGAAACATGGTGGACAAAATTATGTAGAAATTGCTGATTTAGTAGATAAAGCGGGAGACCATATTGCGAGAATTCTAGATTCAGAGGCAGCGGTTGTTGTAAATTCAGCATCGAGCGGAATTGCACTTTCTATCGCTGGTATCGTTACAGAAGGAAATCGTCGTAAAAGTGAAAGACTTCATCAAGAGGTCATCGCCAAAAACGAAGTGATTATGTTAAAAGGTCATAACGTTCAATACGGTGCTCCCGTTGAAACGATGATTTATTTAGGCGGCGGTAAACTTGTAGAAGTTGGCTACGCAAATGAAGGGAAAGCAGAGCATATTGAAGATGCGATTGGTGAAAATACAGCAGCGATTCTGTATGTGAAATCACATCATGCAGTGCAAAAAAATATGATTTCTGTTGAAGAAGCATGGGAAGTTGCGCAGCGAAATAACGTACCGCTTATCGTGGATGCAGCAGCTGAAGAAGACATTCAAAAATATGTGAAGTATTCAGATCTTGCTATTTATAGCGGTTCAAAGGCAATTGAAGGACCTACTTCTGGTATTGTTGGTGGGAAACGAAAATATATTGAATGGCTGAAAGTGCAGTTACATTGCATCGGAAGAAGCATGAAAGTTGGGAAAGAAACAACTTTTGGTTTACTTCAAGCACTTGATGAGTACGGAGTAAAAGAAGATAAGAGCGAGCAAGAAAAAGAGTTGTTACAAGTACTTATGCCGCTAAAAGAATTAAATGGTGTAAATGTAACGATCGTTCAAGATGAAGCGGGAAGAGCAATCTTTAGAGCACGTATTCATATTAACGAAAAAGAGTTAAATAAATCGGCAAAAGGCGTTGTGACAGCATTACGCGAAGGGGAAATCGCAATCTATACACGTGATTACGGAGTAAGACAAGGATTCTTTGATATTGATCCACGTCCACTTCAAGGTGATGACATACATGTGATTGAAGAAAAATTGAGAGAAATTGTAGGGGGAAACTAAAATGACAAACATTCAAAAACGTTTTTATAAAGGCCGTATAGCATTAAATGTATTAGCGAACAATACCCGAAATGCGAAAGATATTTTTGAAGCAGCAGAAGGTTATGTAGTAGTGGGAGTGTTATCAAAAGACTACCCAACAGTAGAAGAAGCTGTTACAGCGATGAAAGCATACGGAAAAGAAATTGATGACGCTGTATCAATCGGACTAGGCGCAGGAGATAATCGTCAAGCGGCAGTTGTCGCTGAAATTGCGAAGCATTATCCTGGTAGCCATATTAACCAAGTGTTCCCTTCAGTTGGAGCGACACGTGCAAATCTTGGCGAAAAAGATAGCTGGATTAATAGTTTAGTATCGCCAACAGGAAAAGTAGGTTACGTAAATATTTCTACTGGCCCAATTAGTGCGGCTGGAGAAGAAAAAGCAATCGTTCCAATTAAAACAGCGATCGCACTTGTACGTGATATGGGCGGAAATTCATTGAAGTACTTCCCGATGAAAGGGCTAGCTCATGAAGAAGAATATCGTGCAGTTGCGAAAGCTTGTGCGGAAGAAGGATTCGCATTAGAGCCAACAGGCGGAATTGATAAAGAAAACTTCGAAACAATTGTACGTATTGCGCTTGAGGCAAATGTAGAGCAAGTGATCCCGCACGTGTACTCTTCTATTATTGATAAAGAAACTGGCAATACGAAAGTAGAAGATGTTCGCGAATTATTAGCGGTAGTGAAGAAGCTAGTTGATCAAAATGCGTAAGAAAATTGCAGCATTCGGCGAAGTAATGATGCGCCTGCAAGTACCAGGATATGAGTTGTTGTCGCAAGCTAACACATTAAATTACTCATTTTCTGGTACGGGTGTGAACGTTGCAGCAGCACTTTCTCATCTCGGGCATGAAGGCTTTCTTATTTCAACTTTACCAGAGAACTCGGTTGGGGATGCGGCGGTATCACATATTCAAAAGTTAGGCATTCAGTCACCGTTTATTTCAAGAAGCGGTAAATATGTCGGCATGTACTTTTTAGAAAATGGATTTGGCGCACGTGCAAGCCGCGTTACATATTCGAATCGATTAGAAAGTAGTTTCAATACGGCATGTGAAGACATGTATCAATTTGAAGAAATCGCAAAGGAAATTGATATCGTTCATTTTTGCGGAATTACACTTGCGATGAATGATACGGTGCGCCATCATATGAAATCTTTAGCGAAAGCAGTGAAAGAAAGCGCAGGCACTGTCGTCTTTGATTGCAACTATCGTCCATCTCTTTGGGGAGAAGATGGGTATGAGCAGGCGAAACCACATTATGAAGAAATGCTGGCTCTTGCTGATATCGTTATGATGAATGAAAAAGATGCAATGTTCGTTCTTGGAATGAAAACAGAGGAGACGGAGCGAGAAGCACAACTTATTGATCTTATTCCAAAGGTGGCTGAAACATATCATATCGCTACAATCGCTGGTACACATCGCTCTATTAATAGTGATAATACACACTCGCTTCGCGGATTTATATGTAAAGATGGTGCGTTCACTTTTGCAAAAACACTTACGTTTTCTGTATATGATAGAATAGGTGCTGGAGATGCTTATACGAGCGGGATTATTCATGGCGAGATAAAAGAGTTTGCACCAGAGAAAGCTGTTTCATTTGCGTCAGCAGCTGGAATGCTTGCACATACAATCGTCGGTGATACGCCAATGTCATCAGAGAAGGATATACTTCGGGCAATGACGGCATCAGTAGGTGATGTAGAAAGGTAGTGGGTGTAACGGTGAACGTAACGAGGAAAAAAGGACCATTATATTTACAAATAAAAAATATTATTCGTGATCGAATATTGCATGGTGTATATGCGATTCATACGAATATTCCTTCCGAACCGCAGTTAGAAGAAGAGTTCAAAGTGAGCAAAATTACAGTGCGTAATGCAATTAAAGAACTCGCTCAAGAAGGATATTTAGAAAAGAAAAGCGGTAAAGGAACGAAAGTTATCCGTAATACTTCTGCGACAAAGTTGTCAAAAGGTAAGAAATTTACAGAAGTGTTAGTGGAAGAAGGATATAAAGTACAAAAGAAATTGCTAAAAGCAGAAATCGTTCATAATGAAGAAGGAACGGTGCCATTTCGATTATTCGGCAAGGAGAGTTTTCGTATTGAACGTTTATATACGTTAAATGATGCACCTTACATTCATTATACGCACTATTTCTCAGCAGGAATGGCAAGTACAGATTTATCGGACTTTGACTTGCAATCGCTTTATGATTTAGTTGAAGACCGAGGCATTCACTTAGAAAACTTCAGAGATGAATTCGCTGTTGGACTCGCGCCTAGTTTCGTTTCAGAAGCGCTAGGTGAAAAAGAGGGGACAGCGTTATTAAAACGTATGCGCTATTCTTATGATGAAGTTGGCGAAGTAATTGAATATAGCGAAGGCTACTACAATACAGAAATGCAGCATTATGTAGTGAATTATGACGTATAAAAAGAGGGGATGTTCCCTCTTTTTTTATAAAGTAAAACTTTAATTAGTGGAGGAGGGCATCACCCACTAATTATTAGCCCACACCAATCGGGATAAAAGTAAGGAGAATGAGAGATGGATATATACTTATTAATCGTCACGTTACTTGCGATCACAATTGTTATTTTAGGGGTATCATGGTGGAAATGGCATGCATTTATTAGTTTAACAGTGGCGAGTTTATTTTTAGCTATTATGTCTGGACTGAATTTGACGAAAATAGTGACTGCCTATGAAACTGGTGTTGGTAGTGTACTAGGGCATCTAGTTGGTATTTTAGCCCTCGGAACAATTTTAGGAAAAATGATGTCCGATTCAGGGGCGGGCATGCAAGTGGCAGACTTCTTTATTCGATTTTTCGGTGTGAAGAAACTACCTTGGGCTATGTTATTTGCAGGTTTTGTTATAGGGATTCCAGTGTTTTTTGAAGTGGGGATCGTCATATTATTACCACTTGTTATTTCGATTCGAAAAACGACGAAGCAAAATATATTATTAATTGCGTTACCTGTTATTGCTGGATTATCTATTGTGCACGGGCTTGTGCCACCACATCCAGGGGCGATGACAGCAATCGGTATTTATAACGCGAACTTAGGAAAGGTACTTTTATATTCATTACTTATCGCGTTACCAGCAGCCATTATCGCAGGACCGATATTTGCAAAGTGGGTACATAAAAGGGTTATACCCGAAAATGAACCAGAGCTTGTTCGAGTTACGACTGTATCAACAGATTTACCAAGTCGTAAAGTTTCATTTTTCATTATTTTATTACCAGTTGTATTGATGATTTTATCAGTAGTGGCACCATATATTTCATTACCGAAAAAGATAACTGAATTTTTAGTATTTATAGGAAGCCCAGTAATTGCTTTACTTATTTCATGTTTCGCAGCATTTTATTTACTTGGAATAAGACAAGGGATTAATAAAAAGATGATTAAAAAGTTAACGGATGAAAGTTTATTACCAGTCGGTTCCATTATTTTAATTATCGGTGCAGGCGGTGGGTTTAAACAAATATTAATTGAAAGCGGCGTTGGAACAGCGATTGCGCAAATGGCAGAACATATATCGCTATCACCAATTGTGTTAGCTTTCATGGTAGCTGGATTAATTCGAATCGCAACAGGTTCAGCAACAGTAGCATTAACGACGGCAGCAGGAATTGTTTCACCAGTTATTCAGCACATGTCAGGTGTAAATTTAGAATTGCTCGTTATAGTAACAGGTGCGGGATCATTAATGTTTTCTCACGTAAATGATGCAGGATTCTGGCTTGTAAAAGAGTATTTAGGATTAACGGTGAAGGAAACGTTTAAAACGTGGACGGTACTTGAGACATTGTTATCATTTATTGCATTTGGTTTTGCACTTTTATTAAATATGTTTATTTAGAAGATACCTTAATTGGTATCTTTTTTTGATGAAGCCCATTTCCGAAAACAAGCCCGTTTTTAAGAAAGCCAAGCTTCCTATTCGCCCTGAAAACATACTATAAATGGAATCCCCTCATTTAGAGCAAGGTGAACTTGTTATGAATGATACTAAAGGAGGAATAGAGTAATGAGCGAAAAGTGTGAACACAGACATGATGATTGTAACCGCAGACATGGGTGCGGAGGCGGTTTTGCGCTTCTAATCGTATTGTTTATTTTATTAATTATCATCGGTGCTAGTTGCTTCGGCGGAGGCGGCGGTTGTGGTTATGGTGGTTACGGCGGTTATGCTGGTGGCTACGGCGGATATTGCTGCTAATTATTAAAAACTATTGAAAATGGCCTTGTGCAATATGCACAAGGCCATTTTATTCATATTTTTATATGCTGTGATAATTTATTAATGTACAGAGAGCGGATTAAGAAGAAGAAAATAATCTCGATAATCCCGAAAAAGGTGAGTACGATACATGTCTCTTTTAGTAATGAGAAAGAAAACATGCTTTGTAAAAACTTAACCGCAAATAACGTGTGAACACCAGCAACGATGTAAGGAACGAAAAATAAAATTCCTAATTGAATGGTAGCAGAGCGAAACATTTCTGATTCAGTTAAGCCAAGCTTTGTAATCGTAATATACTTTTGTCTTTCAGTTGTTAAGTCATTATACATACGGAAGTATAGAACACTAGCCGCACCGATAAAGAAAATAAAGCCGAGAAATGCCCAAATAAAGAATTGAGCAACTGCATTTCCTTTACCGTAAATAAGTTCATCCGTAGCCGTATGTATGAAGAAAGGAACTTGAGCTTTCTCTTCAGTATGCTTTTCGTAGAACTCACGTGCATCACCACTAATAACACGTAACATATTTTTTGTTGGAACGATTGCATTTTCCCAGTTTTCTACGAAATAGTTATAGATTACAGTTGTTTCAATATGAGGAATCATATTATCAAATACATAATCTTGTACGACAGCTAAATGAGGGAATGCAAATGATGGTTCGATTCCTTTATTAATAAACCCTTTAATATGAAATTCTTTTTTATTAGATCCAAGTGTAATCGTATTTTGCTTTGCAAATGGATTAGATACGAGATCGAGAAGTTCTGGTGAGTGGCGAGAAATAATATACACTTCTGTAGAATCAATTGTTATTTCCGGTCTTTTCAATTGTTTAGCAATTGCGTTATAATCACTCATCTTCATAAGCATAATATCTTCTTTGGAAGCTGTATCTTTTAATACTGTAAACTTATATTTTTTGTAAAGAAAATTATTAGTTGTAAGCTCCGTTTCAATTGTAGAAATATGCTTTTGTTCAAGGGAATTGTCACCTTCTGATGTATACGTGAAGGGAACGGGATATCGCTCTAGTACTGATGCCTTCGTATTGTTATTAGCGGCGAATAATCCAATAATAATCGTAAATGCAAGTGCAGATAGCATAGAAACAATAAAGAGTACATTAATATTACTGCGTGTACGAGAAACTAAATCTGAAATCCATAACATATTTATTTGTTTCAAATAAAACTTTCTGCGCTTCTTTAAAATATAGATGAAAAGAAGGAATGTTTGTGAAAAGAATAAATATGTCCCGACTATTACGAGCGGTAAAATAGATAACATAATAAAAAAGACAGATCCATTTTGCACATTTTTTTCCGTTACGTAGCCTTGCGGATAACCAGCGATATAATAGCATAGCCCTAAACAAATTAAAGCGAATAAAGAGATGAGTATAGATGGTCTTTTTTCAGCTGGCATTTTCTTGTTCCCTTTAATGAGGTGGGCTGTTTTTCGAGTACGAATAAACATTGGTGTAAACGTAGAAACGATTAAAAATAAAATGATAAACGTTACGGTTGTAACGATAATCGCTTCTGTTGGCCAATATAAATAGAGACCTTTCGCACTTGTTAATTTCGAAGTGACTAATAAGAAAAAGTTAGAAAATACAAGTCCACCTTGAATGCCGATAAAGATAGACAATATCCCGATTATCATATTTTCAGTAAATAACAGTCTCTTTAATTGTCTCTGTGAGATACCGAGAATGGTGAGTATCCCGAATTGCTGCTTCCGTACATTTAAAAATGTTCCAATTGAATATAAGAGAAAGAAGAACGAGAACATAACGATCACAAGCTGTGCTGTACTAGCTAAGTTCATTAGAGGATCACGTTCTTGGAAACTTTGTACACTTTGTAACCGCGGGTGATACGCGTATACAGTAAATGAAAAGAAAACCATGATAGAAAACGCACTACTTACAAAGTAGGCGAAATATGCTTTCGAATTACGTGAGACATTTTTAAATGCGAATTGCCAAAATGTCATCCACGTCTTCCTCCTAATAATGCTAAAACATCTAATATTTCTTGATAAAATTTCTCGCGATATAATCCGCGGTGCAGTTCATTGTAAAGTTCGCCATCTTTAATAAAAATAACACGGTTACAATAACTTGCTGCAAACGGATCGTGCGTAACCATTAAAATCGTTGCATCTTCTTCTTTATTTAATTTCGTAAATAACTCCATTACGTCAATTGCCGCTTTTGAATCTAAGTTTCCTGTCGGTTCGTCGGCTAGTAGAAGTGAAGGATGATGAATAACAGCACGTGCTACTGCGGTACGCTGTGCTTGTCCTCCAGAAACTTCAAAAATACGTTTGTCCAAAATATGATCAATTCCAAGCTTTTTTGAAATGTTATCAAGCTTTTCATCCATTTCTTTTAATGGAACATTATCTAATGTTAAAGGTAGTACGATATTTTCACCGATTGTTAGTGTATCTAGTAAGTTAAAGTTTTGGAAAACAAATCCTAACTCTTGTCTTCGGAAAATAGCTAACTTCTCTCTACGAAATGTGTGCGGTTTTTTTCCGTTAATCACGACATCACCAGAAGTCGGAGAATCGATTGTAGAGATAACGTTTAAAAATGTAGATTTTCCGCTACCAGATGGTCCCATAATGGCAACGAATTCCCCTTTATCCACGTGTAAATTTATATTTTTTAAAGCAGTATGAGGGACTTTTCCCTCATATACTTTTGAGACGTTTTTTATGTGTAATACTTCTTCCATAGTAATCACCTTTCTACTTTTTAAAACTTAATGTGTTGTGATAATTTTTGCATATAAAAGGAACGAATTAAAAGGAAAAATAAAATTTCAACTGTTCCAAAAATCAACAGTACGACTGTAATTTCAGCGAAGAACGAGAGATGTAATATTTCTTGTAGCATCTTTGTCGCAAACATCGTATGGATTGATGCCATAATGTAAGGTACGAAGAAAAGAATCGCAAGCTGAATTGTCGCTGAACGTTTCATTTCAGTCTCAGTTAAGCCGATTTTCGTAATCGTTATATATTTTTCTTGCTCATTTGTTAAATCTGTATACATCCGGAAGTAAAGAACACTGCCAGCACCGATAAAGAAAATAACTCCTAGGAAAGTACCAATTAAGAAGAACGAAGCGACATTTAGTTTTGTCTTATATAGAGAATCGCTCGCTTCACTTGCATGGAAAGGTGGATGCTCTGCTTGAATTGCTGCATTATCGTTATGGATTTTTGTTATAAACGATGAACCGATATTATGTGCTTTTTCCCAATCTGTAACTTTGAAGTTATATACACTCATTTGTTTGGAAACGGTGGATAAGGCTTCTACATTTTCATCAGATAGTATGAGTAATTGGTATATTAAGCTGTTTGGGAATGGGCTATAACTTTTATATTCTTTCACTTGTAGTTGTAAATTGTTTTGAGTAAGTGTAAGAGTATTTTTCTGTTCTTTATTATGGAGCGTTCCAATAACTTGATCATCTAAGTCTTTCATAAGAATATAAGATTCATTCTTATTGACCGTGAGCGTTTCCCAATTTAAAGCCTTAGCAAGTACATTATAGTCACTTTGTTTAATGGCATAATAGAGCTGCGTGCTATCTTCAGCCGAAGATACTTCATATATATCCGTTTTAAATTTTGTATAAGTAAAGTGCTCTTCATTAAATTTCTGCTCTAACCAGTTTAAATGTTCATCAGCTAACGTATTTTCAGTATGCGATAAATAAGTAAACGGGAAAGGATTTTGTCTAATCGCATCAAACTT
The DNA here is from genome assembly GCF_003946765.1 of Bacillus sp. 2D03. Classification (NCBI taxonomy): domain Bacteria; kingdom Bacillati; phylum Bacillota; class Bacilli; order Caryophanales; family Bacillaceae; genus Bacillus; species Bacillus sp. 2D03. The sequence goes on along the minus strand of NZ_RPSJ01000001.1, from coordinate 854,479 downwards.
TGTAAATTTCCCGAATCCATATAAGAATGTAATCATTGTAAAAGCGAGCGTCGATAGCATCGCCACAATAAAGAGCATATTAATATTCGTCCGAATACGTGATGCTAGATCAGAAATCCAAAGCATATTAATTCGTTTCATATAAAACGTTCTTCGTGTTTTTAAAATACGAATAAGTAAAAAACTAATTTGTGAAAAGAAAAAGTATGTTCCAGCTGCAATAAGCGATGGGATGACAAATATACTAGAGACGGCATATAAAAGTCCAATTATGTCACCTAGCGACATAAAATACAGCGGATTTGCGGCTAACGCATATCCACATATTAAACAGATCGCACCAAATAGAGAGATGAGCACGGATGCTTTTCTTTCTTTTTGTTGTTTTCCTTCTTTTAAAAGACGTACGGCTTTTCTCGTGCGAATGAGCATCGGTGTAAAAGATGATACGAGAATGAAGAGCCCGAGAAAGATGATGATAGTTAAAACGATAGCACTTGTAGGCGGATATAAATATAAACCAGGTACGTGTGTAATTTTAGCGGTAACTAACAAAAAGAACTGTGAAAAGACAAGTCCAAGTTGAATGCCAAAAAATATAGAAAGAGCACCAATTAACATATTTTCTATAAATATGAGTCGCTTTAATTGTTTTTGAGATATGCCAAGTACTGTTAAAATCCCGAACTGTTTTTTTCGTACTTTTAAAAACGTCCCGATTGAATACAGTAAAAAGAAAAATGAAAAGAACACAATGACAACTTCTGAAATTGTCATTAATATGTTCAGAGAAAAATTCACGTCTGTCATATGCAATTTAGGGTGAAATAAATAAACTGCAAATGAGAAAAAGATTGCGATGGAGAACGCACTGCTTACAAAATAGGCGAAATAAGCTCTGGCGTTTCTTGTGACGTTTTTAAATGCAAACTGCCAAAATGTCATTCACCTAAACCTCCTAATAGGGTGAAGATGAAAAGCGTATGAGAGATACTCTTTTCATCAAGTTTGTTTTAAATATTTTGTCCACTCGTGTAATGTGATAATTTTTGCATATAAAGTGAACGAATGAATAAGAAAAATACGATTTCAACGAATCCAAAAATAATAAGAACGGCTGAAACTTCTTTGAACAGAGATAAACCAATTACATCTTGTAGCATTTTTGTTGCGAACATTGTATGAATGGATGCCATAATGTACGGAATGAAAAATAAAATACTAAGTTGAATGGTTGCAGATCGTTTCATCTCTGTATCTGTTACACCGATTTTAGAAAGCGTTATATATTTCTCTTGTTCGTTCGTCAAATCCGTATACATTCTAAAGTAAAGAACGCTACCAGCTCCAATGAAGAAAATAACTCCTAAAAATGTCCCGATTAGGAAGTACGCGGCACTACCTGATGTTATTTTGTATAACGATCCTGCTGATTCAAAGGAGCGAATAAGAGGCCCTTCATACTGGTATTTATTTCGATCTTTTTGTACCTTTTCTATAAAATTATCAGCAATTTCATATGTCTGTTCCCAGTTTTGAATTTTGTAATTGTATGCTGATATATGCTTTACGGTGCTAGGTAAGTTATTTACGATAACATCAGGCAAAACTATCGTTTGATATGAAAAGCCAGATGGAATTGCATTTACATGCTCATAGCCTTTAACTCTTAATTTCGTATTTGTACTAGAGAGTGTAATGTAATCTCTATTGTAGCTTTGCTCAAATTCGTTGAATATGGTGATATAAGATGTCCCTGTTAACACATATGCTTCGTTATCATCCATAAATAGTTGTTTCATTCGTAAAGAATTCGCAAGTTTGTTATAGTCACTTTGCTTAATTGCGTATACGTCATTATAAATAGCTATATCTTTATCTTCTTTTAGTGGTGTTTCATATATATCAGCTTTTATTTTTTGATAAGGGAAATGCTCTTTTTGTAATTGTTGCTCAAGCCAATTTAAATGCTCTGTAACAAAAGGGTTCGCATCATAAGAGAAATAAGAAATTGGGAAAGGGGAAGTTCTATTCACCTCTAGCTTAATAAATTTCCCGAATCCATATAGGAACGTGATCATTGTGAAAGCAATTGTAGATAGCATCGCTACAATAAAAAGCATATTAATATTCGTTCGAATACGGTTTGCTAAATCTGAAATCCAAAGCATATTAATCCGTTTCATATAAAATCTTCTTCTTTTCTTTAAAATATAAATAAGTAAGAAACTAATTTGAGAAAAGAAAAAATATGTTCCTATTGTAACTAGCATTGGGATAACGAAAATACTCGAAACCATATATATAACACCGATTTGCGGGCTTACTGATACGAAATATTTAGGATTTCCAGCTAACGCATAACCACCAAATAAACAAATCGCACCAAATAATGAAACAAGTATGGATGGTTTTCTTTCTTTTTGTTTTCCACCATTTGTTTTTAAAAGGTGTACCGCTTTTTTTGTACGAATAAGCATTGGTGTGAATGCAGATACAATGATAAAAAGACTAAGGAAAACAATGGTTGTTAAAATAAACGCGTTAGTAGGACCGTATAAATATATTCCTGGAACATGCGTAAGTTTGGCTGTTACTAATAAGAAAAATTGAGAAAAAACAACTCCAAACTGCATGCCGAAAAAGATAGATAAAATCCCGATTAACATATTCTCCATAAAAACAAGACGATGTAATTGTTTTCTCGATATTCCTAAAATGGTCAAAACACCAAATTGTTTTTTTCTAACTTTTAAAAAAGTACCAATGGAATATAGTAAAAAGAAGAAAGAGAAAAATACAATTACTACTTCTGAAAATATCATTAACCCTGAAATTTCAGAGGTCATGTCAAAGTTTTGTAATTTCGGATGGAATAGGTAAACAGCAAACGAAAAGAACACAGCAATGGAAAAGGAACTACTTACAAAGTAAGCAAAATAAGCTCTCGAGTTGCGCGTGACGTTTTTAAATGCAAATTGCCAAAATGTCATAGATTATACCTCCGGCTAGAAGATATAGAAGTAGTTGTATTGCAAAAAATGTATGAGAGTGAGTTCTCATACATTTTGCTTGCATATGTTACGATCATGCTTCGGTCACCTTCTCCGTATGTTCTGCTTGATTATTTGCAGCGTTGTGGAAGATGATTTTAATCGTCGTTCCTTTACCAACTTCAGAATCTAGTTTGACAGAGTGACCTAAATAATCACAAATTTTACTTACAATATAAAGTCCCATACCAGTAGATTCTCCGAATGCGCGACCGTTTTTCCCAGTGTAAAATGGTTCAAATACTCTTCGAATATCTTCTTGTGGAATACCAACACCTTCATCACGAACTTCTAAAATAATATCTTTTCCGTTTCGGTAAGCAGATAAGAAAACTTTCTTTCCGCGCTCACCAGAGTAACGAACAGCATTTGTCATTAACTGATAGATGATAAATTTTAGCCATTTCGCATCAGAAGCAACTTTTAAATCAGAATGGACTTCTAAAACAGGGAAGACACCATTACGAATGAATAGTTCTTTTAATCCGTTAATATTTTTTGTTACCGTATCTTTTAATGAAATCGTCTCAACATGGAAATCTTCATGGAAGTTATTTAACCTAGCCATGTATAAAGCCATATCAAGCCCTTGGTTTAGACGCTCTAATTCTTTTTTAAACTTTGGAATTAAATGCTCGTCTTCCATTTCTAGCACCATAAGCTGCATAACAGAAACAGGTGTCTTCATTTGATGTACCCAGTGGTTAATGAATAATTGATGTTCTTGTTGTTTTACTTCATACGATTGTAGTTCTTTTTGGAAGAGACGGTATTGCGTGCGCACGAGTTCATTTACACCGTGAGGCATCGGAGCAGTTGCTCTTTCAATAAACGCATCTTCCATTTTCTCTGGTTGCTCGCTTAATCTATGGTACATTCTACGATTGCGAACGTAACGGTAAGCGAGGAAACAAATAAATAAATATAAACTTAAAACGACGAAATAAAATTTATTGTTTTGAAATCCATCTACTGCATCATAAAGAACGAAAATGATACCGAAGTTTAAAACGTACAGTAGGAAAAATGCAAAATGATCACGTAAAAATAGCTTCATGCTTATTCACTCCAAGTTGCGTTAAAGCGATATCCAAGTCCACGTACTGTTTCAATAGAGTTCTCAATACCAAGCTCATTAAACTTTTTACGAAGACGCGTAATGTTTACGTTTAATGTATTTTCTTCAACGAAGCTTTCGTCATCCCAAAGCGCAGCTAATAAATCTTCACGGCTTGCTGTACGAGGGAATTTAGATAATAACATTTCAGCTAAAATAGCTTCTTTTTTCGTTAAAAGAACTTGTTCAGATCCGAAGTGAATTTCAGGACGTTCTGGGAATAGTTTTAAACCTTCTACTTCAACGATACGTTCAGAAATATTTGGTGCATAATCACCGTAAATACGGCGTAATTGTCCTTTAATTTTTGCCATTACAACGTCGTAGTGGAATGGTTTTGTAATGTAATCATCCGCACCGCTTTCAATTGCCATAATTTGTTCCATCTCACCAGCACGCGCTGAAATGAAAATAATTGGACAAGTAGATTCATGACGAATTTGACGGCACCAATAGAAACCATCGAATTTCGGTAAGTTTACATCAAGTAAAACAAGATGTGGTTTCACAGCGTTAAACGATTCCATAATATCATCGAAATTCTCTGCAACAACAGCTTCATAACCGTACTTCTGAATGTGAGATTGCAGTAATGATGAAATATTTGGATCGTCTTCAACGATTAAAATTTTATACATATGTATATTCCTCCTCAGAAAAACAATTGTAGCTATAGTGTATCATGTGTTTCAAGTCTTTTCATTATGTTGAAAGATAAGCTAGTAAACAGTATAGGTTAAAAGTGAGAAAAGTAAAAAGGGCACTGGATACAATTGACAAATAACAGTAATCGGTTTAATATTTAGATAAATATCTAAATGTCTAATTATCGAAAGGAAGAAAGACATTGAATCAAGCATTCAAAGCATTAGCAGATCCAACAAGGCGAAAAATTTTAGACTTATTAAAAGAAGGTGATTTAACCGCTGGTGAAATCGCTGAACATTTCAATATGACAAAACCAAGTATTTCACACCACTTAAGCGCACTTAAAAATGCTGAACTTATTCAAGATGAAAAGAAAGGGCAATTTGTTGTGTACTCTTTAAACACAACTGTCTTTCAAGATTTATTAACTTGGGTGTTTACATTTACGAATAAGGGGGAAGAGGGGAAATGAAAAAACATCTTTTTGCAATCTTATTAATTGTTATAACTTGTTTAGCTTGGGCGTTTGCTTGGCCACATTTGCCGGATACAATTGCAACGCATTGGAGCGGCGGTAAGGTAGATGGATATTCTTCTAAATTTTACGGAATGATTTCTATGGTCGGAATTATGATTGCATTATATATATTTCTAAATGTGATACCAAAGATTGATCCAAGAAAAGCAAATTACGAGAAATTTTCTAAAGCCTTTATGATGATGAATAATGGTGTACTATTGCTACTATTTGTAGGAAATATAGATATTATTACAAGTGGATTAGGATATAACTTATTCATTAATCGGGTGCCTGAATTATTAGTTGGTGTTTTATTTTTAGTAATGGGTAATTATTTACCACAGTGTAAGCCAAACTTTTTTGTTGGGATGCGTAATCCATGGACGTTAAGTAATGAAGAAGTATGGCGGAAAACACATCGGTTTAGCGGAAAAGTATTTGTGGCGTTAGGAATTATTATGATTATAAGTGTTTTCGCTCCGGCTGATTGGAGAACTTATATGATGCTTGGGATTATAGTAGTTGCTGTCATTATAACGAATTTATATTCTTACGTTTTGTATAAAAAAGAAATACAAATGTGAGCTATATTAGTCAAATTTTATATTTATAGTTTCTATGTGTTAAGAGATTTTAATACTCAGTGGGAATAATGAAAAGCTCACTGAGTAAATTTTTCGTTTTAAGGTCTGAAAATTCAATCGAAAAGGTGATTTGGGGGGATTTACATGTTAGAAATTATAAATTTTAGCAAGACATATAAAGACGGTAAGAAAGCAGTTGATCATTTGAATATTACTGTTAAAGCAGGGGATATCTTTGGATTTATTGGACATAACGGTGCGGGGAAAAGTACAACAATTAAGTCGTTAGTAGGAGTTATAGATTTTGAAGAGGGTGAAATTTTTGTTGATGGACATTCAGTAAAAAAGGATCCGATTGCATGTAAGAGAGTAATGGCGTATATTCCTGATAATCCAGATTTATATGAGCAATTAACAGGAATTCAATATTTGAACTTTGTTGCGGATGTGTTTAAAGTGCCTGCGAGGGATCGGGAAGAACAGATACAGAAGTATGGGGATGTTTTTGAGATTACACCGTACTTAGGGGACTTAATATCTTCTTATTCACACGGTATGAAACAAAAAGTAGCGATTATATCGGCGGTTTTACATAAACCGAAATTATTAGTTTTAGATGAACCTTTCGTTGGTCTTGATCCAAAGGCAGCCGTAGTATTGAAAGGTATTATGAAAGAGCTTTGTGAAAAAGAAAGTGCGATTTTCTTTTCTACGCACGTTTTAGATGTAGCTGAGAAGTTATGTAATAAAGTAGCAATGATTAATAGAGGGAAATTAGCACTTTCAGGAGAAGTAAATTCTTTAATAAAGGAAGGCTCATTGGAAGAGCTCTTTATGAAGGAGCTTGCTAATGAATACTAATAGTTTAGGTCTTTTGAAAATTCGGTTGATAACGCAGCTCGGTTTAAACACCTTTAAATACGAAAAAGATAAGAGAAAGAAGCAGAATAAGATTTTGCTGACAGTATCTATTGCTCTAGTTGGTGTCATGTTAATGTTATATTGCGGAGCTTCGGCATATGGATTGATAAAAATAGGAATTAGTGAAATTATTCCCGTCTATGCACTAGTTATTAGCAGTGTATTAACGTTGTTTTTCACTATATTTAAGGCAAATGGAGAAATTTTTGCTTTTAAGGATTACGACTTTTTAATGTCATTGCCGATTCGCGTAAGTACTGTTATTGCAAGTAGGTTTTTGTATTTATACTTGCTGAATACAATGTTTTCAATCATAATCATGCTACCAATGGGAGTTGTGTATTGCATACATGAAAATCCATCAGTTTCTTTTTACTTTATGTGGTTCATCAGTATGTTTATAGCATCTTTAATCCCAACAACAATCGCAGCAATCTTTGGAGCTTCGATTACGGCAATCGCTTCTAAATTTAAAAATACGAATAAAATAACTACGATTTTAAGTTTTATAGTAATTATTACATTCGGTTCCTTTATGCTAAAAAACGGAAATGCTCAATATAGCCTTAATGATATGAACGGAATTGGTGCAATTGTTTCGGAGCAATTAACTAAAGTGTATCCATTAGCTAACATGTTTCAAAAAGCAATTGTTAATGCTGATATGGTAGCTTTCATCTTATTCGTGGGGATATCAGTGATTTGGTATTATCTTTTTGTAAAAATACTTTCGTTAAAATATAAGCAAATAAACACAGGGATCACCACTTATCATATGCTTTCAAATTATGAGATTAATAGCATGAAAAAAGAGAGTGTATTGGTCGCATTGTATAAAAAAGAGCTGAAACGTTTCTTCTCTTCTACAGTGTATGTCATAAATAGTGGAATGGGAGTCGTGATGGCGCTAGCTTTCTCGCTAGCTATAGTTGTAGTAGGACCAAGCCAATTAATAGCGTATCCTGGAATTGAGCCCCTGTTGCAAAAGATTGCTCCATTTGCTATTGCAGCAGCGATTTCGATGACATGTACAACATGTGTGTCATTGTCTTTAGAAGGAAAAAATGTATGGATTATTAAATCATTGCCTATAGCGCCAAAGATGATTTATGATAGTAAAATTCTTATGAATCTTTCATTGAGTATACCTGCATCACTTATTAGTGCTGTATTACTGATAATCGGGTTAAAGCTAGATGTTTGGAGCTCTCTTTTCATCGTGATAACACCGATAACATATTCATTATTTTCAGCAGTATGGGGGATTTTCATTAATAATCGATTTGGTTATTATGATTGGGTATCAGAAACTCAAGTAGTAAAACAAAGTATAGGATCGTTTGTTGGTATGTTTGGTGGCTTAATTGTGGCGGTTATACCTGCCTTGTTAATTGGTACTGCTACTATCTCGAACTACAGAGTATTTACTTTTGCAGTTATTATAGTGCTTACGATTATTACTATTTTCTTGTATAAGAACGAGTCGAGAAGAAGTATAAAATAAAGGAGCTGCTTTTCCTTTAAAAAGGAAGAGTAGCTTCTTTATTTTGAAAAGGTTAGACTCTTATATTACTTTTTTAAAACAGGTACCCATATTTCGCTTCTGAAATTCGGAGAGGATACGTCTTTGCTTTCATTCCACAATATCTCCGGTCCTTCCGCTAGTTCATAGTTCGAAGAAGGGAACCATTCAGAATAAATACGTCCCCATACATTTTGTAGTGCATCAGGAAATGGACCGACAGCTTCGAATATAGCCCATGTTGAAGCAGCAACTTCAAGTTGTTTAAACTCCTCTGGACAATCCTTTGTTGTGGCTACTCCAATATAGTGATCGAGTTCGCCTTTTTCCTCCATTCTTCCTTCAGAAAAATTAGTAGAAGCACTAATAATTCCAGTAGGTTCAATGTTTGAAAGGGACTTTAATGTTTGAATAGACTCTGGGTTTAAACTTTTCCACATAGAAGCAATTTCTTCATTTACACCGTTAAAAACAATTGGTACTCGTTTTGTAATACCTATAATTCGAAATGGCTCTTTTTCTTCAATTCGATAGTTCATTTCATTTCCTCCTTGAATGGATAACTGGAAGGTCATTGGTGAATAAGCTTTCAAAGAACGGCTACTATTTCGGGCTTCAGAAGGTGTTATACCGTGCAAGTTTTGAAATGCACGAGCGAATGAATCTGGTGAGTTGTAGCCATATTTTATAGCGACATCAATGACTTTTGCATTGCTATCTTTTAGTTCAAAGGCAGCAAGAGTAAGACGTCTACAGCGAATATAATCAGATAGTGATATACCTGCTAAAAACGAAAACATTCTTTTAAAGTGATACTCAGAACAGAGAGCTAGCCTCGCAACTTCTTTAAAATCAATTTCATTCGTAAGGTTATCTTCAATATAGCGCATTGCAGTATTCATATTTTTAAGTGAATCCATATTATGACCTCCTCTGTACATAGAATAGCAGGAACGAAATAGCTCCATCCGACATTTCGTGCACAACTTTGTAGGGGACATTTTTAACCTTACAAAATTGTAATGTTCCTGTAAGGAGAATGAATGGATGGTATGATATCCCAATGTTATAGTAACAAAGTACTTTTGTTCAGTAGGTTAAATTTTTATATCTTTACTTATGCGTCTTACATAACTGTCATGTTTGTGTAAGAAACATCGATAGTGGCAAGAGTAGAGAGTGTATATAGTTGAAAATAGAGAATAGAAGAAATGAGGGATGTCGAGATGAAAACAGTGTTAGAAGCAAAAAATATTGAAAAAGTGTACGACACGGGTGGGAATAAATTTGCAGCGTTAAAAGGTATTAACTTACAAGTAAAAGAAGGTGAGTTCGTTGGAATTATGGGACCTTCTGGTTCTGGTAAGACGACTTTACTAAATGTTCTTTCTACAATTGATAATGCGACGAACGGTGAAATTTTAATTGATGGAAAAGATATTGTAAAGATGAATGATGATAAGTTAGCGTTATTCCGCCGTGATCATTTAGGTTTCATTTTCCAAGATTATAACTTATTAGATACGTTAACGGTGAAAGAGAATATCGCTTTACCACTTGCGTTATCAAAGGTGAAAGCGAGTGAGATTGATCGCCGCGTTCTTGAAATCTCAAAGAAATTCGGTATTGATCATATTTTAAGTCAGTTCCCATATCAAGTATCTGGTGGGCAGAAGCAGCGCTGTGCAGCATCGCGTGCAATTGTTACGAATCCAAGTATGATTTTCGGAGACGAGCCAACTGGAGCACTTGATTCTAAATCTGCAACAGATTTACTTGAAAGTATGAAGTCGTTAAATGAATATGATAACTCAACAATTTTAATGGTAACGCACGATGCATTTGCAGCAAGTTATTGTAAACGAGTTATTTTCATTAAAGATGGTGAACTCTATAAAGAATTACACCGCGGTGAATCGACGCGTAAACAGTTCTTCCAAAAAATTGTTGACGTAATGTCTTCTATTTCTGGAGGTATGGCTGATGACCTTATCTAGCATTGCCCTCCGCAACATACAGCGGAACTTTAAAGACTACTTTGTATATTTTGCATCTATGATTTTTAGTATCGTTATTTATTTCACATTTAAAGCACTGCAATATAATTCACAAATGGAAAAAGCAGCAGAAGCTTCTAAAAAGATTAGCGGTGCGTTTCAAGTTTCCAGTGTGATGCTTATCATTTTCGTAGCAGTGTTTATTATATATTCGAACGGATTCTTTACAAGGAAGCGTAAAAAAGAAGTTGGATTATATTCTTTACTAGGTATTCGGAAAAGACAAATTGGTAAAATGCTCTTTTATGAAAATATGTTAATGGGATTAATGTCATTAGTAATTGGGATTGCGATCGGTAGTGTCCTTTCAAAATTATTCCTTGAACTGCTAGTAAGCATGATGGGATTAAATTTAAATGTTCATTTTGAAGTACCGATGGCAGCAATTGTTGATACAGCACTTATTTTCTTTGTGATTATTTTGTATACATCACTTCAAGGATATCGCTTAATTTACCGATTTAAGCTTATTGAACTTTTCCGAGCGGAACGTGAAGGAGAAGCAATGCCAAAAGGATCAGTAGTGATGGCATTCATTTCCGTTTTCTTAATCGGTTCAGGTTATTTCTTAGCGTTAATGTACGTGAAGGCACTTAAGTATGCAGACTTTATGACAGTCGCACTTTACATTTTACTGGCGACAGTATTAGGTACGTACTTACTATTTATGTTCTTTACAGTATTCGTATTAAAACGTGCAAGAAATAATAAATCATCGTTTTATAACGGCATGAATATGGTAACAACATCACAGTTACTATACCGTATTAAAGGAAATGCAAAGTCACTTGCGACAATTTCTATTTTAAGTGCGGTAACATTAACAGCGGTTGGTACGTCAGTTACGATGTATTACAACACATTTACGCAATCAAAAGCAGCCGCACCATACAGCTATTCTTATGAGAAAAAAGATGCAGAGCTTGATAAGAAAGTAAATGCGATTTTTGCAGAAGAGAAGCAAGATCACCCAATCAAAGATCAATTTGAAATTGAGACAGTTCCTGTAAAAGGGAAGTTTGAAGGAGAGAAAGTTGATTTCATTCTGAATATGAACTATACGATTTCAGAGAAGTATCAGTTTATGTCTCAGTCAGAATTTAATAAACTTGCTAAAAAAATTGATGCGGAAACAGTGAGTGTAGCTGCTGGTGAAGCATTTATATATGATAGTTCGTACATTGAAGGGCATGAGTTTAGCCCGCAATATAAAGGAAACAAAGCAGTATTCCAAATCGGAAACGAAACGAAGCAATTAAAAATCCAAGATGCGAATGACGTTGCGATTACAAATTTAGGGGAATTAGTTGTTGTCGTTTCAGATGAAATGTATGAGCAAGCGAAGCAAGCATTTGGAACACGCGTTGTAAAAAATATTGATGTAAAAGATGAAAAAGATAGTAAAGTGTTAACAGAAAAATTAACAAAAGTGATGCCAGCTGGTGAATCAGAAATGGTCCCACCGTTTAGAGATTTCTATACTGGTTTCCATATGGGGCTTGAAGGAACAGGATTAATGATGTTTATTGGAATGTTCTTAGGTCTTGTGTTCTTGCTAGCAACAGGTTCTATCATTTACTTTAAGCAATTAACGGAAGCAAATGCTGACCGTGAGCGTTACGTTGTACTTCGTAAAGTCGGTGTAACGAAACAAGAAATGAAAAAAGCTATCGCAAAACAAGTAAGCTTTATCTTTGCGATTCCGTTAGTCATCGGAATCTTGCACAGCTTATTCGCACTAAAAGGTTTAGCGAACTTACTACCATTCGAAATCATGATTCCGCTCCTAATTAGTATCGGAGTATATGGCGTCATTTATATCGGATATTACTTCATAACAGTTCGTTCTTATTATAAAATTGTGAGTGCGAAATAATAAGGGAACAGCTATCGCTATAAGCGGTAGCTGTTTTTTCATTCTTCATAAAATCTTAAGAAATCTCCTCAATTTTTGTTAAGAAATAATAGTTATACTTAGAAACAAGTTAAAAACTATTGAACGAATGAGGAGAGGTTTATATGCAACTCATAACATTCTTACATGAATTTATTAAACATCCGAAACATACTGGTGCAATTGCGCCAAGTTCAAAAATATTAGCAAAGAAAATGGTAGATGTAATTGATTTTAATAAAGCGAAATGCATTGTAGAGTTAGGTCCTGGTACAGGAGTCTTTACGAAAGAAATTATGAAGAGAAAGAAGAAGGAAACAATATTTCTTCTTATTGAAATTAATGAAGTGTTTTGCAAGGAGCTAAAGAGAAAATTTAAAGATGAGCAGAACGTCATTGTTGTACACGGTTCAGCCGAAAATATAAAAAAGTATATAGAAGATCTCAATATAGAATGCGTGGATTACGTTTTATCGGGATTACCTTTTACCTCTTTACCAGAAGAAGTTTCAAAGCGTATTTTAAACAATGTAATGGAAGGGATACATGAGAATGGTGAATTTATTACATTTCAATATTCACTTGTGAAAAAAGGATTTATACAGCACTTCTTTCCAGAAATTACGCTAGAGAAAGTGTGGCTCAATTTCCCACCAGCGTACATCTTTAGCTGTAAAAAAGAGCTAAGGAGAGCATATGCATAATGGAATTACATGAATTATTATCTTATATTGAACAATACGGTTATTGGGCATTATTTTTCTGTTTATGGTTAGGTATTATCGGTATGCCAATTCCAGACGAAATGATCGTAATGAGTGGTGGCTTTGTATCTTCACTAGGGATATTAAGTGTCATTCCTGCATTTTTATTAACATATTTAGGTGTTGTATCTGGGCTTTCTTTAGGTTATATATTAGGGAAAATATTTGGTACGAAAGTACTTGATAAGCTAATGAAAAAGAAAAAGGCGAAATATCTTTTGAAATCTCAACAAATGGTAGAGAAGTATGGTCATTATGCGTTAGTCACAAGTTACTTCATACCAGTTGTAAGACATATCGTACCGTATTTAGTTGGAATGAATAACATGTCATTTAAGACGTATGCTTTGTATTCTTATACGACAGGATTTGTTTGGACACTCGTTTACTTTGTGCTCGGTGCTTTATTTGGAAAACATATTGAAAGTATTGTAGCGATCGCGATAGAATATGGCGTGTATTTTGGCGTGATTGTTTTTATAGTTACAGGTATTCTTTATTTATATAGACAAAAAAGAATCACGCTGATGAGTAAATAGAAGTAAAGAAAGTTTCTTCCAGTATGAAGGACAAGATAGGATTATAAGTATAAAATTATCTTTATTTAATGGTAAAATATAGGTAAGTAGTTAAGGAAGGAAGAGCGTTGTGCTACTCATTTTTAGCCTTATCTTAATTGGAATTATGTGCAGTATGAAAATAGTATCCTTACACATGATAGAACGACAAAAGGTAGAGGAACGATATGTATATTGTCCAAAATGTGATACGAAAATTAGAAGAGGAAATTCAGCTCCTTTTTGTTCGAAATGTAATTTAATATTTTAAAAATAAAAAGTCCGAAATCACTTTATATAGTTTCGGACTTTTTATTTTTAAGTAAACATTAATCCACCTAGTTCTCTTTCGTTTGTTTATTAGCTAAAATGGATTATGAATAACAATAGTATGTAAACGAAAATAAATATAAATGTACACATGGAGTGTTATATTTGGAGATTTTAATCATAGTAGGATGCCTAAACTGTACGGATGTTAACCTTCTTAGAGAAAGATATCCCAGCTAATTTAGTTTGGAAGATTGAAAGAATAGATTGAAAATAGATGAGAAGTGGAGTGCATATGATGGAGACACAAATCGTTATTGGAGTACCTGGTTTATGGAAAGATAGAACAGAATTAATACAAGAAGTTGTGAGTAAAAGTAACTATATGTTAGCAGGAAATGTTATGCACCATAAGGAGAAAGGGATTGGCTTTGAATTTGATATATATGAACAAGACCCTTCTTTGAGAGAGGCTTTCTTCTATGCAAGTGGTGAGCGTTTTGATGAAGAATTGCTTCAGGAGTTGGAGAAGCATACTTATACAGTGTATGTTATTGCAAAAGTTGACGATACAGAGAGAGTACAAGAAGTAATTGATGTAGGAATGGAACTTTTAAATGCAGGTGGACTTGCTTTAAAAGTTGAAACAGCAGGTGTGGCTTATTCGAAAGAAGAATGGCAAGAGCTTACAGAGAATAAGGAAATATTCCCGATGTATTCGCACCTTGTAACTTTAGTTGGAGATGAAGAGGACGGCTACTATTCATGTGGAATGCAAGCATTTAATCTACCAGACGTTGTTTTAGACGGAGGAATAGATCCGGAAGTAGCTGTAAATTTATTAAATGATTTTAACCTACATAATATATTGGAAAAACCTAATTTGAAAGATGGGGATACAATTAGTTTCACAGAAGATGCTCCAGTGTATCTTTTATCTCATTATATAGATAATCGTTATGAACAAGAGGATCCATTTTATAATCCGTGTGGGGTATGGAAGTTAGAGAGTGCTTCGGCAAAGAAATCTATCTTTCAAAAATTGGGGAGTGTGCTAAAAGGATGGAAAAATACATAAAAGAACAGAGGAGTATATGTGATAAATATAAAGCGGAGTATGTAGAATCTACGAATGAATTGAAATTAGGAATAGCGCAAAATGTGAAAGATGGTATCGCACCGATTAATGGGTTACGAATGTCTGTAGAAAATGGAACGACAGGTTGGTACATTTGGGCTGGTGAAGAAATGGGGACAGAAGAAGATTTCTTTCTTCCGTTACACGTTCAACATATTGATGAATGGGCACCTGAAATAAAGAAGTATTTAGGGTTACCACCTGGTTGGAGATTTTTAATTGCTGGAGATTACGAGGACGTGTGGTATGATCCGAATTTGTTTGATGAAGATTTAGAAGAGGATGCAGATGAATGGGAAGAAAATATGCTACAAGAGTATGGATGGTACATGCATAGCATATTAGCAGAAGATATTGATGGCATCCATGCTAATTATCATACGCATGGTCTAAGAGATAACTTTAATCATCAAGATTTACAAATAGCATTAAATATGGATCCTGAATTCGCGCATAGTGTTTTTTGTACCATAATAGAAGAAATAAAGAGCGGAAAAAAGTTTGAACAAGGGATTGAGTATACGAATATTATTGAAGGATATCCCATTATTATGAAGTCTTTCGTAGAGATGGATCGAGAAGTTTTCAGGGTTTTATTACCTGATGACAGAGGGATTCTTCCTACTAGGCCAGAGTGTGATGAATGTTATAAGACTCAATTGGATGATATTGAGGAGAGTTGATAAAAAAAGAGCTTGAAACTATTCAAGCTCTTTTTTTATCACTATTTATGTCCTAAAATATGCTCAATCTCATGCAAACTTAATTTACTTGCCTTAGCAATCGTTTCAAGTGGTATACCAAGATCATACATATTTTTAATCATTTGAATTTTTCCCTGCTGAACTCCTTCTTTTCGACCTTGTTCAATGCCCTGTTCAATGCCCTGTTCAATGCCCTGTTCAATGCCCTGTTCAATGCCTTTTTCAATGCCTTTTTCAATGCCTTTTTCAATGCCTTTTTTAATTCCTTGTTTCATCCCTTGTTCCATTCCTCTTTTTATTCCTTCTGTCTCTGCATGGGCGAATTTTGCTGCTTCATCCATTAAAACTTTCTCCCTTGCGTCATAGGCTTGTCGGAAAGATGAATCTTGACTCATACGTTCCCATTTATTTATCGCTTTTTGTAAAATAGGGTCTTGGTTCATAGCAATATCCTCCAATAGTTTAGTTAAGTGCTCATCCTCATTTGCTGAAAGCAATAAAAGCCAACGAACAAATGGATCTTTCCACGGATTTACTTTTTCTTCATGCCATTGTTCAGTTAACTTTGGAATTTCTATAATGTGGATTTCAATGTCGTCACTCAGGAGTTTTTGTTGTTGTGTATTCCATAATATGCTTGTTGTTTGGAAGGCTGGGTGTTCCGAAAACATTACGAAGTTTAGTAAGTTTATGGTGATGGTTTTGTGAAGTGCACTGTAGGGCATCCCTTTTTGTAGTTGAGATGTGTATAGTCTTCCCCAATAATATAAACTGCGTTTAACCATATCGTGATTATTATTGAGTTGTATTTCTACATTGACTTTTGTTCCTGTGTCTAATGTCGCTGAAATGTCTAAAATAGATAACTTATCCTCTTCATATTCCCTGTGTAAATGTGGATCTTCTAGTTGTAGAGAAGCAATGGGCGACTCTAAAGACTCTTGTAACATAGCATTTAAAAATGCAATTAGAATATCTTCGCTACCATTCGTACCAAACAATTGTTTAAATGCAAAATCAATGCGTAAATTAACTAACTGTTGGTTGAACAAAGTTTGTCCTCTCCCTTATATGAAGGTACTTCTTTCCTTCATTGTACATAAAAAGAACTAGAGTATGCAAACAAGCCATTCTTCTATTTTATTAGAGGATGTTTAGAGATTCCTATCATTGATTACCACGAAAATTTTATTTGGACTGTGTGGGTATCACTTAGTAAAGAAAGTTATGATGAAGTATTAGAAAAGTGGGATGAGAGAGGCCGAGAAAATAGTGATCCTTATTTTGGTTGGTTATCTGTAGAAATACCAGTTTATCCAGAAACATTAAATTTAAAAACAAATGTACATATAAGAGAAGTTGGAATGGCACCGTATGTTGAATTAGAGCCAACCGAGCATCCTTTAGCGATCGAACAAAGAAATGGAATTACTTTAGAGAGAGTTAAAGAAATAGAGGAAATGATCCAACAATATAACTAGATTAGAAGAGAAAAAACGAGTGCTAGCACTCGTTTTTTTATTACACAACCGCAGGATTATAAATCATCGTAAAGTGTCCTGGTAATAATTCAATGTGACAAGGTGTATGAAGCGAACTTTCTCCATCTGTATCTACTTCTTTTTCTTCTTTCGTTTCAATATGAATGGATTTCGCTTTTACGTGGAAGATGTCATTTTCATTTGAGTCTTCAAATAGTTTCTTTCCGATGTAATCTTTAAATGCTTGAATACCTGTTGATTTGACTACAAAAATATCAAGTGTTCCGTCATCACATTTTACGTTTGGAATAAAGGATGGAATACCACCAAGATATTCACCATTTCCAACCATGACAAGGACAGCTTCGTCTTCATATACTTGTCCATCGTAAGTGATTTTTACTGGGAATGTTTCAGCATTTTTGACAGTTCGAATTGTGCTTAAGTAGTAACCGATTTTACCAAGCTTTGCTTTTTCTTCTGCATCAATATTGTTTGATACTTCAGATACGAGTCCAATGCCCCAGAAGTTTAAGAAATGTTGTCCGTTTGCTTTTGCAACGTCAACTGGTTTTATGTGTTCTTTTGTAATAAGTTTTGCCGCTTCTGCAATGTTTTGCGGAACACCAAGTGTGCGAGAGAAGTCGTTGCAAGTTCCGCCTGGAATGATTGCAAGTGTAGGTCTAGTTTCGAGAGGTGCTAAGCCATTTGTGCATTCAAATACTGTTCCATCACCACCAAAGACGATAATTAAATCTACTTTACTAGCAAACTCTTGGCAATATTTTGTTGCATCACCTTGTTTTTTCGTATGAAGGATATGTAGATCAGGAAAAGCTGCGGCAAGAGGTGGTACGATTTTCGTTAAATTTGTATGTAAGTCACCTTGACCAGCTTTCGGATTTACGATGAGGAGTACTTTTTCAAATTTTGTCTTTGTCATATTTCATC
Source organism: Bacillus sp. 2D03 (assembly GCF_003946765.1). Taxonomy (NCBI): domain Bacteria; kingdom Bacillati; phylum Bacillota; class Bacilli; order Caryophanales; family Bacillaceae; genus Bacillus; species Bacillus sp. 2D03. Next base: position 836,298 of record NZ_RPSJ01000001.1, on the reverse strand, counting down.
TCTCCCTGTAGTTTGTAAATGGAAAGAAAGGAGCTGTTCCCATGTATTTTAGAACAGCTTCTCCCTATTAATTGGGTGCTAAGATTGTCAGTTATTGTCGGTAAGTCGATATATTTAAAAAATCGCCGATATAATTTGAGTTACGGTCGATATATTTTGAAAATCGCCGATATACATTTTATGTACTATCGATTTTTTAAGTTATACGATTATTCCGTTACAACTGAAGCAATGAATGGTAAGTTACGATATTTTTCCGCACAGTCGATACCGTATCCAACGATGAATTCGTCTGGAATTTGGAAGCCAACATATTCAGCTGTTAAGTCTACTTTACGACGTTCTGGCTTATCAAGTAATGTACAGAACTTGAGTGCTTTTGGTTTATGCATAAAGAAGTGGTCTTTTAGGAAATGAAGTGTTAAACCAGAATCGATAATATCTTCTACAACAATTACGTTTTTCCCAGTAATGTTTACGTCGATATCTTTTAGTAGTTTCACTTTTCCTGTTGTTTCTGTTTGATTTCCGTAGCTAGATGCAGAAATAAAGTCAATTGTTACATCATTTTTGATGTGACGAATTAAATCAGCAGCAAATACGAATGAACCTTTTAATACTGCGATAACTACGATTTCTTCTCCTTCAAAGTCACGTTCGATTTGAAGTGCTAATTCTTTAACTTTTGCTTGTAATTGTTCTTCAGAAATTAAAGTGTCTTTTATTTCAATATTCATTGTAATCCTCCTACAGTGTAAAACTTATGAACATTTCGACTGTAAAGGATAGAATAGAAAAAGTCAAAGGAGATAGTAATTTTTTACAAAGATAACGACAAAATCATCTGATGATATGATATACTAAGTACATTAAGAGAACGCTTCCATAAAGGGTGAATATGATGAAGAAGAAACAGTACACAAGTGTAACATTTATAAAAGCATTACTTTTAACAATTGTTCTTGGCCTGTTGGCTTACGTAATTGATGTACCTGCGATTCGTATTTCATTAATTGGAATGACTTTAGTGTTAGGAGCAATTTCGCACGGTATGATGTCGCAGCTAAAAGAAGCTGGACTTGATGATATGAGAGATCATATAGATAAAAAGTAAGAAACCTTCATTATATAGAGTGAAGGTTTTTTTGTTTCTTACAAAAATGTAAGGTAGTTGTAAGGCAAATCGATAGTTGCATAAGAGCATTTTGGATAAACTATGGGTGTAAGGTAAAAGGCAAGCATATTTTAGGTAAATTAAGTTTTAGGCACTCTATATGTGAAAAAGGAGTAGGAGGGCATGGAGAAACGTTGGACGACCTTTTCTTTTTTAGCGACTAGTAACACCGTAATGCTAGATGGAAAAATGGATTTTTTGCACTTGTTTGATCGTGAAGATGATCATTCTTCTTCTAAATTTACAATGAAATGGAATAAATGGAGCGAGAGTTGTAGGTTTGAAGAAGAGGCCCCTAACGAAGAGCAAAAGATTATTTTAACAAACCCTATTAAAGCGTGGGTTGTTCAACGTCGTAAGTGTAACGTCAAAAATCACTTCAAGAAAACTGAGCCGAGACAATTAGTTATCGCTCCGGCCCGTTCTACTTCCAAATCACGCGAAAGTAACATGTAAATAATTGAGACACACACCCGAAAAAAACATCGTACATATTGCGATGTTTTTTTCTTTTTCTACAATGAAATCTTTAAATGAAATATATTTCATCTGCATCTTATATTTATATCTCTTGCTTATTCTAGTAATACATCCGATGCGAGTTGATGTGAATAAAATATAAGGAGAGAGTGAAAATGAAAAAGAAACTATTACCAATTTGTGCAATGGCACTTTTAACAGTAGGATATTCTTCAGTAGCGAGTGCGGATACTGGAACAGTAACAAAGGAAGAAGAAGGGCAAGTACAACAGGATAAAGCTAAAAAAGAAGAAGCAATTAAGGAACAGCAAAAAAGTGAAATAGAGAAAAAGCAAGCGGCACAAGTACAAGAAAAAAATGATATGGCTAAAAAAGAGGAAACAATAAAAGCTGAGAAAAAAAGTGAAGAAGAGAAAAAGAGAATAGCGCAAGAACAGTTAAAAAACGATATGGCCAAAAAAGAAGCAGCGATAAAAGCCGAGCAAAAGAATGAAGTAGCTAAAAAAGAAGAAGCAAAGCCAGTTGTACAAGGTGAAAAATTACCAAATACAGCATCAAATAATGTAGCAATGATGGGATTAAGTGCATGTCTTGTAGCGGTAGGTACATTATTTGGTTTGAATCGTCGCAATAAGATTAAAGCGTAAATAAAATATTTTCCTATAAAGAATGGGATAATTTCATATATTAAAAATGGTAGGTTACTCCTACCATTTTTGGCATGGAGGAATGAAGAATGAAGTTACTCAATTATATCGGTATCATATTGATGGCTATAGGCCTATTCATGGGATCCTATTACGCTGTGGAATGGTATAAAGGAAAAAGCTCTGCCGGGCAATTAACGGCAGAAGAAATAAAGAGCCTTAAAAATATACAAGATACTCAACTTTCTCATGAAACACCTGTAACTTCTCAAGTGCCTTCTTCTCAAACAGAACATAAAGAAGGAGAAAAGGTAGCGATGTTAAACATACCGAAAATAAAGAAGAAGTTTTCTATATATTGGGGAGCAGATGATACGACTTTGAAAAAAGGAGTGGGTATGTTCGTTAGTGATTTAACGACAACTCCATCTGGAGGGGGACATACTGTACTGAGTGGACATCGAGATACTGTATTTACAGATTTAGAAGAGTTGAAAGAAAAGGATACCCTTGTTTTAGAGTATGATAATAAAACGTACACATATGAAATTCAAAAGACATGGATTACTCATGCGGATGATCGTACTGTTATTATAAAAAAAGAAGAACCGATATTAACACTGACAACTTGTTACCCATTTGATTATATAGGGGATGCACCAGATAGATATATTATCGAGGCGAAGTTAACTGGCAGTTATTCAAAGTGAAATTATAGTTTCTGAAAGCGAGAGGGGGATATATAAGTTATGTCAAAAAACATTTTAATTGTTGAAGATGAAGACATATTACGTGAAATATTAAAAGATTATTTTTTAAGTGAACAATATGTAGTGTTTGAAGCGAGGGACGGGAAAGAGGCTTTAGTTGTATTTGAAGAAGAAGAGGTTGATTTAGTTATTTTAGATATCATGTTGCCAGAACTCGATGGATGGTCTGTTTGCCGAAGGATTAGGAAGACGTCCGAGGTGCCTATTATTATGCTGACGGCGCGTGTAGATGAAGACGATACGTTACTTGGTTTTGAACTTGGAGCAGATGACTATGTGACGAAGCCGTATAGTCCTCCAATTTTATTAGCAAGAGCGAAACGATTATTAGAAAGTAGAAAAGCATCGAAGAAACCTTTAGAGAACGAAGATGATACGTTATCGATTCATGGCATCCATGTCCATTTTCCGTCGCGTACTGTTACTGTTGATGAGGCAGATGTTAGTTTAACGCATACGGAGTTTGAAATATTGGTGTATTTCATGAAAAATCAAGGAATCGTTTTAACGCGAGAGCAACTCATTTCAAGAATTTGGGGATATGAATTTGCTGGCGATGATCGAACGGTGAATAGCCATATTCGTAATTTAAGAAATAAATTAGGAGAGAAAGCAAAGTATATTATAACTGTAGTACGAACTGGTTATAAATTTGAGGGGAATGTATGAAGAAAGGAATTGTACTAAAATTATTTACTCTTACAACAGCATTATGTATGTTGATTTTAGCGACGATATTTATTGGACAAACGATATTTTTTAAACAATATTATGCGAATCGAAAAGTGGAAGATATTAAAGTGAATTTAAATTCTTTTGAGAAGAATTATTTAAATTATGCAGGAAATGCAGAAGAAATTCAGAAACTAGAGCAAGACTTTTTAAGAGAAAATAATACGTGGATTACGACATTAGATAAGAACGGGAATTTAAAACATACAGATGATTTTTATTTTGAAGTAACGATAGATCGTAGGCAACAAAAGAGCTTTGGACAACAAATATTTAAAATTCCCTTAGGTAATCTCGTCAATATAGAGGAAATTGATAATAAATTATCAGAGCAGTTTTTAGGGCAAGAAATTTATTTTTCTGGAGTGAGAAAAGAAGATAGTTTTATTCCATTCTCTTTTTCTTTATCTAAGCAGAATTTAAGTGGATCTAATAAACCGTTAGAAAAAGCATTTAATGAGAAAATGAGTAAATTAAATGAGGAGAAAAAGAGAGCAGCTGAGGAACAACTTGTTAAGGAAAAGAAACCAGCTGTTCAGGAGCAAGCTGCTCAAGAATCAAATGTTTACATAGGTGGACGTGTTACAAAAGTACAGTTACCAGATGTAAAAGGTCCTGTGAATCCAATTTATAAAAATGGCATCTTCTTAGATAACATAAAAGAATTTCAAACTGATTTATTATTAAAAGAGAACAAACACATACAATATACAACACAAACAATGGACTATGAAAAGAATGATATAAAATATAAATTATTAATGAAACCAATAAAAGAAAAAGACGGATCAGTAACATATATTTATGCGATGGCTTCTTTACAGCCCGTAGATGAAGCTGTACAAATGGTGCAAGATTACTATATCTACATCATTGCATTTGTAGTCGTTCTTATTTTTTTAGCTTCGTTCTATTACTCAAAACAAATTGCCAAACCGTTATTAAAAATAAATGATACGACGAAGAAAATAGCACAATTAGATTTTACAGAAAAAATACCAATTACTTCAAAAGATGAAATTGGGGATTTATCGAAAAATATTAATGTGCTATCAAATAAACTCCATTCCCATATTGGACAGTTAGAAGAAGATATTGAAAAGGAAAGAAAGTTAGAAAGGACGCGAAAAGAATTCATTTCTGGTGTTTCACATGAATTAAAAACACCGCTAAGTATTATGAAAAGCTGTATTTCTATTTTAAAAGATGGAGTAGCTGAACATAAAAAAGAGTATTATTTTCAGGCAATGGAAAGAGAAGTAGACAAAATGGATACTTTAATTTTGGATATGCTTGAGTTAGCTAAATTTGAATCTGGTACATATAAAATGAAAAAGGATTCGTTTTATATTGATACAGTAATTGAAGATATATGTGAACATCTATCTGTGGAAATAGAGAAAAAAGAACTTCATGTTCATAAAAATATATGTTCATTTGAAGTGATTGCAAATCAAGGCCGGATTGAACAAGTCATCGTGAACTTCATTACGAATGCCATACGTTATACACCAAATAAAGAAGATATTATTATTTCTACAATAGATGAGAAGAATCGTATAAAAGTTTGTATTGAAAATAAAGGTACTCACATTGAAGAAGAACAATTAGATAAAATTTGGGATCGTTTTTATCGCGTGGATACAGCTCGTCAGCGTTCACAAGGTGGGACGGGACTGGGGCTTGCTATTTCTAAAAATATTTTAGAATTACACGATGCTGAATATGGAGTGAAAAATACAGAAGACGGTGTATTATTTTACTTTTACTTACCGAAAAAAGCGTAGATAATGCATGATACGCTTTTTTAATTTATTTTCATATTATCTTTACCTAATCTTTATTTTTAATCAGTATAATTTGTTTAGAATATGAGGTTATGTAAGGAGTCGATGAACCGTGCATAGCAATTGGCTAAGTATAATGGTATTTATTTTCTTTTGCGCATTTATTGTATTTTTAATTAATATTACGATATGAAAAAAGAGCGCTCATTAAGCGCCCTTTTTTTGTGTATTCATTTGATAAGCACTGATGCTTTTGAATAAGCGTGGTGAAGTGATAAATAAAAATATAAGTAAAACGGTACATAGAATATAGGAACCAATCATTGTACTACCGTTAAATATTAAAGAATATAGGAAAGCCGATTGGCCTTTTGGTGCATATTGTCCCCAGAAAATGATACCAGCGATAAAGTGACAGAAGTAACGAGCTAGACTACCGATAAAAGTAGCGACGATAATGTATCCAATTACTTTCTTTCCTTGGTTTGGTTTTGATGAAGGTTTGTCTTTACGGTTACCTAAATTTGATTGCTCTTCGCTATTATCATTGGAAGTTAAAAGTGCTTTTTGAATTGGACGATAGAATAAACCAGCAAATCCAATGAATGCGAAAGCAACAAAGTATTCAATTAGTACTTGAATTGGTGTGACGATAATGGCATCGCCTACGACAATTTGTAATAATCCCCAAATTAGGCCCCCTAAGAAAGCCATTTTGAAGCCCCAGCGGTATGCGATAATAAAAATAGGAATCATAGCAAATGAAATGGAACCGCCTGTTGCTGATATTTTTATTGAAAGTGGTAAAATGTCGATGACCAAGGCGAAGGCTGCAAGAATAGCAGATTCGATCATCGCTTGTAAATTAGTGTTACGCATGTTGTCTCCCCCTAAATCCAAGTTGTACAAAAAAGAATAGATATCATAGGAGGATACGAAATACGTAAATAAAAATGAGGTATGTATTTCGGACGTTTGCACAATCCCTGCGTTAGCATTAACTAACAGGTTCGAAGGGTCGGAACGAAGTGTTCCCTCTCAGCGACATGGCTCCCCCAGTGATAACGAGATTCTTTATTTGCTATTGTTTATTGTAAGCGAAATGGATGAGAATGGCAAACGAATACAGTATGACAATAATTGAAATAGAATTGTAGCGAAATGTTAATAAATATGAAGCAAAAGGGTATAGTACAAGAGAAATTGGGTGTGGTATAATTTTTTTGAAAATAATTATCATTCTCTTCTGAGGGGGAAGGTTATGAGCTTAGTAGATATTAAAATTGGAGAGAAAGTGTTAGTAAAAAGTATTCAGTCTTTAGATCAGCTATTAAAGCGTAGACTAGCTGCTTTCGGTCTTGCTGAAGGAAGCGAACTTCGCCTGAAACAGAAAGCGATGTTTAAAGGTCCTTGTACATTGGAGTGTCGTGGACAGTTAATTAGTATTCGTCATTGTGACGCGAAAATGATAAAGGTGGAATTAGCGTGAATAAGGTAGCTTTGCTAGGGAATCCGAATACAGGGAAGACATCATTATTTAATGCACTTACTGGTTCTTATGAGTATGTAGGAAACTGGAGCGGTGTAACAGTAGAAAAGAAGGTTGGTAAATTAAAAGATAGACAAGGAACATTAATTGATTTACCAGGTGTTTATGATTTAAATCCAGTTTCACGTGATGAAGGTGTTGTAACAAACTTTCTATTAACAGAAGAATTTAATCATATGTTAAATATCGTAGATTCCTCGCAGTTTGAAAGAAATATGCATTTAACGTTGCAGTTACTTGAATTTGGTAAGCCAGTCTCAATTGGTTTAAACATGGTTGATGTGGCGAAGCAAAGAGGAATTGTCATTAATGTAAAACGATTATCGGAACTATTAGGTGTAACAGTCGTTCCTGTTGTTGCAAGAAGTGGAAAAGGCTGTAAAGAACTGCTTGCGACTCTTAAAGAAAATGACAAGAAAGAGAAAAAGCCATTCCTTATTTCATATGGTGTACAAATGGATGAAGGAATTGGAGAAGTAATTGCTCTTTTAGAGACAGTGAATTACGAGCATCCGAGATGGTTAGCACTTCAATTTTTAAGCAATAACGAAGTAGTAGAAAAAGAAATGAAAGCATTACCAATTTATAAGGAACTCATAGCCATTCGATCTCGCTTAGAAGGAAAACTTGATTGTACGTTAGAAGAGCACATTTACAAAACTCGTGAAGCGTATATTGAAAAGTTAAAAACAAATGTTATGAAGCATGAGAAAGAAGGAAAAATTCCTTTTTCAGAAAAAATTGATAGATTAATTACACATAAAATTTTAGGACTTCCAATCTTTTTAGCAGTTATGTTTTTTATTTTTCAGGTTACGTTTACGTGGATTGGTACACCTTTATCTGATATGTTAGATGAGTTTTTTGGTGGCCAGCTTACGGATTGGGTGACGGCTGGACTTACAAGTATTGGAGCTTCTCAGTTTATTCAAGCACTCGTTACAGAAGGTATTATTGCCGGTGTTGGTGCTGTATTAGTATTCGTACCACAAATCTTTGCACTATTCTTTTTCATTTCATTATTAGAAGACTCAGGGTATATGGCGCGAATTGCGGTTGTTATGGATAGAATTATGGAGTTTTTCGGCTTAAACGGAAAAGCTTTTATTCCGATGATTATCGGTTTTGGATGTAACGTTCCAGGTATTATGGCTGCGAGAACGATTGAACAGGAGAAAGAACGTTTACTTACCATTTTAGTAACACCATTTATGTCTTGTTCAGCACGATTACCTGTATATGCATTATTTGCGGGCGTATTCTTCCCGCATAGTCAGGCGACTGTTGTATTTTCTTTATATGTTGCAGGGATTGTTCTTGCGTTATTAGTTACAAAAATTATGTCTCTTACGATTTTGAAAGCGGAAAAGTCTATTTTCGTAATTGAATTACCTCCTTATCGTGTGCCACAAGCAAAAACGTTATGGCTGAGCACATGGGAGAAAGGAAAAGGATTTGTTCGTAAAGCTGGTACATTCATCTTCGGTGGTTCAGTTATCATTTGGTTATTAAACTATGCAGGTCCATCAGGATTTGGTGTTGATATGGGAGACAGTTACTTAGCGATGATTGGTGGATTTATCGCACCGCTATTTGCACCGCTCGGCTTTGGAACGTGGCAAGCTGCAGCATCCCTTTTAACAGGATTTTTAGCGAAGGAAGTTGTCGTTTCAACAATGGCAATTATTTATGCAGTTAAAGAAGATGTGCTTGGAAACGTAATGGGAGCACATTATACAGCATTATCAGCTTATGCATTTATGTTCTTTATTTTATTATACGTTCCATGTTTAGCGACGGTGGCTGTTATTAAACGTGAAACAGGATCAGCGAAATGGACAATTTTCTCAGTCGTTTACCCGCTTGTTGTTGCTTATGTATTAACGCTTATTATATACCAAGTTGGATCTTTACTAGGATTCTAAAAGGAGATGTATAATGATGGTCAATATTATAATTGGAGCTATCATTTTTGGTTATGCAGCATACACGTTAGTTAATTTTGTAAAGAGAAGTAAAAAAGGAAAATGCGCAGCATGTTCTTTAAATAAGTCATGTCAGTCGAAAACTTGTAGTCCAGATATGGAACAAGTTGCTCATAATAAATAGAAAAAAGCTTTGCGAATTTCGCAAAGCTTTTTTGTTTTACTTTTTAATTTTTACAAGTTGAGAAGCTTCGACGCCGTTGTAACCAGGGAATTCTTTACTTGGGTCTTTATCAAATTTTAATACACCTACAGATTTTTCATCCCCTTTTACATTGTTGTAAGTTGCGTCATCGACAATCGCATACATATCTGTATATGCACGGCCACTTCCGATAATTGTGTTGCCTTCATATTTTAATTTGGTTCCATCAAGTGTAGCATTTTCTACTTTTTCTTTTGCAAATAATACACCTTGTTCTGTTGTTACAGCTGGTAATTTATCAAGTGGTTTCGTGTTGTCTTTTTCATCAACTTTGCTAAGTAACTCTTTTTTCACTAGTTCCTCACCAGTTTTCTTATCCATTACAAGAACTTTTTTACCATCTAATGTTGTCATTTTCATTTTATAGAAGTCTTTTTCTTTCACTTCTTTTTTGTTTTTATCTGTAATTTGCTGAACTTGTTCTTCTGAGCCGTACAGTACAAAACCGTTCGCTTTCTCTCCTAATAGAGAACAACCTGATAATGCTCCAAGTGAAATTGCTGCTGCTAATCCGATTCCTACTAATTTTTTCATGATGATTTCTCCTTTTATATGTTTTATATTAAATACAATTTTTGTATTATTGCTTACAAGTGAAGAAGCTTGTTTGTTGCTTCTGGTATTAGTGTATAAGAAATATCAGAATGCAACTATCGAGTTAGCTTACAGTAACATTACACTTATGTAATTTAGTGAAATTGCACAAAAGTAAGTTAATTTAAAAGAGGGGTAATGAGAATATATTAGAAATACAATATTGTATATAGAATGTCATATTATAATGGATGTATTTTGGAAATAACATGTAAGGACATATTAGTTTTGTTATAATAAACACATAGGCTGTAAAAATGAATATTCTTTACTGTAAAGGGAGATTTTTCAGTTTTCCAAGTAGTGAATTTGAAATATGAGGTATATCATAGGAGGAATTTAGATGTCTGTATTTAAACGATTAAGAGATTTAACAATGTCGAATGTATATTCATTAATTGAAAAAGCGGAAGATCCAGTTAAGATGACTGATCAATATTTACGCGATATGCAAGCGGATGTACAAGAAGCTGAGAAAAGTGTAGCAGCTCAAATCGCGCTTGAGAAGAAATTCAAAATATTATTTGAAGAGCAAGAAGCACTTGTGAAAAAACGTGAAGAGCAGGCTCATATGGCTGTTCAAGCTAATAACTTAGATCTTGCGCGTCGTGCATTAGAAGAAAAACAAAATGCAGAACAAAAAATGAATGAGTATAAAGCAAGCTACGAGCAAAATAAAGCTGCTGCTGATAACCTGCGCCTAAAGCTAGAAGAAATGCGTAAGCAATTAAATGAGCTGAAAAATAAACGTGAAACACTTGTAGCACGTGTAAATGCGGCGAAAGCACAAAAGAATATTAATCAGGCGATGTCTGGATTTGATTCAAACTCAGCAAAAGCTGGTTTAAGCCGTATGGAAGAGAAAGCTCTTCAATTAGAGGCTGAAGCAGAAGCAAGCGGTGAAGTTTATAAGAAAGAAAAATCATTAGATGATGAATTCGCAAGCTTAAACAAAAATTCTGCTGTTGACGATGAATTAGCTCGTATTATGAAGCAGTATGAGAAATAATATAGAATAGAGACAAATGAACCGACATGTCTAAATATATTCATGTCGGTTTTCTATTATATTTAGAGGAGGTTTTGCAATGACATGGATGAATGTAGTTGCCATGCTTGTATGGACTGGAGCGAGTGCAGTACTTTTATTTGCAATTATGTGGGTTGATTCAATTTTTACAAAATACAATGATTTAAAAGAAATTAAAAATGGAAATACAGCTGTAACAACTCGTTTTATTATGAAGTTATTTGCACAAGGGTACATTTTATCCCAATCAATTACGAAAGCAAATGACTTATGGCAGGCACTTCTTGCTTCAGCAGTTTCTTTCGTTATTTTATTAGTGGTAGAAATGTTTATCGAATTTGTATTAAAGAAAATGTCTGGTCTTGATTTAGAAGAAGGTACGAAAGAAGGTAGCGTTGCACATGCGATGTTAGCCGGATCATTACATATTGTTGGTGCACTAATTTTAGGTGCGTGTTTATAAAGAGAAAAGGAGGTGTAGATCATGAGTTTATTTAAACGAATTAAAAATATAATGAAAAGCCCAGAGCCACCGAAGCCGGAAAAGAGTCTTTTAACGTTAGCTCCTGGCGATATGATTGAAGTGTCATTAGTTATGTATGAATTAATTGGGAAAACGAGTATGCATTCGCGTAAGGAAATTGTTTTGACATTGCAAGATGGAAAAGACATTCGTTATTTAAAAATTGAAGATCGTGAAAATACGTATTACAAATTATATACACCAATTGATGGTCGCTTAGATTCAATTGATGAAATTCCGACGACAATTGAAATGGATGATACCGAGTACCATATGGAAGAACAATATAACGGACGTGTTGTTGTTATGGGAAAAACTCCATTCTCAGCTTCAGAAGAACAGTACGTATGGGAATTCCAATCAGATAATCGAAAATTATTGCGTATTGAATGGCAAAATGGTCGCACAATGATGTATGAGGGAGAAGCAATCATTCCTGCTGATGTACAAATTATAAGAGCAACGTAAGGGGGCGTAATCATGTCAAACCGATTGTTTACCATGATTAAATCGTTTGTAATCCCTATACTTGCTATCGTTATATTACTTGTTGTTGCTGGTTATGCCTTATCAGGTTGTCAAGGCGGGCAGACAAAGTCGATTCAAGACCGTTATCCACTTGAATCTGTTGCCAAGGAAGGTAAACAAGAATCTTACGTGTATAGGGCCGCCAATCGGTCAGTTCCTGAAGTAGCGAAGGAACTCATTAACGAAAGAGAACCGAAGCAAGCATCTAAAGAAGACGAAAATCAAATGTTCCTCGTTTATTCTGATAAGATTTATAACCTGCAAAAGGATAAAGAGAAACCATCTGATACGTTAATTGAAATAAGTAACAAAGAATTTGTCCGTCAAAATTACCAACCGTCCTTCTTGCAAGGATATATTATGGGTAGCATATTAAACGATATATTCGGTTCACGAAAATCATCATACGGTGATTATCGAGGATATAACGATAGACAAAATCATAAACCAGTTATTCCAGAAAGACCACCTACAAAAGAAGAAAAGAAAACCCCACCTCCAATTACGAAGGAAGGGAAAGGGTCTATCATTAAGCGAGGCGATAATGTAGATTCGAAACCATCAGTAGGTGATAAGGGAAGTATTACTGAAAAAGGAAGTAATACGACGCCCCCACCTTCTACTGGAAGCAAGGGGAAAATTACGAAAACACCAGGTGGTTCAAGCGGATCAGATGTGAAGCCAAAATCATCTATTAAAACGCCGCCAAGGAATACATCTCCTCCGAAAACAAGGGTCGGTGGTTCAGGGAAAATTACAAAGAGAAGATAGTATAGAGACCGAAAAGTTGAATTTGCTTTTTGGTCTTTTTTCGTGTTGTGGGAATTAATCCCTTTCAGTTGGTACGATTTAGGCATAAGGGGGGAAGTAAAAATATATCAGCGATTATTAGAATATATCGACCGTAATTTAAAATATATCAGCGATTATTGGAATATATCGACCACAACTCAAAATATATCAGCGATTATTGAAATATATCGACTTACCGACAAAAACTGACAACGATAGCAACTTAATAATAAACAGAGGGTGTGCCAAAATTTTGGCACACCCTCTGTTTCATAACGATTAATGAATATCACGTTTCTTGAAATTACCGCCTTTTACTTCTGCTACGTCATAAACTGTAATAAAGGCGTGTGGATCGATTTCATTAATAAGTTCTTTCATTTTACTTTCTTCTAAACGGTTAATTACACATGAAATTTCTTTAAACTTCTCTCTTGAATAACCACCGTATACTTCGTTATATGTTGCACTTCGGCCTAAACGATCGCGAATTGTTTCTACCATTAATTCAGGCTCTTTTGTAATAATTTTAAATGCTTTTGAACCACTTAAACCAACTTCAACGATATGAATCACTTTCGAAGCGATAAAGTAAGCAATTGCCGAAAGGATAGCTCCTTGAAGACCGAATACCGTTGATACGAAAATAAATACGAACATGTTTAAGAATAAAATAAGGTCACTCGTTCCAAATGGTAACTTACGAGAAAGCAATACAGCAAGCATATCGATTCCATCTAATGCCCCACCGTTACGTAATGCTAGTCCCATACCAAAACCGATGATAATACCACCAACAACTGTAACTAATAATGTATCGCCTTCAATAATAGCTGGTATTCCGTGCATGACAACGGTACCTACTGCTAATGAAGCAATTCCGATAATAGAATAAATCGCAAAGCTTTTACCGATTTGCTTATACCCTAACCAAACGAAAGGAATGTTAATAACTGCGATTAGAGCTCCTAATGGCAATCCAAATAATCTTGAACTAACGATACTTAAACCAGTCACACCACCGTCCGATACGTTATTTGGAATTAATACTGCTTCTAATCCGTACGCTGTGATAAATGCCCCAATAATAATCATCAAAGCTTTTGAAGCAATTTTTAGCTTATTGGGCTTGTTTTTGATAATTTTCTCCATATAATTTCCTCGTTTCAAACTAGTTTCTTATTTGTTACGTCATTCACACCTAAATTTTATTTTAACATTTAATTTGAAAAAATTCTCCTTTAATGGGTGTATGCAGGGAATATTATCACCATATTATCTTTAAAATATTTTTGAAATCAGTATAAGAAATCCCATCCTTTCAAAGGATGGGATGCTATTAAGAAAATATAAAACTAAGTATTGATACGAATAAAGCGAAACCTAAAATAGTTCCACATATTTTCATATGGCGCTTACGTCCCATTACGACAATCGCAACATATTCGCGAATCATTGCGTTAGGCCAGTAATAAAATGCAGTTTTTGACCCGATTCCTTGGCTATTAAGACCAGCTTGTCTAGCGTATATGCCAGCGCGGAAAAGGTGGAAATTATTTGTGGTAAAAATACTTTTATATTTACCTTCAGGTTTTAAAGAATCCATAATTTCTTTAGAGAACAACATATTTTGATATGTGTTTACAGAGCGATTTTCTTGCACTGTATGTTCAAGAGGAATTCCTTTTTCAACAGCATAATTTTGCATTGCTTCTGCCTCTGGAAGACCTTCATCTGGACCTTGACCACCAGAGAAAATAATTATTGGTGGTGTATTTACAGCTGCTTGTTTCCAATAGAAGTCGATAGCTTTATTAATGCGGCTTGCAAGTAATGGTGGTACTTTATCATTAATTAAGCCGCTACCAAGAACGATAATGAAATCTTGATTACGTCTTGGTCTGTTGAATTGGTATAAAAAATATGCGCTTAAGAAGTTAGATAAGTGTATAAAGAAATAGAAGCTTATAAGAGAAATAGCTGCAAAAATAGGCTCTAAATGCGATGAGACCAAACTTGCTGGGTTTATGATAGGGAGTAACATAAAGAATAACATCCCTAAAGCAGCAAGGAGTGTTAAACAGTTAGTGAACCGTCTTCCTTCTCGCTTCATTAAAATTCTAGCATTAAGAAATAGCCCAAACATTAAAGCAACAATACCGAAAGGAAGCATAATAAGAAGTGCTAAAATAGGTAAAATTATAATATAGCGTAGGACATCACTACTTGAATTTACAGATATAATCACACAAAAAAGAAGGAAAAAACAGACAAAGGAATTAAATAAAAAGCCGTTTATTATTTTTCGCGGATCTTTTAAATATGAGATAAGAAAAATAATAAATAATATAAGAGGAATAATTCCGAAATACATCATAAATATAGTACACCTCAATTTGTATAAGAATTTGACATACCTTTTATATTACATGATTTTATAAGTGAAAATGAAAGAAAAAGGATTTTGAATTTTCTCAATAAAATATATGGATACATATGTTACAATATATTCAAAGCGATATATTAAAAGTAAAATGGTTGAAAAGGCACTCAATAGAGTGCTTTTTCTTTTTGTATGCAATTGTGCATATTATATTTTTTTTCAAATGAAGAGGATTACAATATAAGTTATAGACAGACTTTATAAAGCAGAATTTAATACAAACATTTCCCTCTACTTTTTGTATCTAACAATCGTATAACAATAAATAATTCTGTTTTATAGTGTCTGTTTTTGAAAGGTGTCTTTTTTTAAAGGCACCTTTTTTTATTAGTATAGACAGTTTTCACTGTTAGCATAGTGTAAACTATCTATACTAAACATTAGCAATCTTCCGTATAAATATTATCAATTTACTATATATTCCAGTGGTGTTAACCTACATATGAAAGGCTTTCTTTTTCAAAATATTACCCCTAATAAAATTTTGAAGAAGTCAACTGTCTCCAAACTTGTCTTTATGCTTAAAGAAAAAGCACTCAAATTGAGTGCTTTTTCTTATTGAAACATGCTATTTTTCTAGGCGATTTTCATAAAATAAAAGTAAAGAAATGAAAGTGGGTGACAAAATGCCGGCAGTTGTGGAAGGTGTTATTATTGAAAACTGCAATGGAACAATTAATGTAGGTGACAAATATAACGTACAGCCGATTGAAAAGACGAAGGCTTATAATGGATCGGGATCATCAAATACAGGAATGAAAGTACAAACGTTTAGCGGGATTAGTACAGCTGATGTATGGGATAATGATGCGAATGATCAGGGGATACAGTTTACTTTATAGTACAGTATGTAAAATTGCATAAAATGATGAACTTGTCCTGTGCTACAATCTAGCTGTGAGCTGTTAATGATTCTTCTGTAGTATAGTTGTTAGATTAGAAATATAACATCTTATCGAAAATCATACGTACAAAAAAAGACACTTCAAACGAAGTGTCTTTTGTATTTTAGTGATATCCTTTAGCAGAGTCTTTATGAATTTTATTTTTAAAAATACTGTAGCTCCAAAGCTGATATCCAATAACGATTGGTACCATGACCATTGCAACGAAGAACATAATTTTTAAGTTTAATTGACTACCAGCTGCGTTGTATAACGTTGTACTGTATGCATCGTTAATACGAGATGGTAACATTCTTGGGAACATACCTGCAAAGCCAGTTGTCATAAACATTGCGATTGTTAGGCAAATGAATGTGAATGCAAGGCCAATTTTATGTTTGTACACCATAATAAGTGCGAGTACACTCATTAGCATTGCAAGTACTGGAAGAATGAATAGTACCGGATATTCCGTAAAGTTTTGGAATAAGTTTGTCCGATTAGCAGTTGCTACATAGAAGATAGCTAAAATGATAGCAGTTGCCATTGAAAACGGTCTTGCGATTTTATAAGCACGATCAGATACTTCACCAGTCGTTTTAATCATGACCCAAAGGGCACCGGATACGACAAATATAGCAGTGAAGAAAAGACCACCTAATATACCGTAATGGTTTAGTAAGCTAAGTAAATTTCCTTCATAGCCATTTTTTCCGATTTGTAGTCCGTAATACAAGTTAGCGAATGTAACACCGAATAAGAAGGCGATTAGGAAACTGCCAATTGCAAATGCCCATTTACAAGTTTTTTGCCAAATTGGTGAATCATCTTTATGCATGAATTCCAGTCCAGCGGCACGAGCAAATAGTGCAAGTAATACTAAGAATAACGGTGTATATAAATAACTAAACATATTAGCATATGTGACTGGGAAGGCAGCAAATGTTGCGCCACCAGCTGTAATTAACCATACTTCATTACCGCCCCAGAACGGGCCAATTGCTTCTTGTAATTGATTTCGTTCTTGTCGGTCTTTCGTAACGAAAGGAAAAATCATTCCGTTACCAAGTGCATACCCGTCAAGAATGAAGTAAACTGTCCAAATCACGCCCCATAAACCGAACCAGATGATTGCAAGCATATCATGAGACATGAGCCACACCTCCCTCAGTAGCAGGTTTTTCTAATGCGGCAGGTCCTTTTTTCGCGAACTTTAGCATTAAGTATACGTCTGCAATTAAAAGTAAAGTGTAGAATAAAATTAAACTAATTAATGAGAACCAAATTTGCGGGACAGATATAGGTGATACAGATTCTGCTGTACGCATTAGTTTATATACTGTCCATGGTTGACGACCTACTTCAGCGACAATCCATCCTGCGTTAATTGCGATATAAGGAAGTAAGACAGACCATATTGTAATTTTTAAATAACGTTTTGAGTTTTCTAGTTTTCCTTTTCGGTTTAAATAGAAGCCATACCAAGTTAATGCCATAAAGAACATACCGAGTGCAACCATTAAGCGGAAGCTATAATACACAAGGTTAACATTTGGACGTTCATCTTTCGGAATATCTTTTAAACCAACAATTTCGCCATCAAATGAATTTGTGTAGAAGAAGCTTCCGAGTTTTGGAATCGTAAGGAATTCAAAGTTCTTCTCATTTTTTACATCAGGAATTTGAACAATTGAGAAGCCTTGTCCTTTTCCAGTTTCCCAAACTGCTTCCATCGCAGCTCCTTTTGCGGGTTGATATTTAGCTGCTGATACACCAGATTGATGTCCCATAAACGGTGTAATTGTTGCGGCGAATAAGCCTAACATTAAACCAAACTTAAATGATTTTTTGAAGAATTCTACTTCATTTTTACGTAATAAGTGATAGGCACTAATTGCCATAACGAAGAAAGCACCTACGATATAACAACCAACTACAGTATGGAAGAACATATTCCAAGCGTATGGATTCGTAACGAGTGCCCAGAAATCATTTAATTCAGCGCGGCCGTTACGTACTACGTAGCCAACAGGGTTTTGCATAAAGCCGTTTGCTGTAATAATCCAAAGTGCGGAAATGTTTGTTCCAAGTGCAACCATCCACATGCAGAAGGCACGGAACTTTGGTGAAATTTTGTCTTTACCGAATAACCATATTCCCATGAAAGTAGATTCTAAGAAGAAGGCAACAAGTGCTTCGATTGCGAGAGGTGATCCGAAAATGTCTCCCATATATTTGGAGTACTCAGACCAGTTTGTTCCAAATTGAAATTCCATCGTAATCCCGGTTATAATCCCCATTACGAAGTTAATTGTAAATAATTTACCCCAGAAATTTGCCATTTTACGGTATGTTGGATTCAATGTGCGGGCGTATTGAGTTTCCATACATGCTACTAAAATGACAAGTCCGATTGTCAAAGGTACAAATAAAAAGTGATAAAAAATAGTAATTGCAAATTGAAAACGACTCAGTAACAGAACGTCGGACATAATAAATATTCACTCCTTTTTTACATTATCTACAATCAGTTTATAGTGAAAATACGTTTAAAGTATGTGAAACTTGTTACAAAGCTGTGTGTATATTTTGAAAGAATTATGTCGATTATCTGAAAATATCTTATTTTTACTATAAAGCGATATCCTTTTTGAGTTTTTCATATTTTGGTACACTATTTATGTAGTGTAAATGAGAGAAAAGAGGGTCCTTTACTATGAAGTCATTAGAAGAGATTTTGCAGTACAATGAGAAATTTGTTGAAGAGAAAAAATATGAAGAGTTTGTAGCGGGGAAATTTCCAAACAAAAAGATGGTAATTATTTCTTGTATGGATACACGACTTGTTGAACTATTACCGAAAGCGATGAATATGCGTAACGGTGATGTGAAAATTATTAAAGTAGCAGGCGCTGTTATTTCACATCCATTTGGAAGTATTATGCGTAGTATTTTAGTCGCTGTATACGAACTTGGTGCTGATGAAGTATGTGTAGTTGGTCACCATGATTGTGGTATGGCAAAAATTCAAGCAAGGAGTACGATTGAGAAAATGAAAGAACGCGGTATAACAGAAGAGAAATTAGATATGCTTCGTTATTCTGGAATCGATTTAGAACAATTCTTGCGCGGTTTCTCTAGTGTGGAAGAAAGTGTAGAACATAGCGTATCGGTACTTCGCAACCACCCATTACTTCCGGAAGAAGTACCTGTTCACGGTCTTGTTATAGATCCTGATACAGGAAAATTAGATTTAGTTGTGAATGGTTACGACAATTAAGAATTTACTTTGTCATCCTTTTTATCTGGGACAGGATCAAATCCTCCCGGGTGGAAAGGGTGACATTTTAATATACGCTTACAAGTAAGCCAAAAGCCTTTGAGTGCACCATGTTTTTGAAACGCCTCTAATCCATAATGAGAACAAGTTGGATAAAAGCGGCATGTTGGTGGTGTCATCGGAGAAATGAACTTTTGATAAAAGCGTATAATCCCAATAAAAATCTGTTTCATAACGGTCTCCTTTTCAGCATACTCTTAAAGTATTATAGCACGACTGTACATAATACTTTACTAATGTGCATTTCCGTTATATCATATTGGATATAACGGAATTAAATTAAAAGCGGGAGAGATGTTGTATGCCATCAGTAGAAAGCTTTGAATTAGATCATACGATTGTAAAGGCACCTTATGTAAGACATTGCGGAGTTCACAATGTAGGTAGTGACGGTATTGTAAATAAATTTGATATTCGTTTCTGTCAACCGAATAAACAAGCAATGAAACCAGATGTTATTCATACGTTAGAGCATTTATTAGCATTTAATTTACGTAAATATATTGATCGTTATCCGCATTTTGATATTATCGATATTTCACCGATGGGCTGCCAAACAGGATATTATCTTGTAGTGAGCGGAACGCCGACAGTTCGAGAAATCATTGATTTATTAGAACTAACATTAAAAGATGCGGTTCAAATTACAGAAATTCCGGCTGCAAATGAAACGCAATGTGGTCAAGCGAAGCTTCACGACTTAGAAGGAGCACAACGCTTAATGAACTTCTGGTTAAGCCAAGATAAAGATGAACTTGAGAAAGTTTTTGGATAAAAAGAAAAACTGCCTGTGAAAGGGCAGTTTTTTTATTGTGCTAAGAGCGGCCATACTCTTCTTTTTTATGAAAATATATTAGATACTCCAACATATAAAACAAAGGCAGAACAGAGAAAATAAATAAATGCTTTCGTTTTTTGCTGCTGCTTTATTTCATCGATTCCAAAAAGGATACACATAATACTTAAAAGGATGAACACGTAAGGTAAAAGAATAGTGAAGTTTGCAAAGAAGCTAAATAGGGCGAGAGAAAGAGCGATAGTGGCGATTATAATTCGAATGTTTTTTAACATGGAATCCCCCTTAGTAGAAAGACATAGTTACTGAGAGAAAATAATTATAAATGCTAAATTGGTCAAAATTTCATTCTACATGTAGTGAAAGTAGTTCGATATTAAGAAGAAGAATATAAGACCAGAAACGAAAAAATACGGGATACTCATTGATTTTCGTCCGGATTTTAATTCATTAATTCCTAGAAGAATAAAGGAACAACTGAGAATAAATTGTAAGTATGGAAGAAGTGAAAAATTATCGGTAACATGGACATAAGTGCTTAAAGTGAGTAAGAGAAGCATGAGAAATGCTAAAAAAATCCGTAATATAGTTAGAGTTAGCATTGTATGGCCTCCTTTAGACCATTTACTAGAATATTTCTGTGAAACCAATAAATAAAGCAGCGGCTCCTGCTAGTAGAGCGAGCAGACTACCTCCTGTTTGTCGTTTTAATATTTCCTCTAAACTTATGGTGAGGGCCATACCTCCTAAAAAGATGAACATATAAGGCATTATTTCTCTACTACCAGTAAAAAATCCATAGGTTGCTATACATAAGGCAATAAGTGATAAAGTAATCCGGACTCCTTTTAGCATAAAAGACCTCCTCTATTTTATGTAGGTAATAATGAGAACAATCCAAATGAAGGCACCAGCAATAATACAAATAAGTCCAGTTGCTAATTCCTTTTTCTTTATTTGTTCAAATGCGATGAGAAACATTAAAACCCCTAATAGAAATTATGAAAGAGGTACAAATTTATTTTGACCTGTATATAATCCAATTGCCGACATAACGATCACAGTGAGGGCGATTGTGATGCGGAGTATACGAAGCATATTATGAATCCTCCTTATTCTTTTTTGTATAAGGATTATCTTCTAGTTTATCGACGGAATGTTTATAAGCATAGCCTTTATTAATTGTCATGATGGAGAGTACGAGGATGATTAGGACGATGATAATACCGATAATTAATATTTTGAACATAAAACCCCTCCTTTTCTTTATTTTACATAATTTTGTAATTGATGAAAACAATAGAAATTAAAAGGATGAAAGAAGGGTATTACATGGATACGAAAAAAACATATTATATATCAATAGGAAACGGTCAAATTTCACAAGTGAAGACGGCGGATACTTATAATTTTGAGATTTCCGCAAATGATGAAGAAATTACGGAATTAAGAGAGCACTTCGATCAAGCATATGTAGAAGATTTAGGGTCATTTGTACGCTCCCACGTTCCATTTGTTGAGTATCATCACGATTCAAATAATGACCGATATGATGAACAACTACAAAAAGCATATAAAATGATTTATGATTTAGGAAATCATGAGACGAAAGAATTAGTCGCGCAAATGGGAATAATCAATGGATTGTAATTGGATAATATTATGCAGAAAAGCGAGAATATGCTACAATTTGTGGTAGGAAAAACTTGTAACCATCAATAGGGGAGTAATGGCATGTACAAATTTAAAGATTATTACCACAACACTGTACAATTATCGTTTGAACGTTATCCATTTTCTCCTGAGCCAAAGCATGTTTGGGTTGTATGCCGGTACGGGGATCAATGGTTATTAACGCATCATTTACGTCGCGGTCTTGAATTTCCAGGTGGTAAAGTAGAACTAGGGGAAACACCGGAAGAAGCGGCAGTTCGAGAGGTTCATGAAGAAACCGGCGGCATAGTTTCTGATTTAACTTACTTAGGACAATACAAAGTATCTGGAAAAGACAAAATAATCATTAAAAACATTTATTTTGCAACAATTAGTGCGGTAGAAGAACATACGCATTACGAAGAAACGAAAGGGTCTGTTTTATTAAAAGACATTCCTGACAACATTAAAACGAATAGAAAATTTAGCTTTATAATGCGCGATGACGTATTAGCGCGTACGATGAAACATATAGAAGAAATCGGCTGTTTTACGAAGTAAAGTAGCCGGTTTCTTTTTTTGTATGTAAGAATAAATGTAAATATATCTTTATATTATTTTGGGTATATTATACAATTTTGTAAAGATATATTTACATTTTAGGAGGGGAAAGATGGATAAAAGAAACGACTGTTACTGTTTCGATGGTTAAATTAAACTTTTCTTTATTTTTTATAATAATTGCTTTGTCGTTTGGAATTGGTTATTTGCATATATTTCTTTCAGGTGGGGGCGGATTAAAGTTTCACTTTATCTCCACCTCTAAAAACGAAAGCACCTCCAACAAATCATCTACGATACGTGAATGCTTAAAATTCCCCCAAAACGAATCTTTTTTCCAAACACCAAGAATCCCTACTTGTTCAGAACCAAGCACATCGTTTTCTGGATGATCTCCAACATAAAGACATTCTTCTGCCTTCACATCTAGTCTTTGCAAAGCACGTTCGAAAATTTCAGGATGAGGTTTTTTAATTCCTTCAGCTTCCGAAACGAGAATGGCGTTTGTATACGTATGTATATGTAGTGCTCGAAGGTTGCTCATCTGAAATTCAGTAAAACCATTTGTAATAATACCAATTTTAATGTTTCGCTGTTTTAACTGTTGAAGTAGTTCATGCGTGTTTTTGAAAGGAATACAATGATGTTGGAAGTTTGTAATATAGTCGTGTAGTAGTTGCTCTTGCGTTAAAGTAGTAATGTTGTATTCGGAAAGGAGAGTAGCATATACTTTATCCTTCCACGTATAGCCATTATTATCGAGTTCAAGAAATCGAGAACAATACTCTGATTTCTCTATGCTCTTCAAATGTGAGGCGAAGCGATTATATTGCTCACAAATAAATTGTTCTAAAGATTGGCGCCGATCTAATAGTGTTCCATCTAAGTCGAATAAGATTGCACGAATCATGGGAAGCCTCCTTGCAGTTTTTATAATTAATTATCGCATATTCGCAAAAAAATGATTATGATATTTTGTAGAATGGAATAATGGGGGATTGTATGAAGAAACTGTATGGCAAGTTAGTATGTTGTATTATAGCAAGCAGTTTAGTTGCAGGATGCGAGAGTGCTATCGAGGTTACGAAAGAAAAAGAAATTTGTAAAACAGAAGAAGAGTGCACGCAAATAGGAGATAAAACATTACAAAAAGTATATAAAAAGATAGAGGGACTTTCAGAACTTGAAAAAGTAGAGGATTATGACATAGAAGAGTATGAAAGTATGAATATGAAAGAGGCGGAACAGAAAAAAGAAGAGGATGACAATTACTTCTTTTTAGCTTCTTATTATATCGATGATGATGAAATTGTAGATCCTTATTTTGAGAAATTGGATCGTAAGAGATTGAATAAAGTTTTTGCAGATGACGAAGTAGCAAAAGATGATTTGTTAAGCCAGCGACAAGATAGAGAGTATCATGAAACGTTATGGGACATGTATCGCACTCTCATTCCAGTGAAATATCGTGAGAATATAACAGGGTTTGATCTAATAACGGATGGTTATGACGGCGTTGTTGCCCATGTCATGCCAAGTATGGATGACCCGAGAGATTGGTTGCTTAGTTTAGACGTGCTCGATTCTGGGGTGAATATAGATGAAGTGATGAAAACATTAATTCATGAAACGGCTCACGTATTAACGATTGGGCATAAACAAGTACCAGTGGATAGGAAATATTTAGAGGCGTTTGATGAAGAGAAAGACATTTCATCATATCGAAATAAATGTAACACGGTGTTCTTGAAAAATGGATGTGCGAGAAAAACTTCGTATATTAACCAATTTTATAATGAATTTTGGAAACCAATTGAGCAAGAGTGGACAGAAAAGAAAGTAGAAGAAAGTGAAGAGGCACAAATTGAATTTTATAAAGAAAAGCATGATGATTTTGTATCGCTGTATGGAACAACAAATGTAACGGAGGATATCGCAGATACATTTACAGCGTTCATTTTACAAGATTCAAAAAAGGTGAAAGAAGGAACAGAGTTAAAATATAAAAAAATTGCTTTCTTCTATCAGTTCCCTGAGCTTGTAAAAATGAGAGCGGAAGTGCTGTCGGGATTATATGATGTTTCAAAAACGATAGAACAACAAAGTGGAGACTAATGTGAGTTATGCTTTCGATATAGTTTCGTTAAAGAAAAGCGTGAAGAATTTTTAATTCTTTGCGTTTTTTTATGTTGATAAAATTGAAAATTCTGTATTTTTATTAAAAAGAAGAAGGAACTTGCGGTATAAAATAGAATTAGTATAAAAATGTCACAATTTAGACACAATTATAATGCGCGTGTTGTAGGGACTATAAGTTTACTCTCGAGGAGGTAATGAAACGTATGAAAACGATTCTTGCTGTTGCTGGTCTCATTTGGGTAATGTCTCACGGTTTTCCGATTTTTGAAGGGGAGCAAATTCGTAGTGCTTTGAATGAAAAGTTTAATGATTATCATGTGATAGATCGAAAAGATAATGTCGTTACAGTACGTGTGAAAGACTGTTTCCATACAGTTACGGTTGCGGATGGAAACATTACAAATGAAACGAAAATGTGTGATAAAAGGTAAAAGAAAGAAGCTGACTATAGCGCACTGTTTTGAGTCAGCTTCTTTTTCTTTTTCCAATTAGAATTTTTTCAAATGCCTCAACAAATACATACATAAGAGTTGCAAGAACACATGTGAGTAGTACGCTAAGTAAGACGAGTGTGAAGTTAAAGACTTGGAATCCGTAGCTAATTAAGTAGCCAAGTCCTTGTTTGGAAACGAGAAGTTCTCCGAAAATAACACCGACCCAGGATAAACCAACATTTACTTTTAACGTTGAGATAATTGCTGGAAAGGATGCAGGGAGAACGACTTGCTTATAACATTGCCATTTATTTGCGCCAAATGTGTCCATCACTTTTATATAGTTAGAATCGACTTCTTGAAATGCACTGTAAATAACGAGAATGGTAATGATGATGGAAATGATTACTCCCATTGCGATAGAAGATGAAATGTTTGGACCGAAAATAACGATGATGATTGGACCGAGTGCAACTTTTGGCATTGCATTTAGAACGACGAGGTAAGGATCAAGTATGCGGGCTAGAAGTGGCATCCACCAAAGAAACGTGGCAATAATAGCACCGAGTACCGTTCCGAGAATGAAGCCTACTCCTGTTTCCAGCAATGTCGTCCATATGTGGGCCCAAAGTGAACCGTCGATCCATTTCGTTAAGAAGAGGTCCCAAATACTCGAAGGAGAACTAAAGAGTAAAGGATCGATCCATTCTTTTTTGCTAGCTATTTCCCATAGTGCAAAGAAAAGAATAAGTAGTAAAAGCTGTAATGAGCGAGCAATCCAAGCACGCCTGCGTTCTTTCTTTCGAAATTGTTCATGTAGTTGTTTTATATTATCCAAGTCGTTCCAGCTCCTTCCATATATCTTGAAAGAGGGCTGGGAAATCGTAGTGATGGCGTGCTTCTAACGGTGATAAAGAACGGATACTTTCCGGGACGATAAAGGTTTTTGCGATTTTTCCAGGATTCGCTTGAAGTAAATAAATACGATCACTCATCGCAATCGCCTCTTCAATATCGTGAGTAACAAGTAGTGATGTTTTCTTATATTTATTTAGTAAGTTGAAAACGAGTTCTTCTAGTTTTAATTTCGTTTGATAATCGAGTGCGGAGAATGGTTCATCTAGTAATAAAATTTTCGGATCAGTTGCTAACGTTCGAACGAGAGCAGCACGTTGACGCATACCGCCGGATAGTTCACTAGGATATTGTCCTTCTATCCCATGTAGACCGACTTGTTTTAAAAGATTTAAAGTATGTTCTTTCATCTGTTCATCATAAATCTTTCGAATATGAAGTCCAAGCATAATATTTTCTTCAATCGTTTTCCACGGGAATAAGTAATCTTGCTGCAACATATATCCCATAGATGAAGTTTTCGTTGTAATTGGTTCACCATCTAAAAAGACGATACCATCAATTGGATCAAGTAGTCCAGCAATGATTGAGAGGAGCGTTGTTTTACCGCAACCACTTGGGCCGAGTATAGAAATAAATTCGCCTTCTTCCACTTGTAAGCTCATATCTTCAAGAACAAGTTTGGCATTCTCTTTTGCGAAAAAACAGTGAGAAACGTTACGTATTTGTAAAAAACTCATACACTTCGCCTCTATTTCTTAATAACGCTTTCGGCAATTTTTGTATTGACGAGCGCTTCATGTGGGACTTCTTTTTGTAATTCACCAGCGTCTTTCATAATCGTTTGGAGCTGTTTCCATTCTTCCGCATCTAGTAGTGGATTTGTCGCATAAGAATGTTGTTTTTTATACCGTTCAATTACTTTTACTGTAATGTCTTTCGAAGTGTCTTTAAATAGCGGAGAAACAGCAGCAGCAATCTCTTCTGGACTATGTGTATCAACCCATTGCTGTGCTTTATAGAGCGCACGTGTGAACTTTTCAGCAGCAGCTTTATCTTTCTTTAAGAAACTTTCTTTTGCCATGAACGTTGTATAAGGAACAGTACCAGATTCATTTCCGAATGAAGCGACGATATAACCTTTACCTTCTTTTTCGAATATGCTTGCAGTCGGTTCAAAGAGCTGCACAAACTCTCCTGTACCAGATGCAAAGGCATTTGCAATATTAGCAAATTCGATATTTTGAATTAAGTTTGTATCTTTCCGAGGATCGATGCCATTTTTCTTTAAAACGTATTCCCCAACCATTTGCGGCATGCCGCCTTTACGCTGTCCTAAAAATGTAACACCTTTTACGTCATTCCAATTAAAAGAGTCTAGTTTTTTACGTGAAACTAAAAATGTCCCATCTGTTTGTGTAAGCTGTGCAAAGTTAATGACAGGATCTTTCGCTCCTTGTTGATGAACGTAAATAGACGTTTCAGAACCGACGAGAGCAATATCAATTCCGCCAGATAATAGGGCGGTCATCGTTTTATCGCCACCAGCTGTTGTTTGTAGGTCAATATTTAGTCCTTCATCTTTAAAAAATCCTTTTTCAATCCCGACATATAATGGGGCATAGAAGAGAGAATGGGTAACTTCGCCGACGCGAATGTTTTGAGTTTGTTCTTTCGTACTTTCTTTTTTACTACTACAAGCAGCAAAAGTAAAAACAGCTAGTAACATGATGCAAAAAATCGCGATTAATTTTTTCACTATATAACACCTCCTAGAAGTCACTCTACAAGCATGATATGTAGGTAAGTGCCCATATGTGAGTGTAGATAGCAGGAATTTTTTGGGTGGTAAAGAAGTACAAATATAAGGGGTGATAAAATGGAGTACGAATACGATGATAGCGTACATTTACATCTTGATTATTTCGGGACAGAATGTGATATGGAATCGATTGCTTATAAGAGGAAGAATGAAGACGTATGGGATGTGTATTTTAATTTTGGAGTATACGGTATTCAGAAAGACGATGTAGAGTTAGGTAGGTTTATGGACGAATATGCCGGTTATTACGTTTTTTCTGTACATGCTCGCGATCTTAGTTGGGAATTTGGAAGTGCCCAGTTTGAAGAGTGGGTTTTGAAAAATCGGATAGTAGAAAAAACGCTACAAAAATAGGAGGAATTTTGTGATTGGATTTCTCATCTTATTATTTATTTTTGTGGCCGGATTTTTTATTATGCAAATGCTTATTTACCGATTTACAAAGAAAAACATCTATAAATATACAAAAATAAAATGGTTTCATATGTGGCTACATATGAATATGAAAAAAGGACCGAGATTAGATTTTTTTGATTTTGTAGTTATAGTGCTCGTATGTATCGTATGGAAAATATGGCTGCTTCCTTTTATATAATACACATACTAATCATTTTCTCTTTTCGTTATAGTAATAGTTGTAAAAAACTTGCATTTATACGTAAAACAGTGAGTGGTGTTGTGAAAGATATTTTGACAAATACAGACACACATACATACGGAATTAAAGTGTGATTACAGAATGGACAAATTGGCCGTGTGTAAAGTGTGGGGGAATAAGAAAGAGGTCGTCCAACGGTGGACGACCTCTTTCTTATTATGCTTGATTAGTGCGGAAGAATGGAAGCTTCTGCACAATGTGAATTAATCCGTATGCAAGAATTAAGCACATAAGAGGATTAATGAAAAATCCATAGCGATTAATTGCTAAGAATAAGTTTGAGAAGATAATGTAAATAATTGAACTTGCTACTAGCATCATAACGCGTTTATGTTTAAATGAATTTAGCATGAAGCAGAAGCTGCTCAAGAATGTACCGATGATAAACACTCTATGACATAGTTGCATAAAGTTGTGAATACGATATTGGTCTACAGCAGGAGCTGTTTTGAATAATTCAATTGTTTTACCGACAGTGAACCAAGAGAACCAATAAGTGAAGTCCGTCTTAAATCCGTTCTTAATTAATTCTTTTGCGTATGCACCTTTGTCATCTAAGCCTTTAGCTCTCATTTCATTTACTATATTTTCATATCCAATTTTATTAAATGGATCTGCACCGGCAATTAGTGGATCTGCACCTTGGGTTGAGAATAAAATAAATTGGTTGAGTGCTAAGTAGTTACGAACAACCCATGCGCCAATAATAAAGAAAGGTCCGATAAACCATAACAATCCGATTCGAATGGATTCTTTAAATCCATATGTAAATAACACAACAAGAACAGGAATAAGCATCATTGGAGCTGGATTTGGACGGAACATAAGTAAAATTGAAACGACAATTCCAAACCATATATGGAATTTCACTTTATTGTATTTCCATGCGAGAACAAATACATATACACATAACGCCAATAAGAATATGGATGGAACTTCTGTTAGCAATGTACGGAAGTATGTATAGTTACTTGGATAAATAGCATATAAAATACTTGCAACAATTCCATAAATGTTTTTTTCGAACAATTCTTTTCCTATTAAGAATACTAATAGCACTGTGCAAAGGTTCATGATCATGTTAATAACAGTTGCTACGTAATAGTAAGGAATTGATGTAATATCAGAAATAATCATAGCGCCAGCTAATAGTAATGGCTGACCTGGTGTAATATATGCATTTTTCCCTGGAACTTCACTAGGTTCTAAATACACATAACCAAATACACCATGTTTTAATAGTTGTTCAGCTGTTAACGAATAGTTAAAGGCATCATTTGCACCATATGTTACTTTGACTAACTCTCCATCTAATCCTGGCTGTTTTACTAAACAAAAAACGTGCAACAGGAAAGAAAGCGCCAAAATTGCATATACCGCTTTAGGCAAACTCTTAAACTTAGTAAGCAAAAATGAGCAACTCCTTTTTTATTAATTCTTTCGTATTTTTATGTGAAATCTTTAATAGTATTAAGGATTTCCAAAACATAGTTATTATATCATAAAGTGGAATGCTGAAATTAAGTTTTTCAAGAATGAGTAATTTGTATACCACAATTTAACTGTTGATTAAGGGAATATTAAGACAATACATTTATAGTAGAAGCAAGTATGCAGACGAAATATGTAATATATGTTATTTTAATAGAAATAGTTCTTTCGATGCGGGGGAAATTAAGACATAGAAACGAGGGAATGAATTGAAGTATGGTTCTACACTTTTTCATCTTCCAAAAAGAAATATATTAATTTCTAGCATTATAAGTAGTATGGTGACTTTATTAGTAATAACTATGCTGTTTATGATTTTAAAGGTTTTTAATTTAGACATGATGAAAGATCATTTAAATCAAAAGCTTGTTTTAAGTGTTATGATGATTTTCATATGGGGCATAACGTTTTATATTACGCATTTCAATAAAAAAGAGATGTCTATACTTAGAGCATCCCTGCGAGTGCATTTTATATTACTTTTATTAGCTCATACAGTAGCGTTATTTTATATTGTCATGCAAGTTAATATGAGTTTCATAGAGGCAATGAATTGGATTTACTTTTATAATATGCAGTTTATATTAAGTTTTGTAGTAATTTATGCAATATATATTCTTGTATATAATTTAATAGGTAAGGTTTTTCTAAGTATGGTTTTAACGAGCTGTACGTTAGTCATTTTATGTATTGTGAATTATTTGAAGCTTATTTTCAGAGGTGATCCATTATATCCTTCTGATTTCACACAAATTACGCATATGCAATCTGTTATACCGATGGTGATGGACTATTTTAGTTGGAGTTATATTTTTGTCATTATCGTAAGTATCGTAGCTTGTATTGTAGCAGGGATATATATGAGAAGGTATATTCAAAATGTAAAGATTCATCTAGGAATAAGAGCCTTATTAGTAGTAGGATCTATTTTTGTTCTATATGCGTACGGTAATTTTGCGAATACATTTATGAATAAAGTATTTCAAAAATCAGGTGTAGATTTTGTTTTGTGGAATCAAAATGAGAACTACGCTTCAAATGGTTTTGTACTTGGGTTTATTAGCAATTTAGATACAACAGTTATGGAAAAACCAAAAAATTATTCTAAAGAAAATATGCTTCAAATAGCAAACGATATAAAAAAACAATATAGTGGAAATATAGGGAATCAAAAGAAAAAAGAGAAACCGAATATTATTTTTGTAATGAGTGAATCGTTTTGGGATCCGACGAAAGTAACCAACCTTTCTTTTAGTGAAGATCCTGTACCAAATTTGCATCATTATATAGAAAACTTTCCTGGGGGACAAACTATTTCTCCTACATTTGGGGGAAATACAGCGAACGTTGAATTTGAGGCATTAACAAGTTATTCAATGAGTTTGTTAAAGCCAGGTTCTATACCATATCAGCAGGTTATTACAAATAAGAAAGAAGTTCCATCAATCCCTACGGCGTTGAAAAAAGAAGGTTATTATACAAGTGCAATTCATTCATTTGGTCGCACATTCTTTAAACGTGACGATGTATATAAGGTGTTAGGATTTGATAAGTTTAATGCAGAGGACACGATGGAAAATGTAGATATTGATGGAGATTATATTAGTGATTTAGCGATGAGTAAAGAGATAATTGCTGAGTTAGAGGAACAAAAACAGCCAACATTTATTCATGCAGTTACGATGCAAAATCATTTTCCATTTACAGAAGGCCGATTTGGTGAAAACCTAATAGAAATTAGCGGTCTAGAAAATGAAGAATCAAAAGGAGAATTAGAGACGTATACAGAAGGATTAAGACGTTCAGATGAGGCACTTCAATATTTAATAGAGCAACTAGATAATTTAGATAGACCTACATTATTAGTATTCTTTGGAGATCATCTTCCATCATTAGGAACAAATAAATCTTTTTATAAAGAAAACGGGTATATAACGAATGAAAAAACACCGAGTGAACGTTTAGCGATGGCGCAAACGCCGCTATTAATGTATGCAAACTTTGATATGCCAAATGATAATATAGGTTTAGTAAGCCCAATTCATTTTTCTAATCTTATTTTTGATTATGCAGGATTAAATAAATCCTTATTTTATCAATTTTTATCGGAACTTTACAAGGAAATACCAGTGCTTAGAGATGAATTAAAAGTTGATAAAAATGGAGAAGTAATCAATGATTTAACAAAGAAACAAAACGAAATGTTAGAGCAATATAAAATGCTTCAATATGATTTACTCGTTGGAAATCAATATAGTAAAGATATCCTCTTTAAATAAAAGAAACAAAAAGAACTTGTATAACGATACAAGTTCTTTTTTCATAGTATTTAACGGGGTAACCAGACAAGCTGGGTTTAGGGAGTATTACTTGTACATTTAGTATATATGAAAATGTAATCGTTTTATTCGTGTATTTGTGAGAAATGTGTGAATTTTATGTTTTATAAAAACGATTATGTTAACTTTCATTCTTATATTGCAGTTGTTATGTTTGTAAAAATTTTATCAGTTCTTTATTTAATTCATCCGCTTGATCGATTGGTGAACCATGACCACTATTTGTAAGAGCATGTAACTGAGAATTTTTAATTCGTTGTTGTGTAAGTTCAGCACTTTTGTAAGGAATTAGTTGGTCGTGAACGCCGTGGAAGATTTTTGTTGGGACGTTAATTTCATTTAAATCTTTCGTTACATCTTCATTTGCAGCTGCTTGTAAAATTTTGATAAGGGCATAAGAAGCGGACTGCATACCGAGATAAGAAAACCATTCAAGGGTTGCAGCCCCTAAGTTTCTATTGAAAAAGGATAAAGATACGTCATTTAAAAATTTTGGTAAATTAGCATACATTTGATTAATGAGAGCATCTGCTTGTTCTTTCGGTACACCGTAAGGGGACTCTTGATTTTTAACGAAAGAGGGGGAGACAGCGTCAATTAATGCGAGCTTAGAAATGCGGCGCCCATTATAGCGAGACATATAGCGAATAGAAAGAGCACCACCAACTGAGAAACCGACTAATGTAGCGTTCTCTACTTGAAGTGCTTCCAGAACAATTGCGATATCATCGGCTAATCGATCATACGTGTAACCAGTCCATGGCTTATCAGATTGCCCATTCCCTCGTATATCCATGGCAATACAGCGAAAGCCATGCTCTGGTAAAACATTGAGTTGATATTGATACATTTGATGATTTAAAGGCCATCCGTGAACGAAGAAAACAGTCTTACTACCTGGACCAGGATTAACGTCTTGCACAAAAATATGCACATCTTTCTCGACAGTAACAAACATAAATGTCCCCCTATTCTATGAATATGTTCTATCCCAAAAGCGTTGTTTTGTTATAGCTTTAATAAATTCATTTGCTAGTCGCGTAGGGTCTTATTCTATTAAAAAACCAGGTTTTCCTTCGATATTTAAAGATTGAATAATAGAAGAGCAGTTTTGGAAGGAGCCAATCGGCTTAAAGCGATTATATGATTCTACGAAAAATGAACTTGCTTTGTTAAGAGAATGATCCTCCATCTTTCCGCCGATAAGAAGTAATCCATCATAAAGGAGTGGTGAGCCTGTTAAGAAAGTATCATTTCCCTGCACTATGCCTAATCGTTCGGAAACGATCACTGGCAGTTAAAGAGTTTTCATCTCTTTTCCTTCATTTTCACGCATGAAAGATTGGAGTTGTTCGGTCTTTTTATTTTTTTGCCATCCATAAAAAACACCTCCCATAATATACGTATTATTGTTTACATTTTTTATGCTTGTATATAGCATGAAGGTATTGCATCGTTGGGATGATTTTCCTCAAATGTTCGATTTATCTTTGTTTGTCTATGAAAATCATTTATTATAATAAATGGTATTCTTTGAGATGTTATTTTGAAGGGGTGTTGAAGTGAAAGAAAGTTTTCTATCATATAAAGAAGAAGAAAGGAATGCAAAAATCCTTTTATGGGTGTTATATGTCATTGTTATTGTATATCAAATTTTCTATGCAATCGTATTAGAAGATAAATCAATAATGGATAAGGGATACAACATAATATGGCAAGTTATTTGCGGAGTAGCAATACTATGCGTGAATATATATTTACTGAAAAAAGAGAAGGCAAACCTTGTTAAATATGCATGGATATTTGCATACATAGGGATAGAAATCGCTAATATAGTTTCGTATATTTTTTATAATAAGGCGGCGTTTGATGCGACAAATATAATAGAAATTATTCTCATTTTCTTTGTACCCATATTTTTAAATAAAAAATTTTATGTGTTTTTGCTTTCCTCTATTTTAGGAAAATATTTAATTTATTTATTTGTATTAGAGGAAATAAAAGCATTTATGTTCCTTATTATGTGTACGCTTATGTTAATAGCTGCATATATCATTTTAAATCGATTTTTACAATATCTTTCAGCTGTAAAGGAAAGTATTGCGATTGCTAGTGAATCACAAAAATTAGCAGTAATCGGAAAAATGGCAGCGACTGTTGGACATGAAATTAAAAATCCACTGGCTTCATTAAAAGGATTTACGCAATTACAACGAGAGAAGCATGAAGAGGATCCTATTTATAAACGTATGATTTTTGAAATAGAAAATATGAATAATATGATAAGTGAGTTGATGGAAGTTGCTACATGCAAACCTTCTATTTATAAGAAACATGATGTAGGAAAAATTGTATTACAAGTAATAACAAGTCTTCGCGGAAAAATGAATGAATTAAACGTGCAGTTTATTTCTAATGTGGAAGAAAAAACAATAGAAGTTGAATGTGATGAACGAAAAATAAGAGGAGTCTTTTTATATACGATAAAAAATGCTTTAGAGGCAATGGAACAAGGTGGCATATTACATTTACAATTAGAGAATAAAGGGAAAGAATATGTAATAATCAGCGTAATCGATAATGGTCATGGTATTAAGCAAGAAAACTTAACCCGTGTTACAGAAGCCTTTTATACAACGAAACAAGATAAAACTGGTCTGGGACTTACGGTAGCGAATCGAATTGTCGCCGAGCACCTTGGTGAGCTGCATATTTCAAGTGAAAGAGATACTGGAACGAGAATAGACATCATTCTCCCAAGGAAGTGTGGAAATACTGAAATCCAAGTGGAAGAAAAGCTAGGAGTTACCATATGAATAAAGGCTATATATTTAAAAATGAAGAAATAAAGGCATTGAAAGTATTTTTAAGTTTATTTTTTATTATATTTTTTGTGTATGATCTTGCCTATGAATTTATCGTACCTTTAATCGCGGGAGAGCAAGAAGGCGTAGGAAAGTTTGAAGATGGTTTAGGTTTATGGCTTTACCTTTTGACGGTAGTATTGTTTTGCATTGGAATATACTTTATGAAATGGAAGAATGTTTTTGTGGTAAAGTATATTATTCTAATTGGCTATAATGTATTAGATTGTATCCATAACATTATGATTTATTATGGTAGCGATGCGGAATTTGACGGTGGAAATATAGTAGAAGTATTTTTTATTTTGTTCGCACCAATCTTTGTGAACAAAAGATATTTCTGGTTAGTTCCAGCGATACTTGTCGGGAAGTACGCTCTTACAGGAATCATTATTCAATCTTCTCTCGTTTTAATCCCAATGGCATTATATAGTGTATTTACTATTATATGTTGGATTATATTTTTGAGGGTTCAGTCTTACGTTCGTACGCTTGAGATGATGGACAAAGAAATAAAACAGACAGAAAAACTAGCAGCTGTTGGAAAAATGGCAACGGTTATTGGTTATAAGATTAGAAGACCTTTAGCAAACTTAAAAAAACTTGTGAATAAACAGGCAGACAAGCATCCAGAGGATAAAATTTATAGTGATATTATGAAACAAGAAGTAGATCGGATTCATATAATTGCTACAGAACTTAGTGGATTTGAGAAATCTAAATCACTAGAATCAGAAACTCATAACATACAAGAAATTATCTCTTATGTTATTCGAGTTATGGAAAAGCCTGCTTTAAAACAAGGAGTCCACATACAAGGTATTTACAGTAAAGACTTACCGTCCATTACATGTGATGAAAAACGATTAAAACAGGTCTTTTTTAATTTAATCAAAAATGCAATTGAAGCAATGTCAGTTGGGGGAACAATTACGATTAAAGTTACTGTAAAAGATGGAATCATCGTTCAAGTGAAAGATGAGGGATGTGGTATTCCGAAAGATAAAATTCCAAAGTTAAATGAAGCCTTTTATACAACGAAAGAAACAGGAACTGGTCTAGGTTTAGTAGTTACAGAAAAAATTATTAAAGACCACAATGGTAAAATGAGTTTTGAAAGTGAAGTTGGGGTTGGAACAACGGTTGAGGTTATGTTACCACTGCATTAAATAGAAAAAACATCACTTATTTGGAAGTAATGTTTTTGTGTTCTTCTTAGGTAGACGTTCTAAAAAAGAGGACTATAACGAAAAATAATATATTGATAGTGTAAAAAGAAAATAATGGATGTTTTACTATGAAAAATATATAATGGCTTTGTCTGTTATTTGTTGTAGTTCATTTATATTTCTATTTGTTGACCCGAATCTCGGGTCTTTTTTTATGAAATGAATTGTTATATGTCAGTGATTAGAAAAATAGAATATATATTCATGCTGTAATACTGGTAGCACCAGTAAACTCGGTGCTACCAGTAGGTTCGTTTTCCGGCACAACGAAAGCATTTACGTTGGTACAGGTGGTGCTTTCACATTTCTCTATTTTTCTGTGGGCGATTGTATTGTGTATATAAATTTAAAAAATGATAGCGTTAGAGCCACCATTTCTCCTGCGGAAGCAAAATAACATCCACATCAAAATTTTCTTTAAACCAATCATACATCAATGTCTCTTTCACTAAATATTCAGAGGCAGAGTGTGACACACCAATTAGAGACATATTCGTTTCTTTTACATAATCCATAATGAGCGAGTATTTATGTCGGCCGTAATCATTGTCGATATGGCAATGGATTTCTCCTGTAATATATGCTTCAGCACCTTTTTCTTCTGCTTCCTTCATTAAAGATACAACATCGCCACACCCAGCGATAATTGCGATTTTTTTAATGGAATCATGTCGTTTACCTTCGAAGTCTGTGTAAGGAATCTGGAAGAGTTGTTTTAGATGTTTTTGGAGTGCTTCTGTTGATGTTTCATCTATTTCACAAATAAGGCCAATTGGTTCTTGTTCTGGACCTCCATATGCAAAGTCGTCCACTACAGTAGCGTTTAATGCTTTTGCAATTGAAATACTCGTTCCATGCGTTTGATGAAAATCCATTGGTACGTGACATGTATATATAGAAAGTTGTTTTTCTTTTATTCCTTGCAAATATTTTTCAGGAATTGGTATGAAACCGCGACCTGATCTTCCAAGCGGATCACCACACTCCATTACAAGGGGATGGTGCATAAAGAGTAAATCACCAGATGTGGATTGTGAAATGAATGTTTCAAGAACGTCATCTGTAGGGAATACAGCTAAAAATACTTTGTTTACATTTTCAGATCCGTGCATCATAAGGCCGTTAAATAAATCTACAAAATTTGCGTCGAAAAATTGTTGCCAAGGAAATTTGATAGGATCATATACGGCTGGGATAAATCGACTAAAGGCACTATCTTTTCCGTATTTTTCAATTTGGAATAAGTGATTGAGTGATTGCTCTATTTTTTTTAAGGCTGGCATGTTTGATAATCCTCCTTAAGATGATTCTTGCTTTATGAGTTGTTTGTATTCTTCGTAGTAAAATAAGAAGCGGATAGGTAACAAATAAAACCTAGAATCCAGCCGATAGAATGAGAATAGGGAAGTACATGCTGTAACAGTATTCCGCTAGAAATGAAGAAACTACCCAATAGACCCTAATAACATAGGATATCGTTGTAGTTTGAACACGGATAGTAAACCTCCTTTCTTCTGCATGAACTATTCATAAAAGCTCGATTGCTGAAACTTTATCACATACATTGTATATTAGTCTTAATTTTCTGTATATAACTTTTAAGAAAAATGGTGATACAATATATGAATGATAAGAGAAGAGAGGATGAAGATTAACGTATGTACGTTACTGTAACAGAAGCAGCATATAAAAAGATTATGGATACGATTCCAAGTGAAGCGAAATATATAAAGTTATTTTACGATAATGAAGGTTGCGGTTGTGTTATGAGCGGAATTATCGATTTAGTAGCTGTAGCAGAGAAAGATGAGCGCGATGTGGATATTGAATCAAGCACAATGAACTTTATCGCTGATCGTACAAAGCTTGTATTTATGGATGATAAGTTAACTGTTGATTGGCATGAAGGTGGAGGAACTTTTCAGTTAAAGAGCCCAAGCCAGTTTTATAATCCAAATATGAAGTTACACGTTCGAATATAGTAAAGGAAAGGTGATTCCAAAATGTATTTTGGAATCACCTTTTTTATTTTATAAGTCGCTATTATTGTCGATTTTTGTCGATAAGTCGATATATTTGGGAAATCGCCGATATAAATGGAGTTGCGCTGATATATTCAGAAAATCGCCGATATAAATGGAGTTGCGCCGATATATTCAGAAAATCGTCGATATAATTTCATTTACCAAAACGTTTCATATAATAAAAAGATTTTTTCACATAATGAAATGTACATATAATTGAATTTTCTGTATAATCTTCTTTGCGGAGGGGATACGCATGAGAAGATGGGGAATTGAGTTGTTAATTTTGAGTGTTGTTATTATTTGGGGGATTAACTATACAATTGCGAAGTATGGACTTTTAGAATTTACAGCAATTGAGTTTACTGCACTTCGCATGATGGCGGCGGCACCGCTTCTGTTACTCCTTACCTTTTTTATTGAGAAGTCGGTTTATATGGAGCGAAAGGATATACCTAGATTAATTATCGTTAGCATTGTAGGTATTGTACTGTATCAAACGTTATTTATGGAAACTGTCAAATATACATCTGCTACAAATGCCTCTTTACTCATTTCTATTTCACCTATTTTTACAACTGCATTTGCGATTTTCTTGAAACAAGAAAAGTTTTCTTCTCGAAAGTTAATCGGTTCTATGACTGCCTTTGTTGGTGCAGCATTAGTTTTAGTAGCAGGACATTCGCTTACTAGTTCTTTTTATGGCAATGGAATTGGACTTATTACATCAATATGCTGGGGACTTTATCCTGTTTTAGCAGGACCATTAATTAAAAAATATTCAGCATTACGTGTTACAGCATGGTCTGCATTAGTCGGTGCGATTCCGCTATTATTGTTAAGTGGTCCACATGTGTTTGTCATGCCATTTCACATTACTCACGAAATGACACTATTTGCTTTACTATATTCTATTTTCTTTGTAACAGTATTTGGTCTAGTAATGTGGTATGTTGGTGTTCAAAAAATTGGGGCGTCACATACGATGGTATATATGTATATAACGCCGCTTGTAGCGGTTCTATTTGCAGCTGTCTGGGCAAATGAATATGTATCGTTTCAACAAATCATCGGTGGAATTATCATTTTTGTTGGTCTATGGTTTGTGAAATCGGAGAAAGTAAAAGTTCATTCTATTGCAGGGGAACCTATATCAAAATAGGAAAACAGATCACCTATGATCTGCTTTCCTATTTTTTTATTTTTGGTAAGAAGATGAGAAATAAGATAGCAGTAATAAGTGGAATTAAGTTTAAAAATGGAATACGGAAGAGTGTAATAAGAATAATACCTGGAAGAAGAACACCGAGGACAGCGTAAAAAATGCTATGGTTTTTCGTGTACCAATACAATGAAAGTCCAATAAGTGCAGGGATAATGATGTGAATGAGAGCCATTAAAAAATAAATCATTAGACGCCCCCTTTATTTGTGTGCTTATTACATCATATCCGTATGTTCATAGATTGATATCATTTTTTTCATAAATGGACGAAAAAAGTTTGAAAAACCGTCACAAAATATGAGGATATGATGTTTGAAATCTTGTATAATATTATTTCCTAAAAATATTTAAACAACATAAACATACTGTTTATGTTGTTTTTAATTTGAGTGAAATAGATGTAAGGAATATGAATTTGAAAGAAATTTTTTGTTGGATAGATAAGAACGAATGAAGAGAGGTACAGCATGATTAGTATGTCACTAAGATCATTTAAAATCCAATCGTATTATATACTAGGTATTTTGTTACTAGGATGGATGTTAACACCGTTTTCAGCACACTTTTTAGGTGCTGGAATTGGGCTTATTGTAAGTATGTATTGCGTTTGGCTTTTAGGGAGAAGAATTGAGAAGCTTGGAGATAGTATTGTAAAGAAGACGAAAGCACCGACACTCGGTATGTTTAACCGTTTTGCAGCTGCCATTTTGGGTGCTATTATTATGTACGAAATTGAGCACCACATGGTTATGTGGGCATTTGCAGTAGGGATTATGGGTGGTTATTTCTTAATCGTTGTTAATTTAGGATACTATAGCATGAAAGATGAGAAAGAACTAACAAAGAGCTAAAAAAGATAAAAGACTTCTTTTTAGATGGAATAGATGATCCAGCCACGGATAGAAGCGGTCGGGGACTTTTTTGGCCCCATGTGGTGTGAAAACAGAGAGATGTAGCGAGTAGGGATATAATTTATATATCCGAATCCATAATTTGGCTATGTGAAAATCGGTTTATTCTGGGATAAGTGATGATATTACAACAGGAAGTGTAACTTTGCATAAAATGCAGGTTTCCGCTTCCATTAAGTTAACATGAAATTACGTATTAGTATGACTTTGAGGTTCTTTAAAAAAGTTGGATATAATACAACAAATTATTCCGGTAATTAGAATAATATATTTTATCGTTTCACTTGTATGTTGAAATAAATTAACGTTAAGCATCACAAGTCCCCAAAATAGTTGGATCGCTCCGTAACCGAATAAAACTTTTCCTGTACGAGAAAAATTTTTCATAAGTCTCACCCTTTCCTGTATATGTAAATTGTATCATAAAAAAAATGAAAACGAATGATTATAAAATGAATTTTCTGTAATTTATCGAGGTAAGTCATAGATGAAGAGAGAAGATATAGAAAGAAGCTTACGTTTTCACGTAAGCTTCTTTTTTATGTAAGTGTGTATAAACCGTTAAGCCGCATTGGGTTTTGTCGGTGAGTACGCGAAACTTTACGGTTACACGACACTTATTCATATGAGTAAAGGGTTATTTCAACAGAAAGTTTTAATTTAAGCGATTGGACCGCCTAAGTTAATAATGTCTTCAGATACGCTGTCGAACTTTTTGAAGTTAGCTTTGAATTCATTTGCAAGTTCGATTGCTTTTGCTTTGTAAGCAGCTTTATCAGCCCAAGTTTGTTCAGGCATTAACACTTCGTCAGGTACACCTGGTACGTGAAGTGGAACTTCAAGACCGAAGATGTCATGTTTAGCTGTTTCAGTTTTCGCAAGTTCACCGTTTAATGCAGCTTGAATCATTGCACGAGTGTAACCTAAGTTCATACGTTTACCAACGCCGTATTCGCCACCAGTCCAGCCAGTGTTTACTAAGAATACTTTCGCATCGTGTTTCTCAATTTTTTCACCAAGCATTTCAGCATAGCGAGATGCATCAAGTGGTAAGAATGGTGAACCGAAGCAAGTTGAGAATGTTGCTTGCGGAGATGTAACACCGCGCTCTGTTCCTGCTAGTTTACTAGTGTAACCACTTAAGAAATGATACATAGCTTGTTCTTTTGATAACTTACTGATTGGAGGCAATACGCCAGATGCATCAGCAGTTAAGAAAATGATTGTATTTGGGTGTCCAGCAACACTTGGCAGTACGATATTGTCGATCGCATGCATAGGGTATGCAGCACGAGTATTTTCTGTTAAAGTAGTATCGTTATAGTCTGCGATACGCGTTTGGTCATTAATGATAACGTTTTCTAAAACAGATCCAAATGTGATTGCATCGAAAATTTGTGGTTCTTTCTCGTGAGAAAGGTTTACACATTTCGCGTAGCAACCGCCTTCAATATTGAATACACCGTTATCAGACCAACCGTGCTCATCATCACCAATTAATTTACGGTTTGGATCAGCAGATAATGTTGTTTTACCTGTTCCAGATAAACCGAAGAATAATGCTACATCGCCTTCTTCACCTACGTTTGCAGAACAATGCATAGAAAGAATATCTTGTTCAGGTAATAAGAAGTTCATAATAGAGAAGATTGATTTTTTCATTTCTCCAGCGTATTCTGTACCACCAATTAATACGATTCGTTTTTCGAATGAAACCATAATGAATGCTTCGGAGTTTGTACCGTCAACAGCTGGATCAGCTTTGAAATTCGGTGCAGAAACAATTGTGAACTCTGATTCATGAGTCGTTAATTCTTCTTCAGTTGGACGAATGAATAATTGATGTACAAATAAATTGTGCCATGCATATTCGTTAATAACTTGAATTGGTAGGCGGTAATTGCGGTCAGCGCCTGCAAATCCTTTGAAGACGAATAACTCTTCTTTTTCTTTTAAGTATTCTAAAACTTTAGTATATAATTTATTAAAATGTTCTTCAGAAATCGGTTGGTTCACAGCTCCCCAAGCAATTTTGTCAGCAACCGATGCTTCTTTCACAATAAATTTATCTTTAGGAGAACGTCCTGTATATTTTCCTGTTGAAGCAGAAACGGCACCAGTAGAAGTTAATTTCCCTTCATTTCGCATTAATACTTTTTCCACTAATTGCGGAACACTTAGTTGAATCTGTGCATTGCTTCCGTTCAATAATTCGTGTAAACCAATTTGGACATTCACAGTACTCATATTTATATACCATCCTTTTCATTTAATGAAATATTTCTCGTAATCCCCAACAAGAGTATAACACAATTATATAAATAATGTATACTATTTATTTCTTTTTGTTTGTGTGAATGCATTATTTCCCTATTAATATTTCATTTCAGGCGTATTGAGAAAAACTTTCAGGAAAATGTGAATATTAATTGACAAATGAATAGCATTTCTTTAGTATAGGTTGGGACGGATACTCTCTTATCCCGAGCTGGCGGAGGGACAGGCCCGATGAAGCCCAGCAACCTCACTTGTATTGATAAATGCAGGTGAATAGGTGCTAAAACCTGTGCGAGGCTACAGGTCTCGAACGATAAGAGCGAAGGGCAAAAAGCAGTATGCAAGTAGCAAATTAAACCTTTCCTCTATGTAAAGTAGGAAAGGTTTTTCTGTATGCTTGTGTGGGAGAATAAATGTATGTCGCAGTTTGTGGCAAATTAAGGATGAGTTCCGTACAATATATACAATTACTGTAGGGAGGTTTACCACATGACAAAAAAACGTCATCTGTTCACATCTGAGTCTGTAACTGAAGGACATCCAGATAAAATTTGTGACCAAATTTCTGATTCAATTTTAGATGCGATCTTATCAAAAGACGCAAATGCACGTGTAGCTTGTGAAACAACTGTAACAACTGGTTTAGTATTGGTAGCGGGGGAAATTACGACTTCTACTTACGTAGATATTCCGAAAATCGTTCGTGAAACAATTCAAGGCATTGGTTACACACGCGCAAAATACGGATTCGATGCAGAAACTTGTGCTGTTTTAACATCTATCGATGAGCAGTCCGCTGACATCGCTATGGGTGTTGACCAAGCGCTAGAAGCACGCGAAGGTCAAATGACTGACGCTGAGATTGAGGCGATTGGTGCAGGAGACCAAGGTTTAATGTTTGGTTTTGCATGTAATGAAACACAAGAATTAATGCCACTTCCAATCTCGCTTGCTCACAAATTAGCTCGCCGTTTAACTGAAGTACGTAAAGATGATACATTATCATACTTACGTCCAGATGGAAAAACGCAAGTTACAGTTGAGTATGATGAAAATGGTAAACCAGTACGTGTTGATACTATCGTAATTTCTACACAACATCACCCAGATGTTACATGGGAAGAAATCGATCGCGATTTAAAAGAGCACGTAATTAAAGCTGTAGTACCAGCAGAATTAATGGATGGAGAAACGAAATTCTTC
The DNA here is from genome assembly GCF_003946765.1 of Bacillus sp. 2D03. Lineage (NCBI taxonomy): Bacteria > Bacillati > Bacillota > Bacilli > Caryophanales > Bacillaceae > Bacillus > Bacillus sp. 2D03. Next base: position 792,355 of record NZ_RPSJ01000001.1, on the reverse strand, counting down.
ATTAATCCAACTGGCCGCTTCGTAATTGGTGGACCACAAGGTGATGCTGGTTTAACAGGACGTAAAATCATCGTTGATACTTATGGTGGATACGCTCGCCACGGTGGCGGTGCATTCTCTGGTAAAGATGCAACGAAAGTTGACCGTTCTGCAGCATATGCAGCTCGTTATGTTGCGAAAAACATCGTAGCAGCTGGTCTTGCTGAAAAAGCAGAAGTACAACTTGCATACGCAATCGGTGTAGCACAACCAGTATCAATTTCAGTTGATACATTCGGCACTGGTAAAGTATCTGAAGACGTACTAGTAGAACTAGTTCGTAACAACTTCGATCTTCGCCCAGCTGGTATTATTAAAATGCTAGACTTACGTCGCCCAATTTACAAACAAACAGCAGCTTACGGCCACTTCGGACGTACTGATGTAGATCTATCATGGGAACGTACAGACAAAGCTGCAGCTTTAAAAGAGCAAGCTGGTCTATAATATATGAAAAAAAGCTTTGCGCGGTGAGCGCAAAGCTTTTTTTATTTATAATTACGTTGGAATAAAGCGAAGAGTTCAATGTCATGCCAAGTGCCGTTGCGGAATATAGCTTCTTTACAAGTTCCTTCATGTTGAAAACCAAGTGATTTATATAATTTAACTGCTCTATCGTTAAAAGAAAATACTCGTAAAGAAAGGCGATGTAAATTTAATTCTAAAAATGCATAATCCAATAATAGGGTTAAAGCTTCCTGCCCATAACCTTGCCCCCAGTAATCCTTTTTACCAATATCAATAATGCATTCAGCGTTTCGATTATACGAATCAATATGAATTAAAGAAGTAATACCAATTGGAAGATGCGTAGCTTTTTCTTCAATGATATAGCTCTTAGAGTTCGAAGAATGAATAAATTGCTGGCAAAGTTTTTCTGTGTCTTGAAAGGAATATTTATCAAGAGTGAGTGTAGTTGAACTCATAACGTCTACATCATTATGCCATTTATAATATGTTAGAATATCATCTTCGGAAAACTTTCGTAACTGGATACGGTTTGATTCAAACAATGTAAACACCCCTTTTGTATTTATTGGTTTTTGTTCATTATCTCAACACACGAACTACAATAAATTTGTCCTTCTAATTCAATATACTTTTTCATATTCGTCATGCCATTCGCCGGAATGGGCATATGAATCCACGCTTTTTCATACGTTTGTATTTCTGTTTTACATGATTTACAAAAGATTGATTTCTTTTTGAACATATGTAATCAACCTTTCATTTGACGTGCTTTACTTGCGCAAAAGGCACTACTTAGTAAAAATAGTGTCGCGAATATAATACTTACTAATGTAGCGTATGGAATTGCACCTTTTAAGGAAAAGCCGACAGTGATTGAAGCGATGAATAAGAGGATAAATGTTGTTGTTAATTTTTTATAAAGTTCCATACTATGTAGACCTCCAATTTATTTTTTAGTACAAGTTTTAAAATTGAATTCTATTATGTAGAAAATATAAAGAGTAGCTAAAGATGTGTAGTCTAGGAGTATAAGAAAGTGCACTTTCCTTTTTGTGGGTTAGCATACTTATATTGTATCATGGCGCATGATTGGTTTCATGCATAATTGTGTAAAGGTATGTATGATAAAATGAAGAAAAGTCTTTAAGAAAGGAAAGATAAAAAATGAGTGTAACTGAACATAAAAAACAAGCTCCAAAAGAAGTGCGTTGCAAGATTGTTACGATTTCCGATACACGTACGGAAGAAACAGATAAGAGCGGACAACTATTACATGAATTGTTAAAAGAAGCAGGACATAAAGTAACTTCTTATGAAATTGTAAAAGATGATAAAGAAAGTATTCAGCAAGCAGTGTTAGCTGGTTATCATAAGGAAGATGTAGATGTTGTATTAACAAATGGCGGTACTGGTATTACGAAACGCGATGTCACAATTGAAGCAGTATCAGCGTTATTAGATAAAGAAATTGTTGGATTTGGTGAGCTGTTCCGTATGATTAGTTATTTAGAAGATATCGGAAGCAGCGCAATGTTAAGTAGAGCGATTGGTGGTACAATTGGGCGCAAAGTAGTCTTCTCGATGCCAGGGTCTAGCGGAGCGGTTCGACTTGCGATGAATAAATTAATTTTACCGGAATTAGGCCATATTACATTTGAGCTGCATCGCCAATGAGTAAGTGTGCTGGGATTGTATTAGCGGGTGGTATGTCGAGTAGGTTTGGTGAGCCGAAAGCGTTAGCAATTTGGAAGGGAACTACTTTTGTTGAGCATATTGTGAAAGTGATGGGAAATACTTTGCAAGACATTGTAGTAATTAGCCGTACTGATATAAAAGAGCGAGTAGAGCAATTCGTACAAGTTCCTGTTATAGAGGATATCCCGCACTATAAAGGGAATGGACCGCTGGCCGGCATTGTATCAGGTATGGAATACATAGAAGCAGATTGGTACGCTATTATGCCTTGCGATGCGCCAAATGTTTCGCATGAATGGTTTACCATTTTATTAGAGCAAACGAGCAATGAATATGATGCGGTTGTACCTATTATTAATGGAAGAAAACAACCGTTACTTGCAGCGTATCACAACCGCGTGAAAGAAAAGATTTATGCTTTACTTCAGGAAGAAAAAAGAAGTGTGGGCCAGCTTTTATCACAATGTAATGTGAAATATGTTTCTGGAGAAGATGTACAAGCGAATGCGGATTGGTTTATAAATGTAAATACGAAAGAAGAATATGTGCAGGCTCAAAAAGACCTTTCAAATGAATGAAAGGTTTTTTGATATACAGAATTGGGGAACAATTGCTGTATAAAGGTATGTGAGTAAGTTGATTTTAAAGGGAATTTTTAAAATCATTATACAGTTAAAATACTGTATAACCATATATTAATTTTTATGGGTTTTTATTACAAGTCTGTTTAGTTATGTTTATTTTTGGTATAATTAATATAGAAATAAAACAATGCTTAACCTTATGTATCATTTATTAAACTAAAATTTATGACCATGTAATAAACTCCCTTCGTTTTTTGAAGGGAGTTTTTCTATTTAAGCAAGCAACTCTGATGCGTTATGCTGAAGGACTTCTTCATATTGGTTAAGCAAGCCACGAAAGATCTCATCCCAGCTCTTTGATTTCGCAAAAGATGAAGCTGCTATTCCCATCTGCTCAAGTTTTTCTGCATTTTGTAATAAAAAATAAATGGATGATAGAAATGCATCTTCATTTTTAGGCGGACAAAGAACTCCCGTTTTTCCATCTGTAATAATATTTTTAACCCCGCCACTATTTGCACCAATGACAGGTGTACCGCATGCGAGTGATTCAAGTACGACATTTCCGAATGTTTCAGTAGCTGATGGAAACACCATTATGTTAGAACAAGCATATGCTTCAGCTAAATCTGCACTTTGTAAATAGCCAGTAAAAGTGATATTTGTTTTCGGAACAGCTTCACGTAAACTTGTTGCTAGAGGACCATCTCCTGCAATGAGCCAATGAATATCGTTTCGAGTATGTGCTGTTTTAACGATAAGGTGTTGCAGCGTATCAATATCTTTTTCAGGAGCAATTCGTCCAACATAGGAAAGGACATACTTCGCTGTAATATTATATTTTTTTCGGAATAGGTCTGTATTGTAAGCAGGATGAAAGAGTGTGCAATCTACACCACGTCCCCATATAGAGAGGGTCTGAAAGCCTTTGTTTTTTAATTGATGTAATGTTTCAAAGGAAGGTACAAAATTTTTTTGCATATGACTATGAAACCATTTTAAATAGTTCCACAGCATATTGGAGAGGAATTCGATTTTGTAATAACGTAAATAGGCATCGAAATCAGTATGATAAGAACCGACAACTGGGATGTTTAACTTTTTTGCATAATACAATCCACAAAGTCCCATGTTGAAAGGTGTGGCAATGTGAATAATGTCAGGTTTAAAGGAAAGTAGTTCCCGTTTAATGCGCGGAGTAGGAAAAGAAAAACGACATTCTGGATATAATATTGTTAACGGGATACTTCTCATCTTATTCACATTCGCTACAAAATTATCTTCAGCTGTATGCTGAGGGGCGAAAACAGAATAGGCGATCTGTTCTTTCTGAAAATATTGTGTTAATCGCTCTAACGTTTTCGCAACCCCGTTAACTTGTGGCGTAAAAGTATCGGTAAAAATGGCGACTCTCATCATATCACTCCTTTATGTGAAAAGTGGGATGAATTGATAAAAAGAGATGATGCCAGAGCAAGTGCCAAGGCACATACCGACGAATACATCTGACGGATAGTGAAGTCCTAAATAAATACGTGAAATACCGACGCATAATGCTAACGGTAATAGGAAAGCAAGTAAGCTTGGATTATAGCAAATAAATGGAATGAAGACAGAGAAAACGGCTGTTGTATGACCAGACGGGAAAGAGTGGTCTTTTAATGGATGGACTGGATATTTTGCATCCTGAATTGTTAAATAAGGACGTTTTCGCGGATACCACCTTTTTAATATTTGCACAGGAATATGGCTAATTGCTAACGAAATAGCAGTTGCAATTGCAGCTTGATGCAAAGTTCCCTTTGCGAAAATTAAAAAGAAAAGTGTGAGTGCGATGGAGAAAGTCGCGCCACCGATATGAGTAATATTGCTGAAAAAGATATTTAATGTTTTTTGATCAAAGTAGCGGTTAATTCCTCTGAAAATGTAACATTCTATTTTATATAATCCACTGACCTTCATGAAAATTCTCCTCCCTCATCTACATATATATGGAGATATTAGCTTTTATTTTAATAAGATTTTGTTGAGGGAGTAATAATGTTTTGTAAAGAAAAAGTTAGATTTTATATAAAAAAAGCTGCCAATCTTATGGCAGCGGAAATTTACTTCTGTAATGATTTATAATATTGACCTTTTTCAACGTATTGCGTGCGAATACGCTCCATATCTTTACGGTCTTCTTCTGTTAATTCACGAATGACTTTCGCGGGACGACCGAAAGCTAACGTGTTTGGTGGAATTTTCTTTCCTTGTGAAACGAGGCTTCCAGCGCCGATAAAAGCTCCTTCGCCAATTTCAGCACCATCTAATATAATAGATCCCATTCCAATTAAAGCATCTTTCTTAATATGGCAACTATGTAAAATGACTTGATGCCCAATTGTTACGTCGTCTTCTAAAATAAGAGGATACTGCGGGCTTTGGTGAAGTGTACATTGGTCTTGTACATTTACTCGGTCTCCAATGATTGTCGGTGACACATCACCACGGATGACTGTATTAAACCAAATACTTGATTCCTCGCCAACGGAAACATCGCCTGTAATCGTAACATAGTCAGCGATAAAAGCACTACTCGCAATTTTCGGATTTTTTTCTTTGTAAGGATATATCATGTAAAGTCTTCCTTTCCTAGAGACTAGTTTTAGTGTATCAAATTATGAGAAAGAGTGAAATGGAGGAGAGCCGTATGTGGAATTATGAAGCGGAGGAAGCAAAGGCTGTCATTGTTATTGTGCACGGCGCAATGGAATATCACGGACGTTACGAAGCCGTTGCGGAAATGTGGAATCATATCGGCTACCACGTCGTGATGGGGGATCTTCCGTCACATGGAACGACTTCAAGAAATAGAGGACATATTGATTCATTTGATGAATACATAGAGGAAGTTAAATTATGGGTGAAAGAAGCAAGAAAGTATAGGTTACCTATTTTTCTATTCGGTCATAGTATGGGTGGTCTTATTGTCATTCGTATGATGCAAGAAACGAAGAGAGAAGATGTAGAGGGTATTATTTTGAGTTCGCCTTGTTTAGGGGTAGTGACTGGACCCTCTGCTCCGCTTCAATTTGCTTCAAAAATATTAAATGTTGTGGCTCCAAAATTGCAATTTGCAACGAATCTTACGGTGGAAATGTCAACACGTAACCATGAAGTGAGAGATGCAATGGAGAATGATTCTTTGTTCTTGCGCAAAGTATCAGTACGTTGGTATAGTGAATTGATTAAGTCTATCGAAATTGCTCATAAAAAAATAGATGATTTTCCAGATGTTCCGCTCTTGCTAATGCAAGCTTGTGAGGATAAACTTGTAGATAAAACACGTGTCCGCACTTGGTTTGATAATGTTAAAATAAGTGATAAGGCTTTTAAAGAATGGCCGAATTGTTATCACGAGCTATTAAATGAGTATGAGCGTGATGAAATTTTGAGTTATATTCAGTCATTTACTGAAATGCATGTCAATAATATAGTAAAAACAAACAAATAAATCATTATTTGTACATTTAATAGAGGAGATGAAGGAAGAAGTGAACGTACCGAGTAATCCCATAACGCTCATGGCGAAAGTATACCGTGATGTGTTTCCGGTTGTACACCATGAGCTAGCGATGTGGAAAGAGCGTGCCTACCATATTCCGAACGATGAGCTTCATAGTCAGGCAATCGCAAGTATTGAGCATAAAACGTTTCATTGTGAGGGCGGTGGCATTTTAGCTCTGCTAGCAAATGAACACCGAGAAGAATGTATTCGTTTTATCGTAGCGTATCAAACGATCAGCGACTATTTAGATAATTTATGTGATCGCAGTACATCACTTGATCCAAATGATTTTGCCGCACTGCATGAATCGATGTTAATGGCATTATCACCTGAAGTAGAAGGCGGCGGTAATTATTATCGTTATCGTGATGATCAAGATGATGGTGGTTATTTAGATGAACTTGTTGAAACATGCCAAGATGTTTTAAAGAAAACGAAGCACTATGACAAAATTGCTCCTGTTCTTCATGAACTTGCTTGTTATTATTGTGATTTACAAATTCATAAACATGTAAAATTAGAAGAAAGAGAACCACGATTACAAAAGTGGTTTGAAGCGCATAAAGAAAACTTACCAGAGATGAGTTGGTTTGAATTTTCAGCATGTGCCGGTTCTACGCTTGGAATCTTCTGTCTTGTCGCATATGCCTTTCATGATGAATTACATGATGAAGATATTGCGAAAATTAGACAAGGATACTTCCCTTACGTACAAGGGCTTCATATCTTACTTGATTATTTCATTGATCAAGAAGAAGACCGTATAGGCGGAGATTTGAATTTCTGTAGTTATTACGAAAACGAGCAAGCGATATTAGATCGTATGAAACATTTTGTAGAAGAAGCGGAGAAGAGCATTGGTGATTTGCCTCATGCGAAGTTTCATCGCCTTATAAGCCGAGGGTTACTTGGTATTTATTTATCAGATCAAAAAGTATCAGCACAAAAGAATATGCATAAAATGGCACGGCGCATTGTAAAGTACGGAGGCCTTACTTCACGATTCTTCTATTGGAACGGGAAGATGTACCGAAAGAAAACAGCGCAGTGATGAAGAAAACCACTCATGTAGAGTGGTTTTCTTTTCATTATGATTGTATTTTTGAAAATACATATATAAGAAGTTCAATCGCAAAAATCACTAATACAGATAATCCAAATAAAGGCATGACAGCGCCCAGTATAACCATCATGATAAAGAAAACGAATATACTGTTCTTATCTCTTTGTTTTGGAGGTGCTGCTAATTTTCCTTTCGGCTTTCTTGCTAACCACATTTTTACTCCGTAATAAATAAGAAGTAGTAGAGATAATGTTGTTAGTAAGCATAATATTTTATTTGGCCATCCAAATAAATGTCCTTCATGAAGCGGGATGCCGTAAGTGAACCATTGTGCAAGTAATCCATAATCACGATAGTCCGTTTTGGAAATAAGCTTTCCGCTATATTGATCAAAGTAAGCTGTTATCTCTTCATTTGGTGCAACATGCATACCTGTAATACCAGAACCGCTCGATTTCGAAACAGTGAATACACCTTTCGGATCAGCTGGTAGTGAGATAACGTATGGCTTCTTTATTTCAATTCCTTTTTGTAATTCATCGACAGAAATAGCTTTCGGTTCATTTGAATCCGATTCAGGAGGAGCTTCTTTTCTTGTTGCCCATGGCAATTCTTTTACCTTTGATTCAGGCGGCGCCATATACAATTTCGGATATCCGAGCGATTCATTCGACGACGCAATTTTATAAATTTGGTTACCCATAAATCCTGACCATGGCAATCCAGATGCGACTAGCAGAACGAGTGGAATTGTAAATATAATACCGATAATAGAATGACGTCGTTTTGCTTTTTCTCGCTTATTGGATACTGGTGTGTTTTTGAACTGTCGTATACTCATATACAAACCAGTTACAATTAAAAAGATTGTCCAGCACGCCGCAAGTTCTACAGTATAGTTGATGACAGTGCCACCAACTAAAAGAGAACTATGTAATTCCCGCATTATATTGGCAAACGTTTCACTTGCGTTTTGATCTCCGACAATTTGATTATTGCTATCTAAATACACATACTTTTGTTGCCCTGTATATTCATTTGTAATCGTAAGTCTCGTATTATAATCCCCATTAAACTCACTAATTTTCGCCACGCTATAATGTGGATATTTTTTTTCTGTTAAGGAAATAGAATCAGCCATCGAAATAGATTCTGTTTGGGCGCTCTTCCCAAAATATAAATCTTTATAGATGAAATCTTCAACTTCCTCCCGAAATAAATACCCAATTCCGCTTAGTGACAACGTAATAAGAAGCGGCGTAATAAAAAGCCCAGCATAAAAATGCCAACGCCAAAAAATGTAATGAAGCGAACGATTTACTTTCATACTTTCAGTTCCCCTAACCTTCCCTATATGAATAACTACTTATTTAATATAGCGAGATTAAGTGTGATTACTTTGAAAGAATTGTGAAGAAAGTTAAAAGTTTGTGGGATTTTTATTAAACAGAAAACACATTTTAGAAGGAGTGTTTTTTATGTTTATGAAGATCTCTTTATATTTGATAAGTACATCCTAACAACCGCTTTCGCAAGACATTGAGAGGAATCAACAAAATCCTCACTCGCCACCACATTCAAATCAGTACATGCGATAATTGCGGTATCTACTTCATCCTTCAATTGCACAACGAGTGCGCTCCATAATTTGCGAGCTTCTTCAACTTCTCCGCTTTTAATATACGTAATAATTTGATTAATCATCGTTTGCCATTTTTCATAATGAATGTATTCTATATTCCGTTTTGCAATCCCGTCTTGATAAATACCAGCTTGAACTGTCGCTTCCGTTGCAAGAAGAGCGACTCTTTTTGCAGTTTCAGGAATTGCTTTTAACGTTTCGTCAACTATATTTAAAATCGGGATAGAAAGAGAACGCTGTAATTCTTTAAAATAAAGATGCGCCGTATTGCACGGCATAGCGATAAAGCTTGCGCCAGTACTTTCAAGTTTTTGTGCTCCTTCAATAATCGCTTTTTTCATCGCTTCGTGATCAATAGGGCGATCCATGTAAAACGGTGTTGGGCATGAATAAATCATCATATGAGGAAAGTCCATATCATGCTTTGCTCCGTATATTGTTTGGCATTCTGCTACAACTGTATCGACGAATGGTCCGGTTGATTTTGGCCCCATTCCTGCTAGTATTCCGATCATTGTCTCGTCTCCTTTAATATGTAATTAAAAACGTTTTTTGCGAACGATAAAAAGAAATAAGGTAAATAATAAAAATGAATATACGATAGCCCAAGCTGTGAGCCATAGTGTGTGAGTCAGTATATTATATTTGTATTGGCCAAGCATTAGAAAGCTTTCGACAGGTGGTAAAAACCATAATAACTCTTTTTTAAACCGGATAGATGCGATCGTTATAAGCAATATAAAGGTAAGGCTAAGCCAAGCAGTGCCTGCTTTTTGAATCATATTTCTAGTAAATAATGTTGCGATTGAAATTCCTAGTATAGAGAAAGACATGTGAGAGAGAAATCCGACTAGAAATAAAGAAACTGTCATTTTTTCATTAAACATTTGCAAAATAATTGGATAGATTACGGATATAAAAGATAATACAGTACAAATGAGAAGAGCCGTAATATATTTACCCACATATAGTGCGGAAATATTATTTGTGTGAGAAATAGTAATTTGTTCTTGTACAGGGTCTTCAGTATGAAAAATTGTGACCGTAATCCAGGCAGATAATAAATAAAGTGCGAGTGCTGTTTCTAAATATGTCGGTACAATAGGAGTCGGTTTATATGTATATACAAAAAGCAAGCTCACAAAGTACATCGCAATAGGAGGGATGTACTTATACGATTTTGTATAGTCGAGAAAATGGTAACGAATAAGCGCGAACATAATAAACCTTCTTTCGATTTAAAAGTTAGGTTGTAGCAGTGTGATAGATGCTTTTTTATGTAATAAAAACTGAAGCATTTCGTTTGTATATTCTTTTTCGATTTGTAATTGAATAAGATTTTGATTTGCATTGTGTGCAACGTGTATAAAACCGGATTGCTTTTGTAGTTCTATCGCTGAGAATGTTTCGTGAACGATTGCCTCAATATAGACTTGTTCTGCTCCTTTTTGTGCAGAGATATTTTCTGCAATTGTATGATTTGTTAACGTCACAATTCTATCGGCGAAGTTTTCTAATAGTTGTTTTTCATGACATGTGAAGAGTATAGATATACCTTGTTGTTTTAATGATAGTAAAATATGTTCTAGTTCTTGTTGAGAGTTCGGATCGAGCCCAGAAAGAGGTTCGTCTAAAATTAATAAATGTACGTCCGTAAGTAATGCTTGCATAATGCCTGTTTTTTGTTTCATGCCTTTTGAAAAGTTTCGTACAACGGAATGCCTTGCATGATGTAGGTGAAAAGATTGAAGAAGCAGCGGAATTTTATCTTTTACATATTTTGTTGATAAACCGTGAATGTGGCCGAGATGAAATAGATAATCCTCTAATGTAAAACGAATTCCTTCAGGAAAATGTTCAGGTACATAACCGATTTGTATATGTTCTTTCCTTTGAATTGTCCCTGCCGTAGGTGAAATAAAGCCTGCAATTATTTTGAGTAGAGTACTTTTTCCAGTCCCGTTCCCGCCAACAATAGCGAGTGCTTCTCCTTCTGGAATGGATAAATCAATGTTGTCTAGTATAAGCGATTTTCCATACTTCTTTTGAATTCCCCTTAGTTCTACTAGCAAAGTTCTATCCTTCTTTCTTTAAATAGTGTATATATCCATTATATAGGAGAATAACAAAAAGACGTGCAATGAGTGCACGTCTTTTTTTGTTATGTTTTGTCGAATCGTCGATATATCGAAAAAATCGTTGATATATTACCCCGCATTAACGGGCAGTAAAACTCCCACCTTAAAATTCAGTTGGAGCAAAGAAGTTAGGTGGGGGATAAACTGCCCATAAATGCCCGATTGGTTCAACTAATAATCAGTAGGGGATTCCCCCCATTGATTAAAGTTTCACTTTATCGTTTCTCAATCGCCACAATAAATGGCGGGTTATTTTGCTGGTTAATGAAGCCATATCGCAGTACGTGAGCTTGTTTTTGGTCTAGCTCTTCTGCAAATTTGAGAACAGCGTCGCGTTCTACTTGTCCTTCTGGGTGTCCGTGGTAAATGACGAGGACGATGATTCCTTCAGGTGCCATTACTTCTAGTAATTGTTCAATTGCCGAAATTGTTGAGTTCGGTTTTGTAACGATATGCTTGTCACCGCCAGGAAGGTAACCTAAGTTGAAGATAGCGCCTGTTACTTTTCCTTTTGCGTCTTCTGGTAGTACGGATAGAAGTGTATCGTGACTATCGTGAACTAAAACAGTACGTTCAAAAAGTTCTTTTTCTTTTAGACGAGTTGTTGAGCTTTCAATCGCCTCTTTTTGAATATCAAATCCAAATACTTTTCCGCTATCCCCAACAATTTCAGCTAGGAAGCAAGTGTCATGACCATTTCCAAGTGTTGCATCTACAGCGTAGTCGCCTTCTTTAACAGCCGTTTGCAGCAGTGTGCGAGCAAACGGTAATACACGTTCTAATTTCATTGTTGTTTCTCCTCATTTGCATATTTTCCTTGCCAGCTTCCGCGGCGTACAAATTCTGCATCGATGGAATTTAATACTTCCCATTTATTTAAGCTCCACATTGGACCAATCATTAAATCAGGTGGGCCGTCACCTGTGATACGGTGCACAATTACGTCTTCTGGAATAATTTCAAGTTGGTCAACAACGAGACTTACGTAATCCTCAAGAGAAAGGAATTCGAGTTGTCCTTTTTCATATTGCTTCACCATTGGCGTTCCTTTTAATAAGTGAAGTAAGTGGATTTTAATTCCTTGTACATCAAGTTTCGCTACTTCACGAGCTGTTTCCATCATCATGTCGTAATCTTCAAGTGGAAGACCGTTAATAATATGAGAGCAAACTTTAATGCCGTGCTTACGTAATTTATTTACGCCTTCCACGTAAGACGGATAATCGTGAGCGCGATTAATAAGGTTTGCAGTTCGTTCGTGAACAGTTTGTAAACCGAGTTCAACCCAAAGGTATGTGCGTTTATTTAAGTCCGCTAAATATTCAACAACATCATCTGGTAAACAATCTGGACGAGTTGCGATAGAAAGACCGACAACGTCTTTTTCTGCTAGAAGCGGTTCGAATTTTTCTTTTAACACTTCAAGTGGTGCATGTGTATTTGTGTACGCTTGGAAATAAGCGATACATTTTCCATCTTTCCACTTAGAGCGCATTTTTTCTTTCATTTCATGATATTGCGTTATAACATCATCGCGGCGATCACCGGCGAAGTCACCAGATCCAGCGGCACTGCAAAATGTACAACCGCCGTAAGCAACTGTACCGTCACGATTCGGACAATCGAAGCCAGCATCTAATGAGACTTTAAAGATTTTTTCACCAAATTCATTTCGTAAATGGTAATTCCATGTATGATAACGTTTATTGTCGTTTGTATATGGAAAAGGGTTTTGAACCTTCATTACTTTCCCTCCTAAGCCGAGTCAAAATGAAACAAAATCCATTATAACATACTCATAAGGTGGAGATGGAAGGGACACACTAAAGGGGAATTGAAGCAAGGAGGGACAATTATGGCAGAGCGTCAATCACTTGAATCGTATATTACACAAGCGGAACAAGCTGTGGAATATGCGAAAGAACAATTAGACCAAGGCATGAGACAAGAGCATTACAATACGATGGAGTATTCAGATGCGCAGTTACAATTAGAACAAGCATATAACGATTTACAAACGATGCAACAACATGCGAATGATGAGCAACGTGAGCAGCTAAATAGAGCACGCATGGCAATTCGCCAATTGCAACATCAAATGATTATTACACCGCACTAAGAAGGAGTGAATGTAATGGCGAAACGTTCAGATCAAAATAATCCAGAGCAAAAAACACAAAATGGACATAACGCTGAGTTTTCGAATGAACTTGATCCCATTGTTCAAGTAAAACAGCGTAATAGTAAAAAAGGACAACCTCAAAAATCAAAACAATCAGAGTAAACCAGGTCGAAATATGACCTGGTTTTATTTTGCTATATGACAATAATGTAAGATTTCTGTAAGGTTTGCCGATAGTTGTAATTGTCCTTTTCCAGTAGAGTAAGGGAGGATTAAATTTTGGACAAGGAGTTGCTTATGGGGAACAATATTACAAACAAACGAATTGATGAGTTAGATTACATTCGTGGCTTCGCATTACTGGGGATTATTTTAGTAAATATTTTAGCACTACTTAATATTAAAACTCCAGATCCTAATACAGTAGATGCTAGCTATCAAAGGTTTCTATACTTATTTGTAGAAGGTCGTTTCTTCTCGATTTTCTCATTCTTATTTGGAGTGGGATTCTATATCTTCATTACAAGAGCGATTGCGAAAGGGAAAAATGGATATGTTCTATTTTTCCGCCGCGTAGTTGCATTATTTATTTTTGGTTTGATTCATTACATGTTTCAGCCTGGAGAAGCGTTAACGTTATATGCAATTTGCGGATTAATCGTTTTACCGTTTTATAAAGCGAAAAAACAAGCGAACTTAGTAATTGGTCTTATTTTGACAATAGCCTTTAGTGTAATGGGTGTTAAAGAACTATTACCACTTGGTTTAATTTTATTAGGTCTTGCTGCAGGACAATATCGTGTATTTGAAAATCTTTCAAAAAACATAAAGCAAGTCGCTATTTTTACAGGCATTATGTTTGTTTTAAGTGTGGCAGCTGTATGGTATCAATATGGACACGTGCCTGCTGGCCCATTTGTAAATATGATATTGATGAATGAAGATGGAACAATGGATGCTGCAAGCCATTTTCTAAAAATTGGTATTACTGTTGGACCAATTATTTCAGCTTTCTATGTAGGAGCATTAATTTTATTACTTCAGTTAAAACCAGTTCAAACATTATTAGCACCATTGAAATACTACGGTCGTATGGCTTTAACAAATTATATCGGACAAACGGCAATGATTTTAATCGCTGGTAGTGTATTTAACTTTGCAGGTAACTTAACATACATGCAGACGCTATATGTATGTATCGCAATTTATGCAATTCAAATTGTGTTTAGTGTAATTTGGATGAAAATCTTTAAAATGGGTCCATTAGAATGGGTTTGGCGTGTTATTACGTACTGGACGGTAACACCTTTAAAGAAATAAAGTGAAACTTTAATCAGTGGGCTGTTCCTTTCGCGGAACAGCCTATTTTTATTGTCATCTTTTGTCGATAAGTCGATATATTTTGGTAATCGCTGATAAAAGTGTAAGAATCGCCGATATATTTGAAAAATCGCTGATAAAAGTGTAAGAACCGCTGATATATTTGAAAAATCGCCGATATAATTTCATTTACCGATTTACTATGCCGAAATGCGAACTAGTATGAAAAGCCAAACTTACACGCCCACCTTCTTTATATTACAAAAGTGTAAGGTAATTGTAATGTTAACAAATAGCAGTTCACCTCCAAAAGGCGCAAAATAGGTAATGGAAAAACAAGCGTAGGAGGATATATATGACGAAACCAGTTGTAGACGTGAAAAACGTTCAAAAAGTGTACGGTAAAAAAGGTGAGAACCAATCACACGCGTTAAAAGGTGTTTCATTCTCAATTCAAGAGGGTGAGTTTGTTGGGATTATGGGACCATCTGGTTCTGGTAAAACGACATTATTAAATGTAATTTCAACGCTTGATAAAGCAACGGGCGGCGTTGTTGAAATTGCGGGTACAGATATTACGAAAATGAAACAAGGTGAGCTTTCTGATTTCCGTTCACAAAAGTTAGGATTCATCTTCCAAGACTTTAACTTATTAGAGAACTTATCTATTTATGAAAACATTGCACTTCCACTTTCTCTTCAAGGTGTCGCATCACGTAATATTGGACCGAAAGTAGAAAAAGTAGCGGGTATGTTAGGGATTACAGAAATTCTTCAAAAGTATCCATCTGAAGTATCTGGTGGACAGAAACAACGTTCAGCAGCAGCGCGTGCACTTGTGCATGAGCCGGCAATTATTTTAGGGGACGAGCCAACAGGAGCGCTTGATTCTAAAAATGCAACGAGTTTACTTGATGCGATGACAAACTTAAATAAAGATCAAGGCGTATCGATTATGATGGTTACGCATGATCCATATAGTGCAAGTTACTGTCAGCGTATTTTATTCATTCAAGATGGTGAGCTATATAAAGAAATTCATCGCGGTGGTACGCGTGAAGAGTTCTACAAAGAAATTTTAGATGTACTTGCAGATTTAGGTACACAAAAGGCGTAAGAAAGGAGGTTCCAGTATGTTATTTAAACTTTCCATGTCGGGGCTGAAAAGTAAGCTGAAAGATTATATCGTCTTACTTGTCGGTCTTGTCATGTCGATTTCAATTTTTTACATGTTCCAAACGTTAGCACTGAATAAAGCATTTTTAGAATCTAATTCAGTGATTAAATCTATTGGATTCGTATTCCAAGCAGGATCATTTTTATTAGCAATTATAACGTTCTTCTACATTTTATATGCAAACTCTTTCTTATTATCTCTTCGTCAAAAAGAGTTCGGTATGTATATGATGTTAGGTGCGAAAAAACATAAAGTTACATTACTTATGTTTATTGAAACAATCGTATTAGGTGCTGCGTCTCTTGCAATCGGGATTGCAGTTGGAGTAGGACTTGCAGAAGGTATTGGACAGTTATTAATGAAACAGCTTGAATTTGCTGGTGAAGGGTATAAAGCATTTTATCTACCATCTATGACTGTTACTTGCATCTTCTTCTTTGCACTATTTGTATTATCAGCAATTATGAACAGTATTAAATTGTCACGTATTTCTGTATTGCAATTAGTACATGCAGATGCGCAAACAGAGCGTGTTGCAGTAAAAGGTAAAAAGACAGTTGTAGTGGCATTCCTTGCTGTTCTTTTATTAGGTATAGGTTATGCATCTATGATCTATATGGAAAAACTAAAAGAGATGGGAATCCTTATTGCATTAATTACGACAACAACTGGTACTTATATGCTATTTAGTTCACTTCTCCCGGTTATTATTAAAAAATTAAAGAGTAATAAAAAGCGTAGTGAAAAAGGACTTAACGCTTTTACATTTGCACAATTAAACTTCCGAATTAATAGTTTAACGAAAGTGCTTGCAACAGTGGCAATGTTAGTTGCGCTTGGAGCTGGTGCAATTTCGGGCGGTATGGCGTTTAAAAATAACGTTATAAAAATGGTAGATGGTTTAGTAATATATGATTCAGTAGTTCATAATCCAACAGCTGAAGAAAAGAAAGTTTTAGACGGTATTACATTTAAAGAGAAAAGCGAATATCGTTACAAAGTTGATGATAAATACGTTTACTATGTAAAAGAAGATTTAGAGAAAAATCGTCCTTTAGTAAAAGATATGGCAAAGATGAAGTCTATGAAGGATTTAGTAAATACGAAAAAAGTTTCAGAGGAACTACCGGTAGGTGCAGTTTCTAGAGAGATGAATCAAAAAGATGCGAACACTAAAGAACTTTCAGCGGAATGGATAGATGCTTTTAGTACAATCCATCCATATTATTTATACAATGATCATGCAATTAAAATTGTAGATCAAAAAATGTACGATGGGATAAATGGTAAAGATGGTATAGCATTTATCGGAAAAACAGATGATTTTTTAACATATAAAAAAGAATGGAAAAAACTTGACGAGTTGCAGCTAGATAAATATAAAAATGTAAAAGCTGAACAAATGGATAGTAAATATCAAGCTTATAGTGGGTTCTATGGCATTGCGAGTGGAACAGTATTTATGGGATTCTTCCTTGGAATTGCGTTCTTAGCAATGATGGCAAGCTGCCTTATGTTTAAAATTCTTTCTGGTGCATCAAAAGATATTACGCGTTATCAAATGCTTCGTAAAATCGGTGTGCGCCGTGAGTTATTAACGAAATCAATTTATAAAGAGTTATTCTTAGTATTCTTATTCCCAGCAATTGTGGGTATCGCTCACGTATTAGTTGGTATGAATATTTTCGGATTTATTTTAATCGATCCGTACTTCCGTATTTGGGTACCAATCGTAATTTTCGTAGTTATTTATGCGATTTATTACTTCATTACAGTTCAATTGTATAAAGGAATTGTTCTTCCGAAAGAAGATTAATAATAAAAACCGAGCAAAAACGCTCGGTTTTTATTATTTTCAGAAAAAACACTTTAATGTTACTGAAATGTATAATATAATGTAAATAAGTAACGTAATATAAAAGTAGGAGCAGCTGGATAAGGAAAGGAGGAATCCAATCTGTAGAAAAAAGCTGAACTTTTACCCCCACATTTTTTTACCGCAACGTATTTATACAATCGTAAGTTTCCACATTGAAAGTTTTCAGAACCACCTGAGTATATTGTGAAAATAATGGATAACACATGGAAATCTCATAGCATGATAAGGTAAAATGGACAACATAATGAGAAAATTACCGTTCATAAGATGAGGAGAATACATGTATGGAAGTTGTAGAGGCATTAAAAGATATAAGCCAAATTGAGGCTATGAAAAAATATTTAAAAGAGCACTCCCAGCGAGATTATCTTTTATTTGTTATTGGAATTAACACAGGATTAAAAATTACAGAATTACTTAGCATGAAATTTGAAGATGTATTAAATGAAGACGGGACTGTTAAAGAGTTTTATGCTCTTCCTGTGAAAGATGAAAAATTTAAACAAGATATTTATTTAAATACAAAAGTAAAAGAAGCGCTTTTAGATTACGTACAATCTATTGGCGTTAAAAGAGAAAATTACGTATTTCAATCTAATAAAACGCCAAATTCAATTACGCGCCAACAAGCGTATCGTGTAATTCATAATGCTGCAGAAGCAGTTGGAGTTGTTGGTAAAATCGGAACGAATTCAATGCGAAAAACGTTCGGATTTCATGCTTACAAAAGAGGGATAGCGATTGCGCTATTGCAAAAACATTTTCATCACGCGACTCCATCAGAGACACTAAAGTATTTAGGTATCTCAAAGGATGAGAGCTTTAAAACGGAGATTGATGTCGATTTATAAAAGCCGTAACTAAAAAATTAGGAGGCGGAAAATATGAATATTAGAGAGAGTGAACTGCCGGGTATTGGATGTAAGTTTGAAGTGATTACAAAAGGTAATGAAAAGATGGTTATCGTTATTCATGATGATGGCCGAAGAGAAATGTACCATTTTGATACTGATCATGAAGAGAGTATTTCAAGCGTCTCTCTTCGTGATTCTGAAGCGAGACAAATTGCAGCTATATTGGGCGGAATGGTATATAGACCACAAGCTTTAGATACGATTGAAATGGCTTTTGAGGGATTATCAATTGAGTGGTTTAAGGTGGAAAATAATGCACCAGTTGTACAAAAAACAATTGGTAGTTTACATGTTCGAAACACATATAACGTAACGATTATTGCCATTTTGAAAAAGAATATGAAGAAGTTCTTTAATCCAGGCCCAGATTCTATCATTGAAGCTAGCGATATGCTCGTATTATCAGGTGAAAGACATGAAGTGAAAAGAATTATTAATGAGTTGCTTTCAGTAGGAGGGGATTCATAATCGATGGATACTTTAATCTTTGAAGTTGGAACTGCGTTAGTATTAGTCGCTTTTGCAGCTATTCTTGCTGCAAAGTTAAAGTTCTCGATTATCCCGTTTCTTATTATACTCGGTATGCTAGTGGGGCCTCATGCCCCAGATTTAGGGTTTATCGATTTAAGATTTATTGAAAGTGGAGAAGTTATTTCCTTCCTCGGCCGTGTTGGCGTCATATTCCTCCTATTTTACTTAGGTTTAGAATTCTCAATTAAAAAATTAATTAAATCAGGAAAATCAATTGCTTTTGGGGGAACTGTTCATATATCGCTTAATTTTATATTAGGTTTACTTTACGGATATATAATGGGTTTCCCCTTATTAGAAACATTAATTATTGCTGGGATTATAACAATTTCATCGAGTGCAATTGTTGCGAAAGTAATTGTTGATTTAAGAAGATCTGGTAATAAAGAGACGGAGCTAATTTTAGGAATCATTATGTTTGATGATATCTTTTTAGCGGTATATTTATCAGTCGTTTCAGGATTAGTACTCGGAGGGGCAACGTCATTTGTAGGTGCTCTTACATCTATTTTAATCGCAGTAGGGTATATGCTACTATTCTTTGTAGTTGCTAGAAAAGCTACACGATTTTTAAATAAAATGTTAGATATTTCGTCCAATGAAATTTTTATTATCGTAATATTTGCTATTTTGTTCTTTGTAGCAGGATTTTCAGAAACGATTCATGTTGCGGAGGCGATTGGAGCATTATTATTGGGGCTCGTCTTTTCTGAAACAGAGCATAGTGATCGAATTGAACAGCTTGTTGTTCCGTTTCGTGATTTCTTTGGAGCTATATTCTTTTTCAGCTTCGGTTTAAGTATAGACCCATTTTCACTTGGCGGAGCAGTGTGGTTGGCATTAGGAGCAGTTTTCATTACTCTTATCGGTAATTTTACTGCTGGAATGGTTGCGGGGCGTAAAGCTGGGTTATCGCATAAGGCTTCTACGAATATCGGTTTAACGCTTGTATCACGCGGAGAATTTTCTATTATCGTCGCGAATATTGGAATTGCGGGTGGCTTAATGGCAGCGATTAAACCGTTCTCAGCTTTGTATGTTTTAATATTAGCATCGTTAGGACCTTTGTTAACGAAAGAATCTGGGAGAATATACTCGCTACTAGATAAGGTGTTTAAATGGAGTGCTAAAGAACGTGTGAAGCGAGAAAAGGAAGTTGGATAGTACAAATAAGGGTAGACTGCATGAAAATTTCATGCAGTCTACCCTTTTATATATTGTTACTGTTGTCGTTTTTTGTCGGTAAGTCGATATATTTTAATAATCGCTGATATATTTGTAGTTGCGCCGATATATTCTGATAATCGCTGATATAATCCAAGAAGCAACCAATATAAATTCATTTACCGACGAACTATTATCTGAATTTCATCAACTATTAATCAGTTGCCTTCCTATTTAAAAACGACTACAATTTTACTGTTATATATGAACGAAAAAAATAGAATAGGAGGGGAAGCTATGCCAAGGAAAGTATGGCTATTAGTAGCTGGGATGATTATTAATGTCACGGGTGCTTCTTTTTTATGGCCTTTTAATACAATTTATTTGCATGATCACCTAGGAAAATCTTTATCTGTGGCCGGAATGGTATTAATGATCAACTCGCTTACCGGTGTAATCGGAAACTTGCTCGGCGGTGTTTTATTTGATAAATGGGGCGGTTATAAATCAACTTTAGTAGGGATTGTGATTACACTTGTATCAATTTTAGGTCTTGTGTTCTTCCACGGTTGGCCGTTATACGTTGTGTGGCTAGCGTTAATCGGCTTCGGTTCTGGAATGGTCTTCCCATCGATGTATGCGATGGTCGGTACAGTTTGGCCAGAGGGCGGAAGACGAGCATTTAATGCGATGTATGTTGGACAAAACGTTGGTATTGCGATTGGAACAGCGTGTGGTGGATTAGTTGCTTCGTATCGTTTTGATTATATTTTCTTAGCGAACTTTATTTTATACTTTGTTTTCTTCTTAATTGCTTTTATTGGATTCCGTGGTATGGAGGACAAGAAGGAGCCAGGAGTACAAAAAGAAGTCGAAATGAAAAAAGGTTGGTCACTTACACCTGGATTTAAAGCACTTCTTATCGTGTGTGTAGCATATGCTTTATGCTGGGTTACATACGTACAGTGGCAAGGTGCAATTGCAACACATATGCAGGAATTAAACATTAGTCTTCGTCATTATAGTTTATTATGGACGATAAACGGAGCAATGATCGTTTGTGCGCAGCCACTTGTTAGTATGTTAATTCGCTGGATGAAGCGTTCCTTAAAACAGCAAATTATGATTGGAATTTTCATTTTTGCGGCGTCATTCATTGTGTTAAGTCAAGCGCAGCAATTTACGATGTTCCTCGTTGCGATGGTAACATTAACAATTGGTGAGTTATTTGTATGGCCTGCGGTTCCAACGATTGCAAATATACTTGCACCAAAAGATAAATTAGGATTTTATCAAGGGGTCGTAAATAGTGCGGCGACTGTAGGGAAAATGTTCGGACCGGTCGTTGGCGGAGCAATTGTTGATTTATACAATATGGAAGTATTGTTTATAGCAATCATGGTAATGCTTGTAGTAGCGCTTGTAGCAACAAGTATTTATGATAAACGAGTAAAAGTAGAAGAAACAGTTGAAGAAAAAATTGCAGTTTAGTTTGACGGAACATGTTCACATGTTTTAGAATATATTTAAATAAAACAACCTTTAGAACAAGGGAGATAGCTCGGCTGTCTTAAGATGAATTCGTTAGTTATGAAGAGTAACGATTAACCGAGAAGTCCTCGCTTTAGTAAGCTCTTAAGAGATACTAGGTGAAGGATAGTTCACGTAACTTATATGTGTAATAACAGTGAGAAGGAGTAGTAGTAATAGAAGCTGGTTTAGAGAGTTGACGGTCGGTGCAAGTCAATCCACGTTTCGTTATGAACTCGCCTTTGAGTTGCAGTTGTGAAATTAATAGTAGCAATTGCCGTTAATCCACGTTACGGATCTAAGCGAATGTACATTTGTACATTAATTTAGGGTGGTACCGCGGGAATCTACAACCTCTCGTCCCTTTCTAGGGATGAGAGGTTTTTTGTATTTTGGGCGGTGAAAATAAATATAATTTCAAGGAGGGTATCTCATGAGCTTTAATCATCAAGAAATTGAGAAGAAGTGGCAAGGGTACTGGGAAGAAAATAAAACATTCCGTACGCCAGATGAGACAGAAAAACCAAAATTTTATGCACTAGATATGTTCCCATATCCATCAGGTGCAGGCCTACACGTAGGACATCCAGAAGGTTATACAGCGACAGATATTTTATCTCGTATG
Organism: Bacillus sp. 2D03; assembly: GCF_003946765.1. Classification (NCBI taxonomy): domain Bacteria; kingdom Bacillati; phylum Bacillota; class Bacilli; order Caryophanales; family Bacillaceae; genus Bacillus; species Bacillus sp. 2D03. The sequence goes on along the minus strand of NZ_RPSJ01000001.1, from coordinate 769,911 downwards.
AAGCGTATGCAAGGATATAACGTTCTTCATCCAATGGGATGGGATGCATTCGGTCTTCCAGCAGAGCAATATGCACTTGATACTGGAAACAGCCCAGCTGAATTTACAGAGCATAATATTAATACGTTCCGTAACCAAATTAAATCATTAGGTTTCTCTTACGATTGGGATCGTGAAGTAAATACAACAGATCCAAATTACTATAAGTGGACGCAATGGATCTTCCTAAAACTATTTGAAAAAGGCTTAGCTTACGTTGATGAAGTACCTGTAAACTGGTGCCCAGCACTTGGTACAGTACTTGCAAACGAAGAAATCATTGACGGTAAGAGTGAGCGTGGTGGACATCCAGTTGAGCGTCGTCCGATGAGACAGTGGATGTTAAAAATTACAGCTTACGGAGATCGTCTATTAGAAGATCTAGATGAGCTTGATTGGCCTGAAAGCTTAAAAGATATGCAACGTAACTGGATCGGTCGTTCTGAAGGTGCAGAAGTACACTTCAACATCGATGGTACAGACGAGAAATTCACAGTTTTCACAACACGCCCTGATACATTATTTGGTGCAACATACTGTGTACTAGCTCCAGAACATGCACTTGTTGCAGAAATCACAACAGCAGAACAAAAAGAAGCGGTAGAAGCTTACATTAACGCTGTAAAAATGAAGAGTGATCTAGAGCGTACAGAACTTGCGAAAGAAAAAACTGGTGTATTCACTGGTGCTTACGCAGTTAACCCAGTAAACGGTGAGAAATTACCAATCTGGATTGCTGACTATGTTCTTGCAACTTACGGAACAGGTGCTGTAATGGCAGTTCCAGCTCACGATGAGCGTGACTATGAATTCGCATCAGTATTTAATCTTCCAATGAAGGAAGTTGTAAAAGGCGGAGATATTACGAAAGAAGTGTACACAGGTGATGGTGCACACGTAAACTCAGCATTCCTTGATGGTTTAAATAAAGAAGAAGCAATCGCAAAAATGATTGAATGGCTTGAAGTAACGAGCGCAGGAAATCAAAAAGTAACGTACCGTCTACGTGACTGGTTATTCAGCCGTCAACGTTACTGGGGTGAGCCAATTCCAGTAATTCACTGGGAAGATGGTACAATGACAGCTGTGAAAGAAGAGGAATTACCATTAGTTCTTCCGAAAACAGAAAACATCCGTCCTTCAGGTACAGGTGAATCACCACTTGCCAACATTGACGAGTGGGTAAATGTTGTTGATCCTGAGACTGGTAAAAAAGGTCGTCGTGAAACAAATACAATGCCGCAATGGGCTGGTAGCTGTTGGTATTACCTACGTTACATCGATCCAAACAATAGCGAAGCACTTGTAGATCCTGAAAAAGTAAAACAATGGCTTCCAGTTGATATTTATATCGGCGGAGCGGAGCACGCTGTACTTCACTTACTATATGCTCGTTTCTGGCATAAAGTATTATACGATATCGGTGTAGTTCCAACGAAAGAACCGTTCCAACAATTATTCAACCAAGGTATGATTCTAGGTGAAAACAACGAGAAAATGAGTAAATCAAAAGGTAACGTTGTAAATCCTGATGATATCGTAGCAAGCCACGGTGCAGATACACTTCGTCTATACGAAATGTTCATGGGTCCATTAGATGCTTCAATTGCTTGGTCTGAAAATGGTCTTGACGGAGCTCGTCGTTTCCTAGACCGCGTATGGCGTCTATTCGTTCAAGATAACGGTGAATTAAGTGAGAAAATTACTGACGCACCAAATAAAGAGCTTGAAAAAGCTTACCACCAAACAGTGAAGAAAGTAACAGAAGACTATGCAGAGCTTCGCTTCAACACAGCGATTTCTCAAATGATGGTATTCATCAACGATGCATACAAAGCTGAAACACTTCCAAGAGAATATGTAGAAGGTTTCTTAAAAATGATTGCACCAGTTGCACCTCATATCGGGGAAGAGCTATGGAGCAAGCTTGGATACAATGAAACAATCACATATGCAAGCTGGCCAACATTTGATGAGTCTAAACTTGTAGAAGATGAAGTTGAAATCGTTGTTCAAGTTATGGGTAAAGTTCGCGCAAAACTAACAATGAGTAAAGACGCATCAAAAGAAGAAATGGAACAACTTGCACTTGAAGCAATTCAAGACCAAATTGAAGGGAAAACGGTTCGTAAAGTAATTGTTGTTCCTGGAAAACTTGTTAACGTTGTTGCAAACTAATTCATTCTAAATAAAAGCTCAGAGCGTTTATGCTCTGAGCTTTTTTGTATAGAAAATAATCTCAGGGTCACCTTCATCTAAGTTTTCAACTATTCCGCTATGTATAAAACCATTCGAGTTAAATACTTTCTGCATACTTTCATTCGATTCGTTCGTTGAAGAAAATATTTTTTGAGTAGGAGAATGACTTAACATATATGAGATTAACGAGCTTGCATAGCCTTGCCTTCTTTTAGTTGGTGAAACAATGATTAATGAGAGGAAAGTACAACCAAAGAAATTTGTATCGTATGTTAGAAAGCCAGAGATAGAATTTTCTTCTTTTACAATGATGCATCTGCCTTCACGGATAGTGTGCTTAATATAATTTCGTCTACTATCGTTTCCAATTACGTCAATATCTATATGGACGATTGAATCTAAATCATTGATAGAAGCCTTTGTTACATTCTTCAATATACATACCTCCTAGAAAAAATATTCAGTTAATTAATTTTATCATGAATGAAGAAAAAGAAGCGGAATTCTAGTGCAGACAAACACCTATTCTTCTATAGGAAATATGATAAAAAAGGTAGGCTAAATTGAGTAGAAGAGGTGAAAGGAATGAAAGGGATGGACAATAATGCACCACATGGTTTCGTCGGGGGTGGATCGGATAGTTATGAACAAATGATGTTAATGGGAGGAGGACAACAAGGATACGGTGGAATTCCGAGCTGGATGGGTGGAGGCGCGGGTGGATTTCCAACATCGGTAGCTGGCATGCAAACTGAAATGCCTACATCAATGGGAGGCTTTTCGACATCAGGGGCTGGAATGCCTACAATAACAGGTGGATTTCCAACATCAGTAGCTGGTGTACAGACAGGAATTCCAGTAGGAGCACCAACTACATTTCCTTCTTTCGTTGGAGGAGTGCAGACAGGATTTCCGGTACCAGGAATAGGTGTTGTAGCTGGAGGAATAGGTGCGTATCCGCAAGTTGTTCACGGTCATCATGGACATCACCACCATCAAGGTCAACATGGCCATCATGGACACCATCATCACCAAGGTCAACACGGCCATCATGGACATCACCACCACCAAGGTCAACACGGCCATCATGGACATCACCACCATCAAGGTCAACACGGCCATCATGGACATCACCACCATCAAGGTCAACACGGCCATCATGGTCATCACCAACAACAAGTACATCACCATGGACACCACCACATTCATCCGCAAGCTGTTCTTTATCAAACGCACCAAGGTCATCATGGACATCACCACCAAGGGCACCAAGGTCATCATGGACATCATCACCACCAAGGCCAACAAGGTCATCATGGACATCATCACCATCAAGGCCAACAAGGTCACCACGGTCATCAAGGACAGCATAGTCAACAGCACCAACACCAACAATATCAGCAATATCAACAACAACAATCTTCTCCTTGGACAGGTGGAATTGGAGCGGGAGCAGCAGGAGCAGCGGCAGGAGCGGCTAGCATTAGTGGAGCAGCAGGGCACGCGGGACACGTGGGTCATTAACAAGCCAACAGAAAAAAGACATAATAAAAAACTGCTAGGAAATCCTAGCAGTTTTTTTCAGCTTCTTGGCGCTGACGTTCAATTTCAGCACGAAGTTGTGGTTCCGGTGCTTGCCAGCCTTCTGGCTTTAGAATCTTACCGTCGCCTTCACGGAATCGAGGCTTCCCATCAGGGAATAGTTTTGCCATGTTGGCGTTGTTTACAATTTCGAATCCTTTATCTGGACGTACGCCCATTTCTGCAAACGTTCCGAATGCAAAGTAAATAAGGTCAATCAGTGCATCGTATTGATCTTCAACAGTCGTTGCCTCAAGAAATTCTTCTAGTTCTTCCTGCATAAAACTTGCACGGATTTTTGCACGCTCTTCTGTTAATTTTGTTGGAGTATTTGTTACAGGATGTCCGAATACTTCATGCATTTTTGCAACAAGTTCATATCCTTTATCTAAACCTTTTTCGTTTGTCATGTTGTTTCATCCTTTCTTACGTTATGCCGAAGTTTATTGTAACATAAGGTGATTATGAAATGAAAAGAACATCTTATAGAAATAAGATGTTCGCTCGTTATTCTTCTTTCTTAATTAAAATAGATAAAATAAGATCAATACCGAATATACCAACGAGTAACATTGGTATAACGACAAGTAAATAACGTGTGAAGGAAACATTTTTTAAGTATGTATGAGCAAATAAAAAGACGGCGAGAAATAAAATACCATTTAAAATAGGCTTTACTAATTTTTTAGACATAAGCTCCCCCATAAATATCTTCTCTCTCTATCTAAAATAAAAACTCCTCTCTCCGTTGTATCATGCTGGAGAGAGGAGTTCAATCATTTCTCATTCAATTACACCAGAATTTGTAATGTCTACGGTATATTTTATAGTAACGGGAACATCTTTGTACATTTGTTTCCACTCTTCTAATTTGAATGGGCGATAATGTTGCTTATATTTAGCTCCTAGCCCAAGAGGGTCGACATCTAGAGATTTAAAATGCTTAATTAATTTCTTACCTTGTGTCTCCAATTGTTTTTGAACGACCTTCTCAATCTTTTTTGTATTCTTAGCATTCTCTAAGTTAATCTGTTTCGATACTTCTTGAATACGAGCCTCAAGTTTAACATGAATGGAAAAGGAAGGCTTACCATTTTTTATTTTTATATCGTATGTTGGAATAGAACGAATATTATTAATCATTACGTACCCAGGATCTGCTTTAAATTCATGTGAATCTAACTTATGTTTTTCTAAAAGTCCTTTGAATATAAACATATCTTTTTCTGCAATTTTACCAACATATTTATCCTTTTTAAAAAGACCAATTCCCGTTATTTTTATTTTATCACCATGTTTCTTTAAAATTGGAATATAGTAGTCTTGCCCTTCTTGATAATAACGGAATGCTCCTATATGCAGATTATCTGTTGGTAAAGGACCGGTCTCCATATTATGTTCTAGCATTTTTTTTATATAAATTGCAACGTTGGATGAAGTCGTGTACTTTCCTTTTAAAAGTTCAGTACCATTACCTTCAAGTAAAGCAACATATAAGGCATTCCCGATGTTTACATCACGAATTAATGTATCGAAGGAAGCAACCATTCCTTTCTTAGCAATTCGGGTGGTAAATAGAGCAACCCGCATTTGCCCGCTAGCAAATGGTTGAGAAGACTCTAAAGATGTGTCAGCTTTTACTTGTTTTACCGCATTTGCTGTTCCTTCAAAAACTTGAACTTTGTTTCCTTTTTGCTGAATAGGACAAACAAATGTTACCTTTATTTTATTATCTTTTGCTACATCGAAGACAGTTCCTTGGATAAGGTGTACGTCATCGATAATATTTTTTTGTAAACATCCAGTTAGACTAAAGAGTGCTATACAAGAGATAAGTATTAATTTTCTTTTGATTTTTTCCATTTTCTTTTCACCCACACAATAATAAATAGAATTGGGATGTATACATAAATGAGCCAAAAGCTTCCTTTTGATGCATTACTAATAAAATTATTAATATCGTGTCTGTTTGTTAGAAGTTGTGAAACAATGAGGGTGATAAACATAAAAGCGATTAAAACACCTCTTTGTTTTACACGGAATATTTCGTGCGTTGCTCTCGTTGCCGCCCACAAAGGTAGAATAAAACTTGTAATGATAACGAGGGCATAAGCTGAAATTGCGATATATTCTAGCCTTTCTATGAATGGTAATTGAACAACTTGGGTCATAGAAAGTTGGGCCCATATCGTTTTTAACAATTGTTTTTCACTAAAAAACGAAAAGGCTAAAAGAGTGCTAAATAAATATAGAAGGTTTGAAAATAGTGCCCCATATTGAGCAAATTTATGAGATTGTTTAGGGTTTTTCACAAATGGATAAACCATGAGGTAAATCTCAAAACCAGTCATACTGTAGATTGACAGTTGAGCGGATTTTAAAATATCTGAAAAAGAATGTGTGAAAATGGGTAATAAATTTTCCCAATGTGAGTATTTCAAAACGAATAAGCTTAGAAATAAATACCCTAGTGTACCACCAACAGAGATGACGCAAATGCCTGTAATGACACGAAATCCAGAAGAAATGATGTAATAGCTAACTAGGCACAAAAAGAGTGTTAACATAAAGGTGGAGGCAGTTGGGAACATCCATACTTGAATAATTTCAACGTATGTTCGAATAACCGAAATACTGACGATTAAAAAATAAGTTGCAAAGATGATATTAAAGACGTTCCCTATCCACTTTCCAAAGGTTTGTCGTTGTAAATCAATTAAATTCCCGTTTGTTTCCCTTAATAAAAAATACATCATCCACATAAGAACATGGATAACGATGCCTGTGATTACAACGCCTATCCAGCCGTCGTATCCAGCGGCCTTTGCGGTGATTCGAGCAAATCCGAGAACGCCAGCTCCAAACTGTGCACCGTGAATTAAGAAGAAAACAAAGATAGGAGATATTTGATATTTTTCTTGAACTTTACTCATCAATGCACCTCATCTCTTAATCATCAAAGTCTGATCTATGTTTTGTTGAAATTCCTTTAGCAGCTTTTTTTACATGTTGTGGTCTTGCTTGTACATCTCTTGTATCGATCATTGTTAACGGGAAACGAATCCAAGAGTCTTTAACAGATTGTTGTCTTGTCGGATAAAACAAAGCGTACGGTTTACGTAAGGAAGTAAGTCTAAATAGATGGGTAAATAAAAAGATAAACCCAAGAGAGATACCGAAAAGCCCCCCTATTTCCGCGAATGCTAGAAACGGGAAACGTAGTAATCGAACAGCATTACCCATTTTATAAATAGGTGTAATAAAGGAAGCGAGTGCTGATAGTGCAACGATAATTAATAAAATATTACTCGTTAACCCAGCTTGTACAGATGCTTGTCCGATTACGATACCGCCTACAATACCGAGCGTTTGCCCAACTTTCATCGGTAACCTCGCCCCGGCTTCTCTTAATAAATCGATTGCGAGTTCTAGAAAGAGCGCTTCAATTAAAGGTGGGAATGGTACTTGTGCCCTTGATAAAATCAAAGTTTCAAGTAAATCACTTGGAATAAGTTCATAATGATAATTTAAAACTGCAACGTATAACGGTGTAGCGCAAATTGAAAATAGAACGGCAATTAATCTTAAAATCCTTGAAAATGTAGCGTACATCCAGGAGACGTTATAGTCTTCTGGTGAAATGAAAAAATCAAAATAGGATACGGGTGTTAGTAAAACACTTGGAGAACCATCAACAAAAATAGCGATTTTTCCATCAATTAGTGCTTTTGTAACTCTATCAGTACGTTCTGTATTGATATAGAGAGGGAAAATCGATTTTTCACCCATTAATTCTTGTAAATAAGCACTATCATTAATTTGATCATATTCAAGAGCGCGTAATGACTCTTCTAGAAAATCTACATTATCTTTTTCAGCAAGGTTGTCTAAATACATCATGACAACTTTTGTTTTGGAAAACTCGCCGATAATCATTTCTTTTGTTTGTAAATCTAAAACAGGAAGACGTTTTCGAACTAAATTAATGTTTGTATCAATATCCTCTACGAAACCTTCTTGCGGACCAATAACAGTTGATTCGTTTAAAGGAGGGGTTGGTGCACGATAATTATCAATTGCAATGTTTGCAAGCATACATTTTTGATCTTGCTGATTCAATTGAATAATCGCATGCCCCTTTAAAACCATATCCTCAATTTTTTGTAAGTCGTTCGTAATTGTAATGCCGCTCATCGGGATATGTTCCTTCAGCTCTTCTAGTGATGCGTTAGGTCGTTCTAAAAGAGTGGGCATTAAATACTTTTGTAATTTTTCTCCATCAAGTGAAGGGCGATAGTAAGAAATCCAATAAGGCATCGTTTCATCGTCGGATGTATGATAATTTACAAAATCACTAGACTTTTTCAGCTTCTCTATTAAATTTTGTAAAGAATGAATACGATCTTTTTCTGGTTTTGTAAAGTCATAAATACTATTACCTCCAGAGCTTTGTTGCTTACTTTGAGAAGGTTCATCTTGCTTAGCGTTTTGTTGTTTATCTTGAGACGAATCACCTTGTTTAGCACTTTGTTGTTTATCTTGAGACGAATCACCTTGTTTAGCACTTTGTTGTTTATCTTGAGACGAATCCTCTTGTTTAGGGTTTTGTTGCTTATCCTGAGAAGGGTCCTTTTGTTTAGCACTTTGCTGCTTATCCTGAGACGAATCACCTTGTTTAGGGTTTTGTTGCTTATCCTGAGAGGAATCCTCTTGTTTAGGGTTTTGTTGCTTATCCTGAGACGAATCACCTTGTTTAGCGCTTTGTTGCTTATCCTGAGAGGAATCTTTTTGCTCGTTATTTTTACCTTTATTATGTTTCATACTTCTAGTCTGTTCTTTGTTATCATCCTCTTGATTGTTAGAATGCTGCTCCTGGTTATCTGTTTCGTTTAATTTTGATGTATTTGATTTTTTTTTCTTACGTAACCAATTCCAAATCATATGTACGCCCTCTTTAATCTTGTAATATAGTGCTATTTTGTGGCTAATTTTGTATATTATTCATTTATTTATGAAAAGAAGAAGGAGATTAGTTTGCATAGAAAAAAAACTTTAGTAAGCAGTTCATACTATAACGGGGAGAGGGAGAGTCTGTGCAAATTGTAAAAAAGGAGAAATTTGTTTTAAAAGAGTTTACGTTTGAAAATGGCAGAGAAATTCCTGTTCAAATGGGATATGAGACATATGGTACTTTAAATAGAGAAAGGTCAAATGTGATTTTGGTTTGTCATTATTTTAGTGCAACAAGTCATGCGGCAGGAAAATATACAGTGCATGATGAGGAGTCTGGTTGGTGGGATGGGCTAATTGGACCTGGAAAAGCAATTGACACAAATAAGTATTTTGTTATATGTACGGATAATCTTTGTAATGTGCAGGTGAGGAATCCATATGTAATTACAACAGGACCGAAATCAATTAATCCAGAAACTGGAGAAGAATATGCTATGGAGTTTCCGGTTTTTACATTTCTTGATGTAGCTCGTATGCAATATGAGTTAATAAAAGGTATGGGAATTTCAAGGTTACACGCTGTAATCGGACCGTCGGCGGGGGGAATGATTGCACAACAATGGGCGGTTCACTATCCACATATGGTAGAGCGGATGATTGGCGTTATTACGAACCCACAAAATCCAATTATTACGTCAGTAAACGTAGCGCAAAATGCGATTGAAGCAATTCAACTCGATCCAAGTTGGAAAGAGGGGAAATATGGAGAACAGCAGCCGATAAAGGGGCTTCATTTAGCAAATAGAATGATGTTTATGAACGCGTTTGATGAGCATTTTTATGAAATGGCATTTCCTCGTAATAGTATAGAGATAGAACCTTATGAAAAGTTTGCTACACTAACATCATTTGAAAAAGAAATAAATAAAGCGACATATACAAGTATAGAGCTAGTAGATGCAAATTCATGGATGTATACTGCGAAGGCAGTTTTATTGCATGATATTGCACATGGGTTTTCTTCACTAGAAGAATCTCTTTCTAACATAGAAGCGAATGTACTTATGATTCCGTGTAAACAAGATTTGCTTCAGCCGTCTCGTTATAATTATAAAATGGTAGATATTTTGCAAAAACAAGGAAAATATGCGGAAGTATATGAGATAGAAAGTATAAATGGGCATATGGCAGGAGCATTGGATATTCATTTATTCGAAAAGAAAGTTTATGAATTTTTGAATCGGAAAGTATCTAGTTTTGTGTAGAAGGAAAATGATGGGGAAAAGGTGCAGTGTTTGAAGTAGGCACCTTTTTTTACATGATTTGTAGACGGAAAATATATGTAGCAATTGCTATACCGAAAAACGCTATGCTAAGCAATAGAAATAAGAATGACATTTCTTGTGGCGATTTTATCTTTTTATTATTTTTCATACTAAGTACAATAATTGCAGCGAGTAAGAACACAATGCCTATGATGAAAAGAAAAAGCGTCATTTTAATCGACTCCTTTCATAAAACAAGTATATTGAGGATACAATGTGCTAGTTATGTTTGTAAAGAATAAGTTTTACGAGAAAATTGAGAAATAGCTTTTCGATTCTTTGCGTTCTTTCTTTTGCATGCTAAAATTGGTAGAGAATGTTTGTGAAAAAGAAACTAAAGGTTTTATTGTATATAAGGAGGAACTACATATGACAGAAGTTAAAACAATTACTACAGAAGAGGTGCAAGAGCGTTTAGAAAATGGAGAAACGTTATTTTTAGTAGATGTAAGAGAAGATGAAGAAGTAGCGGCAGGAAAGATTCCAGAAGCTGTACATATTAAAATGGGCGATATCCCACATAAAGTAGATTTCTTTAATAAAGAGAATGAATATATCTTTATTTGTCGTTCAGGAATGCGCAGTGAAAATGTATGTCATTATTTAAATGAACAAGGGTTTAAAACAGTGAACATGGTTGGCGGTATGCTTCAATATGAAGGTGAAACGAAATAGTTAATTGTAAAAAACTTGAAACGAGTCTGTTTCAAGTTTTTTTCTTTTGCATACAGTATAAAAAAGGAGGAGGGGTAAATGGGGATTAATTTGCGTAAAGTAAAAATTATTAATAATACAGGAGCTGTTAATGTCGGTGACTGTTATGATCTCTCACCTTTAGCTGTAGCAAAAGTATATGCAGGTGCTGGAGGATCGAGTGCGGCTATTTTTTTAAATGGAAAAAGGCAGCCAGAAGCGGTCATTAGAACATCAGTATTTCTTCCGCCTTTGGCAACGAGTACACGTACGTTAGGTTCATAGAGGAAAGGTAGAGTGTAATTATGCCTGCTCATATAAAAGAGTTTGTTATTGTGAATAACACTGGAAATATATTTACCGGTGATAATTTGAGCGACACTTCATTTACTGCTTCGAAATCATATAGTGGTTCAATGGGGTGTACTTGGATTGATGTTGTTACAGTAATAGGGACGGAGACGAAGCTTTGTTTACAGCCGGGAGATTCGGTGACGACGACGTATACAAGGGGCACTCCTGCTGGTACTGTAACAGGAGCAAATATGGGGCAAAATGTAAATACATCGAGTATAGCGCAAGCTGTCCCTAATACAGATAATATGGATTCAATTGCAGGACTCCCTTAAGAAATTAAGGGAGTTTTTATTATTCAAAATAAAAATAGTCTTGGAAATTATTTTTGTAAATAGATTAAGAAGAGGCTTATTTATTATGAAAAAGACGGTTTGTAGGCGGTGAAAGTGTGAAGAATCGTGATAATAATCGGAAGCAAAATTCGTTAAGCTCTAATTTTAGAATTCCACCCGAACTTATTGGGCCTACTTTCCCCCCTGTTCCAACTGGATTTACAGGTATAGGGATTACTGGTCCAACCGGTCCACAAGGCCCAACAGGACCTCAAGGACCAAGAGGATTACAAGGTCCGATGGGGGAGATGGGCCCGACAGGACCTCAAGGTGTGCAAGGGATACAAGGATCAGTTGGGCCAATAGGTGCAACTGGACCAGAAGGACAGCAGGGCCCACAAGGATTGAGAGGACCACAAGGAGAAACTGGAGCGACAGGACCTCAAGGGGTGCAAGGGTTACAAGGTCCGATTGGTCCAACGGGAGCGACTGGGGCACAAGGTATACAAGGGATACAGGGATTACAGGGGCCAATTGGAGCGACGGGACCTGAGGGACCTCAAGGAATTCAAGGTGTCCAAGGGTTGCCGGGTGCAACTGGTCCACAAGGAATACAAGGAGCACAAGGGATACAAGGAACACAAGGACCGAGTGGAAATACAGGTGCAACCGGAGCAACTGGTCAGGGGATAACAGGCCCGACTGGAATAACAGGTCCAACTGGGATAACTGGACCATCTGGAGGACCTCCTGGTCCGACGGGGCCGACTGGTGCGACAGGTCCGGGCGGTGGACCGAGTGGAAGTACAGGTGCGACTGGAGCAACTGGGAATACTGGAGCTACAGGAAGTACAGGGGTAACAGGAGCAACGGGAAGTACAGGTCCGACTGGAAGCACGGGAGCACAGGGCTTGCAAGGAATCCAAGGGATTCAAGGGCCAATTGGGCCAACAGGTCCAGAAGGTCCACAGGGTATTCAAGGTATTCCTGGTCCGACGGGAGTAACTGGTGAACAAGGAATACAAGGAGTTCAAGGTATTCAAGGGGCAAAGGGAGCAACAGGAGATCAAGGTCCACAAGGAATACAAGGAGTACCAGGGCCATCAGGAGCAACAGGCCCACAGGGAGTTCAAGGGATACAAGGTCCGATGGGGGATATAGGACCAACAGGTCCAGAAGGCCCAGAGGGACTTCAGGGCCCGCAAGGAATACAAGGTGTGCCAGGGCCAGTTGGAGCAACGGGTCCAGAGGGTTCCCAGGGGATACAAGGTATTCAAGGACCGGTAGGAACAACAGGCCCACAAGGTCCACAAGGAATTCAGGGAATACAAGGTGTGCAAGGGATAACGGGAGCACCTGGAGTACAAGGAGTAACTGGAATTCAAGGGATACAAGGGGAAATAGGAGCAACGGGTCCAGAGGGTCCCCAAGGAGTGCAAGGTGCTCAAGGTGGGATTGGTCCAACAGGTCCGATGGGTCCCCAAGGTGTGCAAGGAGTACAAGGAATTCAAGGAGCGACGGGCGCACAAGGAGTGCAAGGTCCACAGGGAATTCAAGGAATCCAAGGTCCGACGGGGGCAACAGGAGATACGGGAGCAACAGGTGCGACAGGGGAAGGCACTACAGGCCCAACAGGAGTAACCGGTCCAACAGGGGTAACAGGCCCATCTGGAGGACCAGCAGGACCGACCGGCCCAACGGGGCCATCAGGTCCGGCGGGAGTAACTGGTCCATCTGGTGGACCACCTGGCCCGACAGGAGCAACAGGTGCGACAGGAGTAACAGGAGATACTGGGGCGACAGGCTCAACTGGAGTGACAGGAGCGACAGGAGAAACGGGAGCAACCGGAGTGACGGGTTTGCAAGGTCCGCAAGGAATCCAAGGTGTGCAGGGAGAGATAGGTCCGACGGGTCCCCAAGGTGTTCAAGGTCCCCAAGGAATTCAAGGAGTAACGGGGCCCACTGGAGATCAAGGTCCGCAAGGGATTCAAGGCCCACAAGGCGACATAGGTCCAACCGGCCCACAAGGAATTCAAGGCCCACAAGGTTCTCAAGGAATCCAAGGAGCGACAGGGGGAACAGGAGCACAAGGTCCACAGGGAATCCAAGGTCCGCAAGGTGACATAGGTCCGACTGGGCCACAAGGTCCAACTGGAATCCAAGGGATACAAGGAGAGATAGGTCCAACAGGTCCAGAAGGCCCAGAGGGACTTCAGGGCCCGCAAGGAATACAAGGTGTTCAAGGGCCAGTTGGAGCAACGGGTCCAGAGGGTCCTCAGGGGATACAAGGCATTCAAGGACCGGTAGGAGCAACAGGCCCACAAGGTCCACAAGGAATACAGGGAATCCAAGGTGTGCAAGGGATAACGGGAGCAACTGGAGCACAAGGAGCAACTGGAATTCAAGGGATACAAGGGGAAATAGGAGCAACGGGTCCAGAGGGCCCCCAAGGAGTGCAAGGTATACAAGGGGCGATTGGTCCAACCGGTCCGATGGGCGCACAAGGAGTGCAAGGTATACAAGGGATTCAAGGAGCAACAGGTGCACAAGGAGTGCAAGGCCCACAAGGGATTCAAGGGATACAAGGTCCGACGGGAGCAACAGGAGATACGGGGGCAACCGGAGCGACGGGAGAAGGAACTACCGGTCCAACAGGAGTAACCGGTCCAACAGGGGTGACTGGCCCGTCAGGAGGACCAGCAGGACCGACCGGCCCAACGGGGCCATCAGGTCCGGCAGGAGTGACAGGTCCATCAGGTGGACCACCTGGTCCGACAGGAGCAACAGGAGCGACAGGAGTAACAGGAGATACCGGGGCGACAGGCTCAACTGGAGTGACAGGAGCGACAGGAGCAACGGGAGCAACCGGAGTGACGGGTTTACAGGGCCCGCAAGGAATCCAAGGTGTTCAAGGAGAGATAGGTCCAACCGGTCCACAGGGTATTCAAGGTCCACAAGGAATCCAAGGAGTAACGGGGGCAACAGGAGCACAAGGTCCCCAAGGAATTCAAGGCCCACAAGGCGACATAGGTCCAACCGGCCCACAAGGAATTCAAGGTCCACAAGGTCCTCAAGGAATCCAAGGAGATACGGGGGCAACAGGAGCACAAGGCCCACAGGGAATCCAAGGTCCACAAGGTGACATAGGTCCGACCGGCCCACAAGGCCCGCAAGGAATTCAAGGCCCGCAAGGAATTCAAGGTCCAACGGGAGCTACAGGAGCAACCGGAGCGACAGGTCCCCAAGGAATTCAAGGTCCCCAAGGAATCCAAGGCCCGCAAGGAATTCAAGGTCCAACTGGAGATACAGGAGCAACCGGAGCGACAGGTCCCCAAGGAATTCAAGGTCCACAAGGAATCCAAGGCCCACAAGGAATTCAAGGTCCAACGGGAGCTACAGGAGCAACCGGAGCGACAGGTCCCCAAGGAATTCAAGGCCCGCAAGGAATCCAAGGTCCAACGGGGGCTACAGGAGCAACCGGTTCACAAGGTCCAACTGGAGATACAGGTCCAACCGGAGCTGGAGCCACTGGAGCGACCGGGGCGACTGGAGTTAGTACAACTGCAACGTATGCATTTGCGAATAATACATCAGGAACCGCTATTTCCGTTTTATTAGGCGGTACGAACGTACCATTACCGAACAATCAAAATATTGGCCCAGGAATAACCGTTAGTGGTGGGAATACTGTATTTACAGTTGCGAATGCAGGAAACTATTATATAGCTTATACAATTAATTTAACGGCAGGATTAGTTGTAAGTTCTCGTATAACTGTAAATGGCAGTCCGCTTGCGGGAACGATAAACGCCCCGACAGTGGCTACTGGTTCATTTAGTGCAACAATAATCGCTAACTTGCCTGCTGGAGCTGCTATTAGTCTGCAGTTATTTGGATTAGTTGCAATAGCTACATTATCTACGGCAACGCCAGGAGCTACTCTAACTATTATTAGGTTAAGTTAATAAGAAGAAAACCTTGGGGCTTTTATGCTTCAAGGTTTTTTTATCTTTGTATTTGTAAGTAAACCTCGTTAACCAAGGGGAAGTGGATCCCTCTAATTATTTAGAGTTTCACTTTATTCACTTGAGCAAAAACATCGCAGTTCGAAAATATATTATAATAGAATGAAAAGAAAGAAATTTGGCAGAAAGGGAGGGTGGCGATGAAGGAGATGGTTAAAGATTTTTTTGGACGCCCACTTCAAGATTTACGTATATCTGTCATTGATCGTTGCAATTTTAGATGTACATATTGTATGCCAGCGGAAATATTTGGGCCAGAATATGCTTTTTTGAAAGACGAGTTTTTACTAACTTTTGATGAAATTGAGCGTTTGGCAAAATTATTTGTTAGCATCGGTGTACGGAAAATTAGACTTACTGGCGGTGAGCCACTGCTTCGTAAAGATTTAACAAAACTTATTGCACGTCTTGTGAAAATTGATGGGCTAATAGATATAGGGTTAACGACAAATGCTATTCATTTAACGAAACAAGCGAAGGCATTAAAAGAAGCTGGATTACATAGAGTGAATGTTAGTTTAGATGCGATAGATGATGACATATTTAAGAATATTAATGGTCGAAATATTAATACGAAACCGGTAATTAAGGGAATTATAGCAGCTAAAGAGGCGGGCTTGGAAGTAAAGGTAAATATGGTTGTGAAAAAAGGGATGAACGATCATCAAGTACTACCGATGGCTGCGTATTTTAAAGAGCAAGGAATTCCGCTTCGGTTTATTGAGTTTATGGATGTTGGTAGTACAAATGGGTGGAATTTTGATCAAGTCATTACAAAACGAGAATTGATTGAGATGATTCATAAGGTGTATCCGCTTGAGCCAGCTGAAGCGCATTACTTTGGTGAAGTTGCAAAGCGATATCGGTACGTTGGAACAAATGTTGAAGTTGGTTTTATTACATCTGTTTCTGAGTCATTTTGTGTCTCTTGTACGAGGGCGAGAATTTCGGCAGATGGAAAGTTTTATACGTGCTTATTTGCGACAGATGGTTTGGATGTAAGAGAACTTCTTAGAGGAAATCTTTCGGATGAGGAGTTATTAAGTGTTATACAAGATGTATGGATGAATAGAAAAGATAGGTATTCGGATGAACGAACAGAAGAAAGTGCAAAAAATCGTCCGAAAATCGAAATGTCTTATATAGGAGGATAAGAAAGGGGGGTATCGCATGCAGGAGCGATATTCAAGACAAATATTATTTTCTGGTGTTGGAGAAGAAGGACAGAGAAAAATAAGAGAGAAGCATGTGCTTATTATTGGTGCTGGTGCTCTCGGTGCGGCAAATGCAGAAGCGATTGTTAGAGCGGGTGTTGGAAAAGTAACGATTGCTGATCGTGATTATGTAGAATGGAGTAATTTACAAAGACAACAACTATATACAGAAGAAGATGCAAAGCAGTATAAACCGAAGGCGGTAGCGGCAGCAGAGCATTTAAGAGCGATTAATTCTGAGGTGGAAATAACTCCTGTTGTGACGGATGTAACGGTGCAAGAAATGGAAGAATTAGTGAATGATGTAGATTTAATATTAGATGCGACAGATAATTTTGAAACGCGCCTTCTCATTAATGATATTTCACAAAAGTATAATCTTCCGTGGATATATGGTGGGTGCGTTGGAAGCTACGGAGTAACGTATACAATTTTACCAGGGAAAACACCGTGTTTTCGCTGTTTAATGGAGCATCCGGCGAGCGGAGCAACATGTGACACAGCTGGTATTATACAACCGGCAGTACAATTAGTAGTTGCGCATCAAACTACGGAAGCGCTGAAAATATTAGTAGAAGACTACGGAGCGCTTCGTGAAACGATGTTATCATTTGATCTTTGGAATAATCAACAGATGGCATTTAAAGTGAATAGGCAGAAAAAAGATACTTGTTTATCTTGCGGAAGGTTACGTACATATCCGAGTTTAACATTTGAAGCACAAACGAAAACAGAAGTGTTATGTGGGCGAAATACAGTGCAAATTCGTCCAGGTGTGCGGAAGAATTTTAATTTGGAAGAAATTAAAAAGCGCTTACAAAGAAGCGTAGAGATAAAGGCGACACCTTATTTATTGTCGTTTCCGGTAGAAGAATATCGTTTTGTTTTATTTACAGATGGCAGAGCTTTCATTCATGGGACGAATGATATAAATGTAGCGAAAAGTTTATATGCAAGATATATAGGTTGAACCTAAAGGAAATCCTTTAGGTTCAACGGAGAAAGGATTATGAATTTCTCGTATAATCTCCACTTTTTCCACCTGTTTTTTCAAGTAAGTACGTTTCGCCGATAATCATACCTTTATCGACAGCTTTACACATATCATACACAGTAAGAGCGGTAGCCGAAGCAGCTGTTAAAGCTTCCATTTCAACACCGGTGCTACCTTCTGTTTTAACTTTTACTTTAATGAGTAAACGATATTGTTCTTCTGATTGTTTCCAATCGAAAGAAACGTCAACACCTTTTAATAGTAAAGGATGGCACATTGGAATAATATCAGAAGTTCGTTTCGCAGCCATAATGCCTGCGATTTGCGCAACTGCTAATACGTCACCTTTCCCAATTTCATTGTGAGAGATTTTATCGTAAATTTCTTTCGTAACGACAATGCTAGAGCACGCAATTGCTGTTCGAACGGTTGCTTTTTTGTCACTTATATCAACCATCTTCGCGCGTCCTTGGTCATTAAAGTGTGTAAATGAAGACATGGAATTCCTCCTTGAAGTAATTTCTATTGAATATATAAAGTTTAATCGAGATAAAAAAAATTGCAAATATGAGGTGAGAAACGATGGTAGAAAAACGAATTCCAATTCAAGTTGCTGAGGCAGTAGAACGGGTAATGAAATATGCAAAGCATGGTGAAGTAGAAGAAATTTCTATTACGGAAAGTTACGGAAGAATTCTCGGCGAAGATGTTGTCTCAGATCATGACGTTCCTCATTTTGATCGTTCCCCTTACGATGGTTTCGCCATTCGAGCAGAAGATACGAAAGAAGCAACTCAAGAGAATCCAGTTGAATTTGAAGTAATAGGAGAAATCGGGGCGGGTTCTGTTTTTACAGAAGAAGTAGGATCTTTTCACGCGGTTCGTATTATGACAGGAGCAGCTATTCCAAAAGATTGCAATGCAGTCGTAATGCTAGAGCTGACAGAAGGGTTTGAGAAGAACGGGAAAACATATATGAAGTTAAAACGCCCTTTTAATAACGGTGACAATGTGTCATTTAAAGGAGAAGATATAAAACAAAATCAAGTTCTCGTTCAGAAAGGCGTTGCAATTAATCCAGGTGTTGCCGCCTTATTAGCAACGTTTGGATATAGTACTGTGAAAGTTGTAAAACAGCCTGTTGTCGGTATTGTAACGACAGGAAGTGAATTATTAGAAGTACATGAGCCGTTAGAACCGGGGAAAATTAGAAATAGCAATTCGTATATGATCGCAGCTCAAATTATGAAAGCTGGCGGGAAAGTTCGTTATTATGGTCAACTCGCGGATGAGTTAGATGCATGTTTTACAGCTGTTCAATCAGCGGTGGATGAGGTCGACATTTTAATTACAACAGGCGGTGTATCAGTAGGAGATTATGACTACTTACCAGCTATTTATGAAAGGTTACAGGCAAATGTACTCTTTAATAAGATAGCCATGAGGCCCGGAAGTGTAACGACAGTAGCTGAGGTTGATGGAAAGTTACTCTTTGGTTTATCAGGAAATCCGTCTGCTTGTTATGTAGGCTTTGAATTATTTGTGCATCCAATTATAAAAACGTATTTGTATGCGAAGGAACCTCACGTATATAGAGCGGATGCTATTTTACAAAAAGATTTTCCAAAGCCAAATCCATTTACTCGTTTCGTAAGAGCGAACGTAACAATTGTGGACGGGGCGTTACAAGCGATGCCAGTTGGTTTAGATAAATCGAGTGCGGTATCTTCACTTGCAGATGCGAATGCTTTTATCGTGTTGCCTGGAGGAACGAGAGGATTTGAGACCGGAATGAAAGTATCCGTATTATTGTTAGAGCACTCTGAGGGATGTGATTGGCCATGGGCAAAGCCCCTTCAATCTTACAAATAGTAGGATATCAAAATAGCGGGAAAACAACACTTGTTGAGAAAGTGGTGCATGCACTAGCTGAACGAAAAATGAAAGTTGCTACAATTAAACATCACGGGCACGGAGGCTTTCCAGAAGTAGCGCAAAAAGATAGCGAAAGACACCGTAAAGCTGGTGCTGTCGTAAGTAGTGTAGAAGGTGCTGGATTGCTTTCACTTTCTTCACTAAGAAAGAAATGGCCCTTGCAAGAAATTATTCGCTTATATGAGTTTTTTGAAGTGGATACAATTTTAATAGAAGGCTATAAAAAAGAGAATTACTCGAAAGTAGTGTTACTTCGTTCTGCGGAAGACATTGAGCTTTTACATAAAGTAGAAAATATAGTGGCGGTTATTACGTGGTATGATGTTCCGGCAAATATACGAGAAGAATATAAAGTATTTCATATAACAGAAGAAGAGTTGTACATAGACTGGTTTTTACAAACGGTTAGGAGTGCGAAATGATAAATACATATTATGAAGTAATTGATACAGAAATCTCGATTGAAGAAGTAACGAAGAAAGTAATTCGACGTGAATGCGGTGCTGTTACAACATTTATTGGAACGGTTAGAGAGTTTACGAAAGGGCGTCGTACATTATACTTAGAGTATGTTGCTTATAAGACGATGGCAGAAAAGATGCTAGAGAAAATTGGCTTGGAAGTGAAAGAGAAATGGCCAGGTACATACGTTGCGATTACACATCGCATCGGTACGTTGCAAATTTCTGATATAGCGGTTGTTGTTGCTGTTTCAACACCACACCGTAAAGCGGCTTATGAAGCGAACGAATATATTATGGAACGCATAAAACAAATTGTTCCGATTTGGAAAAAGGAGTTTTGGGAAGATGGTGATTCATGGATTGGTGATCAATTAGAAAAAACACCATATCCGGCGGGAGAGCCTGGGAAGGAGCTATAAGTATGATTAGAGTATTGTTATTTGCGCACTTGCAAGAAGAAGCAGGGACAAGTGAATTACAAATAGAGAAAGAAAATATTACGGTTGCACAGTTAAAAGATGTTGTTGCGAACGAATATAATGTACCAGTTTCAGAGCCAATTATGGTTGCGATTAATGAAGAATACGCAAATGAAGATGACAGGGTCCAATCTGGTGATGTTGTGGCACTAATTCCACCAGTGAGCGGTGGTTAATATTGGATTCATTAAAACGACTTTCCTACATAGGGAAAGTCGTTTTTTTATGGCAGTTTTGAGAACACTAATCTATAGAACAAGGAGGGAACTATGAAAAAAATATGTGTAGTTATCACAATGCTATGTGTGGCCTTTTTCTCTTCTCCAAGCGATTCTTTCGCGAAAGAATCAAGAGAACAGCTTTTAGAGAGTGCATTATCAAATAGGTACTATTCAGTTATTAGACAAGTGACAGAAGATCAATATGAATGTGCTTCAGTTATAGATATAAAGCGTCTCGGCAAGAAAGATGAATTTGTTCCTAGATACGAAGTGAAGCTACAATTTCTTACATTTCAAGGAGCGCATAATCCGCCGAACGATAAAGTTACGCTTACTTTGGAAGATCATTTAGATCACGTAAAGATAAAGAAAGTGGAGCGAGAAAAGAATGTTTCTGACGTTATTGCAGAAAAAGTTTGTGAACGGGAAAAAGAAAAAATAAAAGCTCACTCTAACGACTTAGAGTGATAATCTATGGCATTTAGTAAAGAAAGGTAATGAGTGATGGATATATTTTTAGCGATTTTACCAGCTATATTTTGGGGAAGTATTGTGCTATTTAACGTAAAACTGGGCGGGGGCCCGTATAGTCAAACGCTCGGAACAACGTTTGGAGCACTTATTTTCTCAATTGTTGTTTATATTTTTATGAAGCCAGTATTAACACCTACCGTTATCGGAGTTGGAGTTGTGTCAGGTTTATTTTGGGCGCTTGGTCAGGCAAATCAATTGAAAAGTATTGATTTAATGGGTGTTTCGAGGACGATGCCAATTTCAACAGGACTTCAATTAGTCGCGACGACTTTATTTGGCGTTATCGTATTTCATGAATGGTCCACGACAATATCGGTCGTCCTTGGGATTTTAGCGCTCGTTTGTATTATTATCGGTGTTATTTTAACATCGCTTCAAAGTGAAGAAGAAAAGAATGCAGAGCAAGCAGCAAACTTTAAAAGAGGTATCGTAATTTTATTAATTTCAACAGTCGGTTATTTAGTTTACGTAGTAGTAATTAGGTTATTTAACGTAGATGGCTGGTCGGCTTTGTTGCCACAAGCAGTTGGTATGGTGTTAGGTGGGATTTTGCTTACCTTTAAACATCATCCATTTAATAAATATGCAATTCGAAATATTATTCCAGGATTAATTTGGGCAGCTGGAAATATGTTTTTATTCATTTCACAGCCGCGTGTTGGAGTCGCAACAAGTTTCTCGCTATCGCAAATGGGAATTATTATTTCCACGCTTGGTGGGATCCTTATATTAGGTGAAAAGAAAACGAAACGTCAATTAACGGGTATCGTTGTCGGTATCGTTTTTATTATCGCAGCCGGAATTATGTTAGGTATAGCCAAAAGTTAAAGGAGGTATGGAAATGTATAGTGATTTAGCAGGGAAAGTTGTCGTTATTACAGGATCAGCAACTGGTCTCGGAAGAGCGATGGGAGTAAGGTTTGCTAAGGAAAAAGCGAAAGTGGTTATTAATTATCGCTCACGAGAATCAGAAGCGAATGATGTGTTAGAAGAAATTAAAAAGGTAGGCGGCGAAGCGATTGCTGTAAAAGGTGATGTAACCGTCGAATCAGATGTTGTGAATCTTATTCAATCTGCTGTGAAAGAGTTTGGTACGCTTGACGTTATGATTAATAATGCAGGGATAGAAAACGCGGTACCATCGCATGAAATGCCGCTTGAAGATTGGAATAGGGTAATTAATACAAATTTAACAGGTGCTTTTTTAGGAAGTCGTGAAGCGATTAAATATTTTGTAGAACATGATATTAAAGGGTCTGTCATTAATATGTCTAGTGTTCATGAGAAAATTCCGTGGCCACTATTTGTGCACTATGCAGCAAGTAAGGGTGGTATTAAACTGATGACAGAAACGTTAGCGCTAGAATATGCGCCAAAAGGTATTCGAGTAAATAATATTGGGCCAGGTGCAATTAATACGCCAATTAATGCCGAAAAGTTTGCTGATCCAAAACAGCGGGCTGACGTAGAAAGTATGATACCGATGGGCTACATTGGAAAACCTGAAGAAATCGCAGCAGTAGCAACTTGGCTTGCTTCATCAGAGGCGAGTTACGTAACTGGAATTACGTTATTTGCAGATGGTGGAATGACTTTATACCCATCGTTTCAAGCTGGGCGTGGGTAATATGAAAAGGACAAAGAGTTTATCTCTTTGTCCTTTTTTACAAAAAAAATAGCGTTCGGCTATTTTAAAATTAATGATTAATTGTATCTTGAAGAAATTCTGTTGCTTGATGTTCAGTAACATTTTGTACGAGCGCGACTTCGCTGATCATCATTTTTCGTGCATTATCTAGCATTTGTTTTTCGCTCGCATTTAATGTTCTCTCTTTATTACGGCGAAGTAAATCCCGAACCACTTCTGCGCTATCTTGTAAATTGCCATTTTTCATTTTTTCCATATTCATTGTATATCTTTGTTTCCATGAGAGTGATGGGTCTGACTCCCCGTTTTGAAATTCAAGAAGTATATCATCTAACGTACCTCGATCAACGATATAACGAATACCTGATTTTTTTAATTGTTCCATCGGAAGCATTACTTGCATATCTTTACTAATGATGCGTATCACACAATATTGACGTGAAGTACCTAATATTTCTTTCTCTTCAATTGCTTCGATAATTCCTGCACCGTGCATTGGATAAACGATTTTATCACCAATTTGAAACAAATCATCCACCTCCATATGTGGTAACCACTTTTAATGATAGCACACTTATATAAAAATGTCAAATTTTATATAATAACATAACATTTATATTCGAGTCAATAATATGGAGTGCTTTTTTTTATGTTTTTTTGAACATATTTATCCCGCATTAACGGGCGATAAGACCCCCATCTCAAAATTTAGAAAAAGCAAAGAAGTTAGGTGGGGGTCGGGCTGATTAAAGTTTCACTTTATAGTGATTTTTTTAGAAAAATAGTACATGTGAGAAAGAAGGCATATCCACTTATTTTTAAGCATAAAATGTAAAAGCGCTAATACAATATACCTAAATCCGTTCTTTGCAAAGGAGGGAGAGAAGGTGGGGCGCACAATAAAAATTGATATTACAAATAAAGTTGTAGCTAAATTTAGACCAAATTATTTGGAATTATATACGAGTAAATTTATGATAGGTAAGTTTTATGTCTATACTGAAGATAAAAAATATGTGTTAGAAGACGGATATATATATGAGAATGGAAAGTTTTATCGCATCATAGATACGCACCGTGGCAATAATCAAGCGGCGGAGGGCTGCGATCTAGGATGGTGTTAACATGATTCGTGTGAAAGTTTTTGATGAAAGTCACGAAAAAGACTTAGAAGACGCTGTGAATGTGTTTTTGAAAAAGATTGATGATAGCAACTTTGTAGATATTAAGTATCAAGTTGGTGTTTCCATTAACGACGATGAAAACCAAATTTATTGTTTTTCAGCAATGATCGTTTATAAAGCATAAAAAAGAGCTGGCTCACCCAGCTCTTTTTTATGTTTTATGTTGGGACAACATGTGTCGGTAATACGTTCATAATAGATTGGGGTGTGCCTAATTTCTTTGTCGTTAAAAGAGGCTCCCCTGTTGCATGATTTTGAGCATCTTTACACATACCAAGGTGATAACGATCACCTAAAAATGGATCAATATAAAAACCGTTTTTGAATACTTTATCATTCGGATGTTTTTCATGATGAATATCAGAGCAGTTAATGCAATAGAACATAGCTTTCATCCCCTTTTTATTTTTGTTTGAAAAAAGTGAGTCGGTAGTCATTTCGCTCCTGAGGAAATGTTGAGGAGAAGAGAAATAACTACCTACTCAAATGGTGGGCATATTCCTTCTGATTTGTCATATCTCGCGTATTGTCCCTTGAGGGAAGGAGGAGAGACGAAGTACGCATGATATAAGTAAGGCGCTTCTCTCAAGATAAATGATGGAGTTTCATGTTGAGAGAAGTTTTTATTTTGTATTGCCTTTGTGAGTATATTATGAGGAAATGCTAAGAGGGTGTTTGTCCTGTTGAAAAAATGTTGAGAATTTCTCAACAGTAAAAGAATTAGCGTTGACATGAAACTAAAAGGTGTTATATTATCGAAGTGTAACCAAAAGGTGTTATGTTATAACGCCGAGTAAAGGAGAATGAAAATGGAACAACAAAATACATTAAATGATATTAAACAAACAATCGTTTTTAACGCGTCTATTCAAAAGGTATGGAGTGTAGTATCAACTGCAGAAGGGATTGCGTCATGGTTTATGCCAAATGATTTTGTATTAGAGGTAGGACATGAATTTCATGTGCAATCACCATTTGGGCCATCACCATGTAAAGTGTTAGAGATTGATGAGCCAAACTATTTATCTTTCTCATGGGATACAGATGGCTGGGTTGTTTCATTTAATTTGAAAGACTTAGGAGATAACAAAACAGAATTTACGTTAATTCACGGCGGCTGGAAACATCCTGATGAAATTCTTCCGAAAGCAAATGCGAAGAGCTCTATTATTCGCGATAGAATGAGCGGTGGTTGGGTAGCAATTGTAAATGAAAAACTGAAAAAGGTTGTCGAAGGCTAAGTGTCCTCGTCAGCAGCGAAATATGATGTATTTCAAGCAATTGCTGATCCAACCCGCCGAGAAGTAATACGGTTATTAAGTGACAAAGAGTTACCGATTTCCAAAATAACGGATCATTTTCCGATGAGTCGTACTGCGGTTGTAAAGCACCTTCATATTCTTTCGGAAGCGAATTTAGTAAGTGGAAGAAAAAGCGGAAGAGAGAAGATATATCGTTTGCATCCAGAACCATTAGAAGAATTACAACAGTGGCTCTCATATTATGAACGTTTTTGGGATAATAAATTATCCATGCTGAAACATATTGTGGAGAATGAAGAATAAAAAAAGGATGACCAAAATGGTCATCCTTTTTATTGTTGCTCACTTGTTTGTGTAGCTGGCTTTAATAAAAGCCAACCGATAATTAATGTACATACTGCTAATACGAAAGTGCTCATATAAATAACGTGTACACTTGCAGCTAATGCGGATTGTGATTCAGTGGCTACACTTGCTGTAGCCCCGCCGTGTCCACCAGATACAAGATCAAGGTTTTTAATGCCGCGTGCATGAATCATCGTATTAAAGATTGTTCCAAAGATTGCAGCACCTAACGTTTGACTGAATGTATTAATAAATGTGTTTAAACCAACAGCTGTTCCGCGTGTATGAGCTGGTACGGCTGCTTGAATTGTTACCATGTAAATCGGTGTCACAAGCCCCATTCCTAAGCCGAATAATCCGACTGCTACATAAATAAGGAACGATGGTGAATTTGTTGATAGTGTAAATAATAAGAACGTAGCGACTGATAAAATGCTAGCTCCAAGTAAAATGATTTGTTTCGTTTTTAATTTGCCTACTAAGTTACCAGAGAAAATAGCGCCAAATGTCCACATAACAGGGATTGGCATTAAAATAAGTCCAGCTTCTGTAGCATTTTTCCCTAATACACCTTGGCTCCAAATTGGAAGGTACATTGTAATACTAATAATCATTGCGCCAGCAATAAGAGTTAATATATTTATCGTAGATAATGTACGGTTAGAGAAAAGTGCTAGCGGAATTAATGGTTCTGGAGATTTTTTCTCGATGAATAAGAAAATAATAAATGAAATAGCGGCAAAGATTAATAGGCCGATAATTGTCATGTCTCCCCAGTTTTGCTTACTGCTACCTGTTAATAATGCATATAGTAGAGCGATTGTACTTAATGAGAAGACTGTTGCACCAAGATAATCGATATGATGCTTAGCAGGTTTAATAGATTCTTTGTAGTAAATTGCAATCATTAAGCAAGCGATAATTCCGAATGGAACGTTTAGGAAGAAAATATAACGCCAAGAAAGAGAATCAACTAAAAATCCACCTACTAACGGTCCGATAACACCGGATACACCCCAAACGGCACTCATCCAACCTTGTGCTTTCGCGCGGTCTTTCGCTTCGCTATATAAGTCTCCAATAATCGTCATTGTGATTGGCATAACAGCACCAGCACCGATACCTTGAAGCGCGCGGAAGAAGATTAATTGTTCCATCGATGTAACGACTCCGCAAAGTGCAGAACCGACTAAAAAGATTGTAGCTCCGATCAGTAAAACTTTTTTACGGCCAAATAAATCAGCGAGCTTTCCGTATATTGGAGTCGAAACAGCTGTTGCAAGCATATAAATTGCATATACCCAACTAACAAGTTCGACGCCTGACAAATCACTCGTTATACGAGGGATTGCTGTACTAACAATCGTTCCTTCTACCGCAGAAAGAAACGTCATTAACATTAAAGACATCATGACTTTTTTTCTCATTTGTTTTCCCCTTACCCTTTTTTAAATATTCAACAATATAAAATATAAAGGTACTAAGGTATATAAAGCAACAAAAAAGCAATGGGAAGTTAAGTGGAGCGTATATTTGTCGTTTCTTGTCGGCGAGTCGGTATATTTGGGAAATCGCTGATATAAGTTGTGGAATCGCTCATATAATTTCATGTACCTATAAAAAAAGAAACAGGAATCCCTGTTTCTTTTTTTAATACTGCATTTTCGCGTTTTCTCCAGCTGTCGTTCCGGCAATTCTACCAGTAACAAGGGCTGATGTAATATTATAGCCACCAGTATAACCATGAATATCAAGAACTTCTCCGCAGAAATATAAGCCGTTCGTAAATTTAGAAGACATTTCTTTCGGGTTAATTTCTTTCACGGATACACCGCCGCCAGTAACGAATGCTTTTTCAATTGACTGCGTACCATTTACATTCACAGTAAACTCTTTAAAGTCTTTCACAAGTGCACGAATCTTTTCGTGAGAAACTTGTCCAGCTTGTTCGCTACCGTCAATTTCATTTTTTTCTAATAAGAATAGGAAGTAACGTTCAGGGACATAACCTTTTAAAACGTTTTTAATTCCTTTTTTTGGATCTTCTTTCATTTGTTTCAGCATGCGCTGGAATAGTTGCTCACTATTTTCCTCTGGCAATGCATCAATACTCATTTGTATTGTATTCGTTTTAAACTTTTTCAGTGCTTTCACGACGAATTGACTACAGCGAAGAGCAGCAGGACCAGATAGGCCAAAATGAGTGAAGAGCATGTCCATTTTGTGAGAAATGATAACTTTTCCTTTCGGGTTTAATACGCTTAAGTTTATATCACGTAAAGCAAGACCTTGTAATGAGCGGTCACGTATAAACGGCTCGTTTGAAAGGATAGGTACTTCTGTTGGGAATAATTCTGTAATTGTATGACCCGCTTTTTCAGCCCAAGCATATCCGTCTCCAGTAGATCCGGTTTGAGGAACTGATTTTCCGCCAACAGCGATAACGACGTGATTTGTTTCTAACACTTCGCCTGTTTGCAGTATAACTGCTTTCGTTTGACCATTTTCATATTCAATCGTTTCAACAGGTGTATTTGTACGAATTTTTACACCTAAGTCTTTTAATCGTGTTAAAAGTGCGTCTACAACAGATTGTGCTTTGTTTGACACAGGGAACATGCGACCGTGGTCTTCTTCTTTCAATTTAACACCGAGATTTTCGAAGAATGTAATAATATCTTCATTATTAAAAATAGAAAAAGCGCTGTATAAGAAGCGACCGTTTCCTGGTATATGTTTAACAATTTCATCAAGTGGTAGACGGTTTGTTACGTTACAGCGTCCGCCACCAGAAATTGCAAGTTTACGCCCAAGTTTATTTCCTTTATCAAGAAGTAAGACATTTGCGCCTTCTTCTGCAGCACCAATTGCAGCCATTAGCCCAGAAGGACCGCCGCCGATGACAATAACATCATAATGCATAATATATCGACCTCATTTTCTACATTTCCTGCCTAAAAGAATAGCATGTTTTCCCTTAAAAGAAAAATAGAGTGAAGTACTGCTTAATGAGAGAATTGTGGTACAATACAAAAGTTAGAGTTCAGCACTATCCTGCCATTTGTAGGCGATAAGACTAAAACCTCAAGATTTAGGAGAAGTAAATAGGGAGTCTGTTAGCCTGTAAATGCTCGAATGGTTCAACTAATAAGGAGTAGGAGAGAAGTCTCCAACTAATTATAGTTTCACTTTATGTAGATGTAGGAGGATTTTTGTATGTCCGATTCGAAATTTCTGCGCGGAACGCTTATTGTTACGCTAGGGACATTTTTAGTAAAGTTCTTAGGCATGATTTACGTCTTTCCGTTTCATGCATTAGTAGGAACAGAAGGCGGAACGCTCTATACATATGGATACATTCCATATACGATCTTTTTAAGTATCGCAACGGCAGGTGTGCCACTTGCTGTTTCAAAATTTGTTTCCAAATATAATGCGCTTGGCGATTATAAAACGAGCCGGAGAATGTTCCGCTCGGGAATGGTTATGATGATAGTAACAGGAGTTCTTTCGTTCCTAGTACTGTACATGACGGCGCCATTGTTTGCAGAAGCGATGCTTGGTAAACAAAGTATACACAATAATGTAGGAGAAGTTACGACGATTATTCGTCTTGTAAGTTTCGCACTTATTGTTGTACCAGCAGCGAGTTTAATTCGTGGTTATTTCCAAGGTCACCAGTCTATGGGACCAACTACCGTTTCACAAATTATTGAACAAATTATTCGTATCGTCTTTTTATTAGCAGGTAGTTTTATCGTTATTAAAGTACTTGGCGGTACAGTTGCAACAGCAGTTGGAGTAGCGACATTTGCTGCGTTCGTTTCAGCGGTTGGAGCACTCGGTGTGTTAATTTGGTACTGGTTAAAACGTAAAAAATATTTGGATCAATATTTAATTGAACAAACTGTACCAGAATCAACAGTAAGCACCGTTCAATTGTTTAAAGAGTTATTTGCATATGCGATTCCTTACGTTGTAATTGGGTTAACAATTCCTTTATATCAACAAATTGATACATTGACATTTAACTCAATTATGCAGGCGATTGGTCAAGGTGATATCGCAGAGCGAGCTCTCGGTATTTTCACAATGTGGACGCATAAGTTAATTATGATTCCTGTATCACTTGCAACAGCGTTTAGTTTAACGCTTGTACCAGCAATTACAAAATCATTTACTGAAAAACAATACCGTTATTTGAAATTACAAATTACACAAACATTCCAGGCGAATATGTTTTTAACATTGCCAGCAGTTGTCGGTATTTCTTCACTGGCATATCCAATTTATACTGCGTTTTACGATTCAGATCCACTAGGTGGACAAGTATTAATGTGGTATGCACCAGTTGCGTTGTTATTCGCTTTATTTACAGTAACAGCGGCAATCCTGCAAGGTATTAACCAGCAGAAGCATGCGATTATTGCGCTTATAATGGGCGTTATTTTGAAATTTGTATGTAACGTAATCTTTATTCGTTATTTCGGTACAGTAGGAGCAATTCTAGCAACAGCAGTTGGTTTCTTAGCTTCTGTTTGGTACACAAATCAACAAATTAAAAAATACGCACACTATTCATTCGGTGTTGTATATAAAAGAACATTCCAAATTGCAGTATTAACACTTATAATGGTCGTTGCTGTAAAACTATCACAATGGCTTCTATCCTTCATGATTTCGCCTGATGGCCGTATGGGTGCTCTTATAACAGTTGCGATTTGTGCAGGTATTGGCGGTCTTGTTTACGGATTGTTAGCAATTCGCACAGGAGTACTTGAAAGAGTATTTGGCGGAGAAGCATTAGATAAAATTCAACGTAAACTTGGTAGTAGATTTAAAATAAAGTTGAAATCAAGAGGGGCGTAATTACGTCCCCTTTTCTATGATAAATAAAGAAGGTGAAAAACGTGAGATTAGATAAATTATTAGCAAATATGGGATATGGAAGTAGAAAAGAAGTAAAGAAATTATTGAAAGATGGCGTTGTGAAAATTGATGGAACGCCAGTAAAAGATGCGAAAGTTCATGTAAATGTAGAAGAGCAAGAAGTTATGATTCACGGTGAAGTTGTGGAATACAAAGAATTTGTTTACTTAATGATGCATAAACCACAAGGTGTTATTTCAGCGACGGAAGATGATAATCATGAAACAGTAATAGATTTATTAGAATTAGAAGATGCAATCTTTGATCCGTTCCCAGTTGGACGACTTGATATCGATACGGAAGGTTTCTTATTGATAACAAATGATGGGAAGCTATCACATCAATTATTATCTCCGAAAAAGCATGTGCCGAAAAAATATTATGCACACGTTGCAGGAGTAGTAACAGAAGAGGATGTAAAAGAGTTTGCTAAAGGTGTTATTTTAGATGATGGCTATGAAACAAAGCCAGGTGCACTTACAATATTGAAAAGCGATGATATTTCTGAAATTGAGCTTGTGATTACGGAAGGGAAATTCCATCAAGTGAAGCGTATGTTTGAAGCGGTAGGGAAAAAAGTAGTCTACCTAAAGAGAACAGAGATGGGTCCGTTAGTATTAGATGAAGAACTAGAACTTGGACAATACCGAGAGCTAACAGATGAAGAAGTAGAAATGTTAAAAACATATCAAGTAGATACTGAAAAGTAGTACCTTTATAGGCGCAGAAAAGACCCCTTTCTAATTATTAGAAAGGGGTATGTATTTATTTACATACAATTATTTTTCATTATGAGGTCATTCTCACTTTCTTTCCTGTTGTTGTCCACTTACCGCGGCAAGGGCTATACACGAGTTCATTAAACTGCAACACATTTAGATCACGTTGTATCGTTCGCGGTGTGATCCCGAACTCATCTACAAGGTCTTTCGTCGTTACCGTTCCGTTTTCATTGATGTACATATAAATTGATTTAATGCGTGTTAGCATACGAGTAGTTGTAGGTTTCAAGAGAAAACCACTCCTCTACTAGTTTTTTTGACCCCATTCAGGAAAGAAGGTCGTTACTACCATTGTACTCTACATGATAAAATTCATGCTTTAATCTACTTAAATTTTACAGAAATTTAACAAATATTCATATAGAAAAATATTGGTAGTTGACATTGTATATATGGTCAGTCAACTAACACATAAAATTCTACGTAAAACGCCAAATTCCTGCAAATTTTTTTGAAAAAATAAAAGAAAAACTAATAAGAAATATCTGAAATATTACAATTGTTCGGTATTTAGTTTTCGTGTATGGCATAAGAGATTTCGGTTTGTTATGATGAAAGAAACAATATAGTGAAGGATGGATGCGTGATGTCAGCAATTAATTGGACAGAAGAAGTTGCGAAACGAAAAGATGATTTAATTCGTGATACACAACAATTTTTACAAATTAAAAGTGTATGGGAAGAAGAATCGGCGAAAGAGGGCGCACCATTCGGTGAAGGTGTAGAAAAAGCTTTATCTTTCATGTTACATAAAGGAGAAACTGAAGGTTTTGCTTCTAAAAATTTAGAAGGATATGCAGGTCATCTTGAAATGGGACAAGGAGAAGAGTTAGTAGGCATTCTTTGTCACGTTGACGTTGTACCAGAAGGAGATGGCTGGACGACTCCTGCATATAGTGCGGATATTCGCGATGGAAAGATTTTTGCACGTGGTGCAATTGACGATAAAGGCCCAACGATGGCAGCATATTATGCGATGAAAATTGTGAAGGAATTAGGCTTACCTCTTTCCAAACGTGTTCGTATGATTATAGGAACAGATGAGGAAAGCAATTGGAAATGTGTAGATCACTACTTTAAAAACGAAGAAATGCCAACAATCGGTTTTGCGCCAGACGCGGATTTTCCAATTATTAATGCAGAAAAAGGAATTTCTGATATACAAGTTGTGCAAAATGGTAGTGAAGAGAAAAAAGGTACATATGAACTTGTTTCATTTGATTCAGGGCGCCGTTTAAATATGGTTCCTGATTTTGCAGAAGCGGTTATTACAGGAGAAGATGTAAATGCACTTACAGTAGCATATGAAGAGTATTTACAAACTGCTAAAAAAATAGGGAAATCGACTATAGAAGGAAATGCAGTGACGGTGCAAATAGAAGGAATTTCAGCGCACGGATCTACTCCTGAAAAAGGAGAAAATGCAGGTTTATTATTAGCAAACTTCTTAACTACAGTTTCACTTGATGGAAAAGCAACTGCATTTGCGACATTTGCAACAGAAACATTTACTGGTGATATTTTTGGTGAAAAAGCTACTATTGCTTATAAAGATGAAATTAGCGGTCCGTTAACAGTGAATGTCGGTCGCATTTCTTATACGAAAGAAAACGGTGGTAACTTAGGGCTAAACGTACGTTACCCAGTTACAACTAACTTTGAAGAAACAATTGTGAAGTTGAAAGAATATGTTGGTGCGCATGGTTTTGAAGTGGCTGACTATTCTAATTCTCGCCCACATCACGTCGATAAAGATCACGTATTAATCCGTACGTTACAACGTGTGTATGAAGAACAAACAGGTGAAAAAGCAGAACTATTAGCAATCGGCGGCGGTACTTATGCTCGTTCATTAAAAGCTGGTGTGGCATTTGGCCCGCTATTCCCTGGAAAAGAAGAACTTGCGCATCAAAAAGATGAGTATATCGAAATTGAAGACTTATTAAAAGCAACAGCAATTTACGCGCAAGCAATTCATGAATTAGCGAAGTAATGGATATATAAATAATGTCCGCTCTCTATTTTGGAGAGCGGCTTCTTTTTACCTGAATGAGATAAGAAAGAAAAGCAACAATAGAAAGAAGGAGAAGATGTACATGGAACTGCATTATTTTGTCGCAATTACGTTACCGAATCATATAAAAGAAATGCTGTCTAACTATAAAGAGGACATGCAAGAGGAATTACAATTTCGTTCATGGGTACATAAAGAAGACTATCATATTACCCTTTCATTTTTAGGGAGTGCAACGGAGGAACAGTTAGAGGGAATAAAGAATGGATTACAAACAATTGCAGAAACAAAAGAACTATCCTTCACGTTACAAGGTTTTTCAACGTTTGGTAGGGAAGATCAGCCTCGTATTTTTTGGGCGAAGGTAAGTGAGAATCACCATTTGTTTCAGTTGCAAAAGCAAGTACATGCCATTTGTGAAGAAAATGGATTTTCTCTAGAAACACGCCCGTATCACCCGCATATTACCGTTGCTCGTAAATGGATAGGAGAAGAAAAGTTTCGTTTAGAAAGTATAAAAGAAGTGCCTGAAATATCATTTCAAGCAGATACAATTACTTTATACGAATCCCACGTGAAAGAAACCCCGAAGTATAAATCGATTGCTGAAATAAAATTACAAAAATAGAATGTTGAAAACGTTTTTTATGCAGGTGAATATACTATAGAGAAGAATGGAGTTACTGTATAGAGTCTTGTTGATAAGAAAAGCCTTATCATTTGCAGCTCATTTTATCTCGCCTAATTGGTGAAGGCTAATAATAAGTGAGGATGGAAAAATTTTCTCGCTCATTAAAGTTTCACTTTATTTTAACTTTGAGAATGATGGTGATTTTTTTATGTTGAAAGTAAAACGTCCATTTGATGCCTATTTAGATGAAATGAATAAAATTACAATTTTGCTCCCACATGCGTATGGAACAAGTCGGACATTTCGTTTGCAAGAAGGAAGTAATGTGAAAGATTTACCGATTGCTCATACTATTGCGCTTCCAGATGCAACGAAGTATGAGTGCTTTATAGAAGAGCCGCTAGATGTGGGGAAGTATTATACAGTACGAGATGAACGGAATGAAGAAACTGATTTACAAATAGGTGCTGTTATTCGAACAAAAATTTTCGATGAAAAGTATTATTACGAAGGTACAGATTTAGGTGCTGTGTATCAAAAACAAGAAACGACATTTAAAGTATGGGCCCCAACTGCAAGGCTTGCGAAAGTAAGAATTTATAAGAGCGATAAAGAATATACCGATCATGAAATGTACAGGGGAGAAAACGGAGTTTGGATTCAAACATTACAAGGTGATTTAGACGGAGCACGCTATACATTTCTTGTTTGTATTAATTTAATATGGAACGAAGCGGTGGATCCTTACGCAAAGTCAGTGACTGTAAATGGAAAGTATGGCATTGTTATCGATTTAGAAAAGACGACTGTAACGAAACGAGAGCAATTACCACCATTACAAGCAATGACAGATGCCATATTGTATGAATTGCATATTCGTGATGCTACTATTCATCCGAACAGTGGAGTGAGTAAAAAAGGGATGTATAAAGGGCTAATGGAAGAAGGAACAACAGGACGAAATGGGACATTGACAGGTTTGTCTCATATAAAAGATTTAGGCGTTACGCATGTTGAATTATTGCCTTTATATTGTTTCGGTGGTGTGGATGAGGCGAATCCTTCTTCTGCCTATAATTGGGGGTACAATCCATTATATTACAATGCACCAACAGGATATTATGCTACAAACCCCTCTGATCCGTATAACAGGATAGTTGAGTGCAAACAACTAATTGAAACATTTCATGAACAAGGTATTAGGGTGATTATAGATGTTGTATATAATCATGTTTATGAAAGAGAGCTATCATCATTTGAGAAGCTTGTTCCAGGATATTATTTTCGTCATGGTGAAGATGGTATGCCTTCTAATGGGACGGGAGTCGGAAATGATATAGCGTCTGAACGGAAAATGATGAGGAAATTCATTGTAGAGTCTATTTTATATTGGCTTACTGAATACAATGTCGATGGATTCCGATTCGACTTAATGGGAATTTTAGATATTGATACAATGAATATGATAGAGAAAGAAGTGCGAAACATAAAACGAGATGCTTTGTTATTAGGAGAAGGGTGGGATTTACAAACACCGCTTCCTCTTGAGGAAAAAGCAACGTTAAATAATGCGAAGAAAATGCCACATATCGCACAGTTTAATGATCAATTTCGTGATGGGATAAAAGGGAGTACATTTCATATAAATAAGCGTGGTTTTGCATTTGGTGGGCATGTAGACTGTAATCATTTGCAGTATATTGCAGCAGGAAGTCTTTTAAGTATGAAAGAAACAGGGCTGTTTTTAGAGCCGGCGCAAAGCATTAACTATGTAGAATGTCATGATAATATGACGATGTGGGATAAACTAGTGCGCAGTAATGAAGAATCAGAAACGATTTTGAAAAAACGACACCTATTAGCGAGCGCAATGGTTATTCTTTCACAAGGCATTCCTTTCTTACACGCAGGGCAAGAGTTTTATCGTACGAAGAAAGGAAATGAAAATAGTTATAATGCAAATGATGAGATCAATCAATTAGATTGGGATCAAAAAGAGAAAGAGATAGAAACCGTTAACTATATAAAAGGTTTAATTGCGATTCGTAAAGAGCATGGGGCATTCCGATTACAAAATGCAGACCTTATAAAAAAACATATGACTTTTTTACAAACATCTACAGAAGTACTTGCATATCACCTAGAGCATGCAGAATCGTTTGGGCCGTGGAAAGAGATTATCGTCTTATTTAATAGCGGTTTAGAAGCTAAAACTGTGCAACTTCCGAAAGAAGCAACGTGGCATGTGTTAGTAAACGAAAACGAAGCGAAAATAGAGCCAATTTCTTCATTTAGAGGAAAGGAACTTAGGCTCGCTCCAATTAGCACGTATATATTGACGATAATGTGACAAATCGCTACTTGACGATGAGAATGTAATAAATGTAGAATTGACAAAGGTGACGATTTTGATAAGTTGTCATTCTATGACAGGTTTTGTAAAATAAAATAGAGGATTTTTGGCTTAGGCTAATTTTTCTTTTCATTTACAGTAAAATATATGAATCCACAACATGTGTAGAAATGTTGCGGTTTTTCTTTTCATAACTATAAAAGATAAGGATTTGTTAACGGGTAATGAATATGGAATGGTTGGAACAATTATTAGGAAAAGAGTGGAGTCTTGTACCGGCTGGTGGAGTAACGGGCGATGCATATATTGCGCAAAACGGACAACAGAAGTTATTTTTAAAGCGGAATACATCGCCCTTTTTAGCGGTATTGTCAGCAGAAGGAATTGTTCCAAAATTACTTTGGACAAGAAGGGTAACGAATGGTGATGTAATTTCTGCTCAAAAATGGCTTCCGGGACAGAAGCTAGAGCCAGAGGATATGAAACTAGAACGTGTTGCGAAACTTTTGAAGAAAATACACTCCTCTAAAGCGCTTGTACAGATGATTCAAAGACTTGGGAAGCAGCCGCTTCACGCACAAGAGTTATTACAACAACTGCAACTCGTTTTAAGAGGAGATATAAGGGATGATGAAACAATTCAGCAAGGCCTTCAATATTTAATGGATTCATTAAAAGCTATTGAATACAATGAATTCGTTGTATGCCATTGTGATGTAAACCATAACAACTGGCTATTGTCGGATGAAGATGAATTGTTTTTAATTGATTGGGATGGAGCTGTAATTGCTGACCCAGCTCTAGACCTCGGTATGTTATTATATTGGTACATTCCGCGCCAGGAGTGGAGTGAGTGGCTCGGTTATTATGATATTGAAATGGATGAATCGCTGCTTAGGCGTATGAGATGGTATGTGATAGCACAAACGATTTTGTCTATTCAATGGCATACAACAAAAAAACAGCAAGCAGAAGCTGAATATTGGCATCAATATTTACAGCAACTACTTGCTTCAGAATAATACTTAAGAAAAATTGTCCATTCCAGCAATCCACTGAGTAAGTTGTTCTTGATTATTGGAAATATGGTTGTCCAAATTAGAGGAAGATTTACCCGATTGACTATAAGAATATACATCGTTTAGCATTGTTTTAGCGTCACTACTTATATTATCGTTTGCGAGTAACGATTGAATGAGGCGCTCTAATTGCTCGCATTCTGAAACTGTCCCGCAGCAATCACTTTGGTGGTTGACTAAAATATCTTTCAGCACTTCTAATTGATGTTGTTGATTAATTGGCATGAACGGATCATCCTTTCGATTGTTTTTCTCTTCAAATGTAAGAGAAAAAGCTGTTTCGTCATGGAATGTTTAATGCTGTATGTAGTTTTTATCAAAATGGTACATCTTATACTTGAAAGAAACGGACCGAGTGCTCGTACGTACTTGGTTTTTTGTTTGGTAGATTGATTAAAAACAGAGAGAAGGAATTATTCCTTTAAAATAGCTATGTAAAGAGAGGGAAACATCTATGCGTTTAAGACATAAACCGTATGCAATGGATCGAATTAATGAATATTCACATATCGTAATCGGAAACCCAGAGGAGCGCGCTGGTAGCTGGAAAGAAGTATTTGGAAACGAACAACCAATTCATATTGAAGTAGGTACAGGTCGTGGCCGCTTCATGTATGATATGGCAAAAGCGAATCCACATATTAATTATATTGGAATTGAAAAATTCACAAGTGTTGTTGTAGATGCACTTGATAAATTAATTGAAGAAGAATTACCAAACTTAAAGTTAATTAATAAAGATGCTGAAGATTTAACAGTTTTCTTTGCAAAAGGTGAAATTGATCGCGTTTATTTAAACTTCTCAGATCCATGGCCAAAGAAACGTCATACGAAGCGTCGTTTAACGTATAAAACATTTTTACGTAATTACGAAGAAGTGTTAGTAGAAGGCGGAGAAATTCATTTCAAAACAGATAACCAAGGTCTATTTGAATATTCTCTTATGAGTATGGCTGAGTATGGTATGTTACTAACGTACTTAAGCTTAGATCTTCATAACAGCGACTTTGAAGGTAACATCATGACTGAATACGAAGAGAAATTCTCTAGTAAAGGTCATCGTATTTACCGAGTTGAAGCAAAATATCGTACAGAGCCTATGCAGTAATGCATAGGTTTTTTTACATCTAAAATAATCAGAATTTTATGTTAAGATTAATTGAAAGGGGGATGTGTAATGGAACAGTTACAAATTGGAGATATAAAAGTAACGTGGTTAAAAGGCGGGAATACACATTTAGACGGGGGAGCGATGTTTGGTGTTGTGCCGAAAGTACTTTGGTCACGTAAGTATAAACATAATGATACAAATCATATTTATTTACGAACAGATCCGTTACTTTTGCAAACGAAAGACGGAAATATGCTCATTGATTCCGGAATAGGAAACGGTAAATTGAATGAGAAGATGAAGCGGAATCAAGGTGTAACAGAAGAATCATCGGTTTATGAATCATTAGAAAAACTAGGATTAAAGCCAGAAGATATTCACTATGTTTTAATGACGCACCTTCATTTTGATCATGCATCTGGTTTAACAAAATGGGAAGGTGATCACCTTGTACCTGCGTTTCCAAATGCGAAAGTTTACGTAAGTGAAACAGAATGGAATGAAATGAGGAACCCAAATATTAGATCCCGTAATACATATTGGAAGGAAAATTGGGAGCCGATTGTAGATCAAGTTGTTACGTTCCAGCAAGAAATAGAAATTACAGATGAAATAAAAATGGTGCATACAGGTGGTCATAGTGATGGACATGCAGTTATTGCTTTAGAAAGCCATGGGGAAACGATGCTTCATTTAGCAGACCTATTACCGACGCACGCACATCAAAATGTATTATGGGTAATGGCATACGACGATTATCCGATGACCTCGATTGAAAATAAACAAAAGTGGATGAAGTATGGTGCTGAAAAAGAGGCATGGTTTACGTTTTACCATGACGCATATTATCGCGCTGTGAAGTGGAATGAGGAAGGGCATATCGTAGAAAAAGTAGAACGGAAAACGAGTATAGAAGCATAAAAATAGGAGGTTGTTCCATCATATTTATTGGAGCAGCCTCTTTTTTATTGTCGGGTTTTGTCGGTAAGTCGATATATTTAAACAAACGCTGATATAAATTGAGTTGCGCTGATATAATTTTAATCAATACCCGCAATTTCAAAAAAAATAAGAGGTTCACCTAATGGGAACCCTCCTTTTTATGCTGCTATAACCTCTAAAACAGTACCTGTTTTAGCATCAACTAAAAATTCAAATCGTTCTTGTATATCATTTAACATTGTTGTAAGACCGCCGCGATAAACTTCATATGCGACATCATATTTTTCAAATGTCTCTGGAACCATATGTACCCAAGAGCCAGTAATTTCACCTTTATGACTTAATGCTTGTTTCACCATTTTCAATGCTTTTTCTGAAGAAATATGGGATTGTTCTTGTACTTTGTTTGCAACGAGATAACCAGCTGCGAACCCAACGCCAAGACCTGCTACTAAACCTTTCCAGCTCATATATTCACCTCAATTCTATAAAATAAAAATAGTGTACCGATAATAATTATAAAGCAAATACAGCCAAAAAAGAAGAAACTAGAAACATTTCGAAAATTTCGTTACAATAAAAGAGGTATTCTACTAAGGTTTGAAAGAAGGGGA
The DNA here is from genome assembly GCF_003946765.1 of Bacillus sp. 2D03. Taxonomy (NCBI): domain Bacteria; kingdom Bacillati; phylum Bacillota; class Bacilli; order Caryophanales; family Bacillaceae; genus Bacillus; species Bacillus sp. 2D03. The sequence goes on along the minus strand of NZ_RPSJ01000001.1, from coordinate 729,732 downwards.
CTTCGTGAATAAAGAGACATTACAATTATTTCGTACGTTAACAGAATTACAAGGTGCATCAGGTTTTGAACATGATGTACGCCGTTTTATGAAACAAGAATTAAGCAAATATGCGGATGAAATTGTACAAGACGGTTTAGGTAGCGTATTTGGTCTGAAAAAAGGGGACGAAACTGGCCCGCGTGTTCTTGTAGCAGGTCATATGGATGAAGTAGGTTTCATGATTACGCAAATTACGAAAAACGGAATGCTTCGTTTTCAAACGTTAGGCGGATGGTGGAGTCAAGTTTTATTAGCACAGCGTGTACAAGTTATGACGAAGAATGGTCCTGTTATTGGGGTTGTTGGTTCTATTCCTCCTCATTTATTAAGTGACGCGCAACGTGCAAAACCGATGGATATAAAAAATATGTTAATTGATATAGGTGCAGATAGTTATGAAGATGCGATTGAAATTGGTGTAAAACCAGGACAACAAATCGTGCCGATTTGCCCATTCACACCGATGGCAAATGAGAAGAAAATTATGGCGAAAGCTTGGGACAACCGTTACGGATGTGGTCTTGCAATCGAATTGTTAAAAGAATTAAAAGATGAAACATTACCAAATACATTATATTCTGGTGCTACTGTACAAGAAGAAGTAGGTCTCCGCGGAGCGCAAACAGCTGCAAATATGATTCAACCAGACATTTTTTATGCGCTTGATGCAAGTCCAGCAAACGATGCATCTGGTGACAAAACGCAGTTCGGTCAATTAGGAAAAGGTGCTCTTCTTCGTATTTATGATCGCACGATGGTAACACATAGAGGAATGCGCGAATTCATTTTAGATACAGCAGAAACAAACAATATTCCGTACCAATACTTTATTTCACAAGGTGGTACAGATGCGGGCCGTGTACATACAAGTAACTCTGGTATCCCATCAGCAGTAATTGGTGTTTGTGCACGCTACGTTCATACACATGCTTCAATTTTACATGTTGATGATTATGCAGCGGCGAAAGAATTAATTACGAAGCTTGTAAGAACAACAGATAAAACGACGTTAGAGACAATTAAGAATAACGCGTAGAGAAGAAGGGCGAAAAACCCTTCTTTTTTTAGGTTGAATAGATGACCCAGCGATGAGTGGTGGCGGTTAGTGCCTAATGGGTGCTCGAATGATGTATTAAGACCGCGGGTAGGAAGAAAGAAGAAGCCTGTTTTTGTGTTTAGGACCAGTAATATTGTAGAAAGCGACCTTCTTTTATGGGGAGAAGGAATTCCCTGATGGTGTGTGGTAGTGGTTGGTACTTAATTTGTGCCGAAGCGGATATTAGAATAGAATGAAGAATTTTTATAGAGGTGAACAAAATGAAAGTAGTAGTTGGATCAAAGAATAAAACGAAGGTTGGGGCTGTGGAGAAGGTTTGGAAAGATGCTGAAATTACATCTCTTTCTGTTCCATCAGGAGTATCAGCTCAGCCTTTCTCAGATGAAGAGACGATGCAAGGAGCGATTAATAGAGCGAAGCGAGCGCTAGAGGACGGAGAAGCTCCAATTGGTATTGGGCTAGAAGGCGGCGTAATGAAAACGGAGCACGGTTTATTTATGTGTAACTGGGGCGCGCTAGCAACAAGTGATGGGAAAGTATTTGTGGCCGGAGGAGCGCGTATTACGTTACCAGACGATTTTTTAGCACCTCTTGAAGATGGTAAGGAATTAAGCGAAGTGATGGAAGAGTTTGTGCAGCGAAAAGATATTCGTAGTCACGAAGGTGCGATCGGTATTTTTACAGAGGATTATGTCGATCGTACGGAATTATTTGTACACGTTGTTAAGTTGTTAGTTGGGCAATATAAGTATGACAAAAAGCAAGCATAAACCTTGCACCGTGCGCGATGTATGGTAGTATAAAAGAAAGATTATAACATGAAAAATGCACCCGTTAGAGGAGGAAATATAGATGAAGTCATTAGAAAGCATGGAGCAATTCCAACAGTTAAAAAATGAAGAGAATGTAGTCTTTATGTTCTCAGCAGAATGGTGCCCAGACTGCCGCTTTGTAGACCCATTTATGCCAGAAGTAGAAGAGAAATATAGTGATTTCTCATTTTACTATGTAGATCGCGATGAGTTTATTGATTTATGTGTAAAATTAGACGTATTTGGCATTCCGAGCTTTGTAGCGTACAATAAAGGTGAAGAAACTGGTCGCTATGTAAACAAAGATCGTAAAACACAAGAACAAATCGAAGAGTTCATTGAAGGTTTAAAATAAGGCAATTTGCCAATTGAATTGTAAAACAACCTCTACCTTCGCGGGGGAGGTTATTTTTTTGGAAGGGAGGAAAAAGAGATGAAGATGACAAGTAAAAAGATGAAAGATGAGTTAATAAAGAAATTATCTCGCCCAGAATGGGACTTTCAGTATGATAGTGAGAAAGAAGTTTTACGTATTGAACAAAAAGACTCCAAAAAAGGTATTAACGTATCGCTTCCAGGAGTTGTGGCAAAATGGGAAGTGAACAAAGAAAAGGCAATTGAAGAAGTTGCTTATTACGTACAAGAAGCGCTAATTGCGATGCATAAAGAAGAAAATAGCGGAGCAAAAATTTTACCTGTTATTCGCTCTACTTCTTTCCCGAAACAAGCAGAAGAAGGAAATCCGTTTATTATGACGGATCATACGGCGGAAACACGTATTTACTATGCGTTAGATTCGAATAAAACGTATCGACTAATTGACGAGCGTCTATTACAAAAATTAGAACTTACAGAACAGCAAGTGCGTGAAATGGCATTATTCAACGCACGCTCATTAGGTTATGAATTTAAACAAGACACAGTAGCGGGTAATACATTCTACTTTTTAAACACAAATGATGGGTATGACGCGACTCGTATTTTAAACGAATCGTTACTACAATCGATGCGTGAAAAGATTTCTGGTGACATGGTTGTTGCTGTTCCTCACCAAGATGTATTAATTATTGCTGATATCGTCAACGAAATCGGTTATGATATTATTGCACAAATGACAATGAAATTTTTTGCCGAAGGGCATGTTCCGATTACATCACTTTCATTCGTATATGAAGATGGAGAATTTGAACCAATCTTTATTTTAGCGAAAAATCGGAAGAAGACAGATGGAAAAGAGAAAGGATGAACGAAGTGAACGTTTTTTACAACCTTGAAGGAATTGGTGACACTTTAATTGTTGCCTTACAAGATATTACTTTAGAGAACCGTACTTTTGATCGCAAAGGAGATGTTGCACGCGTATACGATCGTGAAAGCAACGAGACAGCAGGATTCAACATCTTTAATGCATCTTCTTACTTAGAAGTAAAAGAAACAGGCAACCTTACATTAACGAAAGAGCTTGTAGAGAAAATCAACGAAATTTTAGCGAAGAACGGCTTTGAAGAAACAGTAGAAGCAGATCTTTCTCCGAAATTTGTTGTAGGCTATGTAGCTGAAAAAGAGAAACATCCAAATGCTGATAAGCTAAACATTTGTAAAGTAGAAATCGGTACAGAAACATTACAAATCGTATGTGGCGCACCAAACGTTGATGCAGGACAAAAAGTTGTCGTTGCAAAAATTGGTGCTGTAATGCCAAGCGGTATGTTAATTAAACCAGCAGAACTTCGCGGTGTTCCTTCTTCTGGAATGATCTGCTCTGCACGTGAATTAGAGCTTCCAGACGCTCCACAAGAAAAAGGTATTCTTGTATTAGAAGATAGCTTTGAAGTTGGACAAGAGTTCAAATTTTAATTGATATAAGAAAAGAGAGGTTGTCCTTTTGGACAACCTCTCTTTTTTTGTCATTCTTTGTCGGTAAATCGAAATTTCGTGTTAAATCGTTGATATATTGAGAGTTGTGATAGATATATTCAAAAAATTGTTAATATGATAAGGATGTCACCTTTTTTCTTAAAATCTATATTGTATTTTATAAACAAACTAGTTAAAATTTAGAAAAGTAGAAGGGGATAGACGTATGAAACAACAACCAAAAATCGCAGAACTTCTAAAACGAATTGAAACTTCAAAACAGCAAGATGTTGAGCTAGGTACTTATGAAATATATGTGTTTAGTGAAAGTGAATTAGAAAAAGGACAAATCGGTTATCGATATGATAAACATAAAAATTCATTAATAAGTGAAGAAAACGGAAAGTGGCAAGAAGGATGGATTACAATTGGATATGAAACGGATATGGGCGATCCAGTTTTCGTAAATATAGATGATGACGCTTATCCGGTTTATACTGCAGAACGTGGTACAGAAAAATGGCAGCCAGTTTATATTGGAAATATGGATGAGATTATAGGGCAATTATAAGAAAAACTTTGAATCCGGTGCAAAGTGATGGGAGAGAAGTATGAAGTATATAAAAATAATGAGCATGATTGCATTCATTGGAATATATATGGCCGGTTGTTCACAAGAGCAGCCGAAAAAAGAAACTACATCTTCTATACAAGAGAAAAACAAAGATACCAAAGAAGATGCACCGGTAGAAAAGCAGCAAGAACAAGAAAAGAACGAAGAATCGCAAGCAATTCAAACGAATGAGCAAGTAGAACATAAGCAAGAGGAAGTATCATCTGATGAAAAGAAAGAAGAAACTACGCCAGTGCAGCCGACTGAGCAACCAGTGCAAAATAATGAACAAAAAGTAGAGAGTAATGAAAAACAAGAGAAGTTTCTCGTCGTTATTGATCCAGGGCATCAACAAAAAGCGAATTTAAATTTAGAGCCGATTGGACCAGGGGCAACAACGCAAAAATATAAAGTGACAGACGGTACAACAGGTGTTGTGACGAAAAAGAGAGAGGCTGTACTTGTATTAGAAATGGCTTTCGTATTAAAAGAAAAGTTAGAAGCAAAGGGAATACAAGTATTAATGACGAGAACATCACAAGACGTTGATATAAGTAATAAAGAAAGGGCGACATTCGCAAATAATCATAAGGCTAATTTATTTTTACGTCTTCATGCAGATGGTTCTGAAAATCCAAACCAAAGTGGATTCGCTGTATTGACGCCGGCAGAAGGAAGTCCATATACGAAAGAGATTTATGCGGAAAGTCTTCAAATCTCTCAAATGATTGTAAATAAAATGAGGGAGAACCAGCAAGTAAAAGTAAATGGAATTAAATTTCGGGATGATCTTTCTGGATTTAATTGGGCAAAGGTTCCTGGTGTGTTATTAGAACTTGGGTTTATGTCAAACCATGAAGAAGATAAAAAATTATCTGACCCGCAGTATGTAAATTCTTTATTGCAAAGTGTAACGGATAGCATAGATGCATATCAGAAGAGTAAAGCTTAAGCGCAGTCTTACATGAAAGACTGCGTTTTTTTTATATGAAAACACTCGTAAATTAGAATATTATGGATAAATATGACATGCTTAATTTTACCTGCACTTTTTGCCGAATGCTGATACAATAAAGGATGTTACTATTTAGTAGAAAGAGTGGTAAGCATGTTAGATTGGATGAAAAAGCTGTTTAACAAAGAGGAAGAACAAACAGCGATGAATAAAGAAGTACCAAAGCAAATTGAAAGTCAGCCGAAAATTCCTCGTGTAAACCACTACACTGAAGCAAGAGAAGCACAAATGGCAAGTAGGAATGCAGGTAAATGCCGTTTTCCTTTAGTACCGGATAATGGGTTCGATGAAGAGGATGAAAGCGAAGTAAATCGCTTCGAAGAACAACCTGTTCAAGGAGTAACATATGAAGAACCGACTGCCCAAAGAGGAATAAAGGTGGAAAGAAGCAGACGACCGTATGTGGAAAAGGTAGTTTCTACATATGAAGAGCCGGAAGTGCAATATGAACCGGTGCGGGAGTCTGTCGTTAAAAAGGCATCTGCACCTTCGCAAGAGAGTAACCGTAGACCATTTCGGCCAACAGAAATGATTTCGCCAATTTATGGATATAATCGTCCTTCAGTAGAGAAAAAGGAAGAAAAGCAGGAGGAAGTAAAGGAAAGAGAAGACCTTGAAATATCTGTAGAGGGTAAATCAGTCGTTGATGCATGGTTAGAGAAAAAAGGATATACATTATCTGATTTCTCAGAAGGACAAGCAACGTCTTCTGCTTCAGGTGAAGTAGTTGAACAGCAAGGTCAACAGAGCAAAAAAGAAGAAAAATCAGTTGTTGATCAATGGCTAGAGAAAAACGGTTATGAAATTGAACGCCAAGTGCCTTTAGTAGAAGAAAAAGAAGTGATTCAAGAAATGAGTACACCGCAGGAAGTTTCAGCGGATGAATTACTTCATAAAACAGTAGCTGAGCAGATGGAAAGTGCTAAGCTAGAAAAAGATGTAGTGGTGTTAAACGAAAACAATCTACAAGAAGAATTAGTAGCTTCTAAAGTAGAGCACGAGGATACAATATTATCAGAAGAAATTAAACGTAATACAGAAATAAAACAACCTACTATTGAAGTAGAAAAGCAAGCTCCAGAAGAATCAGTGATTGTCAAAGCAGAAGAAAAACTTGAAGAAACAATCATTGTGGAAATACCAGAAGAAGTGTCAAAAGTAGAAGTAATTGCAGAAACGGAAGAGTTTGAAGAAGTAGTTATGGAAACAGAGGCACCTGAAGAAGTGGAAGTAATTACAGAAACAGAAGAGTCAGAAGAAGCGGAAGTAATTGCGGAAGCAGAAGAGTCAGAAGAAGTGGAAGTAATTGCAGAAGCGGAAGAGTCAGAAGAAGCGGAAGTAATTGCGGAAGCAGAAGAGTCAGAAGAAGCGGAAGTAATTGCGGAAACAGAAGAGTCAGAAGAAGCGGAAGTAATTGCGGAAGCAGAAGAGTCAGAAGAAGTGGAAGTAATTGCAGAAACGGAAGAGTCAGAAGAAGTGGGAGTAATTGCGGAAGCAGAAGAAGTAGAAGTGATTGCAGAAATAAACGCGCCTGTAGTAGAGACATTTGTAGCACTTGAGGACATTCAGCAAGAAGCTGAAGCAATTGAACAAAAGAGTGAATTCATACATGTTGCTGAGGCTGATGAACAAACGAAGAAAGATGTTCAAAGCTTTGCGGATGTTTTAATTGCAGAAAAACAACCAGCTGTAGAAGAAGCGCCAGTCGCAGAAGAGCAACGAGTTGTAGAAGAAGCACCGGTCGTAGAAGAGCAATCAGTTGTAGAAGAAGCGCCAGTCGTAGAAGAACAACCAGTTGCCGAGGAAACACCAGTCGCAGAAGAGCAACGAGTTGTAGAAGAAGCACCGGTCGTAGAAGAGCAACAAGTTGAAGAAGAAGCGCCAGTCGCAGAAGAGCAACAAGTTGTAGAAGAAGCACCGGTCGCAGAAGAGCAACGAGTTGTAGAAGAAGCACCGGTCGTAGAAGAGCAACAAGTTGAAGAAGAAACACCAGTCGCAGAAGAGCAACGAGTTGTAGAAGAAGCGCCAGTCGCAGAAGAGCAACGAGTTGTAGAAGAAGCACCGGTCGTAGAAGAGCAATCAGTTGTAGAAGAACAACCAGTTGTCGAGGAAACACCAGTCGCAGAAGAACAACCAGTTGTACAAAAAGAAGAACCAAAACGTGAGAAAAAGCGTCATGTACCATTTAATGTTGTTATGTTGAAACAAGATAGAACACGATTAATGGAAAGACATGCAGCTAGAGCAAATGCAATGCAGCCTTCTGCTAATGTACGAGTAGAGAATAAGCCAGTGCAACAAGAGGTAGCAGAACCACAAGTGGAAGAGCACCCAGTGCAGCAAGTAGTAGCAGAACCACAAATGGAAGAGCACCTAGTGCAGCAAGTAGTAGCAGAACCACAAGTGGAAGAACGCCCAGTGCAGCAAGTAGTAGCAGAACCACAAGTGGAAGAACGCCCAGTGCAGCAAGTAGTAGCAGAACCACAAGTGGAAGAGCACCCAGTGCAGCAAGTAGTAGCAGAGCCACAAGTGGAAGAACAACCAATACAGCAAGTAGTGGTAGAGCAAGTACAAAAGCCAATTTCAAGTACGGAAGTACAAGAGAAAGCATATGTTGTAAATCAAAGAGAGAACGATATGCGAAATGTATTGCACACACCACCGACATACACTGTTCCGCCATTAGCGCTGTTGTCGATTCCACAGCAATCAGCGTTAGATAATACAGAATGGTTAGAGGAGCAGAAAGAATTATTAGATACAACGTTTAATAATTTTCACGTTGGAGCACATGTTATTAATGTATCGCAAGGTCCGGCAGTCACTCGTTTTGAGGTGCAGCCAGACCCAGGTGTGAAAGTAAATAAAATTACAAATTTAAGTGATGATATTAAGTTAAGTTTAGCTGCGAAAGATATTCGTATTGAAGCGCCAATTCCAGGGAAGAGTGCGATTGGAATTGAAGTTCCAAATAAAGAAAGTAAGCCAGTATTTCTTCGCGAAATTTTAAGAAGTCCTGTATTCACAAAGAGTGAATCACCGCTTACTGTTGCGCTGGGGCTTGATATTTCAGGGGATCCAATTGTAACGGATATTCGAAAAATGCCGCACGGACTTATTGCGGGTGCAACGGGTTCAGGTAAAAGTGTGTGTATTAACGCGATTTTAACGAGTATTTTATATAAAGCGAAACCACATGAAGTGAAGTTAATGTTAATCGATCCGAAGATGGTTGAGCTTGCACCATACAATTCTGTTCCACATCTTGTAGCACCTGTTATTACGGATGTAAAAGCAGCAACAGCTGCATTAAAATGGGCAGTTGAGGAAATGGAACGTCGTTATGAATTGTTTGCACACGCAGGTGCTCGTGATTTAACTCGCTACAATACGATTGTAAGTGAGCGAGAAATTCCAGGAGAGACATTACCTTATATCGTTATTGTCATTGACGAGTTAGCCGATTTAATGATGGTAGCACCTGGTGATGTTGAGGAAGCGATTTGTCGTATTGCGCAAAAAGCACGTGCTTGTGGTATTCATTTATTAGTAGCGACGCAGCGTCCATCTGTAGATGTTATTACAGGTTTAATTAAGTCAAACATTCCAACGCGTATTGCGTTTACTGTATCATCTCAAGTTGATTCGCGTACGATTATTGATATTGGGGGCGCGGAGAAATTACTTGGCCGTGGTGATATGTTATTCTTAGGGAACGGTACATCTAAGCCAGTTCGTGTACAAGGTGTATATGTATCGGATGATGAGATTGAAAAAACAGTTGATCATGTGAAAAAGCAAATGAAGCCGAATTACTTATTTAAGCAAGAGGATTTATTAGCGAAAACAGAACAAGCTGAGTCGGAAGACGAATTGTTCTTCGAAGCATGTCAATTTGTTGTAGAACAAGGGGGAGCGTCCACATCTTCTGTACAGCGAAAATTCCGCATCGGTTATAATCGCGCAGCACGTCTCATTGAAGAGATGCAATCGCAAGGAATTATTTCTGAAGCAAGAGGAACGAAGCCAAGAGATGTCCTTATTTCTGAGGATGAATTCGCTGCTATGCAGGAAACGAATGTATAGTAAACGGTTTTGCTGTATACTAAGAGAAAATGTTGGATAGTAAAGTAGGGAGTAAAGCGACATGAAAGAAATTGAATTAAAATTAAAAGGTGAAATAAATAGACTAACAAATAAAACATTTAAATTTGACGAACGTGTTGGAGAAGGGTGGTTCTCTGCCGTTTACTTTTTAAAGACTAGAGAAATCATCGAAGAATTTCGCCCGAAAAGTGTTGTAACGATGCAATTTTTCCAAAAGGAAAATGCAGTTCTTTGCGGAACGGATGAAGTAATTGCATTGCTACAAACATTCGCTAAAAATCCTGAGGAACTTGAGATTAACTCTTTAAAAGATGGCGATAAAATTAGTCCATTTGAAACAGTGTTAACAATTCATGGTCCTTATGAAAATTTCGGATTTTTAGAAGGTGTCATTGATGGGATTTTAGCTCGTCGTACATCGGTTGCGACAAACGTATATAACGTTGTCCAAGCTGCGCGTAGCGTAGATAAAGAAAAACCAGTTATTTTCATGGGAGATCGTGACGATCATTATACACAACAAGCTGGTGACGGTTATGCAGCATACATCGGAGGTATGAGCGCACAAGCGACGCATGCGATGAATGAATGGTGGGGCAAAAGTGGTATGGGGACGATGCCTCACGCATTAATTCAAATGTTTAATGGTGATGTTGTAGAAGCGGCAAAAGCATATCATAAGAAATTCCCAGAAGATGAATTAGTTGTATTAATTGATTACAACAATGATGTCATTACAGATGCACTTCGCGTAGCGCGTGAATTTGGATCAACATTAAAAGGTGTACGTGTAGATACGTCCCGCACGATGATTGATCAATACTTCATTCGCCACCCAGAAGTACTTGGAACATTCGATCCACGTGGTGTAAACCCATCGCTTGTATTCGCACTTCGTAAAGCACTTGATGAAGAAGGATTCCAGCATGTAGACATCGTTGTAACTGGTGGATTTGATGAGAAGCGTATTCGTGAATTTGAAGCTCAAAACGTACCTGTTGACATATACGGGGTAGGAAGTAGCTTATTAAAAATGAATATTGGCTTTACTGGTGATAATGTAGAATTAAATGGGAAACCAGAAGCAAAAGCTGGTCGTAAATATCGTCCAAACCCACGTTTAGAGCGTGTTCAATTAGAAAAAAGAGAAGAGATGTAAAAGAGAGAAAAACTGATAGGTGATTGACCCTATCAGTTTTTCTGTTATCATAGTATAGCGGCTTCTTTTTTGCTATAATGGACTTGTTATGGATATATAAAGAAGTACGTACGAGTTTATCCTGATAAGTGAAGGGAAGAATAACTTCACTACATCAAAAATGTATGATGATTACCAAAATAAGAAAAGATTCATATACTGTCTTATAGATAGGCCGTTGTATTAGTTCGAAATGTTGGAGGTTCTTTAAGATGACAGTTTACCATTTTGTAGGAATTAAAGGAACAGGAATGAGTTCATTAGCGCAAATTCTTCATGATATGAAGCATACTGTTCAAGGGTCTGATTATGAAAAGCGTTTCTTTACACAAACAGCGTTGGAAAAGCGTAGTATCTCGATCCTTCCTTTTGATAAGAATAATGTAGAAGAAGGACAAGTGATTATTGCAGGAAATGCATTTCCTGATACGCATGAAGAAATCGTAGCAGCAAAAGAATTAAACATCCCAGTCCATCGTTACCATCATTTCTTAGGTGACCTGATGAGCCAATACACAAGTGTTGCTGTAACTGGTGCACACGGAAAAACATCAACAACAGGTTTGTTAGCCCATGTAATGCAAGGTGCACACCCAACATCTTACCTTATTGGAGATGGAACAGGGCATGGGGTAGAAAATAGTAAGTATTTTGTATTTGAAGCTTGTGAGTATCGTCGTCATTTCTTGTCTTATAATCCAGACTATGCAATTATGACGAATATTGATTTTGATCATCCAGATTATTTTGCAGACATCAATGATGTATTCAGTGCATTCCAAGAGATGGCATTGCAAGTGAAAAAAGGCATTATTGCATGTGGAGATGATGAAGAACTTCAAAAAATTCAAGCGAAAGTACCTGTTATTTTCTATGGATTTGGAGAAGATAATGATTTCCAAGCACGCAACATCCAAAAGAGAACAGATGGTACTATTTTTGATGTATTCGTTCGTAATACGTACTATGACACGTTCAAAATTACAGGATACGGCAATCACAGCGTATTAAATGCGTTAGCAGTAATTGCACTTTGCCATTATGAAAACGTTGATGTAGAAGCAGTAAAGCATCAGCTAACAACTTTTGAAGGCGTAAAACGTCGCTTTAATGAAAAGCCGATGGGAGAGCAAGTGATTATCGATGACTACGCACACCATCCGACAGAAATTAATGCAACGATTGAAGCAGCTCGTCAAAAACATCCAGAGCGTGAAATTGTCGCTGTATTCCAGCCACACACATTCTCACGTACAGAAAAGTTCTTAGATGAGTTCGCAGAAAGCCTAAGCAAAGCTGATCAAGTATACTTATGTGATATTTTCGGATCAGCACGCGAAAACAAAGGTGAATTAACAATCGAAGATCTGCAAAAGCGTATTGACGGTGCAGAACTAATTACAGATACAACAACGGATGTATTAAAGAAACATAAAAACGGCGTTCTAATTTTCATGGGCGCAGGAGACATCCAAAAATTCGAAGCAGCTTACGTAAAAGAAGTTCAAGTTGCAGAGAAGTAATAGGAAAGACGCATAGCTTGGCTATGCGTCTTTTTTGTGTGCTATGTTGGCATATATGATTCTTGAGGTTAGTCGATATATTAGCGTGTATTTCTTTAGTTATAAATGTTAGAATAATAAGAAAAATAAAAAGGGGACCAAAAAACATGTTTACACTTCGAGTAGACGATGAAATCGAATTACAGTTATTAGAGAAGCATCATAAGGAGGAACTATATCAATTAATAGATCAAAACCGTAATCATTTACGAAGATGGCTTCCTTGGGTAGATGGGACGAAATCTGCTGATGCGTATGATGAGATTTGTCCGATGTGGTTAAAGAAATTTGCAGAGGGAGACGGTTTTGAAAGTGGCATACGTTACAAAGGAAAGCTCGTTGGGATGGTAGGTATTCATCCAGTGAGCTGGGGGAAGAAAGCGACGAGTCTTGGGTATTATCTTGCAGAAGATGCTGGCGGGAAAGGTATTATGACGCGTAGTGTGAAGGCTGTACTTCACTATGCATTTGAGAATTTAAAATTAAATAAAATGGAAATTAGATGCGGTGTTGAAAATGTGAAAAGCCGCGCTATTCCAGAACGTTTAGGATTTAAGTTAGATGGCATTTTAAGAGATGATGAATGGCTATATGATCATTTTCACGATATCGCTGTATATAGTTTACTAGCTTCAGAGTGGAAGGAGATTCGATGAACGAGAAGATACGCATTATTGCGTATGAAAGTACGTTTCAAGAGGAAGTAGTAGATCTTATCGTTCATATTCAGCAAAAAGAGTATAATGTTTCAATTACGAAAGAAGAGCAACCTGATTTACTTGAAATAGAAACATTCTATCAAAAGGATTACGGAAACTTTTGGATAGCAATTTATGATGATAAAGTAGTTGGAACAGTAGCTTTATTAGATATTGAGAATCATCAAGTAGCGCTAAGAAAAATGTTCGTGAAGAAAGAGTTTCGCGGAAAAGAATGGGGCGCATCACATATGTTGCTTCAAACAGCAATTTCATGGGCTGAGGATAAAAAATTGAAAGATATTTACTTAGGAACAACAGTAAAATTTTTAGCGGCACATCGTTTTTATGAAAAGAATGGTTTTGAAAGTGTGAGTATAGACGAGTTGCCGAAAAACTTTCCGGTGCTACAGGTAGATAAGAAATTTTATAGGTACATTGTGTAAAAGGTCATTTAGAAATGGCCTTTTTCTATGAAGCAAAATAGAAATAATGGTATAATTTGGGTTAGGGGGTGTAGGTATGAACTTTCCAATTCAAAGAAGTAAGTCAGTAGTCATTTTCGTTTGTTTTACGTTAGCTTTTATGTTTATATATCCAATTGTCATGCTTTTCACTAATAAAGCGCATTGGATGTCAGCGTTGATTGGGATGGGTTTATGCTTCATTGTAAATGTACCACTCGTTTGGGAAGTATTTATTAAAAAACATAAAGTAGAAAATGGCGTATTAAAGTACGGTATTTTAAATGATGATATTGTATTAAAAGATGTGAGAATTATACGTCAGGTCGGAAAGTTTCTTGAAATTACGACGAATGCATATAAAGTACATATGGTTGCGATGCCGCAAAATATGGATGAATTCTTAAGGCTTATAGAGAAAGAAAATCCACATGTGAAAATAGAAATGGTAGGGAAGAAATAAAAAACGCTCGGCGAAAATTCCGAGCGTTTTTATTATTATTTTAAGTTCTCTGGGTTTAAAGCTTCTAGTTCAGGTACAACGAAGCGTCCGTCTTTACGGATTAGTACGTCGTCGAAGTAAATTTCGCCGCCGCCGTATTCAGGGCGTTGGATGCATACTAAATCCCAGTGGATGTTCGAGTTGTTGCCGTTCCATGCATCGTCGTAAGCTTGTCCAGGAGTGAAGTGGAAGCTGCCATCGATTTTTTCATCGAATAGGATGTCTCCCATTGGATGTAAGATGTATGGGTTTACGCCAATTGCGAACTCACCAACGTAGCGTGCGCCTTCGTCTGTATCGAAGATTTTGTTAATGCGCTCTGTATCGTTTGCAGTTGCTTCAACGATTTGACCGTTCTCAAACTTAAGTTGTACATTTTCAAATGTATAACCGTTGTAAGGAGATGGTGTGTTGTAAGAAACTGTACCGTTAACAGAATCACGAACTGGTGCAGAGTATACTTCACCGTCTGGAATGTTTAAATGACCTGAGCATTTAATAGCTGGAATGTCTTTAATAGAGAATGTTAAGTCAGTTCCAGGACCAGTTAAACGAACTTTATCTGTTTTATTCATTAATGTAACAAGGCTATCCATTGCCTTATCCATTTTGCCGTAGTCTAAGTTACATACTTCGAAGTAGAAGTCTTCGAAAGCTTCTGTACTCATTTTAGCAAGCTGTGCCATAGAAGCATTTGGGTAGCGAAGAACAACCCAGCGTGTTTTTGGAACGCGAATGTCTCTATGAACTTTTTTACCAACTGTTTGGCCATGAACTTTCATACGCTCACTTGGAACGTCAGCTTGTTCATTAATATTATCGCCAGAGCGAAGACCGATATAAGCGTCCATGTCTTTCATTACGCTTGCTTCATATGCAGCGATTTGTTCGAAATGTTCTTCAGTAGCACCCATTAATAAAGAGCGATCTACTTGATGATCTTTTAAAGAGACGAATGGGAAACCACCAGCTGCATATGCTTCTTTTACAAGTGCAGTTACAAGTTCTTTTTGTAAGCCAAAGTTTTCAATTAATACTTTTTCACCTTTTTGTAAGCGGATAGAGTAGTTAATTAAATTGTATGCTAACTTTTCAATACGTGGATCTTTCATATGTAAAGCCTCCCTACTAATTATGTATCCTCTCCTATTGTAACCTACTTAGTGGAATTTGTTGAATGATTTATGTTACAGTTAACGAATAAGTATGAAAATTCTAATGATGAGATAGGGATTAGAATGAAACGGAAAATGATTGTATAATAGGGGAAAGTATGAAAAAGATAAAGGAAGTGATGAAATGCAAGTTCTTTTATATGTAAGTGCGGCTATTATCGCGGTTGCTTTCGCAGTATTAGTAGTGTATGTATGCAGAACGTTGTTATCGGTTCAGAAGACGTTGGAAAACGTTGCAAGCACGTTAGAAGGTTTAGAAAAGCAAATGCAAGGAATTAGCGTAGAGACAGAGCAATTATTACATAAAACGAATGCGTTAGCTGATGATATTCAACAGAAGTCACAGTCATTAAATAAAGTGGTAGCGGGTGTAGATGGGATTGGAACGACAATCCAATCTTTAAATACGAAGCTTCGTAATGTATCAGACTCTGTAACGGACGAAATTGAAAATAACGCTGATAAAGTAGCGCAAGTTGTACAGTGGAGCAGTGCGGCGATTGAAGTATACAATCATTACCGTGCGTCGAGACAAGAGAAGAAGGTTGAAAAAGAAGAGCGTAAATTAGAAAGAATTGAGAAAAAAGCTGAAAAGAAAGAGAAGCGCTCTAGATTTCGTATGAGAGGTGAATCGTGATGAATATGACAAAACTTGAAACAATTGAAGAGCTTGAAGTCTTAGTAGAAAAGAATGAGCCGTATGTTCTTTTTAAACATAGTACGACATGCCCGATTAGTCACGGTGCATACACAGAATTTCAAGCGTATTGCAGTGAAGAAAGAGAAGTGCCAGCGTATTACTTATACGTACAAGATGCGAGAGATGTGTCAAATCGTGTTGCAGAACAATACAGTATTAGACATGAATCACCGCAAGTGCTATACATAAAAGATGGGATGGTAGTATGGAATACATCTCATTGGAATATTAAAAAAGATGCTTTAGAAGAGAATATAAAGTAAAAAGAAGCAAGCTAAAGGTGCTTGCTTCTTTTTTTTGTTTTTGTTGAAATATATTTAGTGGTACACTATTAATAGTTCAAACTAAATAACTAGATTGTTGAAAGTAGGTTTTAAGTAATGAAGAAAATGGCATTATCCTTCGCAGTCGTAAGTTTATTACTAGGAGCTTGTAGTAACAATAGTAATACGATTAGTAAGAAGGATGAAGTTATACAAAAAGATACAAAAGAAAAAAGTATGATTCCGAGAACTGCTGTTTCTAAAGATTATTATAGAACTGTTATTCCTTTAAAAGAACAAAAGGTTATTAATACAGCTAATATAAAAACAAATTCTAAATTAGATTTAGCAGAGTATGAAAATGGTTTAATAAATATTGCAACGCAGCAATTTGATACAGAGAGTCACGTACTGCAATTAAATCAGTATATTCCAGAGAAACTAGTTGATGAACTAGTTGCGAAAGTAGAAGCGCCAGTTTTGACAAATATTATAGAACAAGACTATTTCGGAAAACAGAATTCAAATGAATTAAGTTTATCTGGTGTTATGATAGGTTTAGCTATGTCTTCAAGTGTATCGAATGAAGAAGCTATGTCTAAAGGGACTGAAGTTGCTAAACAACTTATTGAAGCTATTAACAAAAATGATAAGTATAACAAATCTCCAATTACGTTTGCTATCTTTAAGCAAGAAAGTACTAGTTCTTTAAAAAATGGTACGTATATTGCTAGTGCTACTGTTCAAAAGAATGATACGAACCTTGGAAATTGGAGTACAATTGATGAAAAGTCGTATTCATATCCTTCTGATGAATTTACACAAGCACATGGAGAAGATAATACAAAAATAAATAACTTTGCTAAGGAAATAAAAGGTTTTTCTAATGGAGATTTTATTCCAGTCAACGCTAAAGTTTCTTATAAGAAAGATCAAATGGATACATTAAATATGAATATTGTTATTAAATATAACGGTAAAACAGAATTAATGGCTCTTACCCAATTGGCTGCTCAAGGCATGTTAGACAAATTGCCTAAAGATGCGAAAGTACAATTACAGATTAAGTCCGAGAGTAAAATTGAGGCCGTTATTATAAAAGAGAAAAACAGTGATAAACCGTTTGTTTCCTTCTTGTAAAAAAAGACAGTATGTAAACTGTCTTTTTTTTATTTTAAATGAAAATATACAATGTTTTTTGATAGTAATTCATTGCTGTATATCGTGTGACAATCGTATATGTATCAGCTATAATAAGTTATCTTAAAAAAGTAACATATAGGAATTTGAAAGAGGTGGCTTTCTTATGGCATCACAACAATTAGGTCGTTTACGTTCTGAAATTGATCAACTTAATTTACAAATATTAGAGTTACTAAACGAAAGAGGTCGTCTCGTACAAGAAGTTGGTAATTTAAAAGAAGTACAAGGTGTGAAACGTTTTGATCCTGTACGTGAAAGAAATATGCTGGATTTAATTGCAGAGAATAATAATGGTCCATTTGAAACTTCGACTTTACAACATATTTTCAAACAAATTTTTCAAGCTGGTTTAGAATTACAAGAAGATGATCATCGTAAAGCATTACTTGTTTCTCGTAAGAAAAAAACAGAAGATACGATTGTTGAAATTAATGGTGAAAAAATTGGTGACGGAAATCAGCATTTTATTATGGGACCGTGTGCAGTGGAAAGTTATGAACAAGTACGTCAAGTTGCTGAAGCAATGAAAGAGCAAGGTCTGAAATTAATGCGTGGTGGTGCGTTCAAACCACGTACTTCACCGTATGATTTTCAAGGTCTTGGATTAGAGGGATTACAAATTTTGCGCCAGGTAGCAGATGAATATGATTTGGCTGTTATTAGTGAAATTTTAAATCCGAATGATATTGAGATGTCATTAGATTACGTTGATGTTATTCAAATTGGTGCTCGCAATATGCAAAACTTTGATTTGCTAAGGGCAGCTGGTGCTGTAAATAAACCAGTATTATTAAAACGTGGTCTATCAGCAACGATTGAAGAATTCATTAATGCGGCAGAATATATTATGGCAAAGGGAAATGGGAACATTATTTTATGTGAACGAGGTATTCGCACGTATGAAAGAGCGACGCGTAATACGCTTGATATTTCCGCTGTGCCGATTTTAAAGAAAGAAACACATTTACCTGTCGTTGTCGATGTAACGCATTCTACAGGGCGACGTGACCTTCTCTTACCAACTGCAAAAGCAGCGATGGCAATTGGTGCAGATGCAATTATGGCTGAAGTACATCCAGATCCAGCTGTAGCTTTATCAGATGCGGCGCAGCAAATGAATATACCGCAGTTCAATGATTTTATGAATGAATTAAAATCATTTGGAAGTAAATTATAAAAACTTTTAATGAGCTGTTCCAAAAAGGCATTTTGGAACAGCTTTCTCCTATTGTATAGCGACTGTCATTGTCGATTTTTGTTGGTAAGTTGATATATTTAAAAAATCGCTGATATAATTAGAGTTGCGGTCGATATATTTGGAAAATCGCTGATATATTTCGAGTTACAGTCGATATATTCGAAAAATCGCCGATATAAATTTCATTTACTATCGTACTGCTTAAAATAAGATTTCTACTTAGGAAACATCTATTTTTTTACAAAAAATGCCCTTTTTTCATAAAAAATACGAAAATACGAGAAAAGAAGCGAATTTTTTCGAAACTTTTGCGGGAAAATATTGTATGAGCCTGCGTTTTTATCGTATCATTAGTAAAAGGAAGAACTCGGGACGATTGGTGGCATCTGCAAATAGAGTTGATGTCTTTTTTTCATTCAAGTAACCGATACATAAAAATAGATAACAAAAATAGAAGGAGTGTGCGATGAGATGAACGTAACAATCTATGATGTAGCGCGCGAAGCAAACGTTTCAATGGCTACCGTATCTCGTGTTGTGAACGGTAACCCAAATGTAAAGCCTACAACAAGAAAGAAAGTATTAGAAGCAATTGATCGTTTAGGATACCGCCCGAATGCGGTAGCACGTGGACTAGCAAGTAAGAAGACAACTACAGTAGGTGTTATTATTCCTGATATCTCAAATACGTTTTATGCAGAACTTGCACGTGGAATTGAAGATATCGCAACAATGTACAAATATAACATCATTTTAAGTAACTCTGATCAAAACAAAGAGAAAGAGTTCCATTTATTAAATACGATGCTTGGAAAACAAGTGGACGGAATTGTTTTCATGGGTGAAGATATTACAGACATTCACATTGAAGAATTTAAAAAATCTCCAGTACCAATTGTATTAGCAGCGTCATTTGATGAGCAAAATGAAACGCCATCAGTAAATATTGATTATACACAAGCAGCTTATGATGCAATGAAGCACTTTATCGAGCAAGGACATAAACGTATCGGTTTCGTCTCTGGTCCTTTCATTGATAAAGCGGGAAGCGCGAAGAAGTTACAAGGTTATAAAAAAGCTTTAGAAGAAGCAGGTATTTCATATGATGAAAATCTTGTAATCGATGGAGATTACACATATGACTCAGGTATCGAAGCATTCGAAAAGCTTTGGAGCAATGATGAAAAGCCAACAGCAATCTTCGTGTCTTCTGATGAAATGGCACTAGGTGTAATCCATGCAGCACAAGACGCTGGATTAAACGTACCAACTGACGTAGAAGTACTTGGTTTCGATAATACACGTCTTGCATTAATGGTTCGTCCGCAGCTTTCAACAGTTGTTCAACCGATGTATGATATCGGTGCAGTAGCAATGCGTTTATTAACAAAGTATATGAACAAAGAAAAAGTGGAAGATCACACTGTTATCTTACCTCACCGTATCCAATTTAGAGATTCAACGAAGTAAGTATAAAAAAGCTCACAGCGATTGCTGTGAGCTTTTATTCGGATTCAGGATAGTATTTTTGTACGACTGTATCCACCGCTTTATTTTTCTTAACGTGTAAAAATCTTGCGTACAGTTCTTTTCCGGTTTCAAATGGTGTATTGTCTAATTCAAACACATGCAACACTTTTCGGAACTTCCACGTTATTTGCTCACCGTACACATTATCGTACGTATCTTCAGATTGCATAGCAATTTTTTTACCAAGTTCGTGAGCATCCTCTAAACTGTTTGCTTTAACAAGAATAATGCTTTCTTCAAAAAGTGTATTGTGATTCTCTTCATAATGCCTTCGCTATAGATGGGGCTATTCCTTGTTATATGTCACATAAGTGCAAATTTAACTATTATAGGGCAATGTCATGTATAATAGAAAGAAAAGGCTTGTGAGGGGGGAAAAGAGATGATCGTTCTTTGGATAATTACGCTTTGTATGACTGCTATTTTTGCATATATGACGTTAAAACAAAATGGTTTAAAGCGATTTGTTCCAGGAAGTATTCTTGCAGGAATTGCCCTTATCACGTATGTAATTTCTATTTTTATTGAAAGTGTATCAGTAGATATGAGCACAAGTTTAATGTTTATTGGTATTACACTATTTGCAGGTAGCATTATGGTACTTGTGGTTGCTGGTATTATTTTATTTATTCATATGAATTCGGAAACGTTATAGCATATAGAAAAGGCATGTCCCGAGGGACATGCCTTTTTATCCGTTCAATTATGCTCTATCTTTAGAAGAGTTTTGCTGTTTTAGTAAGTCGCGAATTTCGCCAAGAAGTTCTTCTTCTTTTGTTGGTTCTGGAAGTTCTTCCTCTTTTTCTTCTTCTCTTTTAGATGTTAGTTTGTTGAAAACTTTAACAAACATAAAGATAGCAGCTGCAATAATTAAGAAATCAAAAATAGTTTGGATGAAGTTACCATACATAATAGATGATTTACCGAATGTAATTTTTAAATCTGTAAAGTCAACGCCACCTAATACCATACCAAGTAATGGTGTGATGATATCTTTTACTAAAGAACTAACGATTTTACCGAATGCAGCACCGATTACAACCCCGACAGCTAAATCGATTACATTCCCTTTGAAAGCGAACTTTTTAAACTCGTTCCACATGTGTTAATCCCATCCTTTCCACGATTCATTATGAAATTTATAATTCCTATCAACATATTCTATAGAAATTTATGAGAGAAATAAAGAGGGAATGGGAATGAAAGTAAATTCTGAAAAATGTATCCGTTTTAATTTTTATTTACATCATCTAGTAGAGATTGCAACAGTTGCTGCGTTTTTAATCCTTCTAATCCATCTACAACGGGCTTTGTATCGCCTTGTACACACTCAATAAAATGATGAACAGCATCTTCAAAACCACGTTGTTTTAACGTCGTATCCCATGATGGGGAACCACTTTGTGAAACTGAGTTTTCCTGTTCAATTTCAAATGTATTCATATTTTTTACGCGAATGATTTTTCCTGTCGTTACAAGTTCAATTTGTTCTAAATTAGTACCGGCATGGCGATGCATTGCAGTAGAAAGTAATAGTCCACTTGGAGTTGTATATGTATGATGTCCGTAAAGAAGTTCATTCTTTTCATTGATTTGCATCATATTGTGAACGGCGTTAAGGTCATCATTAGCTAACCAGCGAGCAGTATCTACAATGTGTAAATAATCATCTAACATAGTGAAGTCGTACGTATATGGCCCGACTTTATTTGTACGATGCTTTTCAATTCGAATCCATGAAATATCATGAGCCTGTTCTTTGGCAGCGACATACATAGGAACGAATCTGCGATTAAATCCGACCATTAATTTTCGGTTATACTTCTCGCTTAACTCGACTAGTTGCTCAGCTTGTTCCACTGTAGCTGCTAGCGGTTTATCAACATAAACGTCGATCCCTTTTTTTAGAAGTTCAGAAACGATTTCATAATGCGATGTAGTTGAACTATGAACGAAGATTGCATCGCATTCCGAAGCTAACATTTCAATAGAATGAAAGTCTTGAATTCGGTATTGCTGGCAAACTTGTTTTCTTTTCTCTGCGTTAGGTGTAAACGCCCCTACAAAATTCCAATCAGTTTCTTTTGTAAGTGTTGGAAGATAGGCCTTTTGCGCAATACTTCCAAGTCCAATCATCCCAATTTTAGGTTTGTTCATTTTTATTCCCACCCTATTAATAGTAATGTAACGGCTTAAATGTAGCATAGGGTGGGGGAGGAAGGCAAAAATTAGCTTTTTACTTACGGCCTTCTAACAAAATCTTCTCTATCTCTTCAAAGTGATGAGCGCGAGCATGCTCTAACGGGGTAACACCATCATTGTCTGGAATATTTACATCTGCACCGTGCTCAATAAGAAGGTGAATGACTTGTTGCTGTGTTTCGTTTCCGTTACTTAGTACGATGGCTTCCATTAAAGCTGTCCATCCCAGGTTATTTACATGATTTACATCAATATGTGTTCGAGTGAGGAGTTCCTTTATAACGTCAATATAGCCATGTTCTGAGGCTGGGATAAGAGCTGTTCCGCCGTAACGATTTGTAATCGTAGGATCTGCACCAGCATCAATTGTTAGTTTTAAAATGTCTAAGTAACCTTCCGCACCGGCGTATAGAAAGGGATTATTTTTCATGTCATCTTGGATATTTACGTCAGCACCAGCTTCGATAAGTACCTTTGCGGTTTTTACATCATTTTTGTATGTAGCAATCATAAGCGGAGTGCGTCCTTGACTATCCGTCGCATTTATATTTGCGCCTTGTTTTAGTAAAGATATAACAGTATTCGTTTCATTTTTTTCAGTGGCTGCTAGTAGTGCAGTCTCCATGTTTATCATCTCCTTTTTTACTTCTTGTTCTTGCAAGCATCCTTGTAAAAAAATTACGCAACATATCATACTGAATGTTTTTTTGAACATGGAATTTCAACCTCCTAATTTCAACTGTAAAATAGGAACATTAAATTTTTATAAACTGACGCTAAAATTACTATAAAATCGCTTGAGTAATTGAACATATATTTTTATGCTTATAAATAATAAGGTTTGATAAAGTGAGGATTTAAGATATGTCTATTAAAACAAGGTTTTTATTTTCTTATATTGCTGTTATCCTCGTTTCCATTACGCTTATATTAGTCGCGGGATTTTTAATCGTTTTTTCGATAACAGGTGACTTGGAAGCAGTGAAAAATTTCTATAAAAGTTCTTACATTCAAAAGCCGCTTACACCAGAAGAAGAGAATGCCTATCTTGAGTTGAAGTCAGCAGCCAAACAGCATCAATCTCAATTGCTAGATGAGTCGTTTGTCTCAGCAATAGAAAAAGAGGGTGTGAAAATAGTAGTAAGAAAAGGAGAAACACTTTCATATGCTTCAAACGTATTTGAAAGTGTTTCTTTAAAAGAAGCCCTTCCGAAATTTGAATCAGCAAATATTAATAGTCGTGGTACAACGGAACTAGGCGATACATTTTATCGATATGTAAAGTTTGATTTTTATTTTCCTCAGGAAGAAGAGGGAAGTATATTTGTATTAAAAAAGCAAAGTTCATTTGTAGATCTTACACAAAAATTATTTCCAATCTTATTCGTATCGCTTTTACTACTAGCCATTTTACTCATTGGATTATTAAGTTACCTCGTTTCAAGAAGTGTAATAAAACCAATTTTTGTATTGAAAGGCGCAACGGAGAAAATTAAAGAAGGAAATTTAGATTTTCAAATACCAATTACATCACACGACGAAATAGGGCAATTAAATCAAGGGTTTGAGGAAATGAGGAAGAGATTAAAAGAATCGATAGAGATGCAAACACAGTATGAAGAAAATCGAAAAGAGCTTATTTCAAACATCTCTCATGACTTAAAAACACCGATTACATCAATTATAGGATATGTAGAAGGAATAAAGGACGGAGTAGCAAATACGCCAGAAAAAATGGATAAGTATTTAACAACTATCCATACGAAAGCAAGACATATGGATACACTTATTGATGAATTATTTTTATTCTCAAAGCTCGATTTGAATCGAGTTCCCTTTCAGTTTGAAACGGTTGAATTGAATACGTTTATGCAAGAGTTAATCGAAGAGATGCAAATGGATTTAAGTAAAGAAGGTATAGAAGTTAACTTACAATTACATGCATCACCACTATATGTAACGGCTGATTGCGAAAAGATCAATAGAGTTATATCAAATTTAATTCATAATAGTGTGAAATACATGGATAAAGAAGAGAAGAAAATTACTGTAACAGTATCGAGTGATAATAATAAAGTTATTGTGAAAGTGATGGACAACGGATCAGGTATAGAATCTGATACATTGCCGTATATCTTTGAACGTTTTTATCGTGCAGAACAATCGCGGAATTCTAGCACAGGTGGAAGTGGACTTGGTTTAGCGATAGCGAAGCAAATTGTTGAAGAACATGGCGGGGAAATTTGGGCGGAAAGCGAGCTTGGGAAAGGCACAAGCATTTTCTTCTCATTGGAAAAAGTAGAGGAATGTGGTGAGTAAATTGAAAAGAATTTTATTAATAGAAGATGAAGTAAGTATTGCAGAATTACAGCGAGATTATTTAGAAATTAATAATTTCCAAGTTGATGTAGAGCATTCAGGAGAAATAGGTTTACAAACAGCTCTGCAAGAAGACTATGATTTAATTATTTTAGATATTATGCTTCCGAAAATGAACGGATTCGAAATTTGTAAACAAATACGTGCTGTAAAAGATATTCCGATTCTACTTGTTTCAGCAAAAAAAGAAGATATAGATAAAATTCGCGGACTCGGATTAGGAGCGGATGATTATATAACGAAACCGTTTAGCCCGAGTGAATTAGTCGCAAGAGTAAAAGCACATATTGCCCGTTATGAAAGATTATTAGGAAATGTAAGTAAGCAACGTGATACGTTATATATTCACGGAATTTCTATCGATCAACGAGCGAGAAAAGTTTTTATAAACAATGAAGAAGTTGCGTTTACAACGAAGGAATTTGATTTATTAACATTCTTTGTCACACATCCAAACCAAGTATTAAATAAAGAACAGTTATTTGAACGCATTTGGGGATTAGATTCCGCTGGGGATTTAGCCACTGTTGTCGTCCACATTAGAAAGCTACGTGAAAAAATTGAAAGAGATCCTGCTCACCCGCAATATATTGAAACAGTATGGGGAGCTGGTTATCGTTTTAACGTGTAATATACCTGCCGAGTAATTGGCAGGTTTTTTATGTTATTTGCAAAAAGGAAATAATAGGTAATTTGTGTTAAGATATAAAGAGAGATAAAACATAGTAGAGCATGAGAGGGTGTGCTACATTTTGGGAGATACATTACAAGATAATAAATCAAACAAGGTCTTAAGGATTGGAACTAATATTATAATTATTTTATTAATTATTGGTGCAATACAAATGTTTTATGATAAAGATTATACAAATGATCATTTCGGCTGGTTATTTTTAGTATTAGGTTGGATAGTTAGAAGCATTTTTAATATTACGATAGGTTTAAAAGAAGGAGATAAAAAGTCAGTGTTTTTTGATGTAGGTTTGGTGCTCTTTTCCTTTTATCTTTTATTTTTATATAGTACGAAATATTTCTTCTGAAAATTTAGCTCATAGTCTTATAGAGACTGTGAGCTTTCCTTAATAATAACGGTACTGGCGTAACGATTTATAAAATATTTGAGTAGTAGAAGTAAACAGGGTCGCTTCTTCTAAAAAAGGATAATGGTTGCTCTCCTCAAATGTCACAAAAGTAGAATCGCATATACCCTCATGTATCTCGATGGAATATTGAATAGGACACTGCACATCATATCTTCCGCATATAATAAGTGTCTTTGTTTGGATGAAAGGTAAATACTCTCTTAAATCAAATGAAGGATATTCATTGGCGAAAGCATTCATCCGGCTAATGGACATTGTTTTGTTGATTGGTTTACAAAAATAAGAGTTGTAGTTTTCTGGTTTAAACAATGATAATTTTGTTCTCTCAGTAGATAGTTCTTTTCGTTCTTCATTTGTAAGGTGAGGGCTTTTTAAGTTTTCGATGAGTTTTTGCATATAATGAAACTGTGGATGTGCTGGGTGATAAATGCAAAATGGTGTTTCGGTATAGTTACTTGCTGCAGCGCCTGCTATGACTAATGAGTGTAAGGAATTTGGATATGTAATCGCATATAAAAGTCCAAGCATACCACCTGTTGAATGACCGGCGAAATGCCATGTTGGAAGTTGTAATACTTCTCGTATGGCTTCTAAGTCGTTGATTGTTTCAATCATGCTTAATTCGTTTTCTGACTGGGCGGTTACAGAGCGACCAGTATCTCGTAAATTAATGAGAAATACACGATGCGTAGCAGTAAAAACATCCGCAAAGTAATCCCCAGTTTCATTAAATTGTGAATAGTGATGTGTAATACAAAGCGATTCGCCATTTCCTTTTGTAAAGAGTTCAAATGTACCGCGTTTCGTGTTGATTATTTGTTGTGTCCACATAATATCACGACCTTTTCTCATAAAAGTTGGGCCAGACTGTTATAAAATGAAAATATATCAGCGATTATTAGAATATATCGGCGCAACTCGGAATATATCAGCGATTATCAAAATATATCGGCGTAACTCGGAATATATCAGCGATTATTAACATATATCGACTTACCGACAGAAAACGACAATAATAGCAAGCTTCAAATAAAAGGAGGCTATTCAAAAACGAGCCTCCTTTTCGTTTAGTATAAAGATTTTGTCATATTATTCCGAATAATTTCAAGGGATTTCGCTACAGTTAATGCGTTTTTTTCTTCAATTTCTGGTTTACGGGGGATAGGTTTATACATGTTGTCTGGATCTTCCCATGTGAGGGGAAGTTCTGTTTCTGCTTGTCCTTTCCAAGCTTCAATCCATTCTGGAGGGAGATAACCTGAGATGTTTTGGATGTTGTTCATTTCGAGCCAAATGAGTGCCCAAGCTCTTGGAACGACGCGCCAGTGATCGTAGCCACCGCCGCCGACAGCGATCCAGCGACCGTCGCAATATTCATTAGCAATTTCACGAGCGAGCTTCGGTATTTCGCGGTAAATATTCATTGTCGCACAAAGATGTGTAAGTGGGTCATAATAATGTGCGTCAGCACCATTTTGCGTTAAAATAATATCCGGTTTAAAGTACGCTGCAACTTCTTTTACAACAGTTCGATATGCTTCTAAGAACGATTCATCTTCTGTAAAAGCATCGAGTGGAACGTTAAAAGAATAACTATAACCATTACCTTGTCCACGTTCGTTTACAGCGCCAGTTCCAGGGAATAAATAGCGACCAGTTTCATGCAGTGAAATGGTGCATACGTTAGGGTCATCATAAAACGACCACTGTACGCCATCACCGTGATGAGCATCTGTATCAATATATAAGACGCGTAAACCGTATTTCTTCTGAATATACTTCATTGCTATGGAGCTATCGTTATAAATACAAAAGCCAGATGCTTTACCACGGAAGCCATGATGTAAGCCGCCTCCTAAGTTAAGCGCGTGTTTTACTTTTCCGGAAAGAACAGCATCGACAGCTGTTAACGTACCACCAACGAGCAATGCGCTTGCTTCGTGCATATTTGGGAACATTGGTGTATCTTCTGTTCCGAGTCCATATGTCATCGCAATTGATTTTTCTAACTTTCCTTCTCCAGCACGTTTTACCGCATTTATGTACTCCTCTGTATGAATGTAGGCAATCTCTTCATCTGTAGCCATCCGTGGTGAGATGATTTGAGAGGGAGAGATGAAACCGCCCTTTTGTAATAAATCATACGTAAGTGTGACGCGCAGTTGGTTAAAAGGATGATCAGGGCTAAATGAATAGCCCCGAAAGTCATCCGAATAAATAAACGCGCTACTCATGCTTGCATCCCCATGATGTTTGGCCATAATACGCGGTAGCCTTCTGCTTCAAGTGCATCAATCACTTTTAGAGGATTCATCGTTTGAATGCGGAAAACGAGTACTTTATCATTCTCGTCTTTTGCTGGGTAGACGAGAACGCTCACGATATTTATTTGTAAATCACTAAAAATAGCAACGACTTTTCCAAGAATACCAGGTTCGTTTTTTACTTGAATTTCAATTTGCGAACTTGGTTGATGTGCTCCTGTTAATTTTACTAATGTGTGCAGTACTGTAGATTCAGAAATGATTCCAACTAACTTCCCGGCCTTTGTAACAGGAAGACAGCCAATTTTATTTTCAAAAAATAAAGTAGCAATTTCCTCAACAAAATCGAGAGGATGGCAAGTCATAACAGGATGTCTCATAATAAGCTCGAGCGGTTGCTGTAGCATATCGAGTGAAACTTGTTCATCTAGAATAGACGGACTTGCATCTCTTACATCCCGATCAGAAATAATGCCTACGACGTGATTATTTTGATCGACAATTGGAATGTGCCGAATGCCTTTCGTGCGTATCGTTCGGATTGCTGTTTCGATTGTATCGTTTGGATGTAATGTAACTACATTTTGATTCATAATTTCTTCTACAATCATTCCAGTTGCCCCCTTTATTAATACATAAAACGATTGTGAAAACGTAGACGATCAAAAGCTTGAATAGAATCCGTATCAACGCGTTTACCGATGCGGACCATTAAACAGTTGGCAGGATGTGAACAAATTTCAGGATCGTCTGTAGCCATCCATTGTAACCCGCCAGCATTCATCATCTTCTCCATTACTTTTCGGTATTCCCACACATTCAATCCTGTTTGTTTCAAATCCCAGTGCCAATAATATTCAGTCGTCAATATAATGTAATCTTCCATATAATCGTCCATCATAGAAACCTCTAGTAAGTTCTTTCCGACAGAACTCCCGCGGAAGGCTGGGACTACTTCAATT
This sequence comes from Bacillus sp. 2D03, assembly GCF_003946765.1. Taxonomy (NCBI): domain Bacteria; kingdom Bacillati; phylum Bacillota; class Bacilli; order Caryophanales; family Bacillaceae; genus Bacillus; species Bacillus sp. 2D03. The sequence goes on along the minus strand of NZ_RPSJ01000001.1, from coordinate 700,826 downwards.
GCCCCAAGCTCAATTAAGTTTTCCATTTTTCCTTCTGACCATCGTTCAAGTGGATCAGGATACAAGTATGTAACATATCCAACAATTGTTTGGTCATGTCTAGCAATAATGAGACGAGCTTCTGGTAATTTAGAAATTTCGACAATTGCTTTATATTGTTGCTCGGCAGGACGAAACGCAATTAAGTCTGGATGAAACTCATACATTTCTAAGTTATGTGTAGAGACAGGACCTTCAATAATTAAAGTGCCTTTCGCTGTTTTTAAGTTTCTAGCATTATATATTTTTTTATGAATCAATGTATTGCTCACCACCTTGAGGGTTTGTGAATCTATTAATATCGTACTTTATAATATATGCGATGTGAATCGAAATTTGTCATTAAAAATTTGTCTAAAAATCAACAAATATACTGAAAATTTTAAATAATGTCATTATAATAGATAATAGAATACATAGGAGGGGGATGTAAAGTATGAAAGTAGAAACGCTTCCTGTCATTAAAGGAGAAAATAATTTGCCGAATTATGATGAGGCATACGCGAATTTTAACTGGGAAGAGGTTAATAAAAACTTTACTTGGAATGAAACAGGCCGAGTAAATATGGCGTATGAGGCAATTGATAAGCATGCGAAATCCGATCGAAAGAATAAAGTAGCTCTTTATTATCAAGATGGATCGCGAAAAGAGAAATATACATTTAAGGAAATGAAGGATTTTTCTAATAAAGCAGGAAACGTCCTTAAGAATTATGGCGATGTAGAAAAAGGCGATCGCGTTTTTATTTTTATGCCACGTTCTCCAGAGTTATATTTCGCACTTTTAGGTGCAGTGAAATTAGGAGCAATTGTTGGACCGCTATTTGAAGCATTTATGGAAGGCGCAGTTCGCGATCGCTTAGAAGATAGCGAAGCAAAGGTGTTAATTACAACGCCTGAATTGTTAGAGCGCGTACCATTAAATGATTTACCGGCTTTAAAAACAGTTTTCCTTGTTGGAGATAATGTAGAAGAAGGCGGTAAAACGGTAGCGTTCAATCCTTTATTTGAACAAGCTTCAAAAGAATTACATATTGAATGGTTAGGCCGTGAAGACGGCTTGATTCTACATTACACGTCTGGTTCTACTGGTAAGCCAAAAGGTGTGCTTCATGCGCAAAACGCAATGGTTCAGCACTATCAAACGGCGAAGTGGGTATTAGATTTAAAAGAAGACGATGTATATTGGTGTACTGCTGACCCGGGCTGGGTAACTGGAACAGCTTACGGTATTTTCGCACCGTGGTTAGTTGGAGCGTCAAACGTTATTTTAGGTGGACGCTTTAGTCCAGAAGCTTGGTATGAAGCACTGCAAGATTACGGTGTGACGGTTTGGTACAGCGCACCAACAGCATTCCGTATGTTAATGGGAGCTGGACAAGACGCAATTAAAAAATATGACTTATCACAAGTTCGTCACGTATTAAGCGTTGGTGAGCCGTTAAATCCAGAAGTAATTCGCTGGGGTATGAACGCATTTGGACTTCGTATTCATGATACGTGGTGGATGACAGAAACAGGTGGACAAGTTATTTGTAACTACCCTTGTATGGAAATCCGTCCAGGTTCAATGGGTAAACCAATTCCAGGTGTGAAAGCAGCGATTGTTGATAATGAAGGAAATGAAGTGCCTCCTTACACAATGGGTAACTTAGCAATTGCGAAAGGTTGGCCATCTATGATGCGTGGGATCTGGAATAACCAGCAAAAATATGAATCTTATTTCATGCCGGGAGATTGGTACGTATCAGGCGACTCTGCCTATATGGATGAAGATGGATACTTCTGGTTCCAAGGACGTATTGACGATGTAATTATGACGTCAGGTGAGCGCGTTGGTCCGTTTGAAGTAGAAAGTAAATTAATCGAGCATGCTGCTGTTGCAGAAGCTGGTGTAATTGGTATTCCTGATCCGGTGCGCGGCGAAATTATTAAAGCATTTATCGCACTTCGAGCAGGATACGAACCATCTGATGAATTAAAAGAAGAAATTCGTCAATTTGTAAAGAAAGGCCTAGCAGCTCATGCAGCGCCACGACAAATTGAATTTAGAGATAAATTACCGAAAACGAGAAGTGGTAAAATTATGCGCCGCGTATTAAAAGCGTGGGAGCTGAATTTACCAACAGGTGACTTATCAACGATGGAAGATTAAGAGAGGAAGGTCTGAACGAAAAATGTTCAGGCCTTTCTTTTTTATGATATCATGAACTTATATATATAAGTTAAAGGGGATAGTATGATGAAAACAGAAAAGGAAAAGATGATACTAGGAGAAATGTACATACCGGCTGATCTAGTTTTAGTACAAGAAAGAGAGCAAGCGCGTATATTAACGAGAAAATTAAATGATACGTCAGAAGAGCAATTGAAAGAGCGTAGCGAAATCGTAAAAGAATTATTCGGAACGACAGGAGATAATATTCATCTTGAATCTTCTTTTAGATGTGATTACGGCTATAACATTCATGTCGGTGAAAATTTTTACGCGAACTTTGACTGTACGATTCTAGACGTATGCCCGGTAACAATCGGAGTGAACTGTATGTTAGCTCCAGGTGTCCACATTTATACAGCAACGCACCCACTTGATCCAATTGAGCGTATAAGCGGATCAGAATACGGAAAACCAGTTACAATTGGCGATAACGTATGGATTGGCGGAAGAGCAATTATTAATCCAGGTGTAACAATTGGAGACAATGCGGTGATCGCATCTGGTGCTGTCGTAACGAAAGATGTGCCTAATAATGTAGTAGTTGGTGGGAATCCTGCAAAGATTATAAAAAAACTAAAATAATATTTGAACGAAGTGCCTTCCTCGTCTGTATACATTTATGAAAGAATAGATGAGGGAGGCTTTTTTATATCTAATAAATTACTCTTTGCGACGTTGTAAAGGATTGGAGAGAAGTGAAATTCCACCTCTATTTGACATGCCTATATAAATGATGGTATAAAGAAAAGTATATGAATAATTGAGCGTGGAAAGGGAGAAGTAGTGATCATTTCCCTGTTTTAGAGAGCTGATGGCCGGTGAAAATCAGCACATAGATGATCGCGAATTACGCCCCTAGAGCATCTTTTTTCGATTGAATTATATTCAAAAGGGAAAAGACGGTGCTAAGCCGTTATGTAAATAAGGTGGTAGGCTTTTTTTGCCTGCAACTAGGGTGGTAACGCGATAATCAAAATCGTCCCTTATTTGAAGGGGCGATTTTTTTATGTTTTCAACTTTCACGCCAGTAATGAACTTAAAGGAGAGTATGTAGGATATGGGTATTTTACAAGATCTTGAATTTCGCGGTCTAATTAATCAGCAAACAGATGCTGAGGGCCTTGAGCAATTATTAGAAAAAGAAAGCGTTAAATTATACTGTGGTTTCGACCCGACAGCAGATAGCTTACACATTGGTCATATGTTACCAGTATTAATGTTACGTCGTTTCCAATTAGCTGGTCACCAACCAATCGCACTTGTTGGCGGTGGTACTGGTATGATCGGTGATCCAAGTGGTAAAAAAGCAGAGCGTACATTAAATACGAAAGATACAGTTGCTTACTACACAGAAAGCATTAAAAACCAACTTTCAAACTTCTTAGAGTTTGAAAACGTGGACAACCCAGCAACGATGGCTAACAACTACGACTGGCTTGGTAACTTAGATGTAATTTCATTCTTACGCGATATCGGTAAAAACTTCGGTTTAAACTATATGTTAGCAAAAGATACAGTAGCATCTCGTTTAGAAACTGGTATTTCATTCACTGAGTTCAGTTACATGATTTTACAATCATACGACTTCTTAAACTTATACCAACAACATAATTGCCGTCTGCAAATCGGTGGTAGTGACCAATGGGGTAACATTACAGCTGGTCTTGAATTAATCCGTAAATCAGAAGAAGATGCGAAAGCATTCGGTTTAACAATTCCACTTGTTACAAAATCTGACGGTACGAAGTTTGGTAAAACAGAAGGCGGCGCAATTTGGTTAGACCCAGAGAAAACAACTCCTTACGAGTTCTACCAATTCTGGATCAACACAGATGACCGCGACGTTGTTAAATACTTAAAATACTTCACATTCTTATCTCACGAAGAAATTCTTGAGCTTGAAAAGCAAGTAGCTGAAGCGCCAGAAAAACGTGCAGCACAAAAAGCATTAGGTTCTGAAATGACAAAACTTGTTCATGGTGAAGAAGCATTAGAGCAAGCGATTAAAATTTCAGCTGCATTATTCAGCGGTTCTGTAGCAGAACTGACTGCAAGCGAAATCGAGCAAGGATTCAAAGACGTACCATCTGTAGAACGTACTGCAGAAGATACAGTATTAATTGACTTACTTGTAGAAAGCAAAATCTCTCCATCAAAACGTCAAGCACGTGAAGATGTAACGAACGGCGCAATCTACGTAAATGGTGAGCGTACACAAGCATTAGACTACGTTGTAACAGAAAACGACCGCATCGAAGGTAAATTCACAATCATTCGCCGCGGTAAAAAGAAATATTTCTTAATTCGTTACTAATAAATAAAAAGCTTTGAGGAATTTCCTCAAAGCTTTTTTGTTTTAATCTCCTTTTCGAGTTCATACGGAAATCACATGTAAGCGGTATGATAAACGTATAACAATTAGAAAGGAGTGGTAAAACGAAATGTCACTAGAAGCGTTGATTATTTTTTCTTTGCTAAACGCGGGTCAACTTGCAGAGAATTCGAAGGTTGATATACATAAAGAGCAGAAAGATGCTTATGTATATGTTCAAAAAGAGGAAAATAAATAACTTTAATATATATAAATAAAAGCTACTCGAAGTAACTGTTTTGGTGTCTTCGGTAGCTTTTTGAATTATGAATAAATAGGAATTAATTCTCGCTTGAAATCTTCGTACATTTCAAAGGCGATTTTCATGATTTCTTTGAGTTCATCGTAACTGTGGAAGCATGGACGAAGTATTTTTTCTGTATCATTTGATAATATTGCTACAAACATAGCCCATGGATCTCCAGCTCTTATTGCACCATTATGTCGTGCAGACCAAATAAACTCAACAAGGCCATGTTTTAAACTAATATTAAATCTAAAAGTATAGATGTTTTTATTCTTGACCTCACCAACAATAAAAAAGTTTTCTTTTTTCATAAAACGAGCTTTATAGCCAAGAGACTCAAATACTGCAATTACTTTTTCGTTTTCATAGTTTTCAAATGTATTTTCCTTATCAGAAAACTTTTCTGATAGGGCTTTATATCTCTTAATAAAATCAATTTTTGCAAGACTGGCTTGTATTTCAGGTTTTAATGAATAAGACAAAAGTTATTCCTCCTAAAATATTAAGTCTATCCTTATTTTTGGGTCATTACTTCATATATCTTTAAGGTGAAATCATGAATAAATAGGAATTAATTCTTGTGGCTCCACTTTTACTATTCATGTTAAAAGTCTAAATCTTTTTCATTACCATCATAATCTACTAGTAATGATCCTTCGTCTAAGGTATCCATTAACCATTCCACCAAACCATTCCATGATCTAGAAACGCTGTGAATCTCCCTATCCCATTGTATTACCGTTGCATCGTATCCATTGCTTGATTCTAAGTCTATACATATCGAGTCACCATAGTTTAAATCTGCGATGATTAAATACGTGTCTGGCATCTTTGTCGGTCTTCGTTCTTTTTTAAACGAATCATTTAGATAAGAGCCACCACGCTGTTTTGGACCCTGAGCAGCTGTATGAATTTCTGACAGGATTGTTCCAGGTATAAATAATTCTCCACCATGACACACTTGGAGAAAATCTTTATATATATCAGGAATTTGAATGTTAAGTTCATTTTGAAGGCTTGTTATATCTTCTAAGCTGATTCCATTATTTAGGTTATGAATACCATCTACATATTTATTAACTTCCTCAAAAAATGGTTGTAAATGATTGTTTTTTGAATAATATTTTCTTAGCATAAGACCATCTCCCTCTATTCATGTTTCCAAGGCGCAACGTCTCAAGATTAGATACATAAAGAAATCCGGCTCTTGTGAGTCGGATTTCTTTATGTATAGGATAAGATTGCCTTTCTTATATATAAAATTATGAATAGATAGGAATTAATTCTTGTTTAAAATCTTCGTACATTTCAAAGGCGATTTTCATGATTTCTTTGAGTTCATCGTAACTGTGGAAATATAGCACGGGTACTTTTTCCGTGTCATTTGATAACAATCTTATAAATATGTCCCAAGGGTCTCCAGCTCTAACTTCACCATTATGCCATGCTTCCCAAATCAATTCAGCAACACCATATTTTAAGCTGATGTTGAATCTAAAGGTGTAGACATCTTTGTTTTTTACTTCTCCTACAATAAAAAAGTCTTCTTTTTTATTGTAACGAGCTTTATAGCCAAGAGACTTGAATACTTCAATAGCTTTTTCATTTTCATAGTTTTCAAATGTATTTGTTCTATCGGAAAATTTTTCTGATAAGGATTTATATCTTTCTACAAATTTAATTTTCTCAAGTACCTCTTTTATTTCAAGTTCTAAATCATATGCCATCAATTATTCCTCCCTAAACCTAATATCAATATCATATTTTTCTTTTGCTAATTTTATATATTCCTCTATTCGTTCAAAATTTTTATTAGATGCTGGAATCTCTAAAATTTGTTTTCCTTCTAGTGATTTTCCATCTATTCTTCTATATTTATTTGAACGAATCTTGGTTCCAATAGCATACTTATCTTTCATTTCTTTCAAATGTTTTTCAAAAGTTTTAATATCAATATCCGCTAGATCTGTAGCTTTTCTGGAAACTATTTCCCCTTTAATTGGGTCATATGAATCTAATCTTTTACCATTACTTAAATGTACCTCATTATTCGGATACCATCTATTTTTTTCTGCAGTTTGATTAAAACGATTTCCTCTTGCCATAGGTGAATCTTTTGTCCAATAATCACTTGCTTCTTTCCAGTTCAATCTATCTTTAGGTACTTTACCGTCTTTTGCTTTTCTAACGCAATATTCCGCATATTTTAATTCTAAATCAGATTCGACAAACTTACCATCTTTTAAAAGATTTTTAGAGGAACCTCCAGAAGAAGACTGAAACCTTTGCAAAGTATCAATACTATTTTGAACGGTATTATACCATACAAATGTACCATGTGTAGCAACACCTGCTCCAACGGTTGTAAGAGCTAAATCAGCTGGGATAACAATTGGTGATGCTGCCCCGAAAGTTACTCCTTCTAACAATACGGTTCCAACATTTGATCCTGTTACAATAGCTATACCGCCCAAAATTTCAAAAATAGATCCTACCCCTGATACAAAATTCCCCACAAGATTTCCGGCTTGAAAGGTTGTTTTGTTTTCTAATTCATTGCCCATTGGTAATTCCACGCCTGTAAAGTTTTCAGCAGCTGAATTACAAATTCCTTGGAAGAATTCCCAAGCGCCAATAGCTGTTTTTTGGTACCACGGTCTATTAGCTTCTTGTTCCTGCAAAGCCATTTTTTCTTCAATTTCTTTTTTTATTTCGGCTTCTTGAACTCTTTCCTCTGCAATTTTTTGAATAGAGGCTATCCATTCCATATTCAACCTTTGTGTACTAAATGTACCACTTACCGGACTAAAACCTTTCCCGCTTTGGACTTCCGCTAAACCCATAGCAATACTAGCTGCTAGTTGAAGGGCCGTGCTGTAGTTATTACTGGATGTATAATCGAATTCATGTAGACGCTCTAGTTTTTCATCAAGCTTTTTTCTCATCGCAATTAAAACAGCCACAATTGAGTCTACTCCAGGCAGTGGTGTAAGTACCTCTATTGCTTCTATACTTGCAATGGTTTGATTGATTTCTTGGATTTGTTCTCTTATTTCTTGTTCGATAACATCTGTAGAAGCTACCTGTGATTGAAAGTCTCTTGGAAAAGCATCATTTTGACGGATTAATTCTTCGCATAAGTAAATGATTCCTTGTGCTAACGGACGAAAGGTTTGTAAGAAATATGCTTTTGCACTACTATATGTTTGTCCTTGTAGAACAGTATCCAATGCAAAAGCGTCAATAGAATGAATAATTTGTTCCATTCCTTGAATAGTAGCGTTACAGAAAGCGTTCATACTTTCTGTTTGAGCTTGTACTTCACCGAGATACATATTTAAAGACATGAACTTTCCCTCCCTCCCTTACAAGAAAATAATACCAATTTAAGGAAGTTGTTGTAAATGTAATATTCTGATTATTAAGCGAAAAAGTTGCTTGTTCATTAAGTTTTTAATCTCATTCGGATGCTCTGGTGATGAAGAAGTTTTTAAGGTTGAATGTAAATAGAAAAAGGAAGGTATAGATTACGTACAAATAGATACGTTGTAAAAATAATGTTAACGGAAGGAGAGTATAGCAAAGGGAAATGAGTTATGGGGTAGAATGTAGTGTTTTTAAGTGTTAGAAGAAGGGGAGGTTTTTATTAATGTGGATAAAAGATGGATGGAATTCTAGAGGGAGGGGGAAGGTTTATTAACTATAGACTTACAGTTCTTTTTTATTTTGTTACATTGTTCCGGTTCTATACATATACCGGCTATATTCAATAAAAAAAGCCCAGGCCCCTTGATAAACAAGGTTCCTAAGGCTTTTAATAATACTCTTTTCAGAGTACCGAGATTAACGAGAGTAGAACTCCTTAGTATTAAAAACCCTTATATTATCAAGGTTTCAAGGCATGATTTTAAAAATCCCCCCCAAAAGTTCCCCCAGCTGCAAGTAAACTTGTACTAAATGCAGCTACCGACTCTTCTTCTAATTCTTTGAATGAATGGCCATATATATCAAAAATCATTTGTGGGGTATTACCTAAACGATCAGCAATAACTTTTACTGGTATCCGCTGGCTAATTAATAATGTTGCATGAGTATGTCTTAAACCATGTGGAGTGATTTTCTTCAAAGTTGTATGTTTTAAGATGCGTTGAAAACTATACATTAAAGGATTATCTGTTATGGGTGTTCCAGATTGATAAGAGATAAAAATAAAATCATCATCGTGTAAATGTAGGCCGAAAGAGAGTTTTGTTTTTTTACACCATGTTCTATATACCTTCAATTGATTAATAAGGGTATCATCAATTAAAATCGTTCGGAAGCTATTTTTAGTTTTGGGTGTTCGTGTACCTTTGTTATCACGAGTACGTTCTACAGTTAGAGTTTTTGCTTCGAAATTAATGTTATTCCACTGTAAACCTAGTGCTTCACCTTTTCTTAACCCTGTGAAAGCAAGTAACAAAATTATGCTGTAGTTTGTGATGTTTTCGTGCTTTTTAGCAGCTGCTATGAATTCATTTAACTCTTCAGCTGTGAAAAAGTTTTCCGCTGTTTTTTCTTCATTTGGTATTGTAATTTTCTTAAATCTGTTACGAGGGATAAGTTCATCATCCACAGCTGAATTGATTGAGATTTTAAATAATCTGTGGAAGAGTTGAACGGTACTAGGTTTATATTTCTTCAATAGTTCATTAATATAAACACGTTTATAGGTTGATTTATCTAATTCAGCCAATTTATATTTACCGAGCAATGGTTTCATTTGATACTTAATAGCATTTTCTCGTTGTGAACGTGAGGAGATTTTCCATTCATTTTTATGAGTCTCATACCATATATCCAGCCATTCTGAAATAGTTAAATTAGAATTTTTCACTTGTTTAACTTCACCATTTAAAATACTTGTCTTAACTTCAAGTAGTCCTCGGTAAGCTTCATTTTCAGATTTGTATCCTTGTTTATACTTTTCTCGTCTTTTTCCTAACGAATCATAGTATCTATGCCTAAAACACCACAGTTTTACACCTTTTGTATTGAAATAATAGTATAGTTCAGGATCTTTCTTTGTTTTATATAGCTTCATCATGTATCTTCCCTTTCGTGCGTGGGCAAACGCTATCGGGGATAGACTTTTAGTTATTAATAATTTTTACCTTCATCATTATAAGCATCTTCGAAAGTTGTATTTTCTTCATCTTCTTTAGATACAAATTTTTTCCCATAGAGAAACCCATTTATCATGGCAGTTAACTCGCGAGTATCTTGTTCATTAAGGGTTAAGCCGTTTTCCTTATATACTTCAATGTTCACCTTGTTTTCTTTATCTACAATAATAGGAAACGGTTGATTGTGCTCACATGCTAATGTTGCTGTTTTAAATAACTTATTTTTATCATCATTATACTGAGCGGATTGTGGATCTTGTGGATAAGGCGAGAGGATATCAAAAGGATTGTTTGTAAACCCACCATCCCCCTTATGTATTGCTGCCCATATTTTTTTTTCTTTTTCTTCGGCTGTTAAAGTATCATCATTTTCAATAAGTGGCATCTTATAGTAACCCGCTAGGTAAGTCAGATAATTATTATGAATATCTAATCCTAATGCCAATTTTTCTAGTATTTCTATTGAAGGTTTTTTGTTACTACCTGTTTCTAATTGTGATAAATAAGGGTGTGATACACCTGTTAATTCAGCAGCTTTTCTTAATGAAAGTTTTTTTTCCTTGCGAACTTTTCTTATATATTCACCTAATTCTATTTTAATCACCTTCTTTATTTATTTGTCTAAATTTTACTTTAAGGTGTTTGCTGTGTCAAACAAATTAAAAATAGCGGTTGACGTTGGCAACCGAATGATTGTATACTATGAGCAAGCAAAGGTGGTGAATAGATATGATTAAAATAGAATTAAAAGATGAAGTGGCAACAAGGTTGTTAATTGCTAAAACAGGTAAAAGTTTAAGACGTTTTTCTAAGGAAAATGGATTTTCACACACGTATCTAAGTCAAATATTAAATGGTGATCGTAATCCATCGCCAGTAGTAGCGGTAAAAATCTCTAACGGATTAAATCTTGAAATTGAAGATATTTTTTTAATCACTTTGGTTGATGTTAGCAACCAAAATAAAGGAGAGAAGATAAATGACTTTAGCTACAGTTGATGTTTCGCTCAATCAACATGAAATTCGTCAATATATTTATGAACAAGTTAATCAAGAGTTACGTCAAGCTTTAGTTTTTTGGGATATTAATCGGATGAGTGAAATGACGTGTCTCTCAAAATCTTTTTTAGAGAACGAATTTTTAAATGATCCAAGGATGAAGCAACTTGAAAGGCGTAAGGAAAAAGGTAAGCGCATTTGGCCATTCAACGAAAGTATAAAAGTGCTACAAATGATAATGGATGAATGGTGATATATCTAGCAATCTATAAAAAAATAGGCGTGGGCAAACGCAGATTAGTATGTTGTATTAGTCAGACGGTCAAGCGGGCCAAAAATAAACGCAAGGTTAATACATAGCAGGAGGTGAATATACATGAATGGGATCCTATCGGCAAGTAAGATTATGACAGCCGCACAAGTAAGAGAAATGTGTGCTGAAATGAAAAATAATCCAGCAGTAATGTTTATAGTTGAATTAGAAGCAAAGCAAAAATTACGTGAAATGAACAGTAAATAAGGAGTGTTGGAAACATGCGAGATGTAAGGGATTTAGCATTTGGATTAGATCATGAAGTAGGACAAATAAAAGGGCATGTAGATACTTTAATTGATGTGGAAATCATATTAGGTCAATTAAATGACAAAATGTTCGAAGCAGAAATGAAAAGTGATGAACAATGGAATTATAGAGACCACCATAGAACGATTAGAATATTGTGGCATGTCATGCGGCAATTAAAAACTGAACTGACTGACAGTGTTGAAACATTCGATAAAATCAATACAGATTTATTTAATGAGGTTGTGAAGAATGGTAGTAAAAAACAATAAAAAAAGATATATGAACGGCGAATTCATATATCTTCAAGAACAATTATTTATCTACTTATATTTTAACATCAAGTTTCTAGAAGAGCAATAGGAGGTGAAATCTATGCTCGATAACTTTAATAATATACCAACAGAATTGAAAAACACCCCTAATTGGGTCTTGTGGAAAGCTGAAGTACGAAATAGTAAAGCAACAAAAGTACCATATCAACTTAATGGATCTATGGCTCAATCAAATAACCGTAATACTTGGTCTACTTTTGAAGAAGTTTTGGAAGAGTATCAACAAGGTGATTATAACGGTATTGGTTTTATGTTTTCTAAGGAAGATGTATTCATAGGGATTGATATAGATCATTGTGTTCAGGAAGGTGAATTTACAGAGTTAGCCGAGGATATTATGAAACTTGTTCCAAGTTATACAGAATACTCTCCAAGTGGAGATGGCATTCATATTATAGCGAAGGGGAAAATTCCATTAAGAGGACCTGGGACAGGAAAGAAGAATCCCTCTATCGGTCTTGAGATATATAGGCACGGAAGATATTTCACATTCACGGGAGCCAGTATAAATAATCTTCCTGTGAAAGAATCAACCGAAAACTTAAAAGTTCTTTTTCAAAAGTATATAGAGAAGAAGGAAGTACTTGTAGTACCAAAAACACCGTCTGTTTCAAGGGAAAGTAACATAAACAATCTCTCTAGTTCAGAACTATGGGAGCGAATGTTTAATAGTAAGAATGGTAGAGCTATTAGAGATCTATTTTGCGGAGTGCTTATAAATGGTGATCATTCTTCCACAGATATGGCTCTAGCCAATCACCTTGCATTCTGGACAGATAAAGATGCTGCAAAGATGGATTCGATGTTTAGAGAATCAGCTTTAATTCGTGATAAATGGGATAAACCACATTCTTCGGATGGTCGTACATATGGACAAATGACAATTGAAAAGGCAATTGAATCTACCCACAGTTCTGTTTCAGATTATAACCATAGTTCTGATTACAACCGAAAAAATGATGTTCATTATTTGGTAAATGAACAAGGTGAAACAACGGGTATAAAAAAAGGCTCATGGTGGAGCGAAAATAACGGACGGACTAGTTTTTTACATCATATCATGGTCGAGTACATTTTACAGGAAAATAAAATTGTTCGTTTTCCAAATGAAGATGGTGATATCTATGTTTACAACAGAGCTACTGGAATATATGAAATTGATAAAACGTGTAGGAAGTTACGTTCACTCGTTCGTGATGCAGAGATATTAAAAAGAAATCAAGTGCGTGAAGTACAAGAATACATTATGGACATGTCACCAGTAGTAAATGAAGAATCCAAGAATTATATAGCAGTAGAAAATGGTTTATTGCATCTTGATAGTATGGAATTTAAAGAGTTTACGCCAATGGTATTTGTAACCAAAAAGATACCAACAAAATATAATTCAAAGGCTTTTGATTCATTTGTTGAAAGAACGCTGATGAAAGTATCTGATGGACATCTACCTACTATCAAAAATATTCATGAAATGTTTGGAGCGGTTTTGTATCCAACCTTGTTAGTTCCGAAAATGTTTTATTTGTATGGACGTAGTGCCCATAATGGGAAATCCACTGTTTTATATATGATACAGAAGACGTTCAATTCTGGGGAGAACATATCAGCGATAAGTCCGCAGAAATTGGCGGAAAATGCCTTCGCAGGTAGTAGCATTTATGGGAAATTGGCAAATATCGTAGACGATCAACCCGATGAAGTAATACGTGATAGTGGAACATTAAAAACTATCATTACAGGTGGGTATGTCGATATCGAATATAAAGGAAAGGGGAGTCAAACAGTACAAATGAATACGGTATGTATTACAGCTAGTAATCACTATCCTAATTTCAGGGAACACGGCAATCAGATTAATAAACGACTGCATATTTTACCGTTTGATCATAACTTTATGAACGACCCAGACCGTATATCCGAAATGGAAAGTATGAAACAACTTGAAACAGTAACTGCAAGGGAATATGTCTTGAAATTGGCTGTAGATGCAATAAAAGAAATGAAGCAACGTACGGTTGATATCCTAACATACAATGAGAAGGCAGAGGAAGCAAAACAGAACTTTATGGAATATAATGATCCGCTGATAGATTTCTTTTTTGAATATGATAAGCAGTTTTTTGAAGAAGTTAGAGGGACGGATGCTCTAAAGGCATATGACGAGTGGTGCAAAGATAACCATGTTCAGTATCCATTAGGGCAAAAACAATTCAAAGATGCTGTTTGTACTAAGTACGGTATGGAGTGGAAAGACAAAAAAGTGAAAATAAATAGTACATCGAAAACAGTGAAGGGGTTTAAGTCAAAACTAGCAACTTATTAGCAACCGGTATGAACCTTAGAGCCATAAGAGATTGAGCCGTTCGTGTTGCGTAATCAGCAACTTATTAGCAACCAGCATTAGCTTTAGAGCCATAATGATTTGAAGTGTTCGGGTTGCTAGTTTATAGATGTATTAAATTAAAAATGTATTTATGTAGATAATAAATATATTTATTTAATTAATTGTGGGATAAATGCACGAATGAGGATATGGTAACTAGCAACCAGCAACCAAACATGTACAAGCCTTAGAACCATTAGGGGTGAACAAGGTTGCCAAATGAGTTGCCGTGTTTTCTAAAAACAGAAAAAAAAGTGGAGGTAGAGAAAATGGAAACTAAAAAAGCTCCAATCGTATTAGCAATAGAAAGAGACGCAGCAGGAAACCTTAGTACATGGTGTGAGGCGTGTGAATGTTTCCATAATCACGGTACCGGTGAAGGTCATCGGCAATCGCATTGTTCAAACGAAGATAGTCCGTATATCTACACAGGCTATATTCTGAAGAAGATGAAGCTGGGTGGTAAAGAGATTGCTAGAAAAGAGAATTAAATCTAAGTAGGTGATATGTAATTGAATTGGTTGAAAGACTATCAGAAATTAGAACAGGACATTGCTTATTTGGAATACAACTTAGATAAAACAAAGGCTGAATTAAAACGCTGGATCAGTGGCGACTTACAGAATGTTCGTCTAACTGCTGAGTCAGATGGCGCAAGAGTAGAAGTACATATTGAAGCAATTGAGTATGAACTGGCTCATAAGCTGAATGATATGTACAAACTGAAAAAGTTAGTGAGTACATTCAAAGGATTAGAAAATAGAATACTTAAGCTAAAATATATTGATAGTATGACGTTAGAACGGGTAGCAGAGGAGTTAAATTATAGTACAGGCTATCTCAACAAGAAACATGCTGAGATTATGAGGGAAATCAAGTTTGCAGAGAGATTACAGGTAGGAGGATAGAAAATTGTGGAAGGTATAGATCTGTTTGGACATGTAAAAAGCATCCAATTTAAAGATAATAAGATGATTTTGTTCTCATTTATTGATGATATACGTGGAGAATTACTTTGCATAGCAAGAAAGAACGAAAGTATTCTCTATTATCAAATTGAACGGAATAAAAGGTATCATTTGCAGGTAGATTTGAAAGGGTTTATGAAAGAATCCGAAAAAGGCGAAAGGTATCTAAACAATAGTTTATACGTCAAAAAAGTTTATGTTGAAAAAGAATGAATCTATAACCCCCCCTGTCCAAATTTTATTTAGCGACTATCTGGGGGGATAGGGAGTGGGGGTGCAAACGCGCACCTCAAAATGGTTTTTTGAAAAAATTCGTTTTTTTGTTGTACTACGAAACTAACAAATTATCTAGGAAACGTTGATATGACAGACTTTTTTGAGGGAATCCGTTTTGTCAGACTTGTCGTCACGTGACAAATAAAAAAGACCCGTAAATCCATTCAAATCAATGGTTAGAGGTCTGTTGTACTTATTTTGTTGTACTACAAACATTATTGAAAAAAGTGGGGATCTTATACTTTTATTTTGTCGATAATTGTCGAATTTAACTTGAAGGGAGGTATGGAAAATGACTAGACAATATGAGACCGCATCTATGGTTCACAGGGAACTTAGGGCTAAATTCGAAATGAGCAAGGAAGAAGAATTAAGAATGAGTATTTTAAAACAGATAAAAGATACTTTGAAAAAAATAAATAAAATGTAATGAAACTATAAAAATAAAAGGAGATATAACAATGAACTATGAAGAAATGATGAAAAAGGCAAATTTATACCATGAAATGTTGGAGGTATTAGCTAGACCGTCACAATTAATTACGGAGAGTCAGAACAAGATTAATGTCTTAAAGAAAGAAATTGAAGAGCTTGAATCAGATGATAAAAAGCAAGTGTTAAACAAGTTGAATCCTAAGAAATTCTTCTTCAAAAAACAAGAATCAGTTGATGTTGAAGAACTCATTTTGAAAAAGGAGATTGAAATACGTAAAGAAGAAAAAATAATTGAGAAATTACAAGATACGAAATTAAAGGAAATTGTAGATCTTGATGGAGTTGTGGATGAATCGCAAAAGATTGTGGATAAAAAGTATAAGATGTTGGAAGAGTTGGCATCCAAAATATTAAAGGTTAGAGATGAATATCATAATTTAGTAGATAACTACGAAAAAGAATATGGTGAATATAAAAACTTTGGTGAGACCATTCGTTCCAAAGTTAATTCGGTTAAGAAAGTTGATTATGTTCCTCAACATAGAGGGGATAATGGTTACATGTGGCAAGGGAAACAATTGGAAATCCAAACGATTAATCATGAAATTATTGATGGACATAGACAACGCGCTATGAGTAGAGCAACGTATTAATAATTTGTATGGTATCGGATGTGATATAAATGGAAATACGTTGTTCAGCTGGAGAACTTAAATTAACAACACGTAGTAAGAGTAACGAAAAAATAATCAGTGGTTATGCAGTTAAATGGGATAAATGGTCTATTAAGATATATTCGAAAAGAAAGCAATTTTATGAGCGAGTGAAAAAAGGGGCTTTTCAAGAATCCTTGAAAGAAAAAGACCAAATTGCATTGTTTAACCATAACAAGAATAAGTTTTTGGGGAAAATTCAGGATGGTAGTTTAACGTTGGAAGAAGATAGCGTAGGTCTAAGTTTTAAGTTAATACTTCCTGATAATGATCTAGGGAAAAAGGTATACCAGGAAGTGACTAGCGGTAAATTATCGCAAGTATCTTTTACCTTTGTAGATGAAAATTCAACTTGGGAAACCAAATACGAAGAAGAGTATAGGACTATTTTAAAGGCTCGTTTAAGTGAGATTAGTCCAGTCTATAATCCGGCATATCCGGATACTACTGTTGTGGAAGGTGACAAGCGACAGCATTTGTTGATGAAAGAGCAAATTAGTCATACTCTGTTTGAGCTTGAAAGGAGAGAATTAATCCGAAAGATTAACGGTGCTTTAAAGATGGGAAGCTAATCTATTCAGAGGTAGAACCAACTGTGTATCGTTTCGAGATTAAGTAAGTATTTAAAGCTTTAATTTAAAGACCGTCTAAGCGACGGTCTTTTGTCTTTTTAGCATCGTGATTAATGTGCAAGTCTATCAAAACTAACTTTAGAATTTTAAAGTTGAATAAGAACGTCTGTTCTTGTATGATGGAATTAAAGCTAAATCTTGTAAAATAAATGGAAAAGTCTTGATTAACCCTTTAAAAAAGTCGAAAATAAAAAGAAGAAAAAGAAAAAAGGGTGAATGCTAGTGTCAATAAATGCAACTTTTAGAGAATCAGATAAAAATGATGTAAGGTTTTGGAGATTTGTTGGGGTTTCCATCGATTTAATAAATGAATTATCCGCACCTCAGGTAGAAGTTAGATTTAAGAGTTTGCTTAATAATGTGACCATTAATGAATTAACAGAATTAGCAACGCTTTTTAATGTTGACTTAAAAGGTGTCAAAAAGATGGAACAAGTAGAGTGCTTTAATGAAGTACCAATTGATTCAAAAAAAGAGATGATTATATTAAGAGAATTCTTGAATCGAAAGAAAAAAACGGTTATTAGATACTATAATTCTGTAGCCACAAATTCAAATTATAGAATTATATTTGAACATTCTCAATTATGTCAGTTATCCCAGTTATTGAATGATGATCACATTCATATCATTCAAATTTATACTTGGCATAATTGGGATAGTAAGGGAACTGGTATTCAGTTTTCATTGAATAAACAAGTAACTTTTAATAAGACTTATAAAATTCCGACAGAGTATGAGGAAGATTTTATAAATGATATGTATGTGAATTCAAATAAGGAGAATAACTATAGAATATTTTCATTCGCGATGTATGAGAAAAATAAGATTGCTGTAATAGTATATAGACAAATAAACGATGGATCAAAGCCAGATTTTGATGAACCATTTAGAAATAAAGAAGTAGCTATAATTATGTTTCAAATTGATATTACAGCAGGTATTTTAGAGATTAGATCAAAATTTCAGAGGGAAAAAACGGGAATCAAGAAATATATTGAAAAAACATTTAACACTTCTTTGACTGAAATTAGACCTGAGTTATTTACTCAATATCAACCAGAAGAGATTAGAAGTGCTGTTTTGGAAGGGATATCACCTGCTGGTCAAGAAGTATCAGATTTTATTGTTAACAAGATTGTTTTCAGGAGCAGTCCCTTGATTAACTCACCAGGTTTAACATTTGAATTGGAAAATGGAGATATTTTACCTTCAATTAAAGATGCACATACAAGAGAATGTATCGATTTAGAAAGTATTAAAGATATAGAAAGTGTTTCCTTTAAGACATCCAAAGTTAACAGAACCATTAGATCAACAGTGTTAGAAGATGGAAACATTATGTTTTCATTAGATGATAGTGGAATTGAACAAAATGTGAAAAATGAAATACAAGAAAAGTTCTTACGTAAGTTTGGAATCCCACTAAACAAATTAATATCCAATGCCAAATTTATGGTCGGAAAAGCTGATTTGACAGATTATTTGTTGACTCTTTCATCAAAAAAAGAGTTTACCAAAGTAGAAAATGAAATTTTCAATAAGCTAATAGAAGAAAAAATTGTATTTGAGGAAACTGAAGAGAGTACTTTTTGTAAAAACCCAAATTGTGAATATGTAGATGATAAAGTGATTGATTCCGAAGAGTGCCCAAGTTGTGGGAGTTCTGAGTTGAAAATAGTTGAGTTTGATTCATTGAAAATTTCAATCCCGGTTGTGAGAAATTATGTGAAAGAGTTAGTTAAATCTTTTTGTGATGAAACTGATTGGGAGTTAATTAATGATACAGAGAAAGAGTATTATAAAAATAAGTATAAATTTATTAATTTGGATAATAGGGAAACAAATGAATCATTGCAAATTCTCGTTCATCAAGGGGCTATACAAACCAAAGTTCTTGAGAAAATTAATCGCTCATTAACGCCTACAGTTATAGTGTTTGTTGGGGTTCTCGAAAAATATCTAGAGAAGTATAACAATAATTGCATATTTCCTATTAATTTCGGCAGAGTATATAACATGGAAGAACCGGCAGATTTCTTTAAGAAAATGTATAAGTCAATAGAGCATCGTGCCAAATCTTATTTATCAAGTGTTGCAGGAAAGTCATTTGATGTACTTGAAAATTTACCAGAACCTACATTGATTGGGGAAAGTTATTCGCCTGCTGACTTTGAGGATGATGTATTCAATATTTTAAAAGATATATTTTCGAATGCTGATAAATGGGGTAAAAAAATGTCAGGGAAAGAAGTTCCTGAAGGAATATTCGCCTTAACATATACAGTTCAAAAAGGTTCCGAAGATGCAAATAGAAAATATGTATTCTCGTATGACTGTAAGCTGAACAAAAATACCAAAGGGTATGATTTGGCTAAGGGAGAGCAAAGGAAGGCTTTCGATTATGTTGAGATGTTAAATCAAATAAGGTATATTACAAAATTTAGTGATATAAAACAATTGAGTTCGCATATATTTATTTCAAATAACTTTAATAGTAATAACTACTCAACCATGGCAGATTATTTTTATAGAAAGCTTCCGGATGGATATGATACAAGACCGATTTTTTTACCAATTGAGGTGCTAACTTATTTGCATTCGGAATATAGAAAGAATTATGGACAGATTCATAACTCAAGGAATGCATTCATGGAAGCTATGTATGATATTTTGACAACAGATAAATTGGTAATTGAGATAGATGATATTAATGATGTTATGGAGCAAGCACTTGATAAGGATCTTGCAGATTATAAAGAAATTGACACTAATAAGGTGAGAAAGGATGTACTAAAACAAATCAAAAAGAGGGGATGAGTGATGAATTATCTAATAAGGTCCTCTGCAGTAGATGATTATGAAAAAATATTTTTGGATGATATAGAACAAACTATTAAAAGAATGATAAATGAAAAGTTTCTGTTAAAAAAAGACTATTGTGAATTAAGTATAGTTTTTCTTGAGGACTTTTTAATCACAATAAGGATTGAAAATGGAGTCATAACCGAATTGAAAAAGGATAGTTATGAACACTTTATTCCAGATTCATTTTTAATGAATTTATCTAATATAAAAAATTTACCACCAAGATTAAACAGATACAAAAATTTAGGATTTAGCAGGTTTAGAAATGAAGTTAAAGAATCATTAAAGCATGGGAAAATAGTAACAAATAATAATGATGCTCTTTGGAAAGATTACAATATTAAAGTGAGGATTAACCAAAACATAACCCTTGCAGATGTAGTTAATTAAAATATATAATATGAATAGACACTAGCAATAATTTGGCCGTACCCTATTAGAGGTACGGCTTTTTTGTTTTAGTTACTCATTATAAAAACCTATAAATTCTATATAATAAAAGCCACAGCTCGTTAGAGTGTGACTTAAATATTTTTATTTCAATCTGATTCAATCTTGAAGCGTAAAGTGATTAAAACTCCTAATGTGAGTTCAGTAATTATAACTACGTCTTTGTCTTTTTCATCATCATAATCAACTGATTTTGTTTTTCCGCCTACAAAGTTAGCTGAAATACTTGTTATTGATTCTGAGTCTAATAATTTATTAATCTCAACATTTTGCTTCTTAGGCACATGGCCTATGTGAAAGTCTTTATCGTCTAAATTAACAATTATTTTAATTGCATTTTTATCAAATTCGTTATTAGGATCTTTTACAAATGAGATATAATCTCCAAATTCAACATCTTCAAATTCGGATGCTTCTCCCCATATTTCCAGCAATTCTTTATTAGTATATCCACCATATGAGTCAATATAATTCTCTTTGGCAATCGCACGAGCGATTCGCCTTAGAAGTGCCTGAATGTCTTTTCCTTTATCGTTTTCAAACGTAACGCCTGCAACATTAAAAGTAAGGGTGTTACTAGTATCTAATTCATTTAGTAAAGGGGAAGGGGCTGGAATTGGTTCTGGTTCTAAAGTCTGTTGTTCGGGTATGATTTCTTCAATTTCTGTTCTAGGCTCTTCCACATATGTATTTATTACTTTTTCTTTTTCTTTGATAGTTTCTACTTTAGGTTCATGTTTAGTGTGGATGGTCGTGTTAGCAGGGGCTATTTCGACTGTATTAGTTTCTAAATCGGATATTCTTCTGACTTGTTTTTCTTTTGCTTTAAAAGCTTTTTTATATTGCTTAAAATCTTGTTTATCAACTCTAAATTTCTCGCCAGTAGCTACATTCTTGACTACGTATGTTTTAACTATGTATGAATAATAGATAATAAATAAAATATAAGATATTACAAAAGTTGGAATGGCTAAGATAATTGCTGTAATAAACAATATAGCATCTAAGGCAGTAGGTATTCGTTGTAAGATCATTCTCTTTCCGGCAGCAGCTTCAGATTGCTGTAACTGTTGCATACGTTGTATCGATGCAATTGAATCATAACTCATAAAAAAACCTCCTTGAAATGATGCCTAAATTATACCAATTTCGTGCAACAACTGTAAATATTACATTTTGAGGAATTGTTTAAAGGTATTAATCTACCTCAAAGCAAACTTATCTAAATTCAAAAAAGCTTACTAAGTTATGTGATTCAGTAAGCTTTTTTTGGGCAGAGCAGCTGAAAAATAGAGTGCTTAAATGTTCATTAACCTACATGTTGGCTGATTTTTAATTTTATCAAAGTTCTTCGTCGTCTTTAAATATAACCAACTGATTTTTATGATATAATGACGCGCGAATATTTAAATATTTATTATTGATGTTACTCTGGCTTGCTGTGCATAATGCACACACTACAATATGCTGACCTGGTTCAAAAGTAATAGAAGGTATATCGCTTTCATTACACAAAATAGAAACAGAAGGGATTTGTTCCACATCTTTTTCTATTTTACCAAATTTGAGATTTACAGCATAACGATCTCCTTGTTTAAGAGGTCTTATATCTCTTACTACACCTTCAATGCAAATAGGATGTCTTTTGGCCTTAAGAGTTTGCAAATAGTTGTAAGCATCTAGGTACTTTTCTTGATCATAATAGAAATTGGACCATTTGATTTTTTTTCCATACATTTGAATTTCTATGATGGATTCTAATTCATTTGAATCGTCATCTTCTACCGCTTTTCGTAGTTCAAGAACCTTTCTCATTGTTGCTAAATAGGAACTTAGCTTTCCTTTAGAAACATAGCTTTTATTTTTTGGGGGATTCGTATTTCCGCTCTTATTTATGGAAGTGGTATTTTGTTTCCCTAAATCTTTCAGTGGTTCATGAATCATAGTTAACCTAAAGGTAAATTTATTTTTCTTAACACTTTCTAAAATGTTATCATCAGATTTTTTTGCTAGTACTGTAACTTGCCCTACTGTATTATATTTGCACCATTCTTCATGATTTACACCTGGTTTTCTCGTGAAGTGGGTAGGAATCCATGCTTCAGCTCTAAAATGCCCATTTTTATGAGATACATCTTTTCTACATTTGTGGCATTCTAATCCTTCTTTTAATTGTGGATGTTCTTCTACATACTTAGCTGTTACATCTTGGTTTTTCATTTTTGAGTAAGCTGTTTTCATTTTTACCGCCATTTTTTCTCCTCCTACCAAATAAAATATATTTATATAGGATATTTTACCATTATTAACATTTAGAGTGGATAAGTTTGGAAATTGATATTTTACATGGAAGAACGAAAAATAATTAATATTTGAAGATAATTTATTAAGAAGCGTACGTTCTTTTTTATTTAATGTCAAAAGGTATTAATGTAAATTAAAACGAACTTATTCATATTCCAACTGAAAGGGTGATTCGATGATTATTAGAGAAGGTATGGAGGTAACTAGGATAAGTATAGATGGTTATGACTTGCCAATTCCAGAAGGCCTTTCTGAATTCTTACTTCGAGCTGGATATTGGAGGTATGGTGAAACAGAAGAAGAAGAATCGTCAAGTGATGTTGAAATCCTAGCGCAGTATGATATAAAAACTACTTTGAAAGATGGAGTTTTGTCTACTACATTTACTTATAAGGGAGATCAAAAGAAAAGATGTAAAAAATCCTCAAAATAAAACTTATCCATATCGAAAATGAAAGGTGAGTTGCTCTTATGGAAAGAAAAGAAAGAACTGTGTTAGATAATCCACCTAGTGAAGAAACCAAGTTGAAAATGGTCGGATTTTTAATGAAAACAATGGTTCCTCGTGTATTGGCCGCACGTAAGGCTGAAGAGGAAGTTGAAAAGAAAGGGGATAAAGAAGGTGAAGAAATAAAGCTTAATAGTTGATATAATTTAATTATATATTATATTAACGGGGTGAAGCTTGATGGCAATAACAGATACAATAAAAGGGATAAAAGCATTAGCTGTAGGTATGGAAAATGTAGAATTAATAAGTAAACTAATGGACCTACAAACACAAGCATATGAAATTTTAGACGAAAATAGAGAACTAAGACTGAAGTTGGAAGAAATTCAACGTACTGATGAAATTTCTCATGATTTAGAGTACCTACCCGACTTTTATTATAGAAAGAGCGATGGTAGTGGCCCGTATTGCCCTACATGTTGGGATGTAAATAAGAAACTGGTTAATGTTCCAATCCTAGATGCTTATACTCGAGGTTGGTCGGGGACCTGTAGAAATTGTGGTGCAGCACATCTTCGTGTACCAGAGTCTAAAATTCCAAAAAAATAATGTGAAATTAAGTCACACAATCGGTGTGGCTTTTTATTATTCCTTGGAGATGTGTATGTGAAAATATAGGGAGAATAGCATTTGCCCACGCTTATTTTATCCAAAAAGTTCCCCCAAAAACCTCCCCCAAATCATTAATTTTATTTAAGTTATTTTACAATGCATCAGAATAGAAAAAACCCTAGAAACGTTGTAATAACGCTTTTTCTAGGGTTTTTAATACTGTTATCTACTAAGCGATTGAATTAACGAGAGTAGAACTCTACGATTAATGCTTCGTTGATTTCAGCTGGTAACTCAGAACGCTCAGCGTGACGAGTGTAAGTAGCTTCTAATTTGTCAGCATCGAAAGTTAAGTATTCTGGTACGAAGTTGTTAACTTCGATCGCTTCTTTAACAACAACAAGGCTGTTAGATTTTTCGCGAACGCTGATAGTTTGACCAGGTTTTACACGGTAAGATGGGATATCTACGCGAGCGCCATCAACCATGATGTGACCGTGGTTTACTAATTGGCGAGCTGCACGACGAGTGCGAGCTAAGCCCATACGGTAAACTAAGTTGTCAAGACGAGCTTCAAGAAGGATCATGAAGTTTTCGCCGTGCTTACCAGGCATTTTACCTGCTTGGTCAAATGTGCGACGGAATTGACGCTCAGTCATGCCGTACATGTGACGAAGTTTTTGTTTCTCTTGTAATTGTAAACCGTATTCTGAAAGTTTCTTACGTTGGTTAGGACCGTGAGGACCTGGTGCGTAAGGGCGTTTTTCTAATTCTTTTCCTGTGCCGCTTAGAGAGATTCCAAGACGACGAGACAGTTTCCAAGCTGGACCTGTATAACGAGCCATAGTTGACTCCTCCTTTAAAAATGTTTTTATTTACGTAAAATAAAAACAGACGTAATCGATATTTACGGGCATTTTGTTTTCATGTACCTTCGCTCCAGCAGCAGGGAGTTACGAGATACACCTCCGTAGAGGAACAAAATACAAACGATAAACTCACATTACAAGGCTGCCTTTTTATTTTACACAAACGCTATTATATCTTTTACCCAGAGTTTCGTCAAGCGAGTACGTTTTTGTTTTATGCATAAAAATTTTGGAAATTAATATAAGAAGGAATTTAAAACAATATAGAAGAAGAGATAGAAACACAAATAAAACGCTTACATAAAATAAAGGAAAACGTTCATCAAATTTTTATGGATGAATATGCGGCAATAAAAACATAAGGGGGATGTTTTTATGAAAAAGAAGCATATGGAGACAGCGTTAATTCACCACGGTTATACACCTGAGGAACATAAAGGAAGTTTAACACCACCTTTATTTCAAACTTCTACATTTACATTTGAGACTGCGCAGCAAGGAGAGGCGAGTTTTGCGGGAGTGGATCCATCTTATATTTACTCACGGCTTGGAAATCCAACTGTGAAATTATTTGAAGAACGTATGGCGTTGTTAGAAGGAGGAGAAGAAGCACTTGCCTTCGGATCTGGTATGGCAGCTATTTCAGCAACGTTAATCGGTTTTCTAAAAGCTGGAGATCATATTATTTGTTCAAATGGATTATATGGATGCACGTACGGTTTTTTAGAAGTGTTAGAAGAAAAATTTATGATTACGCATTCGTTTTGTGATATGGAGACAGAGGTTGATATTGAAAATAAAATTCGCCCAAATACAAAGCTTATTTTCGTTGAAACACCGATTAATCCGACAATGAAATTAATTGATTTAAAACAAGTGATTCGGGTTGCAAAGCGAAATGGCTTACTTGTTATTGTTGATAATACATTTTGTTCACCTTATTTACAAAGACCGCTTGAGCTTGGCTGTGACGCTGTTGTGCATAGTGCGACAAAATATATTGGTGGTCACGGTGACGTTGTAGCGGGCGTAACAATTTGTAAAACGAAAGCATTAGCTGAAAAGATTCGCCCGATGCGAAAGGATATCGGCGGTATTATGGCACCGTTTGATGCGTGGTTATTATTACGCGGGTTAAAGACGTTAGCAGTAAGAATGGATCGTCATTGTGATAATGCAGAAAAAATTGTATCGTTCCTAAGAAAACATGATGCGGTAGAAGGTGTTTGGTATCCAGAAGGGGAGTTAGCATCTCGTCAAATGAAACGCGGGGGCGGTGTTATTTCTTTTTCAGTAAAAGGCGGAAAAGAAGAGACGCAAGCGTTTATTAATGATCTTCACTTTATTACAATTGCGGTGAGTTTAGGAGATACAGAAACGTTAATTCAGCATCCAGCAACGATGACGCACGCTGCGATTCCAGCTGAACTAAGAAAAGAAATGGGCATTTTCGATAATTTAATACGCTTATCAGTCGGTTTAGAATCGTGGGAGGATATCGTTTCTGATTTAGAGCAGGCATTAAAGAAAATATCTACTGTTAATCAATGAAAAAAGAGTGAGCTATCGGTTTTGTACAGGGCGTACTAAATCGATAACTCGCTCTTTTCTTTTTACATATGTTTTAGGAGTGTTTCCACAAACTTTTCTAAATAGCGCTGATCTACTTCATCGAAACGATTCTTTTCAGGACTATCAATGTCAAGTACACCAATGACAGCTCCTTCTTTCACAATCGGTACAACGATTTCCGAATTAGAAGCACTATCGCAAGCGATGTGACCTGGGAATTGGTGAACGTCTGCTACAAGCTGCGTTGTTTTCGTTTCAGCTGCAACGCCGCAAACGCCTCGTCCAAATGGAATGCGCACGCAAGCAGGCATTCCTTGGAATGGTCCAAGAACAAGCTGAGTTCCTTCTGTTACGTAAAAGCCAACCCAATTAACGCGATCTAAAAATTGGTTTAATAATGCGGACGCATTTGATAAGTTTGCGACTACGTTTGATTCGCCAGTTAATAACGCATCCAGTTGTTTAATTACTGTCTCATATTGCTGCACGCGAGATCCTGCATAACTTTCTTTAGTAAACATGGAAACAGCTCCTTTTTTATCGAGATGTGTAAAATATTAGCAAAATACGATGTATTTCACATGACTTTGTCGATAGAAAATTAAAGGAATTTGTCTTAAAAGTCAAGAAATTTAAACTATAGCTGTTCAGTGAAGGGAAGTGAGCGCATGAAGCAGACGAAACAAAAAGTAATTGATGCGGCAATATCGTTGTTTAATACGAAAGGTTATGATGGAACGTCGGTGCGAGACATTGCAAAGCGAGCGGATGTGAATGTAGCGAATATTTCATATTATTTTGCTGGGAAGCAAGGTTTATTAGAACAGCTTATTACTGATTTTTTAGAAGGATATATTCATGTGATTGAAATGTCGTTTGAACAGAGAGAGTATTTGTCGACTAAAGATGTAATGGTGCAAATGGTGCGCGGGATTTTACGATATCAATTTGAAAATAGAGAACTAACACGTTTCTTCTACCGAGAGCTTTCGCTTGATACGACATTAATTCGTGAAGTGATGACCGTTTATTTTTCTAAAGAAAGATATTATATAGAACAAATGATTAGACAAGGACAAATGAAACAAGAATTTCAGAAAGTATCATTTACAATGTTTATGACGCAATTAAAAGGTATGATAAGTATGCCGTTTTTATATCCACAATATATATCAGAAGTACTCCATTCTTTCCCGTCTGAGACATTTTTCATAGAAATGTATACGAAAGAGATTGAGCAATGGATGGAACAAGCATTATGTAAAGCGAATATGTACCATGAATGGCCAAGAGCTGTTCATATGTGAAGAATCCCCACCTAACGAACTGAGGTGGGGATTTTTATGTTTACTTTTCTTTGCCATAAATTGTTACATAATAGCGCGATAATTGTTAATGCAGCTCCAGCGATTTCAATTTTATCCACTGTATAACCTCGAAAGATAGAACCGATTAGTGCAAGGATAGGAACTAAATTCATAAATAATATGCCGTTAATAGATGAAATATAGCGATTTCCCATATTCCAGCAAAATACAGCGATAACGCCTGCGATAATCGACATATAAAAGAGCTCAAAACGAACGCTCACAACTGTACGCAGTGACGGTATAGTAACTATATTTGTGTACGTTAAGAAAGTAACAATAACGATGAGTGAAATGGAGCCAAATAAACAAGTTAATGTCGTGTACCTAAGTGGTGACCAAGATTGAAAACGAGCACCCCCGTTTGTATAAATGACCCAGCAAGTAACGCCGCATAGCATCAATATATTTGTTGATAAGTGGCTTGCAGCTCCAAATAATAAGTGAATATTTCCTTTTGAAATGACAAGCATAACACCAAGTAATGCAACAAACATACAAAGGAATGTATAGTTTTGTGGGCGGCGATTTTTCGTTATCCATTGCAGTGATAAGGCAATCAGTGGCATAAGGGATTGAATCATAGCTGCATGGATTGCTCCGGAAGGTCCGGCAAGTTGTTGTCCGTAGAAAACGAGAAAACCATACCCCGCGAAACCGACTGTCCCGTAAAAGAATAGAGAAAGTGTTCTTTTTTCTAAGCGGAGTGAAGTCTTTCCTTCAGTAATTAATAGCAAAATAAGAAAAATAATAGCTGCTGATCCATAGCGAAGCGTTGTGAAGAAGAATGGATCGATAAATTGCAGAGCATTTGCCATTACAGGAAACATAAATCCCCAGGCAGTGACGGCGAGTAAGCATAGAAAGGATCCGAGTAGCATTTGTTTTTTGTTCAAGAGTATCTTTCCCCTTTACATTTCGTTATAGTAAGTTGATGAAATAAGTATAAAGAGTAATTGTTTATAGGAGGAAATATCGATTTCTTATAACGGTTATAACTTTTTGTTAGAGGTGTGTACAATGGATTTGGAGGCAGTACGATCGTTTATTGAAGTGAAGCATACGCGAAGTTTATCAAAGGCAAGTAAGATTTTACATATATCTCAACCAGCGCTTAGTAAACAAATTCAAAAGTTAGAAGCGGATTTAGAGGTTACTTTACTTAAACGTTCTGCGCAAGGAGTAGAGTTAACGGAGGCAGGAGAGTTATTTATAAAAAGAATGTTACCAATTTTGGAGCAAATAAATGAAGTGAAAACAGAAATGAGGGGGTATCAAGAGAACCGGAAGTTTTCAATTGGTATACTACCGAGTTTAGCGGAGTATTACATATCAGAATGTAAAGATATATTAGGTGATGAGTTCGAAGTGGAATGGCAAATCGGACATACGGAAGTATTAAGAGAGTTATTTAAAGCGCGGGAGATTGACGCGATGTTCATCGATTCAGTAGTAGAAGGTGCTACGTATATAAAAGAAGTGCAACAAGAGAAAATTGTTTGTGCCGTTTCAAATAATCATCCGTACAAAGAGAAGATAGTCATTCAAATAGAAGAGCTGCACAATGAAAAATTAATTGTATATCCAGAAATATGTGATGTAAGGAAAATGATTATGAACATGTTTCATGAAATAGGTGTAAAACCAACTATAGCTGTGGAAACATCTTACGCAGAACCGATGCTTGCAATGGTAAAAGCTGGCCTTGGTATCACGTTACTTCCAGAAAGGGCAGTAGAGCAGTCTGTAAGGCAAGGAAATGTACATGTAATTTCTGTTGAACCACCACTCATGCGGAAAATTTATTTCGTATCCCATACGAAAGATTGTTTGTTATTACAATCATTTGAGGATAGGTAGTGAGGTAGGCGGAATATTGAGAAAGATTACAATCACATTGAAAGGAACATGAAATTTTTAAAAAAACTAGGTCAAAAACAAACCATTACATGGTATGATTAGTACATTGTTAGTTGTTAAATATAGGGGAATTCCCTTTTTATACATAATGCCTTCCATTTCATAAACGGAACGGACAAAAAAAGAGATATAACTAGGAGGCTTTTTTGCATGGATTCTATCCTGACGATCGTTATCATTGTAGTAAGCTCTATTCTAGTGCTGCTCATGATAGAGCTTGTGATAAGAAATCGTTCATATAAAGATATTGAAGCACTGGAGCAGTGGAAACAAGAGATAAAAGATAAACCTGTGGCAGATGAACTAAAACGGGTAAAAGATTTAAACATGACGGGTCAAACAGAAGAACTGTTTGGTAAATGGCGTGAAGAATGGGATGAAATTGTATCAACAACCCTTCCGAAAGCTGACAAAGATTTAGCGCAAGCGCGAAAATTCGCCTCGCAATTCTCCTTCCGAAAAGCAAAGCATGCGATGAACGAATCCATAAGTGGTTTAGATGACGCTGATAATCGTATTACGGACATTTTAAATGAATTACAGCAATTGTTAGAAAGCCATGAGAAAAATAGCTCGGAAATTGAAGGGTTACGTGATACATATCGTAGTATGAAAAAGAGTGTTCTTGCTCATAGACATATGTATGGAGCAGCAGAGCAGAAAATCGAAGAGATGCTAGACGCTGAATCTGAGAAATTTAAAACCTTTGAAGAAGCGACAAACAATGGCGACTATTTAAAAGCGAGAGAAATTGTTATTAGTTTGGAAGAAGGTTTAGCAGATTTAGAAATCATTATTCACCAAATTCCAGATTTATTGGTAGAGTGTCAAGCGACGTTACCAGTTCAGCTGGAAGATTTATTACACGGACACAATGATATGGTAAGACAAGGTTATGTATTAGATTATTTGGAAGTCCCTAAAGAAGTTCGTGATATGACGAAACAACTACAAACATGTTTAATGGATATACAGGAGCTTCATATAACAGAAGCGGCTGAAAAAGTAGAAAACTTAAAAACACGTTTAGATGGCTTCTACGATCAACTGGAACAAGAAGTACATGCGAGACATTATGTGGAGCAAAAAACACTTTCTGTTTATGATGATTTAGAAGAAATGCGCATCGAAACGATTGAAACGAAAACAGAAACACAACTTGTGAAACAAAGCTATCAGTTACAAGATAAAGACATTGAGTCTCAAAAAGTAATTGAAAAGCAAATGCACATTTTAACGAAACGTTTTGAAATGCTACAATTACGCGTTGCAGAACAAGATATTGCCTTCTCTATTATTCGCGAGGAACTAGAAGAGGTTTATGAGCAATGTGAAACGTTAAAAGTACTTCATGCAGAATATAAAGAAATGCTGCAAACGATGCGCAAAGAAGAATTTGAAGCACGTGAGAAGTTACAAGAAATGCGAAATACTATTTTCGAAACGAAACGCTTTATGCAAAAGTCGAATTTGCCAGGTCTTCCAGAGAGTATTATGGAAGATTTAAAAAGAGGGCAAATGGCAATGCAAGCTGTATATGAACAATTAGAAGTGAAGCCGTTAAATATGAACGCTGTAAATAGCAGTTTAGAAGAAGCATACACAACTGTGAACGGTGTGGCTGAAATGACAGAAGAGTTAATTGGACAAGCGTATTTAGTGGAAAAATTAATTCAGTACGGTAACCGTTACCGTAGTCATGATGAAAACCTAGCAGAAAGTTTAAATTATGCTGAGAAATTATTCCGTGAATACCAATACGATGCAGCTTTAGAACAAGCGGCTTCAGTGTTAGAGCAACTTGAACCTGGCGTTGTTCAAAAAATAGCTGAATATGTAGACAATGAACAAACCCTTTCATAAAAGGGTTTGTTTTTTTATGTAATTTTGCAGGCGATGTTGCTATAATGAATAGCGGAATACAGCAAGGTTATTCGTTTCAAAATAAAGTGAAACTGTAATCGGTGGGAGGATTCATCCCCACTGATTACTAGCCTTCACCAATCGGACATTTACGGGCAGTTAATCTCCCATCTAACTTCTTTGCTCTAACTGGATTTTGAGGTGAGA
Source organism: Bacillus sp. 2D03 (assembly GCF_003946765.1). Lineage (NCBI taxonomy): Bacteria > Bacillati > Bacillota > Bacilli > Caryophanales > Bacillaceae > Bacillus > Bacillus sp. 2D03. The sequence goes on along the minus strand of NZ_RPSJ01000001.1, from coordinate 669,000 downwards.
GTCTTATTGCCCGTTAACGCGGGATAAAGTGAAACTGTAATGGGAGGGCATCCTCGCCAATTATTAGCCTTCACCAATCGAGATAAAACGGAACCTTTGCGTAGTCTTAGCGTAATGACACGTATTTATGATATGATTATACGATGTGATAGCGCTGAAAGGGGAAGAACGATGATCTATTTTGATAATAGTGCGACGACGAAGCCATATCCAGAAGCTCTTCAATCGTACGTGACGGTTGCTGGGAAATATTTTGGTAATCCTTCTTCTATTCATTCGCTTGGAGGAGAGGCAGAGCGTCTATTAACACAATCAAGAACGATTGCAGCGCAGCTTCTTCGTGTTAAACCTTCTGAAATTATTTTTACATCAGGTGGAACGGAAGGAAATAACCTTGCGATTAAAGGGATAGCGATGAGGAATCGTTCGCGTGGCAAACATATCATTACAACAAATATTGAACACGCGTCTGTGTTTGAAGCATATAAGCAATTAGAAGAACTCGGGTTTGATGTAACATATTTACCGGTTAACGAGCATGGTGTTGTATCGGTAGAAGATGTGAAACGAGCGCTTCGTGAAGATACGATTCTTGTGTCAATTATTCATGTGAACAACGAAACCGGAGCAATTCAACCCGTTGCTGAAATTGGAACGTTATTATCGAATCATCCGAAAATAAGATTCCATGTAGATCATGTACAAGGGATAGGAAAAGTACCGCTTGATTTATATGCTTCTCATATTGATCTTTGCTCAATATCTGGACATAAATTCCACAGTGTAAAAGGAACAGGTCTTCTTTATGTACGCGATGGCGTAAGATTAGATCCGATTTTATCAGGTGGTCAACAAGAGCTTAAGTATCGCTCTGGTACAGAGAATTTACCTGGCATTGTAGCGATGGTGAAAGCACTTCGCATGACAATGGAACAAGTGAAAGAAAAGGTAGCTCATTTGCAAAGTTTACAAGCAGAGCTTGTTCGTTTCTTTAAAGAGATGGAAGATGTAACGATTAACACGTCGCTTGCATATGCAGCACCGCACATTTTAAATGTATCATTTGTTGGTTTAAAACCAGAAGTAGTCGTTCATGCTTTAGAAGAACACGGTGTATATGTGTCAACGAAATCTGCTTGTTCTTCAAAAGCAAATGAAGTGAGCAGAGTGTTAGTGTCAATGGGAGTGCCGCATGCAGCAGCTGCAAGCGCTATTCGTATTAGTTTGGCACCAGAAAACACAATGGAAGAAGTAAAACAATTTGAAGGTATTGTAAAAGAGACGATGCCAAAATTATATGAAGTGATGAGGTAAAGAAATTATGTTGAAATATGAATATATTTTAGTGCGTTATGGAGAAATGACGACAAAAGGTAAGAACCGTTCTAAATTTGTAAGCACATTAAAAGATAACGTGAAGTTCAAACTGAAAAAATTCCCAAATATTAAAATCGATGCAACACATGACCGTATGTACATCCAGTTAAATGGCGAAGATCATGAAGCGGTATCTGAAAGATTGAAAGATGTATTTGGCATTCATAAATTTAACTTAGCGATGAAAGTACCATCAGAATTAGAAGACATTAAAGAAGGTGCATTAGCAGCTTTCTTACAAGTAAAAGGCGATGTGAAAACATTTAAAATTACTGTACACCGTTCTTATAAGCATTTCCCAATGAGAACGATGGAATTATTACCTGAGATTGGTGGACACATTCTAGAAAATACAGAAGATATTACTGTAGATGTTCATAATCCAGATGTAAATGTACGTGTAGAAATTCGCAGTGGTTATAGCTACATTATGTGTGATGAGCGTATGGGAGCTGGCGGTTTACCAGTTGGCGTTGGCGGAAAAGTAATGGTACTTCTTTCTGGTGGTATTGATAGCCCAGTAGCAGCTTACTTAACGATGAAACGCGGCGTATCTGTGGAAGCAGTTCACTTCCATAGTCCACCTTTCACAAGTGAGCGTGCAAAACAAAAAGTAATCGATTTAGCGCAAGAGTTAACGAAGTATTGTAAACGAGTAACGCTTCACCTTGTTCCGTTTACAGAAGTGCAAAAAACGATTAATAAAGAAATCCCATCTAGCTATTCAATGACGGTTATGCGCCGTATGATGATGCGTATTACAGAACGTATTGCTGAGGAGCGTAACGCACTTGCAATTACGACTGGTGAAAGTCTTGGGCAAGTAGCAAGCCAAACGTTAGATAGTATGCATACGATTAACGAAGTAACAAACTACCCAGTTATTCGTCCGCTTATTACGATGGATAAATTAGAGATTATTAAAATCGCTGAAGAAATCGGCACGTATGATATTTCAATTCGTCCATATGAAGATTGCTGTACTGTATTTACACCAGCAAGCCCAGCGACGAAGCCGAAACGTGAAAAAGCAAATCGTTTTGAAGCGAAATACGATTTCACACCATTAATCGATGAAGCTGTAGCGAACAAAGAAACAATGGTATTACAAACGATAGAAGTAGTGGCGGAAGAAGAAAAATTTGAAGAACTTTTCTAAACCATAAATTACCATATCTAAAACGTGTATGAAGTCATGTTATTTATCACACTCTATACTCACAAGGAGGTGATATAACATGTCACGTAGCACAAATAAATTAGCGGTTCCTGGTGCTGAATCAGCATTAGACCAAATGAAATACGAAATCGCTCAAGAGTTTGGTGTTCAACTTGGAGCTGATGCAACAGCTCGCGCTAACGGTTCTGTTGGTGGTGAAATCACTAAACGTCTAGTTTCACTAGCTGAGCAACAATTAGGCGGTTACCAAAAATAATCCCATATGATGGCTTAGAAAGAGCGGGTTCTCCCGCTCTTTCTTTTTTGTGTTGCCATTTGTCGGTAAGTTGATGTAATTTCATTTAGTAATTCGACAGAACTGAAAAATTTGTCAAAAGAAGAGGGTTCAAAATTAACAGAAAATTCTTTATTATATAAAAGAGGCATAAAGAAAAGGGAGGATATTTTATGAAGCGAGAAGAATTGTTGGCGCCACCGTCTTATAATTTAGTTTCTGAAATAGAGAAATATACGGGTGATAAAGGGAAATTAGCTTTAATTTGGCAAGATGATAAAGGGAATCGAAGGGAAGTTACATACGCTGAATTAATGCAAGGTGCGAATAAAATTGGAAACGCTTTTATAAAAAGTGGTTTGCAAAAAGGGGACAAGCTTCTTATTATGATGCCGCGTTTAATTGAAGCGTACATGACGTATATTGCTGCTATTAAAGCAGGATTTGTCGTAATTCCAAGCTCGGAAATGTTACGTAAAAAAGATATAGAATATCGAATTGGACATGGAGAAGTAAAAGCGATAGTAAGCTATGAGCCGTATATTAGGCAGTTTGATGATATAGAAGCGATGGAATCTCTTCGAAAATTTGTCCTGAGCGAGCAGTCAGTAGATGGATGGATTAATTTAAAAACAGCGTTAGAAACAGAGAGTGACAGGTTAGAAATGGCGAAGACAGATAAAGAAGATATGGTCTTTTTATCTTACACGTCAGGAACGACAGGAAATCCAAAAGGTGTCGTTCATACACATGCGTGGGCATACGCTCATTTACGTACGAGCGCTCCAAATTGGCTCGGAATTGAAGAGAATGATATTGTATGGGCAACAGCTAGTCCAGGCTGGCAAAAGTGGATTTGGAGCCCGTTTTTAGCAACGCTAGGATCAGGGGCAACAGGGTTTGTATATCACGGTAAGTTTGAACCGAAAACGTACCTGAACTTATTAGACGATAATAAGGTAAATGTACTTTGTTGTACACCGACTGAGTATAGATTAATGGCAAAGGTAGAAGATTTAAGCCAGTACAATTTAGAGGCATTACATAGCGCTGTATCAGCAGGTGAGCCGTTAAATAGAGAAGTGATTGGAACGTTCCAAAAGCACTTTCATATTACAGTGAGAGACGGCTATGGGCAAACGGAAAATACATTACTTGTTGGTGTAATGAAAGGGATGGATATTAGACCAGGTTCAATGGGGAAACCAACGCCAGGTAACCACGTCGATATCATAAATGAGGAAGGTACTCCAGTTAAAGTAGGCGAAGTTGGTGATATTGCAGTTCACATTGAAACGCCGGCCCTCTTTAAACAATATTACAAAGACGATGAACGTACAGCGATGCAATTCCGCGGTGATTATTATATTACAGGTGATAAAGCGAAGAAAGATGAAGACGGCTACTTCTGGTTTGAAGGGCGCGGTGATGATATCATTATTAGCTCTGGTTATACAATCGGGCCGTTTGAAGTAGAGGATGCACTTGTAAAACATCCTTACGTAAGAGAATGTGCAGTTGTCGCAAGTCCTGATGAAATTCGTGGAAGTGTCGTGAAGGCATTTATCGTATTAAGAGAGAATATAGAAAAGAGCGAAGAAACATTAATTCCAACACTCCAACAACACGTCAAAGAACTCACTGCACCATATAAATACCCTCGCAAAATTGAATTTGTAGATGAACTACCAAAAACGATTTCTGGAAAAATTCGCCGTATTGAACTTAGAAAACAAGAGATGGAGATTCCGTCAAAATAATTTTGAAAACAGTGAAGTAAATAGTTGAATGAAATGCAAAACAATGATAATATAAAAACGAACACAAGTTCGATTTTATAAACTTAAAAAAGAGGTGTCCGTATGATTTTAGGGATTAATCCGTACTTAGTTTTAGATGGTAGTGGGCAAGAAGCTGTACAGTTTTATAAAGAGGCTTTAGATGCAAAAGTAGAAGTCATGCAAACTTTTGGTGACATGCCTGAAAATCCAGAATACCCGATTCCAGCTGAAGCGAAAGAGCGTGTTTTACACGCTACTTTAAAAGTTGGTAATACGGATCTTATGATTTCTGATACATTCCCAGGTCAAGGACATGCAATCGGATCTCAAGTAACAATCGCAATTCAAATTAGTAATGCAGAAAAAGCAAAAGAAGTATTCGATAAGTTACAAGAAGGTGGAGAAGTTATCATGCCACTTCAAGAAACATTCTGGAGCCCAGCATACGGACAAGTAAAAGATAAATTTAATATTGAATGGCAAGTTACAACGTCTACTACTGAACAAAAGTAATTTTTAGAAAAGCACCATGTTTTGAAATGGTGCTTTTTTTTTTACAATAAAAAATAAAGGAGATGGGATATATGGGAGAAATTTGGTATGGCGGCACCATTTACACAATGAGAGAAGAAAATGAAAAAGTGGACGCTGTTTACGTTGAAAACGGCATAATTGTTGATGCTGGTAATAAGGGAGAATTAGAAAGCAGATATTCAAACGTAAAGTTACATGACCTAAAAGGAAAAACAATGATCCCAGGTCTCGTTGATAGCCATATGCATCTTATTGGGCATGGAGAGAGATTACTCCGTCTAGATTTATCAAATTGTACATCTTATAGCGAAGTACTGGCTCTTGTTCAGAAGCGAGTGGAAGAAGCTCCAAAGGGCTCTTGGATTATTGGAGAAGGATGGAATGAAAATAACTTTACAGATACGAAAGATGTTCACGCGCGTGATTTAGATGAAATTTCGAAAGACCATCCTATTTTATTAAAGAGAGTTTGTCGTCACGTTACATGGGTGAATTCATACATACTGCAAGAAGTGAATATAACAGAAGCGACAGAAGATCCAAAAGGCGGGAAAATTGGCAGGGATTCATCAAATAAGTTAACAGGACTTTTATATGAACAAGGGCAAGAATTAATTAAACATGTTCAGCCAGAAATTGATGAAGCTTATTTACAAAGAGCTCTGCAAACAGCGATTAAAGATTGCTGGAAATACGGACTCGTTGGCGGGCATACGGAAGATTTAAATTATTATGGTGGTTTTAGAAAAACATATAATGCGTTTTCTCACGTTATAAAAGAAATGCCATTTAAAGCCCATTTGCTCGTTCACCATGAAGTAGCACATGAACGAAAAGAATATGAAAATGAACATTATATTGAATTTGGGGCAATAAAAATTTTCTCTGACGGTTCTTTTGGCGGAAGAACAGCATTATTAAGTGAACCGTATGAAGATGCGAAGGAAACGAATGGGGTTGCGATTTTCTCACGTGAAGAACTTGCAGAATTAGTGAAGAAAGCACGAGATTTACATATGCCAGTTGCGATTCATACTATCGGTGACTTATCGCTTGAATATGTCATTGATGCACTCGAATTATATCCACCAGCAAAAGGGTTACGTGATCGCATTATTCATTGTCAGCTTGCTCGTGAGGAGTTAATTGAAAGAATGAAAAACTTGCAAGCCATTATAGATATACAGCCAGTCTTCCTTTCATCAGATTTTCCGTCAGTCATTGAAAAACTAGGAGAGCGCCGTCTTCGTTATGCGTACGCTTGGAAGACGTTACTGGAAGCAGGATTACACTGCAACGGTGGTTCAGATGCTCCTATTGAACAAGTGAATCCGTTTTTAGGCATATATAGCGCTGTTACACGTAGAAGTTTTATTGACGGTGTATGCTATATGCCTGAGGAAAGATTAACGGTATATGAGGCTGTTTCTTTATTTACAACAGGAAGTGCCTATGCAATTGGAAAAGAAGCGAAGCGAGGGCAAATTACAAAAGGATATGAAGCAGACTTTACAATATTAGACCGCAATATGTTTGAAATTGAGGCAGAAGAAATAAAAGAAGTAGAAGTAGAAATGACCGTAATAGATGGCCAAGTTGTCTATAGAAAAGATGCGTAAAAATATATGAGCGATTATCGGAATATATCGACTTACCGACAAAAACTGACAAGAATAACGGCCGGATAGTAAGAGATTATTGTCCGCGCCAATCGGGGTAAATAAATAACCGCAGAATTATGGAATTCCATAATTCTGCGGTTATTTTAATCCTATAAAAACGTTCTCTGTACTTTTTCCCAGAAAGAGTTGTTTTTTAATTTAACTGTTTTAATTTGTTTATCGCTTAAGCGTACAACAGCTTTTTCCACTTGTTTAATACTAAGCGCTTCGTTATCCATGCCGATAACAGGATAATCGTTACCGTCTGGTCTTAGTTTTAAAGTTAATGTACGTTCGTGATTTAAAATGAAAGGTGAACCGAGCGTACGGTAAGTGTTGTTGTTTAAAGATGCTAGTTCGCTTACTTGGAAACATGGGATAAGCGGGTCAACAACTGCACCATGCAATGATTTATTGTAAGCAGTACTTCCTGTTGGGGTAGAAACTACTAAACCGTCTCCTCTAAAAGTTTCGAAATATAAATCATCAACGTGAACATCTACAACGAATGTTTTTATAATACTAGAACGTAATGAGAACTCATTTAAACAATGGAAAGATGTACTGCCATCTACATCTACCTGAATTGTTGGATATTTACGCACTTCAATTTCATTTTTTGTAATTTCTTGAAGGGCTGTATCAACGTGATCAATATGGAAATCGCAGTAGAAAGAAATTTCATCTTTCGTAGAAATCCCTGCGTATAAACAATCTTCTCTAAAACCAGTTTTACGAACGGCTTGTAAGAAGGTTGCATCATCTCCAACACTGACGATAGCGTTTGCATTTTTTGGATGATCTAATATGGTAAATCCATTCTCTTCTAAAATACGATAGATTGGTTTCATTTTTTCAACGAGCGTTGCTTTGTCATCACCATAAAAGAAAAATAAATTGCGATGATCTGCCATTATGTATCCCTCCACTGCAGTTAAATTTTCTGTTTTTCGTGCTACATATCATTAGAGTCCGTTCCCTGATGATATGTTCAAATAATATATTTCGATATAAATTGTCAAAATACCTTTTTATTTTTAGAAAAATTTTTATATTCAATCTTATAGAACCCTGTTTAATGATGAATAAAGTTGTCGATAATGGGTACGGAGTGAAAGGATGATACGTATGAAGTGGTTCGTAATTGGAATAATAATTCTTCTTCTTTTTATTTTGTTTATACTATTGTCGAAAATAAAGCTTAAGGTGACATTTTTATATTCAGAAATGGAAAAGCAATGTTTGCTTCAAGTGAAAATATGGATGATTCGATATACATTTGATGTGTTGGAAAGAATTGAAAAACAGCAGAAAAAGACAGGACAGAAAATCGAAAAAGCTGAAGAGGACGGCGGACTCGATAATAAAATTATGGCGCAACTTGACAGCATTGGTGAACTGATAAAAAAGCTTCAAGAAGTTCATACTATTGTTAAAGATTTTCTCAAACGAGTGAAAATCAATGGTTGGAAATGGCATACACAAATTGGAGCAGGCGACGCAGCTAGTACTGGAATTGTCACTGGATATGCATGGGGGACAAAAGGTATGGCTGCTGGAGTTGTCGGACAATATATGCATATTGTCGATGTACCAGAATTTGAAATTACTCCTGTTTTTCAAGGGAAAGGATTTGCGTCAAGATGTGAGTTAACAGCATCTTTTCGGATATTCCGCACTATAAAAACAGCGGTGAAATTGCTCATATTTATGAGGAAGCAAAGATCTGGTATGACAGAAAAATCTGTTCAAGCATAGGGGGGATATAGAATGGACCATCCAATTCAAGGTTTAATGACAACCGCAATGCAGCATTTAAAACAAATGACTGATGTAAATACCATTGTTGGTGACCCAATTAAAGCGGCAGATGGAAGTGTAATTCTTACTGTTTCGAAAGTAAGTTTTGGATTTGCTGCTGGTGGAAGTGAATTTGGTAAAGTAGAACATTCAGGCCGCCATCCATTTGGCGGGGGAAGTGGTGGAGGAGTTTCTATTAATCCTGTTGCCTTTCTTGTTATAAATGGAGATGGTGTGAAAGTATTGCACTTAGATAAACAAACACACGTCATCGATAAAATAATTGAATTAGCTCCACAAGCTGTTGATAAAGTGAAAGAAATGATGGATAAACGAAAAGAAGATGATCCTGAATTTCAAATTTAACGAATAAAGAAGCTAATCAATAGGTTAGCTTCTTTAATTTTTTTGTAAATAAAGCGATTTTATTTGCATTATCGATAGGGACAAACTATCATTTACATTGTACATATTTTGTTTAAATAAGGGAGGATTTTCAAGTGGCAAACGTAACTTTTAAAGGTAATCCAATGACTTTAGTTGGAACAGAAGTTAAAGTTGGCGATCAAGCGCCAAACTTCCAAGTATTAGCAAACGACTTATCTCCAGTAAGTTTAGAAACATACAAAGGCGAAGTGAAATTAATTAGTGTTGTACCTTCAATCGACACAGGTGTTTGTGATGCACAAACACGTCGTTTTAACCAAGATGCAGCAGGTATTGAAAACGCGAAAGTATTAACAATTAGCGCTGATTTACCATTCGCTCAAAAACGCTGGTGTGCAGCAAACGGTTTAGAAAATGTTGTAACACTTTCTGACCACCGTGACCTTTCATTCGGTGAAGCTTACGGCTTAGTAATGAAAGAGCTTCGTTTACTTGCTCGTGCAGTATTCGTAGTAGATAGCAACGACAAAGTAGTTTACGCAGAGTACGTAAGCGAAGGTACAAGCCATCCAAACTATGAAGCAGCATTAGAAGCAGCTAAATCTGCGAAGTAATGTGAAGGAAATGACCTCTTATAAAGAGGTCGTTTTTTCTCATATATTGCTCTGTAACGGCATCGATATATGAGAAAAAACGTTATATCATATATAACTTAAAAGGGAGCTCTTTACAGGAGGTCGCTTTTTCTTTTTGGAAAAAAACACTTTGTGGTATGATATAAGTTATGTGTAAAAGAGAGAAGGAGGAATGTACGTGAGTCAGACAGTAGAAACATTATTTTCTATTTTTGATTCTTCTGCGGTAGTTTTACGTAAAGAATTAGATGTAACATATTTAGAGGCGCTTGTAGAGACAGGTGATAACTTGTTTGAGGGAGCGATTTTACAAGAAGAATTATCCGAATCAGCAATTGAAAGGCTGAATCGTGAATATAGTACGTTTAATGAAGAAACATATAAAGGTGAAGAAATTCGTAAAGCATTTCAGTTAGCCATCTTAAAAGGAATGAAAGAAGGCGTACAAGCGAATCATGAAATGACACCTGATGCAGTTGGTATGTTTATGAGTTATTTATTCCATAAATTTATGCAAGGGCAAAATGAAATTACAGTTTTAGATCCTGCAATTGGAACAGGTAACTTAATGACTACAGTGTTTAATAGCGCCAAAGAAGGACTAACAATGAGTGGATTTGGTGTAGAAGTGGATGAAGTGCTAATTAAACTTGCTTTAGTAAATGCAAATTTACAAAAGCATGCAATCGAATTCTTCCATCAAGATGGACTAGCACCACTTTATATCGATCCAGTTGATGCAGTGGTTTCAGACTTGCCAGTTGGTTATTATCCAAACGAAATCGGTGCAAGTGAATATAAATTAAAAGCAGATGAAGGAATGTCATATGCCCATCACTTATTTATTGAACAAAGTGTGAAACATACGAAAGAGGGCGGGTACTTATTCTTCTTAGTACCAAACTTCATTTTTGAAAGTGACCAGGCACCAAAATTACATGCATTTATTAAAGAAACATGCTTTATTCAAGGGTTATTACAGCTTCCTGTTTCCATGTTTAAAAACGAGAAAAATGCAAAAAGTATATTTGTTCTCCAAAAGAAAGGCGCTAATGTAACAATGCCAAAACAGGCGTTATTAGTGGAGTTGCCTAAATTCTCTAACATGAAGGCGATGGAAGACATTATGGATCAATTAAATACTTGGTTTGCAACACATAAATAAAGCTAGGTATATGTAACAGCATTAGTGATTCATGTAGTACAGTTTTATATAATATGTCATATTTTTAAATATATACAAGATTTAACTGAATTTTTTTGAAATCTGTAATATATATTTTTTCTTGGTGTTACAATTTTTTCACTTGAAATATATGTCGGACGATGTTTAAATTAAAATCGTGAGTATAAAATTTGCTAATGATGAAACGTTTTCATATTTAGTGAATTTGATCAGATAAAATCGAGCGGTTTGTGGAAACATCCACACAACTACCAAGAGAAAAAGGGGCGAAAGACTAGATGTCAAAAATCATCGCGATTAACGCAGGAAGCTCTTCCTTAAAATTCCAATTATTTGAAATGCCAAGTGAAACAGTATTAACAAAAGGTTTAGTAGAACGTATCGGTTTAGAAGATAGTATCTTCACTATTACTGTAGATGGCGAAAAACAAAAAGAAATTACAAACATTCCAGATCACGCAGTAGCAGTTAATATGCTTCTAAAAAAATTAACTGAAAACGGAATCGTTAAATCTCTAGATGAGATTGGCGGTATCGGTCACCGTGTTGTTCACGGCGGCGAAAAATTTGCTGACTCTGTTTTAATTACTGATGAAGTATTAGCTGATATCGAAGAATTAAGCGATTTAGCACCACTTCATAACCCAGCAAACGTTGTTGGTATTAAAGCATTCCAAGAAGTATTACCAAACGTACCAGCAGTAGCAGTATTCGATACAGCATTCCACCAAACAATGCCGGAATCTGCATTCCTATACAGCCTACCATATGAGTACTATGAAAAATTCGGCATCCGTAAATACGGTTTCCACGGAACTTCTCATAAATATGTAACTGAGCGTGCGGCTGAATTATTAGGTCGTCCAATTGAAAGCTTAAGCTTACTTTCTTGTCACTTAGGTAACGGTGCAAGTATCGCAGCAGTAGAAGGCGGTAAATCTATCGATACTTCTATGGGCTTCACTCCACTTGCTGGTGTAACAATGGGTACACGTTCTGGTAACCTTGACCCTGCGTTAATTCCATACATCATGGAAAAAACAGGCCAAACAGTAGAAGAAGTAGTTAACGTATTAAACAAGAAGAGTGGTATGTTAGGTCTTACTGGTTACTCTAGTGACCTACGTGACATCATTGCGAAAGAAGAAGAAGGCGACCACCGTGCGAAAGTAGCACTTGATGTATTCGTAAGCCGTATCCACAAATACATCGGTTCTTACACTGCTCGTATGAAAGGTGTAGACGCAATCATCTTCACAGCTGGTGTAGGTGAAAACAGTGCGATTATTCGTGAGCGCGTATTAGAAGGCCTTGAGTACATGGGCGTATACTTTGATGCAAAACGTAATAACGTATTCGGTGAAGAAGCATTCATCAGCTTCCCACATTCTCCAGTAAAAATTATCGTAATTCCAACTGACGAAGAAGTTATGATTGCTCGTGATGTACTACGTCTTGGAGATATTGGTTAATATATGAAAAGAAAGACGAGATCCTATAGGATTTCGTCTTTTTTCTTTTGGATGTATTTTAAAACTCCATCCGGATATAATATTTTTTCTTTCTGAATGAATGCCGTAATAGGAATCCATTTCGCATACGCTACTGTTTCCTCATCTTGTATATTTAATGTTTTCATTTCATATAGTGACGTGTCTAATAAACGCAAAGAATATAGTTGAATGATTTCATGACCAATGTCTCCATCTAGATGAAAGACATTTTCTAAACAACCTAAATAATTGGTGATTTCCACTTCTGTATGAAGCTCTTCCCTAAATTCACGAATAACGGTATGTGCTGATTGTTCACCAAGTTCAATTGAACCACCAAGAGGTCGGTAAAATGTTTCATCGGCTGAATGATATTCTTGTACGAGAAGACGCCCGTGATGTATAGCAATGCCAAAAGCCTTTGCACGTGGATACATATACAATCACTCCTTATTTTTTTGTATAAGGAAGATTATAATGTGTTTTGTAGTAAAGGTGTCATGTATTTAAGAATGTGGTCTAATCGTAATTCCATCAAATAAGTTTTTCCAAAATGCTTCATTGTATTGGTATACATCCATAATAGGACATTTCATAACGCAAACACGTTGTAATCCCCAATCTTCTTGGGTGATAGTTGGTATATCGGCAGGAATTAGTAACAGGACAGAGAATGTATGTGTAACGATTTGAGATAAAATTTGTTCTAGGGAACATGCTTCTTCATATGTTCCTCCAGTTCGAGTAAATAATATGGATTCTGCCGTTTCAATTGTAGCTAGAAAACGATTAATACGATGTTCATAGTTTAACTTAATTTCTGTATAAGAAGGCCAAGAAGTTGGTGTGTTTACATCTGTTTTAAAGTCATGACAGGAGTCAATTTCATAAAGGTTGTCCCTTAATCTTAATTTTGCATCATCATCCCAAAATGAGATGAAGGATAAATTTTCGAAATTTAAAAAGCGGTCAAATCGATTTTGTAATAATACATTCACTTTTTCTAATGAGGGGCTTAGCATAAAATCAATAACGCCAAAAAATGGTGATAATTCTAATTGATATAATGCCCAAGCAGGCCAGCAGTTTTGTCCTAAGCTGAATACCGCATTATATTCTTTTTTTATATCGGATAGATTCATGTGATTTATCTCATCCTTTTTGTTAATATTTTATGCCATTCAAAAATGGTATGTGAATAAAGATAGACAAGCATATTTGCAAAGAATAAGCAGAAATATGTTACAATAGAAAAAAATCGAACGAGGTGGTTGTTACGATGCGATCGAAGCGAGAACAAGCCATTTTAGACAATATAAAAGAATGGGAAGCGCAATTAGTTGAGCAAGAAGCGACCGATTTTCAAAAAGTGTTTGATAAATGGTTACATACTACAGTTGCGAAATTACCTGAGAAAAAGCGAAAAGAATTCTTCACGAAAGCAGATGGATGGCTCTTTCATTTGCATGCATTTATTCAAAGTTCACAAGCACAGTTAGATGCACGTAATCGGATTTTAGGAACATCAAGATTATTTGATGAATCGATTGAACAGCTTGAAGATTTGAAAGCATTATCTATTGATCAATTAACATACATAGCAGAGCAGCAAACAGCACGTCATCGTCTATATTCATTTGTACAAGGCGGGGCAACAGGTGCTGGAGGTTTATTATTATTAACGGCGGATTTTCCGGTTATGATCGCGTTAAATGTGAAGGCAGTCCAACTTATTGCAACATCATTTGGACATGATGTGAACAAGCCGTATGAAATGATGCTTGCGTTAAAGGTGTTTCATGCGTCATTACTACCAGGAAGACTTCAGCAATATGCATGGTACAATTTATTGCAAGAGCTGGAGCAGGAAGATTCGTTCTTTTACGAAGGAGACGAAGCAGTGCTACAAACAGCTTCTACTGAGGTTGTGTTAAAACAAATTTTGAAGACATTTTCGATTTATGCTCTTCGTCGTAAATTATTCCAAGGTATACCGGTAATTGGAATGGCAATTGGATCTACAGTGAATTATCGTTTAACAAGAAACGTTACTGAATTTGCAAATAGATTTTATCAAGTGCGCCATATAGTCGAGAAAGAAAAAAGAGCATAAAAAAAGCGAGAGGCCGAAGCCTTTCGCTTTTTTAATTTGTTGCATGTTTTTTGGACATTGGAACAGATACTGGCTGTTTTTCTGCTGTTTTTTCTGTTTTTGGATAATAAATTAAATCCAATGTTTTTGCCTGTACGGCAATCGAAAGAATAGTAAAAGCAATTTCTGTCCAATTTAAATAATATAATGAAAGCGCAAGAACAATCGCGTCAAAGACGAAGAAAATTTGCCCAATTGTAAAACGAGTTCGTTTACTTAATACAATTGTTAAAATATCGTCTCCACCGGTTGCACCGCCAAATCGCAATATAAAACCGAGTCCAATACCAGCTAACGCACCGCCAACTACTGCAGCTATAAATAAGTTATTTGATAAATCTACCGTAAATGGAGAATAATTTTCCATAAAGGAATAAAATACTCCGAATGAAATTGAACCTAGGAATGAATAACCAACCATTTTTCTACCTAAAAATGAAGCGCACAGTAAAATAATTGGGATATCCATTAATACAGTTGAAATAGATGGTGAAATATCATAAAAGTTTTGAATGAATAGTGCAATTCCTACAAAGCCACCTTCTGTTAAGTGGTTTTGGAAGTGAATGTGATATAGCGCTGCTGCTAAAATAAATGAACCGATTAAAACCATAAAAATTTCTTTAATAATTTGCCGACTTTGGATGTTCCTCATCGTTATTCCTTCTTTCCGTAGTTAGTAGTCCTTTTTGTGTTGTAAACTAACTACGAGCTCACATGTAGCTTTCAGTTAGTTTACGAAAAAACTAACTACGCTATATGTCGCTGAAGAAATAACGAATAATCCTCTCGTCCATCAATTCTCCCTACCTTCGTTTTAGTTTAAGTCTTAAAACGACTAAACAAAACGTGGAGTAGGATTCGTCATTTAGCAATCCTGCTCTTCTTTGTTTTGTTTAGTTAGTAACAATTAAGTCCTAAACAAAACGCTATGTGTAAGAAGAGTCTTTTTTTTGCCAAATTATCCTTCGGGCAATCATAATTTCCCCACTCTCGTATTTTTTTCGCTAGACTAAAGTATCTGAGCTGAAAAATACGCTACGTGTATGATTCGTCAATACGATGCCACATGCTCCTTCGAGCGATCATGATATCAAAATCCCTTCCTTCAAGATTTATACTATTATATCATACTTTTAAAAAATGTATGCGGATGGAAACCGACAATAAACGGAGGGAATCTACAAAAAATGTTATGTTTAAATATTTTTGTAGAAAAGCCTAAGTTATTTCGGAGGATTGGACAGTTTGTAACGGTTTGTCCAATAAGTAAGAAAAAAAGGCTTTTATTCCGTTGTATTCTTTTCATCACTTTTATCTTTAAAAAACGCATCCCAACTAATCACACTTAAAAAAGTTAAAGCGATAATAACGAAAGCACGCATAAGCTGTAGACCTCCTTTTGTACATAGTATATGAATCATTCGATTCGGAATGTGTCATTTTTTTACAAGTCTTAACTATTATGAGAGTATATTAATATAGATAGATGAAGGGGAGAGTGAAGGTATGCTAAAAGGAATGTTCAAAAGAAAAGAATTAATATGTATTTCATGTCAGAAAAAAATTCAATATGAAGAAGAGCTTGTTGCTTTTGTAAAGTTGCCGAAAGAAAGAAGTATATTAGTTGGCCCTTTTGATGTGTGTTTGGCAAAAACAGCACAAGAGATATATTGTAAATCATGTTACGACAAAAAAAGCATGACCCAAAGTAATTGAGGGACATGCTTTTTTCATTGGTGTGCTTTCCCCTCAGATACATTTTGAGTGAGTCGATACCAAAGCCAAAGGTCATTAATGATGGAAGCAAGATCGGCAATTTCTGAATTTAGTTTACAAGAAACTTCGAAGTCTTCTTCGTTATTTAAATAATGTTGTTTTGTATTAATATAGTGCTCAAGTTCTTTTATACGATCAGGAATTTTCCCGCGAACTTGTTCCCATTTTAGTAAAATAGCATGTTGCATTTTTTCGGGGATTTCTTCCCAGTCTTCTTGTAAATGTGGAATTTCAATTCCTAGATGTTCATCGTATAAGAAATACTTTTCCATAAGTTCACCCCCGTTTTCCTGCTTATATTGTACAGAAAAACAGAAAGAAGTTCGACGAAATTGTTTGAAAAAATTTGAAAATGACTCTTGATACATTTTGTGAAAGGTGTTAAAGTGTGAATTATTATAAAAGAAAATGAATATTTATTCTTTAGGGGGATGCAAAATGGAGAAGAAAAAAGTTGTATTAGCATATTCCGGAGGTCTTGATACTTCCGTTGCAATTAAATGGTTACAAGAGAAGAATTATGATATTATCGCGCTTTGTTTAGACTTAGGGGAAGGTAAAGACTTAGCATTTGTAAAAGAAAAGGCACTTTCAGTAGGTGCAATTAAATCATATATGATTGACGTTCAAGAAGAATTTGCAAACGAATATGCATTGATGGCGATGCAAGCACACACATTATACGAAGGAAAATACCCTCTTGTCTCTGCATTATCTCGTCCGCTTATTGCAAAGAAATTAGTAGAAATCGCAGAACAAGAAGGCGCAACTGCAGTTGCACACGGATGTACAGGAAAAGGAAATGACCAAGTTCGTTTTGAAGTTTCTATCCAAGCATTAAATCCTTACTTAGAAGTGATTGCGCCTGTACGTGAATGGAAATGGTCACGTGAAGAAGAAATTGCATATGCAAAAGAAAACGATGTACCAATTCCGATTAATTTAGATAGCCCGTTTTCAATCGATCAAAACTTATGGGGACGCAGCAACGAATGTGGGATTTTAGAAGATCCATGGGCAGCGCCGCCAGAAGATGCATATGAGATGACATTGGCGTTAGAAGATACACCGAATAAACCAGAGTTTGTAGAAATCGGATTTGAAGCAGGCGTACCGACTACTTTAAATGGCACTGCATATTCACTTGCAGAATTAATTAAAACGTTAAATGCGCTCGCTGGAAAACACGGCGTTGGACGTATTGATCACGTAGAAAATCGTCTTGTCGGTATTAAATCTCGTGAAGTATACGAATGCCCAGCAGCAATGACGTTAATCACTGCGCATAAAGAGTTGGAAGATTTAACACACGTAAAAGAAGTAGCACATTTTAAACCAGTGATTGAACAGAAAATAACAGAACTTATTTATAACGGTTTATGGTTCTCGCCTTTAAAACAAGCGCTTCATGCATTTTTACAAGAAACGCAAAAGAATGTAACAGGTACAGTGCGTGTGAAATTATTTAAAGGTCATGCGATTGTAGAAGGACGTAAATCTGAGTACTCTTTATACGATGAAAAATTAGCAACATATACTGCCCAGGACGAATTTAATCATGATGCAGCAGTTGGATTCATTTCATTATTTGGTTTACCGACGAAAGTATACAGCCAAGTGAATCAAAAGAAGGTGGAAGCGTGAGCAAACTTTGGGGCGGACGTTTTACAGAAGAAGCGGAAGCATGGGTTGAAGAGTTTGGAGCATCCATCTCCTTCGATCAACAATTAGTAAATCAAGATATAAACGGGAGTATTGCACACGTCACGATGCTAGCAAAGCAGAGCATCGTGACGAAAGAAGAAGCAGAGAAAATAAAGGTAGGTCTTCAATATTTATTGAAAGAAGCAAAAGAGAATAAGCTACAATTTTCAGTAGAAGCAGAAGATATTCATTTAAATATCGAAAAGATGTTAATTGAACAAATTGGCGAAGTAGGAGGGAAACTTCATACAGGCCGAAGCCGTAACGATCAAGTGGCAACGGATATGCATTTGTATTTAAAAGAAAAGGTAGAACATATTATAAAAGCTACAAAGCAATTGCAAACTGTTCTTGTTCATCAAGCAGAAAATAATATTGAAACGATTATGCCTGGCTATACGCATTTGCAACGTGCCCAGCCGATTTCATTTGCTCATCATATTCTCGCTTACTTTTGGATGTTAGAGCGTGATGTAAATCGTTATGAAGATTCGTTAAAGCGTATTAATATCTCCCCATTAGGAGCAGGAGCGCTAGCTGGGACGACATTCCCGATTGACCGAGAATATAGTGCGGAGCTTCTTGGATTTAATGGAATATATGAAAATAGTTTAGATGCAGTAAGCGATCGTGATTTCATACTGGAGTTCCTAAGTAACTCATCTATGCTTATGATGCACTTATCGCGCTTTTGTGAAGAACTTATTTTATGGAGTAGCCAAGAGTTTCAATTTATTGAAATGAGCGATCAATACGCAACTGGAAGCAGCATTATGCCGCAAAAGAAAAACCCGGATATGGCGGAACTAATCCGTGGTAAAACAGGCAGAGTATACGGTAATTTATTCAGTTTACTTACAGTAATGAAAGGATTACCGCTCGCTTACAATAAAGACTTGCAAGAAGATAAAGAAGGAATGTTTGATACAGTAAAAACAGTAGAAGGATGCCTTCATATTATGGGGGGCATGCTTGAAACGATGACTGTAAACAAAGAAAAAATGGGGCAAGCTGTGACGCAAGATTTCTCCAACGCAACAGAAATTGCCGACTATTTAGCAAACAAAGGACTACCATTCCGTCAAGCTCATGAAATTGTTGGGAAGTTAGTGCTACATTGCACACAAAAAGGAATTTATTTATTAGATGTCCCGCTTGAAACATATCAAGAAATGAGCTCTTTATTTGAAGAAGATTTGTATGAAGTTCTTTCACCATATGCGGCTGTAAAGCGTCGTAATAGTGCTGGTGGGACAGGGTTTGAACAAATCAAAAACGCTTTGGAGAAGGCGAAGGGGTTAACGAAAGAATTTATTAAGAATTGAGTTGGGAAGTACGCCAGTCTAGTAAAGTCTGGCGTACTTTGTTTTTTAATAATATTTAAGTTACAATATAGTAAAAAATAACAATTTAGGGGAAGTCTATGAAAAAAATAGTGTTTATCATTGTACTGGTAATTAGTTTAATTGCAAATGCTAAAGTGTTTCTTTTGGACAAATATATGTATGTTGGTGAAAAAGAAAAGCGAGAAGAAGCGATTATCGCAACGATGTGGCATTTGCAAGATAAAGGATATAAAGAAAGTGATATTTTATATATAAAACCGGCCTTTTATAGCAAAATGGATTCGTATGGAATGAATGTGCAGTTTAAAGATGAACCAAATGAATCATATACATATAGAGTTTTAAAAGATACGAAAACAAATAAACTAACTGTACACCAAGATAGCAATGAGCAAGGTGGTATGGGCGGGAAGCATCAAGAGCTTAAATAAAGAAAGAAAACGACTGATGGCATTCGCCTGCAGTCGTTTTTCTTTTAATCATACTTATGTCGATCTTCCGTAATTCGAATATACTCAATATCCATCAAATCTCTAAGTAATGCACCGTTACTTAGTTCAACGCCATGTTTCTCTTTAAAATGAGTACGAATCGTATCTAGCATTTCGAGTTCTTTCCCATTCACATCTAAAATAATACGTTCAGAATCATCCATGTTGCATCCTCCTTTTTTACACATATATATTTTGTCCGTCTATTTCTAAAAAATGTATGTTAACGTAATGTTAGGAAATAAGAAAGGGATGGAAAATGAGACGTATTTATTTTGTAGGGCTAATTTTTTACACGCTAATTGTATTACACGTTGCATTCCCAAATATGTTTTCATTTGAGGAGGTAGAAACAGTACACGTCGGGATATTTATCTTTATTCTATTTGTAGTAGACTGCTGTATTTCAATATGGTTTTCGAAAAGAAAATATGTACAAGATAAAAAAGAAATGGAACAAAAAAAGAGAAAACGTTCATTTTGGATGATGACGTACTGTTTGTCTTTAGTGCTTACTGCTGCTTTTTTTAGTGAACATATTCCATTAGAAAGATTAAATATTGGATTTGGAGCGTTCGTATTCGCATACTATTTTTTTATGCACTTTCTTCCTTATATGAAAGAAAAGCGAGGAGAAGAGGAAGACCCGCTTGTAGAAGAAGCGAGAGAACAAGAGCATAAGAGAATAGAAGGGGATATAAAGAAACTTGGAGAACAAAAATGGTATTTAAAATCAAAAATCATATATGTTCTTTGCTTCATTACGCCGCCAATTGGCTATTTGTACGTCTTCTTACTTCGTAAAAAAATGACAGCAGATGCAAAGCAAACGTACTTAACGATCGCGACAATTATGATGGCGTTATGGTCTTTGAAGTTTCTTCCGCCTTATGTGTTGGCAATTACCGTTGTTGTTGTAGCATGTCTTGTGTTTATAGTGAAGTTTATAAAATGAAAAACACCAAGCCTATGTGGACTTGGTGTTTTATCTATAAATTAAAGCTCACCTTGCTCTTCATCACCACGAACAACAAGGACATCGCATTTCGCATAGCGAATAATATGTTCAGAGACGCTACCAATTAGGAAACGCTCAACAGCATTTAAACCAGTCGCGCCACACATAATTAAATCTACTTTATGGTTTGGAGCAATTTCTTTTGAAATTTTTGATTTAGGATTACCGAATTCTAATACAGTTTCAATTTTTTCAAGACCAGCTTCAAGCGCAGTTTTTTTGTAGTCTTCTAATAAGTCTTCTGCAAATAGATTTGCACGTTCCGCAATTGCACGGCTATAAGCTTCTACTGCTGAGTATGCTTTTACATCAACGATATGAGCAATTGTTAATGTTGCATTGTTGCGCTTTGCGACTTGAATTGCTTTTTTAAAGGCTTTTTCTGCTTCTTTAGAACCATCCACCGCGATTAAAATATTTGTATATGTATTATTCATAGTAAATTCCTCCCAATCTGTTTTATAACTGTTTACAACTTAATTATAAAACAAATTTTGGTAACGTGCTTGCCAGAAACGTTACAGAATTTTGAAAACTCTGTTTCAATTCATTTTAGTTGTAATTGGAGCGAGAACTTGTTACATATGAAGTATAGCAATTTAAAAGGGGGCAGTTTTGTGAGACATGCGCTCATTACAGCCGGTACGAAAGGTTTAGGAAAGCAAGTAACAGAAAAATTATTGGCTAAAGGCTATTCAGTAACAGTAACGTACCATAGCGATATCACGGCTATGGAAACGATGAAAGAAACATATAAAGATGTGGAAGAGCGTCTACAATTCGTGCAAGCGGATGTCACGAAAAAGGAAGATTTACATAAAATAGTAGAAAAAGCGATGAGCCGTTTTGGCAAAATTGACTTTTTAATTAATAATGCTGGTCCATATGTATTTGAACGAAAAAAGTTAGTTGATTATGAAGAAGATGAATGGAATGAAATGATTCAGGGAAATTTAACAGCGGTATTTCATTTATTAAAACTTGTCGTTCCGGTCATGAGAAAACAGAACTTTGGCCGTATTATTAATTACGGATTTCAAGGGGCGGATAGTGCACCGGGATGGATTTATCGTTCAGCTTTTGCCGCAGCGAAAGTAGGACTTGTTTCATTAACGAAAACAGTTGCTTATGAAGAAGCGGAGTATGGTATTACTGCGAACATGGTATGTCCTGGTGATATTATAGGCGAGATGAAAGAGGCAACTATTCAAGAAGCACGTCAGCTGAAAGAGCATAACACACCGATTGGTAGATCTGGAACAGGTGAAGATATTGCAAGAACCATTTCGTTTTTATGTGAGGACGATTCCGATATGATTACCGGTACAATTATTGAAGTGACTGGTGCAGTGGATGTTATTCATAGACATCGATAGAATAAAATAAGATGAAGTTTCGAATAATTGGACAGTTTATCCATTGTGCTGAGAGGTGCGGATAATACTGTCCTTTAATATAAAATTAAATCTATCGGAAAACTCGTGTTATTTTTTTGTCAAATATTGAGATATTATGTTAAAATATAAGAGCGTAGAAAGCGCTTTAAAAAATGATTCAGGGGTCATTTCATAACTCAAGGGGGAACTAATCATGCGTATCGGTATTCCAACAGAAATTAAAAACAATGAAAACCGTGTGGCAATGACGCCAGCGGGGGCAGTACATTTAGTACAAAATGGTCATGAAGTTTTTGTTCAAAAAGGAGCAGGTTTAGGATCTGGCTTTACGGATGAAGAATACGTACAAGCTGGTGCGAAACTTGTAGAAACTGCTGAAGAAGCATGGAATCAAGATATGGTTATGAAGGTAAAAGAGCCAGTAGCAAGTGAATACGGCTATTTCCGTGAAGGTTTAATTTTATTCACATACTTACACTTAGCTCCAGAACCAGAATTAACGAAAGCATTAATCGATAACAAAGTTGCATCAATCGCATATGAAACAGTACAATTAGACAATCGTTCTTTACCATTACTTGCACCTATGAGTGAAGTAGCTGGTCGTATGGCTGCACAAATCGGTGCACAATTCCTTGAGAAAAACAAAGGTGGTAAAGGTATTTTACTTGCAGGCGTTCCAGGGGTAAAACGCGGCAAAGTAACAATCATCGGCGGTGGTCAAGCTGGTACAAACGCAGCTAAGATTGCAGTAGGTTTAGGTGCAGATGTAACAATCATTGACTTAAGTGCAGAACGTCTTCGTCAATTAGATGATATTTTCGGTAACCAAGTAAAAACATTAATGTCTAATCCATATAACATTGCAGAAGCTGTTAAAGAATCTGACCTTGTTATTGGTGCAGTATTAATTCCAGGTGCAAAAGCGCCAAAACTTGTAACTGAAGAAATGATTCAATCAATGGAACCAGGTTCTGTCGTTGTAGATATCGCGATTGACCAAGGTGGTATTTTCGAAACAACTGATCGTATTACAACTCATGATAACCCAACTTACGAAAAACATGGCGTTGTTCATTATGCAGTTGCTAATATGCCAGGTGCAGTTCCACGTACGTCAACTCTTGCATTAACAAACGTAACAGTACCATATGCAGTACAAATTGCGAACAAAGGTTACAAAGATGCTTGCTTAGGCAACACTGCATTACTAAAAGGTATTAACACATTAGATGGCTATGTAACATTCGAAGCAGTTGCAGAAGCGCACGGCTTACAATACGCTGATGCGAAAGAGCTTCTTGAAAAAGCTCCTGCTTTATCATAATAGAAATACATTCGAGACCTTCCTTTATGAGGAGGGTCTTTTTTATAAGGTAAAAAATTGTTTTTTATTACTGTTAACAAGTGGTAATTGTGATAATTTAGAATTATATAAATTTAAGGGAAGGGGGATTGAATTGGGAAGAAAAAGTAAGCGGAGGAAGCGTAAAAAACAAAGAGGAGTAATAAGGAGTAAACATGAGTTAGTAGTTACGAAAAAGAGACCTAGGTCGAAATTTGAAAGTGGTTTAATAGATGCGGCGAATGTTATGTATTTTATTGTAATGAGTATTATTTTCATTAACTTAATTAAGTTACAAATTTCAAATTTATCTTTACATGTATTTGTACTTATTATTTTTCTTATGGTAGCTATTTCGGTACATGTTTTAGTTTTTGGAACATTACTATCAAATAATAAGAATGGTGGAAAAAAAGTACAAAAAAAGAAAAGAAATTCGTCTTATTATGCAAGCTCATCAAGTGGATTCGGTGACTACAGTAGCAATGACTGTAGTAGCTCAAGTGATGGCGGAGGAGATTGCGGAGGTGGAGGAGATTAAGTTAGTTTTTTAGAAGAACGACTAATGAAAGGATGGGACGAAAGATGGAAACTGTGAACTTAATAGAATTAACAAAGGATATTAAAGATCAACATAAAAATTTCGTCGTTTCAAATGTAAATAATCATTGCTTACGAATCGCTGTATTTACTGGCAAATATGATTGGCATTATCATTCTAATTCGGATGAATTATTCATTGTGCTAGAGGGAGAATTGCTTATCGATTTTGAAGATGGAGAAACAGCAGTTTTAAAGCCGAATGATTCTATTTTAATTCCAGCGTGTACGATTCATAGAACGAGAGCATTAAAGAGAACAGTAAATCTTTGTTTCGAAAATATAGAAGCTGATACGATTAAAGTGGAGCAGTTATGAAAAAATTATCTGTAGCCGAGTATAGAAAAATCATTCCGATTTTGGAAAGTAATACAAGAACGACGACATTTGCTTATGCGGTATGTGACCAAATGATAGATGGTGAGATTTTTGCCAACGAGAAGTTAACAGCAGGATTAATTCGTACAGTTAACGGTATCTATTATTTATTTGGTCATACGGATGATCAAAATTATAATGAAGATTTATTGATGTATTTAAAAATGGCTATTGAAAAAACAGAGAAGAGATTTACACTATTCGCTTCAAGTGAAGAGTGGGAAATGATGATTGAAGGGCGTTTTAGTAATGTACTTCGGAATATGCCACGAATGAAATTCCAAAGAGAAATCTTTGAAGAGCGAACACAAGATGCAAATAAAAATACATATGCAGTGAAGCGTATTGATAAAAGTGATATAGAACGAAGCAGTGAATTTACAGAGAAGTATTATAAAGAATATTGGGGATCAAAAGAACTATTTTTGAACGGTGGTTTCGGATTTTGTATAGAACAAGGTGGGATGATTATAGCTGAATGCGTCTCAATATTTAGAGGGAATAGTTTTGCTGAAATCGATATTGCTACGCATAAAGCATATCAAGGGAAAGGATTAGCTCAAGCTGTTGCGACACGGTTCATTGAACATTGCATGCAAAATGATATTATACCGAGCTGGGATTGTTATGTAGACAATATTCCTTCGCGAAAATTAGCTAGTAAATTAAGTTTTTATCATCCAATAGAATACAGTTTGTTTGTACGTAAGAAAACGGGGGAATAAAAATGAATGTAGAATTAACGAGATTTAAAGTTAAGCCTGGTAAGAGTCATCGAGTAGATGAATGGATGCAGCTTCTTAATGAAAATATGAAAGAAGTCCTTTTGACATTAAACGACGAAAAGATGTATGTTGAGACAATTTTCCGGGAAATAAGAGATGGAGAAGAGTACTTATATTGGTATTCTGTGCAAGGAGAAGGCGGAGCTCTTGTCGAAAATTCTCATTATGAAATCGATAAAAAGCACTTAGCGTTTTGGTATGAATGTATCGATGAAGAAGCACCATCTATTGATATGAAAACAGAAGTTGTTATGATTCAAGAGGTTGTGAGGGAAGCGATGGAATAATAGAGTAATATTTTGTGAACAAAAAACAGTCTTATTTTTATGCTGAAATATATATTATTGGAGATGCTATAGGATGAGAATTAGTAATAAATATATCACTCTCGATGAAATAGAGATAATAAGAGAATCCTTAAATAAATTGCATGAATATCATAATAATAAATCAAAATATTTTTCTGGCGATTACCCAAGAATGACATTTGAGGAACGTATTGAAAATTATAAAAAGAACTCAAAGTACGGAGAATATAGAATTGAATTATTGATTGAGTCAGAAACAGATAATATATTAGGATTTTGTATAGCGTATAGTAAAAGCGTAAGCGGAAAGATTGAAGTTTTATTTGTTGATGAAAAATACCGAAGAAACGGATTTGGTTTGAAATTAATGAATAGTGCAGTGGAATGGTTTAAAGCGAAGAAGATAGATGAAATTGAATTAACAGTAGTGTACGGAAATGAAGCTGTATCATTTTATGAAAAGCTGGGGTTTTATCCTCGTTCAATTATTATGGCAACTAAGTCATAACGATAGTATGGGGAGAGATGAGTGGGAGTTTTTGTTTCAAAAAAATGATTTATATTTTACTAAAGTATATGTGAGAGCACATCAAAATAAATGTGCTTTTTATTATGAAAAAATTTATAAAAGCTGCATTTGGATATCTTTAAGTGAAAATAAAGAGGGATATCGAGAATATTTTAGGATAAACTATAAAGTGAAACTTTAATCAGTGGGGGGCATCCCCCACTGATTATCAGCCCTCACCAATCGGGCTTTTATGGGCAGTCCGCCCCCCACCTAACTTCTTTGCTTCCGCTGAATTTTGATGTGGGGTCTTACTGCCCGTTAATGCGGGATAAAGAAATAAAAAACACCAAACCAAAAAACTTACAAATATACGGTGTAGTTGTAACAGGCAAAACAGAGGATTTACAAAGTTTACAAGGAGCACCATATATTAGGCTGCTGTTAGAGGTGTAACAGTTGAGAAATATCGATTACAAGTAATTAATGTGAATAATCAGAAAATTTATGTTATAATATGGGAAAAGGAGGTTTATATGAGGCAAATACATGGAGCAATTTATATTTACATAACAATGTTTTTCGTGGCGATATCCTATGGATTGGGGCACGTGTATTCGCATCCTATACTAACTTTTTTAAGCGGAGCATGTATGGCGTTTGCGCTTCTTGTCCACCTTTTCTCAGTTTGGATCGTGAAATTTCAATTAAATATTAGTGAAATAGAAGAAGGCACTTTTTGAGTGGCCTTCTTTTTTTAATAATATTTAAAGGAAGAAATAGACAATAAATAAGTGCTTTTGAATGGAGGGGGGCATTATGAAGAGAGCATTATTCTTTTTCATTAGTATTTTCTTTTTAGGAAGCTGTTCCATTTCGTATGTTACTTTTTCTAGCGAGAGCAAAAGTTGGACGGGACAATATAAAGGCCATATTAAGGATGATAGTGAAGATGGAATGTTTACATTTCAGTATAAGGGCGGAGATGGGAATACAGAATTTAAGAATTTAGAGATTGCTATTAATGGAGCCTTTAGTACAATGACACAAACGTCAGAAGTTCATAGAGGAGCAAAGGTTGAAATGAAGTCTTCTTGTGTAAGTTGCGCGCCTATCTCTAAAGATGAACCAATAGAGATTGTGATGAAATGGGATGATAAGTATGAGGAGAAGATGGTGCTAAATTTGAAATAGCCTAGAGTAAGGGGTTAAAAATGAATAGGCATATGAAAATTGTTATGTTTTTAAGTGTATTTCTAGTCGTATTATCAGCGTGTGATACAAAACAAGTAGAGCAAGTAACGGTAAAAGAAGGGTATATTATATTAAGAAATGACACGGTGTTTTTTGCCGATGATAAAACGTTTAAAACAAAAGTAGAGTTGCAACATTATATAGAACAACAAATGAATAAAGATCATCCAGCACATATAGTCTTGAGCTTTAAGGACAAAGACGCATATAAACAGTTAAAAACAGGGGATAAAATAAAAGTATGGTCTTCTCAAACACTTGAAAGCTATCCAGCAAAAATGATTGTAGAGAAATTTGAAATAGTAGAGAAATAAAAAAGGCAGCAATCAAGCTGCCTTTTTTATTATTTTACAAATTGTAATTCTTTCGGGAATTTCGTTAAAATTTCTGATCCGTCTTTTGTGATGTAAATATCATCTTCAATACGAACGCCACCTACGTTTGGTACATAAATACCAGGTTCGATTGTGAAGACCATACCTTCTTTTAATGGAGACTCGTTACCAGCTTTTACATCTGGATATTCGTGTACGCTAATTCCAAGTCCATGACCAAGTCGGTGCGGGAAGAAGTCTCCGTAACCTGCATCTGCGATAACAGAACGAGCAGCGTTATCGATTGCGCCAAGTGTAACACCTGGTTTACATGCTTCAACTGCTTGTAGTTGTCCAGCAAGTACAGTGTTGTAAATGCGAGTTTGCTCTTCAGAAATCTCACCGAATGCTACTGTACGTGTAATATCAGAGCAATAACCATCAATGATTACGCCTAAATCAAATAGTACGAAATCGCCGCGTTTCATTTTGTTTGCGCCAGGAATACCGTGTGGAAGAGCAGAGTTCGCACCTGCTAATACCATCGTATCAAATGACATTTTATGTATGCCTTTTGTTTTTAATTCGTGTTCAATAATTGCTAATACTTCTAGCTCGCTGCGGTTTTCTTTAATTGCATTTACACCAACTTCAACAGCATAGTCCGCCATTTGAGCTGCTTCGCGTAAAATAGAAAGTTCTTTTTCATCTTTAATTAAACGAAGTTCGCGAACTTTCTCCTCAGCTGATTTGAAAGCTGCATTTGGGAATAATTTCGTTAATTCTTCGTAGCGCTCTACGTTTAAATGTTCTTTTTCAATTGCAACTGCATTTGCATTGATGCCGCGGTCTTTAATTGCTTTTGCAATCATATCCCATGGTCTGTCAGTATCAGTAAATCCGATAATTTCATGTGCCCAGCCAGCGTTACGTGCTTGGCCTTCTTCCATTTTAGGGCAAATTAAAATAGGTTCTTTTTCTTGGAATACAAACATACCAAGAAGTCTTTCGTGTGGTTCACAGTGGAAGTTTGTCATGTAGAAGACGTTCGGTGTAGAAGTTAAGAACGCAGCTTCTACGTTTTTTTCTTTTAGCCATTGCATTAAATTTTCTAATCTAGCATTCATCGATTGGCACCCCCGAGATATTTAATTACAAATATAACTTTAACTCGGAAGAAAGCGTTATGACAAGTAAATAGATGTTAGAAAAGACAGGGGATTGAAAAATCATGTAGAATAAAAAGTGAGAATGTGAATAGGGGAGGAATGTAATAATGAAAGTATCTTATCATGGACATTCAGTTGTGAAAATTGAGGCGAATGAAAAAGTTATTTTAATTGACCCGTTTTTAACAGGTAATCCGAAAACAGATTTAAAAGCTGAAGATGTAAAAGTGGATGCAATCCTTTTATCGCATGGACACGGTGATCATGTTGGAGATACAGTAGAACTTGCGAAGAAAAATAATGCAGTTGTTGTAGCGCCATTTGAACTAGCAACATTTTTAAGTTGGCAAGGTGTAAATACACACCCGATGCATATTGGTGGTTCACATGAATTTGACTTCGGAAAAGTGAAGTTTACACAAGCATTCCACGGCTCTAGTTATATTGATGAAGCAAATAAGACGATTACATATACAGGTATGCCAGCAGGTATTTTATTTACAGCAGAAGAGAAAACTGTATACCACGCAGGAGATACTGCACTATTCTCTGATATGAAGTTAATTGGGGAATTAAATAAAGTTGATCTAGCATTTTTACCAATTGGTGATAATTTCACAATGGGACCAGAAGATGCTGTACTAGCGGCAAAATGGATTAATGCGAAAACTGTTGTACCGATGCATTATAATACGTTCCCAGTTATTGAACAAGATCCATATCAATTTGTAGAAAAGCTACAAAATTGTACAGGGAAAGTATTAGAAGCTGGAGAAAGTATTACACTATAGAAAAGAAACCCTTCATTTGAAAAAGAAAAGTGAAGGGTTTTTTATGTGTGTAGGACAGCTTTTAATGCTTGTATTTGTTTTGGTGATTCTTTTCTTTTGGTACGTGGTTGTTCAGGTGTTTCATTCAATTCCATTGCAACTTTTTTCCCATCTACGAAAGCTAAAAATACAGCACCTACAACCTCTAAAAATTTTTTCATCATGTGTTCGCTCCTTTGTTTTATTTCTTGTCTTAATTGTATAAGTAATTAAGTGTACGAACTATCGAATGAGATGACAATAGCATTACATTGTTGTAATAGAATGAATGGTGGAATGCAAGAGACATTTTGTTATAAAAAAAATAGTACAGGTATGCAAAGAGAGAGTGTAACAGTTTTGAAAATATAGTATACTAAAAGTACAACACATGAAGAATTTAGGGAAAAGAAAGTATGGTGAAACCATTTGGCTACCAAGCATAACCAAATTTTAGAACATATTAATAGCCTGCCAGTAGGCCATAAAATTTCTGTAAGACAAATCGCGAAAGATTTGAGTGTAAGTGAAGGGACAGCTTACCGTGCAATTAAAGATGCAGAAAATAAAGGATATGTTAGTACAATTGAACGTGTCGGAACAATTCGAATTGAACAGAAGAAGAAAGAGAATATCGAAAAACTGACATATGCAGAAGTCGTTAACATTGTCGATGGTCAAGTACTTGGGGGCAGAGAAGGACTATATAAAACATTAAATAAATTCGTAATCGGAGCTATGAAATTAGAAGCGATGATGCGCTATACAGAAGCTGGGAATTTACTCATTATTGGTAACCGTACGAACGCACATCAATTAGCGTTAGAAACTGGAGCCGCTGTATTAATTACGGGCGGATTTGATACGGAAGATCATGTGAAGAAATTAGCAGATGAATTAAAACTGCCGATTATTTCAAGTAGTTACGATACCTTTACAGTTGCAACGTTAATTAACCGTGCGATTTACGATCAGCTTATTAAGAAAGAAATTGTACTCGTTGAAGATATTTTAACGCCAATTGAAGAAACGTTATATTTAAAGCCGAGTGATACAGTGCAGCAATGGCATGCCTATAATGAAGAGACGATGCACGGAAGATATCCGATTGTTGATGAAAGTAACAAAGTGCTAGGAATCGTAACTTCAAAAGATATGATCGGAGTAGCGAAAGAAACACCAATTGATAAAGTAATGACAAAGCACCCAATTACAGTGAACGGTAAAATGTCTGTCGCAGCTGCGGCACGTATGATGGTGTGGGAAGGAATTGAATTACTTCCTGTCGTTGAGGAAGGAAATAAACTGCAAGGTATTATTAGCCGTCAAGATGTACTTCAGGCACTGCAAATGATTCAACGTCAGCCGCAAGTTGGAGAAACCATTGATGATATTGTAACGAATCAATTTATGACGCCAAAAGAAGCGAAGAATGAGCATCTATATCAATTTTCGGTGACGCCGCAAATGACGAACTCAATCGGAACGTTATCGTACGGTGTATTTGCAACAATTGTGACAGAAGCGACAAATCGCGTCATTCGTGCGCAAAAGAAAAGCGATTTAATTGTTGAAAACTTAACGATTTATTTCGTAAAGCCGGTTCAAATTGATAATGTTGTATCTGTTCATCCGAAAGTATTAGAAATTGGACGTAAATTTGGTAAGGTCGATGTAGAGGTGCATCATGAAGGTAATGTTGTTGGAAAAGCATTACTTATGGTTCAGTTAATCGATAAATAAAAAGATGGAACAAATCGTTTTGATTTGTTCCATCTTTTTTGTTGTTTTAAATTTGAAAGGCATGATTTTAGATGGGAGTTTTAGTGAAATATGTATGGGATGGAGTGGAAAAGTAACGTGAGAAAAGACAGAATAATAATTCAATTCAGTTGTATATTGTGTTATGATTATATTGTAAGAAAATGGAATTATGAAAGGTGGTATGCATTATGTCGTCAGCCGTACTTTTTTTTGGTAGTATCGCATTATTTTACTTTCTTGTAATGATACCTATTCAATATTTATATTTACAAGGTTTACATGAAAAAAAGGAAAAGACAGGATTATCTCAGCGAGAGCTATATAAAAAAATGTCTTTTGAAGAAGAACAATTACATTTTCATGTACAAGGTAACCCATTTAATATACCATCTGCGTTTGTTGCATATATGATTTTGAAAGTGAAGCAACATAAAAAAGCATCACAATATTGATGCTTTTTTATGTTGCTTCATAGACTTCGGCTTCTTTAACTGCTAATGGCAAGAAATGTTTGTATTGGCGAAACCCGTTAAATACACTTGCACTACCAAATAGAACGAATAAAACACCAACGATAATACGAGCGGTTGAAAGTTCTAAAAAGAATTGGTTTATCCCGAAAAATAAAACGAATGAACCGAGTGCCATTGCGGATTTTCCTGAGAGCCAACCTTTCTCCATTGGGCGGTTTGTACGAAAGTATTTTGTTTTGTAAAAGAGGTACAACATAAATGAGACGATAATACAGAAGACTAATACTGGCATAGTGAACACTCCCATCGCTTTATGAAAAATAATAGAAAAGAAAAAGAAATACCTGAACTTTCTAACTTTTATTATAAAGCAATTGTTCGCATGTATGAAATACTTTCCGTTATAATGGAGGATAAAGTGAAGAAGTTGATTAAAAAGGAGATTATACATATGCATGAGCAAATTTTAGAAGCAATTAAAGAGTTTGATACAATTATTATTCATCGCCACGTGCGTCCGGATCCAGATGCGTTAGGTTCACAGGGGGGGCTTGGTACAATTCTACAAGAATCGTTTCCAGAGAAAAATATTTATACGGTTGGGTACAATGAACCGTCACTAGCATACTTACGAGTAATGGATGATATTGAAGATAGTGTATACGAAAATGCGCTTGTTATTGTTTGTGATACTGCGAATCAAGAACGTGTTGACGATCAACGCTATACAAAAGGGAAGATGTTAATTAAAATTGATCATCATCCAAATGAAGATCCATATGGAGATATTACGTGGGTAGATACGACAGCGAGTTCTACAAGTGAGATGATTTATGAGTTTTATAACTATGGAAAAGATAAAGGATTAAAAATAACAAAAGAAGCAGCTCGCCTTATTTTAGCAGGAATTGTTGGAGATACAGGTCGTTTCTTATTCCCAAATACGACAGCAAAAACACTTCGTTACGTAAGTGAGCTTGTTGATATGGGTGTGAAATTCACAGATTTATACAATGAAATGTATAAGACAAAAGAAAAAATTGCTCGTTTAAACGGTTATATTTTACAAAACTTTACGATGGTAGAAGAAGGAGCAGCTTACATTAAATTAACGAAAGAAGTATTAGAAGAGTTTGATGTACTTCCTTCTGAAGCATCTGGTGTTGTTGGAGCGCTTGGCAATATTGATGGATTAAAGGCGTGGGTTCTATTTTTAGAGGAAGACGACGTAATTCGTGTTCGTCTTCGTTCAAAAGGACCAGTTATAAACAAATTAGCAATGCAATATAACGGCGGGGGGCATCCGATGGCTTCTGGTGCGAAGGCATCTTCTTGGGAAGAAGCGGATCGTCTTTTTGCTGATTTACGTGAGATTTGTAAATAAGAGACTATATGTTAGAACGAAAAGAAGGAGCGGTGCTAAAGCCCTCCTTCTTTATTTTTCTTTCTCTATAGTAATGCTAATTTCAAGCACTGTATCAAAAGATATTGTATCGACTTTAAAACGGTATAGCCGATCGTAATGTTTGTACGTTTTATTTTCGATTACCTTTTTAAGTAGGTCTTTATTTTTTGCGATACTTTGAATGTTTTTCGTTAAAAGATGTTGGAGATCATTATGGATAGATGTAGTCATATTTTCGAGTGTGAGATTGTCTAAAGCGTATTTTTCTCGATTGATAAGTTTTATTTTAATCTCTTGAATGGTTAAGAGCCGTTTATTTTCAGTGTTCAATTTTTCTTGATCTTCGAGAAGGACGTGGAGCTTTGCTTCTTGTTTTTCTATAATTTCTCTTTGTTCTGCTATTTTACTAGCTTGTTCTTCTTGAAAAACACCGTATATGTACAAAAAAATAAACCAGCTCAAAACGCCTCCAACAGCAGCCCCAGCTAATACTAAGTACCATCTTTTTGCTGTATTAGCACTTGGTACTCTCATACATGTTCCTGCGTTAGCCATTTAATAATAATGAGACCTGTTTGCATACCACCAGTTGCGAAAAAAATAAGGAGAATTTGTTTTACGATATCTTTCATATCTCCGCCAAAGAAACTTCTTTCAAAGCTATAAAAGGTATCGAATGTTCCGCCGATTGCTGCAACGAGTGCCCAAATTCTTAAATTTTGGGCGAATTGATTAATGTAAGTTAGAGCTGGTTTTCCAATAAGAAACGCACCAAATCCACCAATTAATGAACCGCCAAGTATAACCCCAAAGGCAATAAAATAACTAATAATAAGCAGAGAGAAAAAAGTATGTTCTCTTACATCCATCGTCATTCCCCTTTCTTCTTCATATATATGGACAAAGTATAAGAAGTATGTTTTGATTTCCGCTTTCCTCATCACCTATAATAAAAGTAGTCAAATAGGTAAAGAGAGGGTACAACAGTGAAGTTTGTGCATTTACAATGTCAAACCGTTTTTAGTTTATTAAAAAGTGCTTGTAAAATTGATGAGCTTGTAGTCAGGGCGAAAGAACTTGGTTTTTCATCGCTGGCTATTACGGATGAAAATGTTATGTATGGTGTTATTCCGTTTTATAAAGCATGTAAGAAACATGGTATACAGCCTGTTATTGGATTAACCGCTTCTATTTTTAGTGAAGAAGAAGAAAGGTCTTATCCGCTTGTATTACTTGCTGAGAATGAAATAGGCTACCAAAATTTATTAAAGATTTCTAGCAGTATTATGACAAAGTCCAAAGAAGGTATTCCTAAGAAGTGGCTTGCGCATTATGCGAAAGGATTAATTGCTATTTCACCAGGTAAAGATGGCGAAATTGAGCAATTATTACTAGAAGACAATGAGAGTCAGGCTGAAGAAGTAGCTCGCACGTATCAAAATATGTTCGGCCATTTTTATATGAGTTTGCAGCATCATGCGATTCAAGATGAGTTGCTTTTACAAGAGAAACTACCTGAATTTATTAGTAGGGTTAATATTTCAGTCGTTGCAACAAATGATGTGCGCTATATCAATCAAAGTGACGCGCTTGTTCACGAATGTTTACTATCTGTTGAAAGTGGAACGAAAATGACTGATCCAGATAGGCCGAGGCTGAAAACAGATCAGTATTATTTAAAGTCATCGGATGAAATGGAAGCACTATTTTCCCATGCGCCGGAAGCAATCCAAAATACAATAAAAATTGCAGAGCGTTGCCAAGTAGAAATACCGTTCCATGTAAATCAACTTCCGAAGTTTCCTGTTCCGTCTAATGAAACGAGTGATATATACTTGCGTCGTGTTTGTGAAGAAGGTTTGCGGAAACGATATGGTGAACCGAAAGAAGTGCATATAAAGCGTTTGGATCATGAATTAAATGTTATTTCTCGTATGGGATTTAGTGATTATTTCCTCATCGTATGGGATTTTATGAAGTATGCACATGAAAATTATATTCTAACAGGACCAGGTCGTGGATCGGCAGCTGGTTCACTCGTTTCATACGTATTAGAAATTACAGATATTGATCCAATTGAATACGATCTATTATTTGAAAGGTTTTTAAATCCTGAACGTGTGACGCTTCCCGATATTGATATTGATTTTCCAGACGTAAGACGTGATGAGATGATTCGCTATGTGAAAGATAAATACGGTCAGCTCCGTGTTGCGCAAATTGTAACGTTTGGTACGCTTGCAGCAAAAGCGGCAATTAGAGACATTGCCCGCGTAATGGGGCTTCCGCCGCGAGATATTGATATATTTTCAAAACTTATCCCATCAAAGCTTGGTATAACATTAAAAGATGCATATGAAGAATCACAATCACTTCGTGAGTTTATACAAGGGAATCTTTTGCATGAGCGTGTGTTTGAAATCGCAAAACGTGTAGAAGGTTTGCCACGTCATACGTCTATTCATGCGGCTGGTGTTATTATGAGTCAAGAACCGCTAACAGGCAGTGTAGCAATTCAAGAAGGACATAACGATGTTTATGTTACGCAATATCCAGCCGATGCGCTAGAAGAACTTGGGTTGCTTAAGATGGACTTTTTAGGATTACGTAATTTAACGTTACTTGAAAATATTATAAAATTTATCGCGAACAAAACAGGGAAAGAAATCGATATAAGAAACTTACCTCTTCAAGATGAAAAGACGTTCCAATTATTAGGAAGAGGAGATACAACAGGTGTATTCCAGCTTGAGTCAGGCGGTATGCGAAATGTACTTCGCGGGTTAAAACCGAATGAGTTTGAAGATATCGTAGCTGTTAACTCGTTATACAGACCAGGACCGATGGAACAGATACCGACTTTTATTGAATCGAAACATGGAAAAAGAAAAATCGAATATTTACATCCGGATTTAAAGCCAATTTTAGAAAGAACATACGGCGTCATTGTATACCAAGAACAAATTATGCAAATTGCATCGAAGTTAGCAGGGTTTTCGCTTGGAGAAGCAGATTTACTGCGCCGTGCGGTGAGTAAAAAAAATCGTGATATTTTAGATCAGGAACGTAAGCATTTTGTCCAAGGATGTTTGGGAAATGGATACAATGAGACATCCGCAGAGAAAATTTATGATTTAATTGTAAGATTTGCGAATTACGGTTTTAACCGAAGTCACGCTGTAGCTTACAGTATGATTGGATATCAGCTTGCCTATTTGAAAGCGAACTATACGCTGGAATTTATGACGGCATTATTATCAAGCGCAATTGGAAATGAAGATAAGATTGTACAGTATATACGAGAAACGAAGCGGAAAGGTTTTCACGTTTTGCCGCCGTCTCTTCAGAGAAGTGGT
Organism: Bacillus sp. 2D03; assembly: GCF_003946765.1. NCBI lineage: Bacteria > Bacillati > Bacillota > Bacilli > Caryophanales > Bacillaceae > Bacillus > Bacillus sp. 2D03. The sequence goes on along the minus strand of NZ_RPSJ01000001.1, from coordinate 632,337 downwards.
TATAACTTCCAAATAGAAGGGAATGCGATACGTTACAGTTTACTTTCGATCCGAAATATTGGAATGGCTACAGTGACGGCATTATTAGAAGAACGAGAGAAAAAAATGTTCGAAGATTTATTTGAATTTTGTCTCCGTATGCCGTCAAAGTTCGTAACGGAGCGTAATTTAGAAGCTTTCGTCTGGTCGGGATGTTTTGATGATTTTGGTGTTTCGAGAACGAATTTATGGAAAAGTATTAAAGGGGCGTTAGAGTACGCGAATCTCGCACGTGATTTAGGAGATGCTGTTCCAAAATCAAAATATGTACAAGGAGAAGAGCTATCTTTTATTGAACAACTAAATAAAGAGAAGGAAGCACTTGGCTTTTATTTATCAAGTTATCCGACAGCGCAGTATGTGAAGTTAGCAAAAGAATTAGAAATTCCATCTCTCGCTCAGGCGATGCGACACAAGAAAAAAGTACAAAGAGCGATTGTGTATATAACAAGTGTTAGAGTGATTCGTACGAAAAAGTTTCAAAAGATGGCATTTATTACATTCTGTGATCAAAATGATGAAATGGAAGCGGTCCTCTTCCCGGAAACGTATATACATTTCTCGGATAAGTTGCAAGAAGGAGCAATTGTTTTAGTTGACGGTACGATTGAGCTAAGAAATCATAAGCTTCAATGGATTGTAAATGGACTATATCCGCTAGAGGAAATGGATGTTTATGAAGAAAAGAAAGACGCATCTGTTTACGTGAAATTGCCATCTCAGTATGAGAAAAAGCTTTTAAATCGGGTTACGAAAATATTGTTCGACTATTCAGGTTTTGCGAAAGTACTAATTTATTATGAAAAGGAACATAAAATGGTACAATTATCTCGGAGTTTATCGATTCATCCAAGTGAAGAATGTTTAGGAGCACTTCGTGAAATTGTCGGGGAAGAAAATGTAGTTGTGAAAATATAATGGACAATTTCCCTACACTTCGATTATTATAGTAGTAGTGTTCGTGGTCAGACCACTTGGAGAAATTGATATCAGCAAGAATAATTTGAGGAGAGTGGATAGTTTGTCAACACTTCGTGAAGAAGCACTTCACATGCATAAAGTGCATCAAGGAAAATTAGAAACTGTATCAAAAGTAAAAGTAGAAAATGCAAAAGATTTAAGTCTTGCATATTCTCCAGGGGTTGCAGAACCTTGTAAAGAAATTTATGACGATAAAAGTAAGGTATATGAATATACGATGAAGGGAAATATGGTAGCAGTTGTGACAGATGGAACAGCTGTACTTGGTCTTGGTAACATTGGACCTGAAGCATCTCTTCCAGTAATGGAAGGTAAAGCTGTATTATTCAAGAGCTTTGCTGGTGTAGATGCATTCCCAATTGCCTTAAATACAAACGATGTAGATAAAATTGTTGAAACTGTAAAATTAATGGAGCCAACTTTTGGCGGCGTTAACTTAGAAGATATCGCAGCACCAAACTGCTTCATTATTGAAGAGCGTTTGAAAAAAGAAACAAATATTCCTATCTTCCATGATGATCAACACGGAACAGCTATTGTAACAGTAGCAGGTCTTGTAAATGCACTGAAATTAGTTGGAAAGAAAATGTCTGACATTAAAGTTGTCGCAAATGGCGCAGGTGCAGCAGGTATTGCAATTATTAAACTTTTATATCGCTATGGTGTACGCGACATTATTATGTGTGACCGTAAAGGCGCAATCTATGATGGTCGTCCTACAGGTATGAATCCGGTGAAGGATGAAGTTGCAAAATATACAAATAAGAATCGTATAGAAGGTTCTTTAGCTGATGTTGTACAAGGTGCGGACGTATTCATTGGTGTATCTGCAGAAGGTGCATTAACAGAAGAGATGGTTCGTACAATGAATGACGATGCGATTATTTTTGCAATGGCGAATCCAGTTCCAGAAATTATGCCAGAATTGGCAAAAGCAGCGGGCGCAGCTGTTGTTGGAACAGGTCGTTCTGACTTCCCGAACCAAGTAAATAATGTACTGGCGTTCCCTGGTATTTTCCGCGGTGCACTTGACGTACATGCGACACAAATTAACGAAGAAATGAAGATGGCAGCTGTACAGGCTATTGCTGAGCTTGTAGCAGAAGATGAGTTAAATGCAGACTATATCATTCCGGCACCATTTGACGCGCGTGTAGCGCCTCAAGTAGCGGCTTACGTTGCAAAAGCAGCAATGGAGACAGGAGTAGCTCGCCGTCAAGTAGATCCAAATGAGATCGCTGAAAAAACAAAACAATTAGCGCTGATTGGTAAAGAATAAGCGAGGAATTTCCATTGACATCATCAAATACAAAAGTATATCTCGAAATTGTAAAAAAAATCCGTTCCATTATGGAAGAGGATGGATTGGTGGCGGGGGATCGTTTGCCGTCTGAGCGTGAGTTAAGTTCACGCTTAAACGTAGGACGTTCCTCTGTAAGAGAAGCATTGCGTGCTTTAGAACTGGTAGGATTGATTGAAACGAGACGTGGTGAAGGGACGTTTATTCGAAACTTTTATGATAACGGTCTTGTACAATTAATTGCTCCGTTCTTATTGCAAGATGAGAAAACAATTCGTGATTTATTACAAACGAAACGGTTACTCGAGAAAGATATGATTCGAATTGTATGTAATTTACCGAAAGAAACGTTTTCTAAAGTGCTAAGTAAATTACATCAAGTGCTCGAAGGAAACGAAAACTCAATTCCAATGCTTCATCAAACGTTCTTTAAAACACTTATTGAACAAGTCGATAATTATTTACTATATCGCATTTGGATGATCGTAAATGATTACGTATCAACGCTTTCTTGTAAAGTTTCAAGAGATTCTATCGATATGTATAGAAAGCTTTACGCTACTTTGGAAGAAAAACAAGAAAATGATGCACTAAAAATTTACGATGAATTAGTAGAGAATATACAGTTTCACTCGTAATGTATAAAATTTGTCGAAATGACCATGACACGTTATGACAAACATTCTACCGCGTAGCGGTTAAAGTTAAACGTAAAGAGTGAGGTTATTAGACAGATTGAGAAGATAAGGCTAACATCAAACTTTGGTGTTAGCCCCATTTTCTTCTTACGCTAACCTTAGCTCTCAACGAAGGGGGTCAAATTGTGCTAAGAGATTTATTCGTGAAAAAGAAAAAGTACGCTGCAATACCTTCAGAACAAGTACGAAAAGATGTACCAGATGGCGTTATGACAAAATGTCCGGAATGTAAAAAAATCATGTATACGAAAGAACTTCTAAAAAATTTAAAAGTATGTGTGAATTGTGGATATCATCATCCTATGAATGCATGGGAACGTCTTGATAGTATATTGGACGAAGGGTCATTCCGTGAGTATGACAAAGAAATGGTTTCATTAAATCCACTCGAGTTTCCAGGTTATGAAGAGAAACTAGAGAGCGATCGTAAGAAGACTGAATTGAACGAAGCGGTTGTAACTGGTGAAGGAACAATTGATGACATGCTTGTTGTTGTTGCAGTAATGGATTCTCGTTTTCGAATGGGGAGCATGGGCTCTGTAGTAGGAGAAAAAATCGCCCGTGCGGTTGAAAAGGCGTACGACTTACAAGTTCCATTTATTATCTTTACTGCTTCGGGTGGTGCCCGTATGCAAGAAGGGATATTAAGTTTAATGCAAATGGCAAAAACAAGCGTAGCTTTGAAAAAGCATAGTAATGCAGGAGGATTATTTATTTCTGTTATGACTCACCCAACGACGGGCGGGGTTTCAGCGAGTTTCGCTTCACTTGGTGATTATAATCTTGCAGAACCAGGTGCACTTATCGGATTTGCTGGTAGACGTGTAATTGAACAAACGGTGCGTGAGAAACTACCGGAAGATTTCCAAACGGCAGAATTCTTACTAGATCATGGTCAATTAGATGCGGTGGTGCATCGTGATGATATGAGAGAATCGCTTCGCAAGATTTTAGAAGTTCATCAAGGAGGGGAAATGGCTGTATGGCAGAGCTAGAATTTGAAAAACCAGTTGTTGAGCTAAGAAATAAGATTCGTGAACTGAAAGACTATACGAAAAACAGCCAGATGGACTTCAGTGAGGAGATTCGTATTTTGGAAGAAAAGCTAGAAAATTTAGAGGAAGATATATACGGCAATCTAAAAGTATGGGACCGTGTTCAAATTGCTCGTCATGCAGAACGACCGACAACGCTCGATTATATTGAGCACTTATTTACTGATTTTTTCGAATGTCATGGAGATCGTCTATTTGGCGATGATGCAGCGATTGTCGGCGGCATTGCGAAATATAAAGGGATGCCTGTAACTGTAATTGGGCATCAGCGCGGAAAAGATACGAAAGAAAATATTCGCCGTAACTTTGGAATGCCTCATCCAGAAGGATATCGAAAAGCACTGCGTCTCATGAAACAAGCGGAAAAGTTTAATCGTCCTATTATTTGTTTCATCGATACGAAGGGAGCTTATCCTGGTAAAGCAGCTGAAGAACGTGGACAAAGTGAAGCTATTGCCCGCAACCTATTTGAGATGGCAGGTTTAACGGTACCAGTTATTTGTATCGTTATTGGTGAAGGCGGTAGTGGTGGTGCGCTAGGTCTTGGAGTAGGAGATTACATTCATATGCTAGAAAATTCCACTTATTCTGTTATTACACCAGAGGGTGCAGCGGCAATTCTTTGGAAAGATGCAGGAAAAGCAAAGGAAGCTGCAGAGGCAATGAAAATTACAGCAGCAGATTTGAAAGAATTAGGTGTAATTGACGAAATTATTCCAGAAGCAAGAGGCGGAGCTCACCGTAATATTTTGAAACAGTCAGAAAATATAGATTTAATGATTCGAAAAACTTTTGAACAATTAAACGGAATTTCGAAAGATGAATTAATCGAAAAACGTTATGAAAAATATATGAAAATTGGGCAAGTTTCGTTTTCAAACGCTTCCATTTGGATAAAATAAGAAAAGCGTGCGTTCCACTTCGCGAATGCACGTTTTTATTATGAAAAGACACATCTTCTCCATTGTATTTTTATATTTTTTCGTGTTATTTTATTATAAGGCAAATAATCTTTATGAGGTGAGTACAAATGAAACGTATTGGTGTATTAACAAGTGGTGGAGATTCACCTGGTATGAATGCTGCCATTCGTGCAGTTGTTCGTAAAGCGATTTTCCATGATATTGAAGTATATGGTATTTACCATGGATACGCTGGATTAATTTCTGGTCACATTGAAAAATTAGAACTTGGTTCTGTTGGCGATATTATCCACCGCGGTGGTACAAAATTATATACAGCAAGATGTCCTGAGTTTAAAGATCCAGAAGTACGACTAAAAGGTATCGAGCAATTAAAGAAACACGGTATCGAAGGACTTGTTGTTATTGGTGGAGATGGTTCTTACCAAGGCGCTAAAAAATTAACTGAACAAGGATTCCCATGTGTTGGTGTACCAGGTACAATCGACAATGATATCCCTGGAACAGACTTCACAATTGGTTTCGATACAGCTTTAAACACTGTTATTGATGCAATTGATAAAATTCGTGACACAGCTACATCTCATGAACGTACATATGTTATCGAAGTAATGGGACGTCACGCTGGTGATATCGCATTATGGGCTGGTTTAGCTGATGGTGCGGAAACAATCTTAATTCCAGAAGAAGAGTATGATATGGATGATGTTATCGCTCGTCTGAAGCGTGGTAGTGAACGTGGTAAAAAACACAGTATTATCGTTGTAGCTGAAGGTGTTGGAAGTGCAATTGACATCGGTAAGCACATTGAAGAAGCAACAAACTTTGATACTCGTGTAACTGTATTAGGTCACGTACAACGTGGTGGATCACCAAGTGCACAAGACCGTGTATTAGCAAGTCGTCTTGGCGCAAGAGCAGTTGAATTGTTAATTGCTGGTAAAGGTGGACGTTGTGTAGGTATTCAAGATAACAAACTTGTTGATCATGATATTATCGAAGCGTTAGCTCAAAAGCATACAATCGATAAAGATATGTATCAATTATCTAAAGAATTATCCATCTAATCGGCGTAATGTCAGATATTTGGGAACGGTTTCATAATTTTCGGAGGTGCAATATGCGTAAAACTAAAATTGTATGTACTATAGGTCCTGCTAGTGAAAGTATTGAAAAATTAGAGCAATTAATCGAAGCAGGTATGAACGTTGCTCGTTTAAACTTCTCTCATGGTAGCCATGAAGAGCACGGAGCTCGTATTAAAAACATTCGTGAAGCTTCAAAGAAAACTGGTAAAACAGTTGGTATCTTACTTGATACAAAAGGTCCAGAAATCCGTACTCACGACTTCGTAGACGGACAAGCTGAGCTTGTAACAGGTGCAGAAGTAGTTCTTTCTACTGAGCAAGTATTAGGTACTGCAGAGAAGTTCTCTGTATCTTATGCTGGTCTTTATGACGATGTAGACCCAGGTTCTCGTATTCTAATCGATGACGGTCTTATCGAACTAGAAGTAATCGAAAAAGCTGACGGAAACATCCGTACAAAAGTTCTTAACAGCGGAACTGTAAAAAATAAAAAAGGTGTTAACGTACCAAACGTAAGCATTAAGCTTCCTGGTATCACTGAAAAAGACGTAAAAGATATCATCTTCGGTATCGAGCAAAAAGTTGATTTCATTGCAGCTTCATTCGTACGTAAAGCGTCTGACGTATTAGAAATCCGTGAATTATTAGAAGAGCATAACGCTCAATACATCCAAATTGTACCAAAAATCGAAAACCAAGAAGGTATCGACAACATCGATTCAATCTTAGAAGTTTCTGACGGTTTAATGGTAGCTCGTGGTGACATGGGTGTAGAAATTCCACCAGAAGAAGTACCGTTAGTACAAAAACGTCTAATTAAAAAATGTAACGTGTTAGGTAAACCAGTTATTACTGCAACACAAATGTTAGATTCTATGCAACGTAACCCACGTCCAACTCGTGCGGAAGCAAGTGACGTAGCTAACGCAATCTTCGATGGTACAGATGCAATCATGCTTTCAGGTGAAACAGCTGCTGGACAATACCCAGTAGAAGCGGTAACAATGATGGCTAACATTGCGGTACGTGTTGAAAAATCATTACAATATGAAGATATGTTCAAAAAACGTATTAAAGAGTTCACTCCAACAATTACAGATGCAATTAGCCAATCTGTTGCGCATACAGCACTTGCTCTTGATGTAGCTGCAATCGTAGCTCCAACAGAAAGTGGATATACTGCGAAAATGATCTCTAAATACCGTCCAAAATCTCCAATCGTAGCTGTAACATCTGACGAGCAAGTAGGACGTCGTCTTGCACTTGTTTGGGGTGTACAAGCATTTATGGCTGAGAAGCGCGCAGCTTCAACTGACGAAATGTTAGATACAGCAATTCAAACAGGTATGGATGCAGGTCTAATCGGACTTGGAGATACTGTAGTGATTACTGCGGGTGTTCCAGTTGCTGAAACTGGTACAACAAACTTAATGAAAATCCACGTTGTTGGTGAAGAAATTGCTAAAGGACAAGGAATCGGTCGTAAAGCTGCAAAAGGTAAAGTAGTTGTAGCAAAAACAGCTGCTGAAGCTGTAGCGAACGTAAACGAAGGTGATATCCTTGTTACAACAAGCACTGATAAAGATATGATTCCTGCAATCGAAAAAGCTGCGGCTTTAGTTGTAGAAGAAGGTGGCTTAACAAGCCATGCAGCTGTTGTAGGCGTATCAATCGGTATTCCTGTTATCGTTGGTGTAAACGGCGTAACAGCAACTTTAAAAAATGGCCAAGAAGTAACAGTTGATGCAGCACGCGGAATTGTTTATAATGGACATGCGGAAGTGCTATAAGTAATACGGAGAGAAGGATCGGAGTCCTTCTCTTTTTTTTTTTTTACACAAAAACGAGATAGAATTAGCTTAAAGCGCCTAGAATTGCTTTTAAAAGCTGTTTGTTATGGGCTTTAATATGAAAGGATATCTATATTTCATATGATGTATATAGGCGTTGTGAGGGCATTAAAAGTGAGATGTGAGAGAGGTGTAGAACTATGAAATGGTTACTATTCTTGTTTATTTTAATACCAGCGATTGAGATTACGGTCTTAATTGGATCAAGTCATGTAATAGGTTTATGGTCTACGTTCGCTATGATTGTATTTACAGGTGTTGTAGGTGTGTATTTGGCGAAAAGACAAGGGTTTAAAGTGCTTGGAGAGATTCAATCTAAGTTGAATAGAGGGGAAATGCCAGGTGAGGCGGTACTAGATGGTATTTTTGTATTTGTAGGAGGTATTCTCTTAGTGCTTCCTGGGTATGTGACAGATGTGCTAGGGTTTATCTGCGTGATCCCTATTACGAGAGCTTTATTGAAGCCGCTTGTTATGAAGTGGATGGAATGGAAATTTAGAAAGAACTCTACTATTATTATTCAGAAATAGCACTTAGATTGTAGAAATCTAAGTGCTATTTTTTGTCTTGTAAGAGGAGGGGGACTTTCTAATTGAAGCTTTGTTTTACCACGCTATTTGTGGGGTGGAATTTCTATCTCGAAATTGGGCTGCTCGTAAGTGTCTGATGTGGGGCGAATGATGAGTGGGGATGAACAAAACGTCTGCTCATTATATTTGCTATATAATTTTCGTTTGAACTCTTGTTGTGCTTCGATTAAACTTGTGATTTTTTAGTGCTATTAATTTAGGTGAATAAGATGGAGGGAAATGCTGCTAAATTAAAGTTTTGCTTTCTTATATAAAGGAACGATTGGTGTAAAAAATTCATATAAAAAGGCGGAGATTGTTAGTTGAAGTCTTATTTTATGCTATTTTGTATAATTATTCATTTACATAAAAAGTAATAAATGTAAATAATAATTATAAAATAAATAGAATAAATATGTAAAAATACCACGAAATATGCGTTTTTTATGCAAAAAAACAAGAGAATTATCTTTTTTGAGTGCAATTCTCTTGTTTTATGTAATGAGTATGAAAAATAAGTACAAGGAATAATCAGTGGGAATTTCCCACTGATTACATGTAAGTTTTTTGTTGTGTATGAATTAGAAACTATTATTTTGAAGGTGAACCTTTAATATATTTCCACAAGTCATGGAAGACATTAGCTTTGTGTAATGTATTAAGTAGTACTAAGGTGACTGGGCCGATGATTAATCCTAAAAAGCCAAAAAGTTTAAAGCCGACAAATAGAGCGACGAGTGTTGCTAATGGATCGAGACCGATGTTAGATGAAAGTACTTTCGGCTCCATAATTTGTCTTTGGACAATCACGACGATGTATAAAATGAGAAGACCAATGGCGAATGCGGTATCGCCAGTGAAAAATACGTATATAACCCATGGAACAAAGACTGCACCTGTTCCTAAATATGGTAGTAAATCTACAACTCCTGTAATAATCGCAATAGTAATGGCGTATGGTACGCGTAATATTAAAAGCCCGATTAGTACAATGACGGTTGTCATAGATACGAGTGTAAGTTGTGCTTTCACAAAACCAAACAAAGCTTTTCTTAAGTCGACAAAAATAGTTTTTCCATAGCCATGTACACGATTCGGTAGCAATTTTCTTGCTTTCTGAGCAAGACGGTGCCAATCGTAACTGATGAAGAAAGTGGCTAATAAAATGAATACAAGGACAGTTAAAGTTGTTGGCAGTGCACTAATGAAATTCGTTAACCCGCTTATAATGGCGGTTAAAAGTTCTTTCATTTGTGTTGTTGCTTCTGTTCCTAAGTTTTGAATGTTTTGTGTAATTGTATAGCGCTGTGGTTCTCCAAGATGATTAAATTTAGAGATTAAATCATCGTAGAGAGGCATAATATGATTAAGTGCAAATTGCTGAGCGAATGTAACGATATCTGGAAACTTTACTGTAACAAGTTGTAGTAAGTATGTTGTGGCAGATATTGCTTCAGTCACAAGATATGTAACAAGTCCAACGATAGCTCCAAATACGAGAATTAAGCTAACGAGTACTGCTAGTGCGCGAGGAAATTGTAGTTTTTGATTAAGGAAATTGACGACAGGATTAATCAAATAAGCAAATGCAAAAGCGATAATAAAAGGATAGATAAGCCCTGACATGTATAGTAATACATAGAACCCAGCTACCGTTGCTACAATGACAAATATGAGTCTCAATATCATATATAGTAAGTTTCGGTTCAAAGATGTATACCTCCCATTCCAATTTGGATTATCCTAATTCGTTCAACTTATAACGAGTGTGCCCCACTGATTAAAGTTTCACTTTACCCCGCTATTTGCGGGCAAGTAAATCTCCTACCCGAAGTGCGGCTGGATCAAAGGAGTTAGCTAGAGATAAACTGCCCGTAAAAGCCCGATTGGTGAAGGCTAATAATCAGTGGAAAATGCCCCACTGATTAAAGTTTCACTTTATGTTATAGTGGAATGATGGATTTTTCCTGCTTTTTCAGTATGTGAGTGACTGTGAAAGCTTGGTGTTGATGCTTCTACTATATGGTAAAAACTTCATTTTCTCTTCTTTTTATTTTACCTGTTTCTTATTAGAAAAGAAAGAAGAGACGACTGTTTTCAAAAATGTATACATGCTTAATTTTTTTGGTGAAAGTCTCAGTTTGTCATTTTAAAATACATAAAAAATGAAGTGATTCATGTTGAATAGGCATCGATATAGCATGTATAACGATAGGTTTAAAGGTATTTTTGTTTGGAAATGAGTTCATTATTTTCAGAAAGGAAGTGCAAACATGATTAGTCAGTCAACGTTATTTTTATTCATACTACTTATTATAGGACTTATTGCTAAAAACCAATCGCTTACTGTAGCTATTGGTGTGTTATTTTTATTGAAGTTTACGTTTTTAGGAGATAAGGTCTTTCCTTATTTACAAACGAAAGGAATTAACCTAGGTGTAACGGTCATTACAATAGCGGTGCTCGTACCGATTGCGACAGGAGAAATAGGTTTTAAACAACTTGGAGAAGCGGCGAAATCTTATTATGCGTGGATTGCTTTAGCTTCAGGTGTAGCGGTCGCTTTGTTAGCGAAAGGCGGCGTACAATTGTTGACGACGGATCCTCACATTACAACTGCGCTTGTTTTTGGGACAATTATAGCGGTTGCGCTATTTAATGGGGTTGCTGTTGGTCCGTTAATTGGGGCTGGAATTGCCTATGCGGTTATGAGTATTATACAAATGTTTAAATAAGGAATTTTATAGTAATATAAAATTTTTGAATTCTTTCTGTTCACAAAAGTCAGATAATTGTTTATAATAGGATTAGAAACTTTGAAAAGTTACATAACAGCAGAGACTTTACACCAGATAAAATAAAAACAACATAAAACAATTTTATAATGATATTGTTTTATGTTGTTTTTATCATAAAACTCTTCGGAATGTATTTTCCTCACTAACTTGTTGTTTTGAGCGTGAGGATTCGGGGAGACATTCACGCTCATGCTTTCCATGTAAACAATGGACAATAAGAGGGGAACATCGCAACAAATTTGCATGATCGTGCATTTTGCTTGCCTAAAGAGTGAACGGGCGTTCATAATTCAAAAGGGGAGCAAATAGATATAAGGAGCAAGGTTGGGAGAATTTTCAGGAAAAGGAGAGAATGTCATGACTGTTATTCGAGGTTTAGAAGGGGTAGTAGCAACAACATCATCTGTGAGCTCTATTATTGATGATACATTAACTTATGTTGGGTATAATATTGATGATTTAGCTGAGAATGCTACGTTTGAAGAAGTAGTGTACTTATTATGGCACCGCAAGCTTCCTAATGAAAAAGAACTAGCGGAATTTAATGAAATTGTATCAGAATACTATAAAGTTCCAGGTGAGATTTTAACATATTTGAAACAAGTAGATTTAAAAATTGCACATCCGATGTCTGTTTTACGAACTGCAATTTCCATGCTATCATTATACGATGAGAGCGCTGAAATTATGGATGAAAAGTCCAATTATTTGAAAGCGGTTAAATTACAGGCGCAAGTCGGAACTTTAGTTGCTGCTTACGCGAGAATCCGTAAAGGTTTAGATATTGTTGAGCCAAGAAAGGATTTATCATTAGCTGCAAACTTCTTGTACATGTTAAATGATCGCGAGCCAAATGAAGTTGAAATTGAAGCTTTTGATAAGGCGCTTGTACTTCATGCAGATCATGAGTTAAACGCTTCTACATTTACTGCACGTGTTTGCGTAGCTACACTTTCAGATGTATATTCTGGTATTACAGCAGCAATCGGTGCATTAAAAGGTCCTCTTCACGGTGGGGCAAATGAAAATGTAATGAAGATGTTAACTGAGATTGGTGAAGAAGAAAATGTAGAGTCATATATTCATAATGCTCTTCAAAATAAAGTGAAAATCATGGGCTTTGGCCACCGTGTGTATGAGCAGGGTGATCCACGTGCAAAACACTTACGTGAAATGTCTAAGAGATTATGCGTGCTTTTAGGAGAAGAGAAATGGTATAATATGTCTATCAAAATTGAAGACATTGTAACAAAAGAAAAAGGTCTTCCACCAAATGTTGATTTCTATTCAGCTTCTGTATACCATTGTTTAGGAATTGACCATGACTTATTTACACCTATTTTTGCAATTAGCCGTATGTCAGGCTGGTTAGCTCATATTCTAGAACAATATGAAAACAACCGTTTAATTCGTCCGCGTGCTGATTATAATGGACCAACGCATCAAGTGTATGTTCCAATTGCACAACGATAAGCGAATAACACTATTTTGATAGTGAAAATACGCTTTCAAAAGTCTGATTTTTTCGGAAAGATGTAATGATTAGAATATTTTAATTTGACTAACGGTTTGAACTGAGGGGTTATTCCCTCAGTTTCATACATATGAAATTTCAAACATGGGGGTTATCACATTGACGACAGGTGAAAAAATTACTGTAACTAATGGTGTTATGAATGTACCAAACAATCCGATTATTCCATTTATCGAGGGAGATGGAATTGGTCCTGATATTTGGGCAGCTGCATCTCGCGTACTAGAAGCAGCAGTTGAAAAAGCTTATGATGGTGAGAAGAAAATCGTTTGGAAAGAAGTGCTTGCAGGGGAAAAAGCATTCAACCAAACAGGCGAGTGGTTACCAGAAGAAACTTTAAACTTAATTCGTGAATATTTAATCGCGATTAAAGGTCCACTTACAACTCCAGTTGGCGGTGGTATTCGTTCTCTAAACGTAGCACTTCGTCAAGAATTAGATTTATATGTATGTCTACGTCCAGTTCGTTATTTTGAAGGTGTTCCTTCACCTGTAAAACGTCCGGAAGATACTGATATGGTTATTTTCCGTGAAAATACAGAAGACATTTATGCTGGAATTGAATATGCACAAGGATCTCCAGAAGCAGAAAAAGTTCTTGCTTTCTTAAAAGAAGCAATGGGTGTTAATAAAATCCGCTTCCCAGAAACATCTGGTATTGGTATTAAGCCGATTTCAGAAGAAGGGACAAAGCGTCTTGTTCGTGCTGCAATTCAATATGCAATTAACGAAAAACGCTCTTCTGTTACATTAGTTCATAAAGGAAACATTATGAAATTTACAGAAGGTGCTTTCAAAAACTGGGGTTACGAAGTAGCGGAACAAGAATTCGGCGACAAAGTATTTACTTGGGCTGAATACGATCGTATTGTTGAAAAAGATGGTAAAGATGCAGCGAATAAAGCGATGGCAGACGCTGAAGTGGCTGGAAAAATCATCGTAAAAGATTCTATTGCAGACATCTTCTTACAACAAATTTTAACTCGTCCACGTGAGTTCGATGTTGTTGCAACAATGAACTTAAATGGTGACTATATCTCTGATGCACTTGCTGCACAAGTAGGTGGAATTGGTATTGCACCTGGTGCAAACATTAACTATGTGACTGGACATGCTATCTTTGAAGCTACACACGGTACAGCTCCAAAATATGCAGGTTTAGATAAAGTAAACCCATCTTCTGTTCTTCTTTCAGGTGTATTATTATTAGAACACTTAGGATGGAACGAAGCTGCGAAATTAGTAACTGCTTCTGTTGAGAAAACAATTGCTTCAAAAGTAGTAACTTATGATTTCGCACGCTTAATGGAAGGTGCAACAGAAGTGAAATGTTCTGAGTTCGCTAATGAACTTATTAAAAACATGGATGTAGCGATAATCAAAAACGCATAATTAAAGCGGGGGGTAAATTATGACAATCAAACGCAAGAAAGTTTCAGTCATCGGTGCAGGATTTACAGGAGCAACAACGGCATTCTTATTAGCACAAAAAGAACTTGCAGATGTTGTATTAGTGGACATTCCACAACTGGAAAATCCAACAAAAGGGAAAGCGTTAGATATGTTAGAAGCGAGCCCAGTACAAGGTTTTGATGCTAACATTATTGGAACATCTGATTACGCAGATACTGCTGATTCTGACGTTGTCGTTATTACAGCAGGTATTGCACGTAAGCCTGGTATGAGCCGTGATGACTTAGTAGCAACAAACTCTAAAATTATGAAAAGTATTACGCGCGACATTGCAAAACATTCACCAAATGCAATTATTGTTGTGTTAACAAATCCAGTTGATGCAATGACATATTCTGTATTTAAAGAAGCAGGATTCCCGAAAGAGCGTGTTATCGGTCAATCGGGTGTATTAGATACAGCTCGTTTCCGTACATTCATCGCACAAGAATTAAATCTTTCTGTAAAAGATATTACAGGATTTGTTCTTGGTGGACACGGTGACGACATGGTACCTCTTGTGCGTTATTCTTATGCAGGCGGTATTCCGTTAGAAACGTTAATTCCGAAAGAGCGTTTAGAAGCAATCGTAGAACGTACACGTAAAGGTGGCGGTGAGATTGTAGGCTTATTAGGAAACGGTAGTGCATATTACGCACCAGCAGCTTCTTTAGTTGAAATGACAGAAGCAATCTTAAAAGATCAACGCCGTGTATTACCGGCTATTGCGTACCTTGAAGGTGAGTATGGTTATAGTGACCTTTACTTAGGGGTACCAGTAATTCTAGGTGGTAACGGAATTGAAAAAATTATTGAATTAGAACTTCTTGCAGATGAAAAAGAAGCGTTAGATCGCTCTGTAGAATCTGTACGTAACGTAATGAAAGTTCTTGTTTAATAATTGAATAGTAGTGAAAAAGATTCGGGATTCCGAATCTTTTTCTACTATTTACCGAATTGTTTTTTTGAAATAATATGAAAACGCTATCATTTGTAATATCCTATAATGAAACTGTAGATTTATACTATACATTGCCCTCATCATAGTAAATTTCGGATAAGGTATCGCTTTTAGTAGGATAATAAGGTGAAAAAATCGGAGGGGGTTGTAACATGTTAAAGAAAAAAGTTCAAATTGGTCGTAAAATGGATGAAATTACAGTAGGAGAGAAATTATCTATCACTGAAAAAATTGAGGATAAAGATTTGTTATTGTACTTAGGGTTAACGAATGATGCCAATCCATTATATATTCAGCATGATTACGCATCCCAAACTCCGTATGAAAAGCCGATTGTACCAAGCATTATGCTAACGGGAATGATTACAACGGCGGTTACGAAATATTTACCGGGTCCAGGAAGTCATATTACGAGAAAGGACCTTACATTCGTGAAACATGTTCACCATTATGAAACGTTACAAATCCACTTTGAAGTTGTGGCTGTTTCTGAGGAGGAACATACAATTGATATGCTTGTATCTGCTCATGATGAAAAAGGAGAAACTGTTGTAAAGGGTTCATTAACAGTAACGCCACCTTATAAATCTGTTTCCATTATGGAAAAAGCATTAGATAACTTTTAAAAGATGAAACTAAAAATAGCGCTAGCATACCTTTAATAAGGATGCTAGCGCCATTTTTAGTTGAAAAACCCTTCTTTGAACCCTTCAGCAAATTCTGAGCAACCCGTTTTAATCGTATCCCAGCTAGGAGCGTTAAAAGCAAGGATACATGTGACTGCTAAAGATAGAATGGATAGTATTAGTCGCATAATAGACCTCCAAATATTATTAATTTATATATTAAGATTAATAATATTATTATCGGTAATTGAAGTCAATTAAAGGAGTGGTTTTTTAGGTGAGGTGGAAAAGAGAAGAGTGATCTTTGAAACGGTAAGAGAAGCTGAAGTGTGGACAGACGGGTTTGTGAGTGAAATGTACGGGAGAGTATTTGATGGATATGAAACACCAGATTATAAAATAGCGTATGCTTTATCTTTTCTCTTAGCGCAAAATCGAGAACTCAATATTCATACGGAAGTAGAATTTAATAACGATATGGAAGTATATAAAGTATGGATAACAAAACATAATTGAGGCGAACGTAATTGTTTTTAGGAATAACAATAGCACAATCCGAATCCATGAATAGACAATTATATTGAGAGGGACCTTGTTTTCTAGTATGATGAGAATAACGGGGAAAATACTAGGATGAAGAAGGTTTCAAGTCTATAACTTGGAGGAAAAGAATGAACAATCGTATTTTAGTAGTTGATGATGAGGAATTTATCTTAACTTTAATCGAATTTAATTTACAACAAGCTGGGTTTGAAGTTATAACAGCGATGGATGGAGAAATGGCGCTTCAAAAAGCGACAACAGAACGCCCAGATTTAATTATATTAGATTTAATGCTTCCGAAAATGGATGGTATGGAAGTGTGTAAAGAATTACGATTGCAGCGCGTTATGACGCCGATTTTAATGTTAACGGCAAAAGATGATGAGTTTGATAAGGTGCTAGGCCTTGAACTTGGGGCAGATGATTATATGACAAAGCCATTTAGTCCAAGAGAAGTTGTTGCTCGTGTGAAGGCAATTTTGCGCCGCACGAAATTACAACAAGAAGAACAAGTTGCAGAAGCGCCAGACGAAGATAGCATCACAATTGCAGAACTTAAAATTTTACCGGAGTTTTATGAGGCTTATTTCCAAGGAAGAAAGCTTGAATTAACACCAAAAGAATTTGAACTACTTGTGTATCTTGCGAAAAATAAAAGTCGCGTGTTGACACGTGATCAATTATTAAGTGCTGTATGGAATTATGATTTTGCTGGTGATACACGAATTGTTGATGTTCATATTAGTCATTTGCGCGATAAAATTGAACAAAATACGAAAAAACCGACGTACATTAAAACGATACGTGGTTTAGGATATAAATTAGAGGAGCCAAAAGGGAATGAATAAATTTCGTTCCAGGCTTCTTTTTACATTTGTTTCTCTTATTGTATTTATTTTAGTTGGACTAGGTTTATTACTAGAAACTGTGTTTGAAAACTACTATATAGATCATGCTAAAGAGAGAATGGTAAAAGAGACGGAGTATGTTGCGACGTTAGCAGAAGAGCAAGGTTTTAATAATGTCTTAAAAAATCCATACGTATTTGAAAAGTTAGAAGAAAAAATACCAGCTTCTATCGTATTTTTGGATGAAAAAAAGAAAGTTCAATATAGAAAAGGACAAGAATTGGCATTTAGTCCAGAGACGATTAAAGAACTTTCTTCGGAAGTGGCAAAACAACGAAGTAAAGTAATTACGAAAGAAACGGATCGAAAGAATGAATTTTATCATGCGGTGTTCGTTCAAGATGTAGAAGGAAAACAAGGATACATTTTGGTGAAAAGTATAATTGATCCTTTAAGAGACGTACATCAAAAAACGTGGGGATTATTAATTATCGGATTTGTCATTGCTTGTCTCGTAGTTGTATTTTTAGGTATGAAAATTACAGGGCAATATATTAGGCCAATTGAATCGGTTACGAAAGTTGCAATTGAATTGGCAAAGGGTAATTATAAAGCACGTGCATACGAAAGTCATTCGGATGAAACAGGAATGCTGAGTAAAGCGATTAATATTTTAGCACGAAATTTACAAGAGATGACACTTGAACAAGAAATGCAACAAGATCGTCTGCACACGTTAATTGAAAATATGGGAAGTGGAATGATTTTAATTGATAGCCGAGGATATATAAACCTTGTAAACCGCTCTTATAAGGAAACTTTCCACGTAACAGATGAAGAATATTTAGATCGCTTATATTATGAATCGTTTCATCATACAGAAATTATTGAGCTTGTAGAAGAAATCTTTATGACAGAAGTGAAAGTGCGTAAACAAATGTTATTGCCACTTGGAATTGAACGGAAGCATTTCGAAGTATATGGAGCGCCGATTATCGGGACAAACCATGAATGGAAAGGGATTGTTCTCGTATTCCATGACATAACAGAGTTAAAGAAATTAGAACAAATGAGAAAAGACTTTTTAGCGAATGTTTCTCATGAATTAAAGACACCGATTACTTCTATTAAAGGTTTTTCAGAAACACTCTTAGACGGAGCGATGGATAATAAAAAATTCTGCGAACATTTCTTGCACATTATTTTAAAAGAAAGTGAGCGCATGCAAGGATTAATTGAAGATTTATTAGATTTGTCGAAGATCGAACAACAAGGATTTAAATTAAATATGGGAACCGTTGACATGAAGGGGCTGCTTGAAGATATTCATATGGTGCTTGATAATAAAGCAGGAGAAAAAGAAATCTCTTTACAAGTGAATGTATTAAAACGTGCCTCTGTTATTGGAGATCCAAGTCGTTTGAAACAAATCTTTATTAATTTAATTAATAACGCAATCGTATATACACCGGCTGGAGGCGTTGTTTCAGTAGAGTTAGCGGAAGATAAATATAATGCTTATATAAAAGTATCGGATACTGGAATTGGTATTAGTAAAGAGGAAATTCCGCGTATTTTTGAACGTTTCTACCGGGTGGATAAAGCAAGAAGTAGAAATACTGGTGGTACCGGCCTTGGATTGTCGATCGTAAAGCATTTAGTTGAGGCGCATCAAGGTACGATTACAGTAGATAGTGAAGTTGGAGAAGGGACAACGTTTACAGTTGTTTTACCGAAATCAGCAACTGAAAAATAGGATGAAGGATGTTTACAATATATTAACAATGGCTTAATTAAATATTAATAAAGCTCTGTTAATATAATACATGAAAACCCCTTCATCCAAGGAGTAATTTTGGACGAGAATAGTTAAGCTGTTCTCGTCACTTCCCTTTATGCCAATATAAGTCTGTTTTATATATGAAAGAAAATAGCCGTTATTTTTCTTCTCTCTATTAGTCATGTTAATATAGAGAGAGGAAAGGAACGGTTTTTTTCTGTGAAAAAAATCATTTCAAATTTGTATGGGGAGGTTTTAATTTTGGAAAAAAAGGTCGTATTAGTAGATGGTAATAATATCGCGTACCGTGCTTTCTTTGCACTACCGCTTTTAAATAACGACAAAGGTATACATACGAACGCAATTTACGGTTTTACAATGATGTTAATGAGAATATTAGAGGAAGAAAAGCCAACTCATATGTTAGTGGCGTTTGATGCAGGCAAAACAACGTTCCGTCATAAAACGTATAGTGAGTATAAAGGAGGGCGTCAAAAGACTCCACCTGAATTATCAGAGCAATTCCCATTTATTCGTGAGATGCTGGATGCGTTCAATGTACCGCGTTATGAATTAGAAAATTATGAAGCGGATGACATCATGGGAACGTTAGCGAAAGAAGCGAGTGAGCAAGGGGCAAGTGTAAAAGTTATTTCAGGAGATAAAGATTTACTTCAACTTGTTTCTGATAACACGCTTGTATGTATTCCGCGAAAAGGGATTACAGAAGTGGATGAATATACGAAAGAAGCTTTATTTGAAAAATACAGCTTATCACCAAAGCAAATTATCGATATGAAAGGTTTAATGGGAGACCAGTCAGATAATATACCGGGTGTACCAGGAGTTGGTGAAAAAACGGCAATTAAATTGTTAACACAGTTTGGAACGGTTGAAGCGGTGTATGAAAATATAGATCAAGTAAGTGGGAAGAAATTAAAAGAAAAACTGGAAGAAAATAAAGAACAAGCTCTTATGAGTAAGGATCTTGCAACTATTATTACAGATGCGCCGATTACAGTTCATGTGGATGATATGGCGTATAAAGGATATGAAGCAAGTGATGTCATTCCAATGTTCGAGAGTTTAGGATTTACATCTCTTTTAAATAAATTAGGCGTTACGCCAGAAGAAACTGCTCCAGCTGAATTAGATGATATTACATTTGATATTGTGGAAGAAGTTACAGAAGAAATGCTTCAGCAAGATAGTGCGCTTATCGTTGAAGTACAAGAAGATAACTATCATAAAGCAGACATTCAAGGTTTCGGTATTCAAAATGAAAATGGATGTTACTTTATTCAGACAGACATTGCTCTTAAGTCAGATGCTTTTAAAGAGTGGCTTGCAGATGGAGAAATGAGAAAGCATACATTTGATGCGAAGCGTGCAATCGTTGCACTGAAATGGAATGGGATAGATATGCAAGGGATTGACTTTGATCTATTAATCGCTGCTTATTTACTTGATCCAGCTGATACGGATAAAGACTTCCGTACTGTAGCGAAAATGAAAGAAACGCATGCTGTGAAATCTGATGAAGAAGTTTACGGAAAAGGTGCGAAGCGTGCTGTTCCAAAGTTAGAGGTAGTAGCGGAGCATGTGGCTCGTAAAGTTCATGTATTATATGATGTAAAGCAAACATTCGTTGAAGAGTTAAAGAAGAATGAGCAATATGAACTGTTTACAGAGTTAGAATTGCCGCTTGCACGTGTATTAGCTGATATGGAAGTAAAGGGTGTAAAAGTTGATACAGAGCGTCTTCGTAATATGGGAGAAGAACTTGCGGGTAGATTAAAGGAAATGGAACAGGAAATTTATAAGCTTGCGGGAACAGAATTTAATATTAATTCACCGAAGCAGCTTGGTGTTATTCTGTTTGAGAACTTAAACTTGCCGGTTATTAAAAAGACGAAAACAGGTTATTCTACGTCAGCTGATGTACTAGATAAGCTTATGAATCACCATGAAATTATTCCAAATATTTTACATTATCGTCAATTAGGGAAACTAAATTCAACTTACATTGAAGGTTTACTGAAAGTTGTACATGAAGATTCATCTAAAATTCATACTCGCTTTAATCAAGTGTTAACGCAAACAGGTCGATTAAGTTCAACGGATCCGAACTTGCAAAATATCCCGATTCGATTAGAAGAAGGAAGAAAGATTCGTCAGGCATTTGTTCCGTCAGAAGAAGGATGGATTATGTATGCGGCTGATTATTCACAAATCGAACTGCGTGTATTAGCTCATATTGCAAATGATAAAGGGCTAGTTGAAGCATTCCAACATGATATGGATATTCATACGAAAACAGCTATGGATGTATTTGGCGTTGAAAAAGATGAAGTAACTTCAAATATGAGACGACAAGCGAAAGCTGTTAACTTCGGAATTGTATATGGTATTAGTGATTATGGTCTTTCACAAAACTTAGGAATTACAAGAAAAGCAGCAGCGGAATTTATTGAAAAGTATTTAGAAAGTTTCCCTGGTGTACAAGAATACATGGAGGACATCGTAAAAGATGCGAAACAAAAAGGATATGTGGCTACATTATTAAATCGTCGCCGTTATATTCCAGAAATTACGAGTCGTAATTTCAATTTACGTAGCTTCGCTGAGCGTACAGCGATGAATACACCAATTCAAGGTACTGCCGCAGATATTATTAAAAAAGCGATGATTATTATGGCGGATCGTTTAGAAGAAGAAGGATTACAAGCACGTCTTCTTCTGCAAGTACACGATGAATTGATATTTGAAGCGCCAAAAGAAGAAATTGAAAAATTAGAGAAGCTTGTACCTGAAGTAATGGAGCATGCAATTGAACTCGCAGTTCCGCTGAAAGTTGATTATTCTTACGGTCCAACTTGGTACGACGCAAAATAAGGAAGTGATGAAATGCCTGAATTACCAGAGGTTGAAAATGTCAGACGGACACTTGAAAATCTTGTAACAGGAAAAACGATTGAAGATGTTATTGTTACTTATCCAAAAATAGTGAAACGACCGGATGATGCAGAAATTTTTAAAGAAATGCTAAAAGGCGAGAAGATTGAAAATATAAAGCGAAGAGGTAAGTTTTTGCTTCTATATGTAACAAATTATGTTATTGTTTCACATTTGCGTATGGAAGGTAAGTTTTTACTACATCAAGAGGATGAGCCGATTGATAAACATACGCATGTCCGTTTCTTATTTACAGATGGAACGGAATTACATTATAAAGATGTGAGAAAATTTGGTACGATGCATCTCTTTAAGAAAGGTGAAGAAATGAACCAAATGCCTCTTGCTGACTTAGGTCCGGAGCCATTTGATGCGGAATTGACAACGCAGTATTTACAAGAAAGATTGCAAAAGACGAATCGTAAAATAAAAGTTGTGCTATTGGACCAGCGTCTTTTAGTAGGGCTTGGAAATATATATGTAGATGAAGTTTTATTCCGTTCTCAAATTCATCCTGAACGAGAAGCGTCGTCTTTAACAGTGGAAGAAATTGAGCGAATTTATGAGGCTACCGTTACAACGCTAAGCGAAGCGGTGAAGCGTGGCGGAAGTACAATTCGAACGTATATCAACTCACAAGGGCAAATTGGTTCGTTCCAAGAACTCCTAAATGTATACGGAAAAAAGGGAGAACCATGTGTAACTTGCGGTACGATATTAGAAAAAACAGTTGTTGGCGGACGAGGAACGCATTACTGCCCAATTTGTCAGCCTAGAATATAGAAAAGAGATAACATCGGATAGGCATTTGTCATATACATACAGCAGAGCTATGTATAAGGGAGGAGCTTACCGATGTACCTTTATTTATCTCTTATTTTATTAGCTTTTACATTAAGCTTGGATAGCTGTAGTGTAGGGCTAACATATGGTTTAAGAAGCGTAAGAATTCCACTAAGATCAATTATAATTATCGGAATGTGTTCAGCGGCTGTTATGCTTGTTTCAATGGGAATTGGACATATGATCGCGAAAGTATTTTCACCTGTTATCGCAACGCGTATCGGTGGGCTTGTTCTTATTGGAATAGGGATTTGGGTATTATATCAATTTTTTCGAAGTGAGAAAAAAGAAGAACCGAAGCAAGAGGAGAAGGTCTGGAAATTAGAGATTGCCTCGCTAGGGCTAGTGATTCAAATTTTAAGGAAACCGACTGTAGCAGATTTTGATAAATCAGGCACCATTTCTGCAGGAGAAGCATTGCTTCTTGGTATCGCTCTTTCTGTAGACTCATTTGGTGCCGGAATTGGTGCATCTTTATTAGGGTATGCACCCGCTATGATGGCGATATTAGTTGCAATTATGAGTTCTTTGTTTTTATTTATTGGAATGAAACTTGGAACGGTTTTATCGAATATGAAGTGGTTACAAAAATTTACATTCCTGCCTGGAGTATTACTCATTATTATTGGAATTTGGAAAATGTAAGTATGGGCGTGGAACATTAGTTTCGCGCCTTTTATTATGAGGAGGATTATGATGACAGTAGTAATTGGATTAACAGGAGGCATTGCAAGCGGAAAAAGTACAGTATCTCAAATGTTTCGTGAACTGAGTATACCAGTAATTGATGCAGATATTATTGCACGAGAAGTTGTAGAGCGAGGAAAACCAGCATATAACAAAATAGTAGAAGTATTTGGAACGGAAGTGTTACAAGAAGATGGAGAACTAGATCGTCCAAAACTAGGAAGTGTCGTTTTCTATAATGAAGAAAAACGATTGCAGTTAAATAAAATTGTTCATCCTGCAGTACGTGAGGAAATGAATAGGCAAAAGGAAATGTACATAAAAGAAGGTATGCAAGCAGTTGTGTTAGATATTCCTCTCTTATTTGAAAGCAAATTAACAAGTCTCGTTGACCGCATTTTAGTTGTAGCGGTTAAGCCGCATACGCAATTAGAACGTTTAATGAAACGAAATAACTTTTCAGAAGAAGAAGCAACAGCTCGTATTCAATCTCAAATGCCGTTAGAAGAAAAAGTGAAAAATGCAGATGAAGTGATAAATAATGATGGCACAATTATGGGAACGAAAACACAATTGCAGGTAATTTTAAGGAAGTGGAACATTATTGACTAAAAAATTGTGAAATTAATGAAAATGCTTAGTGACATATCTCCTTTTTGTGTTATACTATTATTGGGATTGGAGATAAATAGTATAACGCATTCAAGGGGGATAACATATTATGACTCGTGTGGCAATTAATGGATTTGGACGTATTGGGAGAATGGTATTTCGTCAAGCAATAAAAGAAAGCGCATTCGAAATTGTAGCAATCAATGCAAGCTATCCATCTGAAACGTTAGCACACTTAATTAAATATGATACAGTTCATGGCAAGTTTGACGGAACAGTAGAAGCATTTGAAGATCACTTATTAGTTGATGGAAAAATGATTCGCCTTTTAAACAATCGCGATCCAAAGGAATTGCCTTGGACAGATTTAGGTGTTGAAGTTGTAATTGAAGCAACTGGTAAATTTAATTCAAAAGAAAAAGCAATTCTTCACGTTGAAGCTGGAGCGAAAAAAGTTATTTTAACAGCGCCTGGTAAAAATGAAGATGTAACAATTGTAGTTGGTGTGAACGAAGACCAATTAGATATTACAAAACATACTGTTATTTCAAATGCATCTTGTACAACAAACTGTTTAGCGCCTGTTGTGAAGGTGTTAGATGAGCAGTTTGGAATTGAAAACGGTTTAATGACGACAGTTCACGCTTATACAAATGACCAAAAAAATATTGATAACCCACATAAAGATTTAAGAAGAGCACGTGCTTGCGGACAATCAATCATTCCGACAACGACAGGTGCTGCGAAAGCGCTAGCAAAAGTTCTTCCACATTTAAACGGAAAACTTCATGGTATGGCACTTCGTGTACCAACACCAAACGTGTCTCTTGTTGACTTAGTAGTAGATGTAAAACGTGATGTGTCAGTTGAAGCTATTAACGATGCATTCAAAACTGTTGCAAACGGTGCGCTTAAAGGTATTGTAGAATTCAGCGAAGAGCCTTTAGTATCTATCGACTTTAATACAAATACACACTCAGCTATTATCGATGGTTTATCTACAATGGTAATGGGTGATCGTAAAGTGAAAGTACTTGCTTGGTATGATAACGAGTGGGGCTACTCTCGTCGTGTTGTAGATCTTGTAACGTTAGTTGTTGAAGAATTAGCGAAACAAGAAAATGTACAACATATTTAAGTGAATAAGGGGAGGGCAAGTGAATATTTGCCCTCTTTTTTTATTTTTTTCTAAAAAGGTAAAAATTATAGGAGTATATTTTCGAAAGTGGACATACCACGAAACGTTGTGATTACTGTATTTGTGAATCATTTATTTTTTTTAGGGAAAAGTAAAGAGGAAAATATGACAGAAAATCGAAAAAACTGTTGTTGCAAAATGAAAATAAACAAAGTATACTAACACTCGTAAACTTAAGAGCTGAGGTACGTAGTCACTACTTAAAGGGTTAGGACCTCTCTGGACTAACTTTCCCCCGTGGTAGTGGAGCAAGCCAAATTGCAAATTAGTTTTCAATTCGAACAGTTAGAATAAATTTACAAGGGGGAACTGTAGAATGGATACTATGGATACGATGGGTCGTCACGTGATTGCTGAACTTTGGGATTGCGATTTCGACAAACTGAATGACATGCCGTATATTGAACAATTATTTGTGGATGCAGCACTAAAAGCTGGTGCTGAAGTGCGTGAGGTTGCTTTCCATAAATTTGCACCACAAGGTGTAAGTGGAGTAGTAATTATCTCGGAATCACATTTAACAATTCATAGCTTTCCGGAGCACGGTTACGCAAGTATTGATGTTTATACTTGTGGGGATCGTATTGATCCAAATGTTGCTGCAGAATATATTGCAGAAGGTTTAAACGCGAAAACGCGTGAGAGCATCGAGCTTCCTCGAGGCACTGGTAGCTTCGAAATTAAGCAGAGAGAAACAAAAGCTCTTTAAAAAAGAACATAATTGATTTAAAATGTAAAGAGGTGTATAATGCACCTCTTTTTTAGTTTATAAAAAAGGAAAAATATAACGTACTCGTTAGTTGAATAAATTGGATTCTTGCAAATGAGGTAGTGCTCTATATACCATCTTATTTTTAAGGATGAGATGATAAAGTGATGCGCTGAAACTTAAAGTGGTAAGAGAGTTAGAATGAGTTATATAATATTGTATATATATTTTAGGTGAAGTGAGTAGAGAAAAATAAAGAGTATAGTGTAAAGGAGTGAATGTATTGCGTTGTCCATCCTGTTCTCATAATGGTACAAGAGTGTTAGATTCGCGTCCGGTAGACGAGGGGCGCTCTATTCGAAGAAGGAGAGAGTGTGAAAGCTGCTTAAGTCGCTTTACGACCTTTGAAAGGGTAGAAGAGTCACCTCTTATCGTTGTAAAAAAAGAAGGCACACGAGAAGAGTTTAATAAAGAAAAGATTCTACGTGGTTTAATTAAAGCGTGTGAAAAAAGACCAGTATCTTTAAGACAATTAGAAGAAGTAACACAAAGCGTGGAACGTGAACTGCGTAATTTAGGTATATCAGAAGTGAAAAGTGATATGATTGGTGAAATTGTCATGGAAGAACTTCGCGATATTGATGATGTTGCTTACGTACGTTTTGCTTCTGTATATCGTCAATTTAAAGATTTAAATGTATTTATTGAAGAATTAAAAGATATACTGCAAAAAGAAAGAGAGTAGAAGTTGTATTTTATTCTCTTTACATACCGTAAGTAATAGGATAAGAGAGCTAGAAGCGCAAGCTAATAGCTCTTTTTCACTAAGAATTTATATAATAAAGATAGAACGAATGAAGTAGAGGATAGATTGGATGAGAGAAAGGAAAAGCAAGAATGGAAAAACAGTCATGGATGGAGCTATTGCCGATTGATCGTTATAAAGTAAGTGCGAAAGGGCTACTGCACAATTACGACCGAAAAGTGTTAACGATGTTGTATCAGCCGTTAATAGGTAGTAGAGCTTTTAGCTTATACATGACACTATGGGGAGAGCTAGAGCAAGATCGTGTATTTGGAAAAGAGAATACGCATCATTCCCTTATGGTGACTATGCAAATGCAACTTCCTGAAATATATGAGGAACGAGTAAAGTTAGAGGCAATTGGGCTATTGAAGGTATATATTAAGAAAGAAAAAGATATTCGAATGTTCATATATGAGTTGCAACCACCTTTATCTCCGAAGCAGTTTTTTGATGATATTGTTTTAAGTATCTTTTTATACAATCGATTGAGCCGGACAAAATATAATCAAGTAAAGCAATATTTCTTAGAAGAAGAATTTGATTTTATTTCTTATGAAAATGTTACGCGTTCTTTCAATGATGTGTTTGGTTCGTTTAATCCAGGACAGCTGGAGCATGCGCAAGAAGACCTTCGTATTCCAAAAACGACAACTATGCCAAGTAACGAGAAGGGAGACGCTCCGAAAGTTTGGAATGATTTCTTTGATTTCTCTTTATTTGTAGATGGATTGTCCGCTCTTGTTCCTAAAAAGGCGATTACAGATCAAGTGAGAGACTGCGTTATAACACTTGCTTACGTGTATGGTGTAGATGTGTTATCGATGCAAAATATCGTTCTTGGTGCAGTGACAGAGATGCAAACAATTGATACGGAAAGGCTTAGAAAAGGAGCGCGCGATTGGTATCAATTTGAAAATGGTCAAGCATTACCGGTATTAAGTGAAAGAGTACAGCCTCATGCTGCACGTACGATGAAAGAGAAAGAGCCTTCATCGCAAGAGGAGATGTTAATAAAGCAGCTAGAGGAAATCTCGCCAAAACAACTATTGAAAGAGATTTCTGGTGGTGCAGAGGCAACGAAAGCGGACTTGCAGATCGTTGAAGATGTCATGATTAATCAAAAATTGACACCAGGAGTTGTGAATGTACTTATTTATTACGTTATGCTACGCTCAGATATGAAACTTGCGAAAACGTATGTCGAGAAGATTGCTGGGCATTGGGCACGTAAAAAGGTCGGTACAGTAGCGGACGCGATGGCGTTAGCGAAAGAAGAGAACCGTCAATATCAAGAGTGGGCTGAGACGAAGAAAAAAGGCCGTACGGCGAAGAAAACGGTGCGGAAAGAAATGGTGCCAGATTGGCTTAAGGAAGAAGAGCCGAAAGAACAAGAGAAAGAAACAGAGAAGAAAGATATAAGTGTAGAAAAAGATGCAAGTACGCTAGAAGATGAAAGAAAACGACTAGAAGAAGTGTTAAAAAAATATAAGCGTGATTAATAGAAGAGAATGAACGCTCTTTGAGGTGAGAAAATGGAGCATATTCAAAATTCATTTGCAAAATTAATGGAAAATGAAAACTTTAAAAATAGATATGAAGTACTAAAGGCAGAAGTAATGGCGCATCCGCGTGTGAAAGAATTTATAGACGAACATAAGGGTGAAGTAACGACTTCTATGATTGAGCGCAGTCTTGTGAAGTTATATGAATATATTGGACAAAGTGTAGGTTGCGTGGATTGTCCGGATTTAGGTTCATGTAAAAATATGCTACAAGGTTATGAGCCAAAGCTTGTTATTCAAGGGAAGATGATTGATATTCAATACGATCGCTGCGTTAGAAAAGTAGCGCATGACGAGAGAAAGAAATATGAAAAACTCGTTCAAAGTGTATATATGCCAACGGATATTTTGCAGGCAACTATGGAAAACTTAGACCCTTCTGATTTAAATGCACGTATCGATGCAATTGGTGCAGCGAATGAATTTTTAAGTACATATGAACCAGGTAAAAAAGCACAAGGTTTATATTTGTACGGTAAATTTGGTGTAGGAAAAACGTACCTTTTAGGAGCAATAGCGAACGAGCTTGCTCGAAAGAAAATAAGTTCGATGCTCGTATACTTCCCGGAATTTTTACGTGAAATTAAAAGTTCAATTCAAGATAATTCGATTGGTGAAAAGATTGATGCGGTTAAACGCGTACAAGTTTTAATGTTAGACGATATCGGGGCAGAAGCGATGTCAAGCTTTGTGCGTGACGATGTGCTTGGTGCAATCTTGCAATTCCGTATGTTAGAAAACTTACCGACGTTCTTTACGTCTAATTTTGATTTTAAACAACTGGAACACCATTTAACGTATACGCAGCGTGGTGAGGCTGAAGAAATGAAGGCAGCACGTATTATGGAGCGAATTAAATATTTAGCGAAACCAATTCCAATTGGTGGGAAAAACCGTCGTCATAAGTAAAAGAGCAAGCTGAGAAGCTTGCTCTTTTGTATTATAGTGATATTTTCTTTTCAAATATGAGGTCGAAATATTCAGGTTGTCCAGAACTGCCAATCGTAGGGGCAACAATCTGTACGAACCTCCAGCCATCTCTAGCATGTTCTTGAATAATTTCTTGGTAGTCTTCAGCTGGTTTTGAGCGAGTGAACCCCCAATGTAATTCGACTTTTACGAATTTATATTCAAACATTCAAATACCCCCTTTTATTGATAAGTAAAGTATACAATAAAAATTCATAGTAGCTTGTATCATTTTTTTCTCCCTCCCTTAATATATATAAAATTAGCAAGCCATATTGAGTGGATTTTCTAACGATAGGAAATGTGATTCTACTAAGAGTGAAATTCACGCGGGACGGACTCTTATAGGATTTGTAACGTATAGATACAGTCCTTTAGAGCGGGGATAAAAGGGGGGACAAAAGTGATTGAAATTTGCTTCGAAGAAAAAAATGATGCTATGCACGTATATAGACAATTGCTGAAAAGAGCGGAAGTGTTATATAAGGAAACGAGTGTGTATTTACAGGAACAAAAAGTGGTGATTCACATACCAGTACGTGAATCGAATTATATTGAAAAAATCTTATTGCCAGTAATGGTGTATTTCATTGTGAATGTGAAACAAAATGAGTGGATTTATACGATTTTAAAAGAAAAGTTTTTTTATGAAGAACAAGAAGAGTGTCATCAAATATTGCACATGGCACATGAGATTTTAAAGGGAAGAAGAAAAGGTGTAGCTCAGGATTTAACGCGTAACGCATTTGAGTCATATATTAAGTCTTCTTTAAATAATTGGCTTTGTGATCCGCTCTCATTCTCGTTTTCATCATATATCCGTTTTCGTCTTCGTACATATAGGGAAATGGTGGCTAAACTTGCGGAAGTGGCAATTGATGAATATAAGATGGAGCAAGAATACCAAATGTTCATTGAGACGCTTCGGCAACAAGTAAGTAGCCGTAAATCACGTTTGTCTTGCGTGCATCTTATTTTTGATGAAAGCTTTATCTTTTATGATGATAAAGGTAGACGTTTAAAACAGGAGAAGTTGGTCCAATATATAGATGAGGAATTATTAAAGCAAAATGATGTATATATTGATACGAAAGTAATTGCGCCGCTTCTTTCTATTTCGCCTAAAAAGATTTATTTATATACGAAAGAACAAGACCATAATATGATTATTACTTTGCGAAATGTGTTCCAAGAACGGGTCCAATTACATGGATTACATGATTTTGAGCGCAATGTGAAAAATTTAAAAAATAAAGGTAACGCCCTTGATTTTCTAAGTTTTTGAGCATATAATTACCTACATAAATGAAATATATTGAAATGTCATGATGAGGACATGAGTAGTTTTCTACGATTTTCAGAGAGGGAAGCCTTAGGGTGTGAGCTTCCTAGTACGGGATTATTACTTACCACCTCTAAACTTTAGCAGTGAACGGTTTTTCTAGTAATTGCTAACGGACAACACCGTTATGTTGAACTTGAGCAATTAACAATTATGTTAATTGGAACAAGGGTGGAACCACGAATTCAACACTCGTCCCTTTTTACGGGATGAGTGTTTTTTATTTTGAGAAAAAGAGGAGTGACCAGTGATGGCAGATGTAGTTAAAATTACTTTCCCTGATGGAGCTGTGAAGGAGTTTCCAAAAGGCGTAACAACTGAAGAAATCGCAGCTTCTATTAGCCCAGGCTTAAAGAAAAAAGCTGTAGCTGGAAAATTAAACGATGAGATGATCGATCTTGTTACACCAATCGAAGAAGATGGTGCAGTTTCTATCATTACATTAGATTCTGAAGATGGCCTATATATTTTACGCCATTCAACAGCCCACCTTTTAGCACAAGCGTTAAAACGTTTATATAAAGATGTTAAGGTTGAGCTTGGCATTGGTCCAGTAATTGAAAATGGCTTCTACTACGATATTGATATGGAAGAAGCAATTACAGTTGAAGACTTCAAGAAAATCGAAAAAGAAATGCAAAAAATCGTGAACGAGAACTTAGAAATCGTTCGTCATGAAGTACCACGTGCAGAAGCAATTCGTCGCTTTGAAGAAATCGGCGATGAGTTAAAATTAGATTTAATTAACGATCTTCCAGAAGATGCAGTTATTTCAATCTATGAGCAAGGCGAATTTTTCGACCTTTGTCGTGGTGTTCACCTTCCATCTACAGGGAAAATTAAAGTGTTTAAATTATTAAGCGTTGCAGGTGCTTACTGGCGCGGCGATAGCAATAATAAAATGCTACAACGTATTTACGGTACTGCATTCGTTAAGAAAGCAGAATTAGATGAGCACTTACGTATGCTTGAAGAAGCGAAAGAGCGCGATCACCGTAAATTAGGTAAAGAATTAAAACTATTTACTAATAGCCAAAAAGTAGGACAAGGTTTACCACTTTGGTTACCAAAAGGTGCAACAATCCGCCGCATTATCGAGCGTTACATCGTTGATAAAGAAGCAAGCTTAGGCTATGATCACGTATATACTCCAGTACTAGGAAGCAGAGAGCTTTATGAAACTTCTGGTCACTGGAACCACTACCGTGATGGCATGTTCCCATCAATGGAAATGGATAACGAAGAATTAGTTCTTCGTCCAATGAACTGTCCTCATCATATGATGGTTTATAAAAATGATATTCACAGCTACCGTGAATTACCAATCCGTATTGCAGAACTTGGAACAATGCACCGTTATGAAATGTCAGGTGCGTTATCTGGATTACAACGTGTACGCGGAATGACTTTAAACGATGCGCACATTTTCGTTCGTCCAGATCAAATTAAAGAAGAGTTAAAACGTGTTGTAAACTTAACTCTAGAAGTGTACAAAGATTTCGGTTTAGAGAACTACTCATTCCGTCTATCTTACCGCGACCCAGCAGATACTAAAAAGTATTATGCGGATGATGAGATGTGGGAAAAAGCACAAGGTATGTTAAAAGAAGCTATGGATGAAATGGGTCTTGATTACTATGAAGCTGAAGGTGAAGCGGCATTCTACGGTCCAAAACTTGATGTTCAAGTTCGTACTGCTCTTGGAAAAGACGAAACACTTTCAACTGTACAATTAGACTTCTTACTTCCAGAACGCTTTGAATTATCATACGTTGGTGAAGACGGTAAACAACATCGTCCAGTTGTAATTCACCGTGGTGTTGTATCAACTATGGAACGTTTTGTAGCCTTCTTAATTGAAGAATATAAAGGTGCATTCCCAACATGGTTAGCTCCAGTTCAAGTACAAGTAATTCCAGTTTCTCCGCAAGTACATTTAGACTATGCGAAAAAAGTACAAGACGAATTGCGTCGTGCTGGTATCCGTGTTGAATTAGACACTCGTGAAGAGAAGATCGGTTACAAAATCCGTGAAGCACAAATGCAAAAAATTCCGTACATGCTTGTAGTAGGTGACAATGAAGTAACTGAAAACGGCGTAAACGTACGTAAATATGGTGAACAAAAATCAGAAACAATCGCATTAGATGCTTTTGTTGACATGATTAAAGTAGAAGGAAAACGATAAGAAAAAGCCGCGGTATACCGCGGCTTTTTTATGTAATATACTTGAGAGAAATTAGAAAAAATAACCATGTGACACTTATCATAAAAAAGTATTGCAAGTATGTTAGTTGTTTGTTACAATATTTCTTGTTGTTAGTAAAACACATCGCGTCTTCTTGACAGACGTCATGTCCTATGATAAACTCATCAAGGATAATAGAATATTGTTTTGTGGAACAAGTAGAAGCACCCGCTTCTCACCTGATGGACGCATTCGCAGTTAACAGGTAAATGTATTTCTTACTTAAGATTTTACAAGTGTGGGTGTCGTATGCCCGCACTTTTTTTGTTCGGGTTCTATGACTACAAAATATGTTCTGAGAAAACCTTGGAGGTGGCTTACTATTAGCAAGGATATGATGATTAACGAGCAAATTCGTGCACGTGAAGTACGTTTAGTTGGCGCAAATGGCGATCAACTTGGAATCAAGTCTCGTAATGACGCTTTAGACTTAGCTGCAAATCTTAATCTTGATTTAGTATTAGTTGCTCCAAATGCGAAACCGCCAGTATGCCGCATTATGGACTACGGTAAATTCCGCTTTGAGCAACAGAAGAAAGAAAAAGAGCAGCGCAAAAATCAAAAAGTAATTAGCATGAAAGAAGTTCGTTTAAGTCCAACAATTGATGAACACGACTTTAACACAAAACTTCGTAATGCTATCAAGTTTTTAGAGAAAGGCGACAAGGTTAAAGCGTCAATTCGCTTTAAAGGACGTGCCATTACTCATAAAGAAATCGGTCAACGTGTTTTAGATCGCTTCTCAGAAGCTTGTGCTGAAGTTAGTACAGTTGAATCTAAGCCTAAAATGGAAGGACGCAGTATGTTCTTAGTTTTAGCACCGAAAAACGATAAGTAATAGATAGAGGAGGAAATACCTATGCCTAAACAAAAAACTCATCGCGGCGCTGCAAAGCGTTTCAAAAAGACTGGATCAGGTAAACTGAAACGTTCTCACGCTTACACAAGCCATTTATTCGCTAACAAATCTACAAAAGCTAAACGTAAACTACGTAAAGCTGGTGTAGTAAGCGCTGGTGACTTCAAACGCATTCGTCAAATGCTTGACAACTTAAAATAAGTTCGGCTGATATATAGAACAATTAGGAGGTAATATTATGCCAAGAGTAAAAGGTGGTACAGTTACTCGTCAACGTCGTAAAAAAGTAATTAAATTAGCAAAAGGTTACTACGGTTCAAAAAATACATTATTCAAGGTTGCTAACCAACAGGTTATGAAATCTCTAATGTATGCATTCCGTGACCGCCGTCAAAAGAAACGTGACTTCCGTAAATTATGGATTACACGTATCAACGCAGCAGCTCGTATGAATGGTCTTTCTTACAGCCGCTTAATGCACGGTCTTAAAAATGCTGGCATCGAAGTTAACCGCAAGATGCTTGCTGACTTAGCTGTTCATGACGAAAAAGCTTTCGCTGAATTAGCAACAGTTGCAAAAAACAACATTAACTAATTAATTAGTTGAAACCTTAGAAGAATTTTCTTCTAAGGTTTTTTTATTTGTATTCAAATAGAAGTTAGAAGTGAAAGAAATTCTAAAGATTAACGACTATGTCGTTATCAATATGACAAAATCAATATAAAAGTTATAGCAGTATAGAAGAATATACATATGAAGTCAGGAGAATACTCCTGGCTTTTTTCAATTCTGCTCGTTTGGAAAGAAGAGTATCTTTCCTAGCCGAAACGACACTGCTATAATGGAAAGATGATATGGAACTTTCATCAGATGAACAATTTAAGAGCGATGACTGAAACGTATTTGTAAATTAAGGACAAGCTATTTTATAAAGAGTTAGATAGCTGACTTATTCATAAGAACTGAAACATAATAATGAACTTTGAGATGAAACAACATTGTTGCGTAAAATGCGATGTTGGAGGAGGACAATAGAATGGACTTACTACAACTATTTAAATTACAAAAAGAATTAGATGACCGTATTGCAAAAGAACATGACTTACAACCGAAAAAATTGTTAAAAGAAAAAATGTTAGCTCTTCTTGTAGAAATTGGAGAACTTGCAAATGAGACACGTTGTTTTAAATATTGGAGCAACAAACCAGCATCGGAACGTGAAGTAATATTAGAAGAATACGTAGATGGTTTGCATTTTATTTTATCAATCGGAATTGATTTAGGTATTGATAAAAACTTCCTATTCTATAAATGTGCACAAACGAATAAAACACAAGTGGAAATTTTCTTAGACACATATGCGAAAGTAATTCGTTTTACAGATCAACCATCTATTACAAACTATATTGAATTATTTACGAGCTATCTTCGACTTGGACAAGCACTTGAATTTGAGCAAGAAGAGATTGAAAAAGCATATTTAGATAAAAATGAAGTAAATCATCAGCGTCAAACACAAGGATACTAATTTAATTTTTGAATATTTCAATTTAATTATTGTATAATGAATTGACTGAAGAAAAAGGAGGGTGTTGGCAATGACAAAATTAGACGCGACATTGACAATGCTAAAAGAATTAACGGACGCACGTGGTATTGCTGGTAACGAACGTGAACCACGTGAAGTAATGAAGAAATATATCGAGCCGTTTGCGGACGAACTTTCTACTGATAATTTAGGGAGTTTAGTTGCAAAAAAAGTAGGGGAAGAAAACGGCCCAAAAATTATGGTTGCAGGTCATTTGGATGAAGTTGGATTTATGATTACACAAATCGATGACAAAGGTTTCCTTCGCTTCCAAACGGTTGGTGGCTGGTGGTCACAAGTTATGCTTGCGCAACGCGTGACGATTGTAACGCGTAAAGGAGATGTAACAGGTGTAATTGGTTCAAAACCACCGCACATTTTACCTCCAGAAGCTCGTAAAAAGCCAGTTGAAATTAAAGACATGTTCATCGATATCGGTGCTTCTAGCCAAGAAGAAGCAATGGAGTGGGGCGTACGACCAGGAGATCAAGTTGTACCTTACTTTGAATTCCAAGTGATGAAGAATGAAAAAATGTTACTTGCAAAAGCATGGGATAACCGAATTGGTTGTGCAATTGCAATTGACGTATTAAAACAATTAAAAGGTGAAAAGCATCCAAACGTTGTATACGGCGTTGGAACTGTACAAGAAGAAGTTGGTCTTCGTGGGGCAAAAACATCTGCGAATTATATTAAACCAGATATCGCGTTCGCAGTAGATGTTGGTATCGCTGGAGATACACCGGGTGTAACGTCAAAAGAAGCGCAAAGTAAAATGGGCGATGGACCACAAATTATTTTATATGATGCTTCTGTTATTGGACATACAGGTTTACGTGATTTCGTAGTTGATGTTGCTGATGAATTACAAATCCCGTATCAATATGATTCAGTAGCGGGCGGAGGAACGGATGCGGGTGCGATTCACATTGCTGTAAATGGTATTCCTTCTATGGCAATTACAATTGCAACGCGCTATATCCATTCTCATGCGGCAATGTTACACCGTGATGATTATGAAAATGCAGTGAAGTTAATTGTAGAAGTTATTAAACGTCTTGATAAAGAGGCTGTACATAACATTACATTTAATTAATAGAAAAAGCGAAGGAGATTCTCCTTCGCTTTTTTATGTTTTAAAAAGGCCGTTCTAATCCTGCTGCAGTATGAGCGCCTAAAATAATTAAACGAGTTAATTGCATCGCCATAAAATGCGGAGTATATATCATTCCTCTTTTTAACCATGACATAATCATTCCGATGTGAGCCCCTGTAACATAACTAATCAAAATATCACGAGGAACCATAAGATCTTCATCATCTGGTTGTGAAATAGACAAGCTTAATGTTAAATGCACTTGTATTGTTTTCATCATTTTATAAGAGTAGTTTCCGGCAGCTTTATCCCCAAGCATAACGTTATAAAAGTTTACATTTTCTGCGATATGTTCGAATAAAGCCAAAAATGTAGGGTGAGGTGAATCAAATGTAAGTTGAAAATCTTCTTTATTTCTATTTTTCGGTTTAATTACTTCTGCTAGCTTCTCTAACATTTCTTCAATACTTTTGTCTAATAGGTCATATTTATCATGGTAATGGCTATAAAATGTAGCGCGATTTACAGGAGCGCGTTCTGCGATATGTTGCACAGTTACATTTTCAAAGCCTTTTTCGCCTACTAAAGCGACAAAAGCATCCTGAATGAGTTGTCTCGTTCGCTTTACACGTGGATCATTTGTATTTTTAATAGACATTTTTCTTCTCCTCGTTTAATTTTCTACACTTAAACAACATATTGGTATTATATTGTTGTTTAAGCGACATTTCATACGTAAATTGTCGGTTGTAGATTCAAAATAATTATTTATAATTATAAACGATAGTCCTTCAGAAATCAGCACCGCTCGCAGGTAGATAAATTTCGATTTACGCTGCAGATGGTGTGATTTTTTTGTTAAAAGGTTAATATAATTAACAATTAAACAATCTAAACAATAAGGACATAAATAGTTTAGAAAAAAATTATATGCGATATAAGGAGAGGAATGCAATGAATCAGTTTCGAAGAATGGTAATTATCAACATTATCACATTAATTGTACTAGTTGGCGGCGGTATTGGCGGTTATTACTATTACAACCAAACGGAAAATTACTTAAAAACAGACAATGCAAAGATTGATGGGAAGGTAATTCCGGTTGCTTCACCAGTAGCAGGTAAACTAACTGACTGGAAAGCTGAAGTAGGAAAAAATTATAATGAGAACGATAAACTAGGTACTGTTACTGTAGCGGCAGCTAATGGAGAACAAACAGTAGATGTAACAATTCCACAAAATGCAACGGTTGTACAATCAAACGCAACAACAAATGCTTTCGTTGGAGCTGGTAGCCCGATTGCTTACGCATTCGATATGAACAATTTATGGGTAACAGCAAACATTGAAGAAACAGATGTTGATGATGTTCAAAAAGGTCAAGATGTAGATGTGTATGTAGATGCATACCCAGATACAACGTTAACAGGAAAAGTAGAACAAGTTGGCTTAACAACAGCGAATACATTCTCTATGTTGCCATCAAGCAACGCAACAGCGAACTATACGAAAGTAACACAAGTAGTACCAGTTAAAATTTCTTTAGATCATAGCAAATCAGTAAATATTGTTCCTGGCATGAATGTGACAGTTCGTATTCATAAGTAAGGGGGAGATGAGATGTCCTCAATTGTAATTGCAGGATATGCACTATTTTGTATAATCGTCTTCTTCCTTGTAAATCGTCTTTTGCGAAAGAAAAAAACGAAAATGGGAGAAGAACAAGTCCCAGCCGTAAGTAAAATAGAAATAAGTAAAGTTGAAACAGAAGAGAAAGAAATTGAACGAAAGCAAGAATCGGAAATTTCTAATGTAGTTGAGTTAGAAACAGGAAAGCAAGAAGAAGTAAAACAAGAAAAAGAAGTGCCGAAAAAACAAATGTCTACGCCTGTAGAGAATGTGAACGTAAAAGCAGTTGTAGCTGTATTAATTCTCGGCATGTTCGTTTCTATTTTAAACCAAACAATTATTAACGTTGCATTACCTCCGTTAATGAATGAATTTAACGTATCAACTTCAACAGCACAATGGTTAATTACAGGCTTCATGCTTGTAAATGGTATTTTAGTACCGATTAGTGCATTTTTAGTTTCACGATTTACGTATCGTAAATTATTCGTAGCAGCAATGTTATTCTTTACGGTAGGATCTATCATTTGTGCTACTTCAGGAAACTTTACAATGATGATGACGGGCCGTGTAATTCAAGCGGTTGGTGCGGGTATTTTAATGCCGGTTGGTATGAATATCTTCATGACGTTATTCCCGCCTCATAAACGCGGAGCGGCGATGGGATTACTAGGTGTAGCGATGATTTTAGCTCCAGCTATCGGACCAACTGTAACAGGTTGGGTAATTGAAAATTACAGCTGGAACTTAATGTTCTATGCGATGTTTATTATCGGTTTAATTATTACGTTCCTATCTTTAAAATTCTTTACACTAGCTCAGCCAGTGTCTAAAACGAAATTAGATATATTCGGTGTGGTTAGTTCAAGTATTGGACTAGGAAGCTTATTGTACGGATTTAGTGAAGCTGGAAATAATAGTTGGACTAGTGCAGAAGTTGTTATTTCACTTATCATTGGTGTAATTGGTTTAGCGTTATTTATTTGGAGAGAGTTAACAACGGACAATAAAATGCTTGATTTACAAGTATTTAAATATCCAGTATTTACTTTCACTTTAGTAATTAACGCAATCGTTACGATGGCATTATTCGGAGGTATGTTATTGCTTCCAGTATATCTGCAAAACATTCGTGGCTTTACGCCAATTGAATCTGGTTTACTACTTCTTCCAGGATCATTAATTATGGGGATCATGGGACCAGTAGCGGGTAAATTATTCGATAAATATGGCATTCGTCCATTAGCGATAATTGGATTGGCAATTACGACGTATGCGACATATGAATTTACAAAATTATCGATGGATACACCGTATAGCGTTATTATGACGGATTATATTATACGTTCAATTGGTATGTCATTCATTATGATGCCAATTATGACGGCTGGTATGAACGCGCTGCCGATGAAATTAATTTCTCACGGTACAGCAACGCAAAATACGTCAAGACAAGTAGCGGGTTCAATCGGAACAGCGATTTTAATTACACTTATGACGCAACAAACGACTGCTCACGTAGCAGATTACGGCAACATGTTAACAACATCAAACCCAATTTTAGTTGATAAAATACACGGCATGGGGCAAAGTTTAGCGGCCTTAGCTGGATCAGCTCAAGCAGGAGACGCGATGAGCACACAACTATTATATGGACAAATTTCAAAGCTATCTGCAATTAACGGTATTAACGATGCCTTCTTAATCGCAACGATACTAGCAGGTATCGCTTGGGTGTTATCGTTCTTCTTACCATCAGGCAATAAACCAAATAGAAAAGCAGGGAATTAAATTCCCTGCTTTTTTGTGTTCTTTATGCAGTTAAATATAAAAGCTGGTAACCAGCTACGGAGCACAGCCCTGTTATAAACAAAATTGTTCCCATAGCACGAATACTTGATATTTGTCTGCCGCTTATAATAGCTAATAGTCCAGCTAAAGAGAAGAGACCCCAATATAAAGTTCCTGAAATTGGAATCATCCCCTCTAAGTCTATTCCATAACCTATACAAATGATAGGAACAACGATAAGAGATATGCTAATGAAACCAGCTATAATAGTAAATGATTTACGACACTTCATACCAGCAATAATTAAAAAAATGCCGACGATGAATTCGCATAACATTAAAGTAAAAGCTAAAATCATCCAAATTAATATTCCGAACATTTCTGTATTACCTCCGATTTGTGGGTTTCGAAAAAAGTTATATATAGAATCAATCACTTACAGACATGAGTACCCAGAAGATAACCCCTAATATTCCAATGGTAAAAATAATGAATCCCATATTACGTATACTTTTAATTTTTGCTTGGAATCCACTTATCCCTGCTAATAATCCAGTTAAAGAAAATAGGGTCCAGTAAAGAGCAGTTGGAATGGGGAAGATTGTATCCATATTAATTCCTATACTTAAAAAAACAAAAGGTAGTGTGACAAAGGATAGGCTAAGTAGCCCCATTAAACCAACTAGTAATTTCCGATATTTAATTCCTGTTACTATTAAAAAAATACCACCAGCAATCCCGCATAGTAAGAGAAGTGGCGTGAAAAGCATCCAAATAACACTGAACATATGTAAACTCCTTTATATGAATTAAGTTATATTTTACTACATGAGGTTTATTTTGGATATTATTAATAAATATGTATAAATTGATAGAGATGAGAAGTGATCATACGAATTAATAAAAGAGGTATCGTGAGGATACCTCTTTCTAATTCAAGAATGCCAACAAATTATTCATAATATGAAATAACATAGCTGGAATAATGGATTTTGTTTTTTTACATAAAATAGCCATTAATAATCCCATGAAGAAAGTAATGACCATTACGCCAAGTGAGTATGTATGAGCGATACCGAAGAAGAAGCTTGTTATAATCGCTGCAATCCAAAATGGGAAGCGTTCTGAGAAAAAGCGAAGTATAAAGCCACGGAAAATAAGCTCTTCAAAAATTGGTGTGAGTATTGCAAAGCCGAGAAGTAATAATATTTGATACTGCTTAAAGACATCTAAGTTTAGTGCGGAAGATTGCTGCTTTGTTGCGTCTTGGAACACATAATTTAACAAGATGTAATTGAGTAAAATGTTTATAGCGAAGAAAAGAAGTAAGTATACGTATGTACGCCATTCTCTCAGTGCTTTAAAGTTAAATGATTGTAGTAGTAATTTTTTTGCGGGTTCGAATTTAAAAATGAAGAATAACAACACGGCTAGCTGTAATACAATACTTGCAGTATTTACGATAGATTCATACAGGGCAATTTGTTTTTTATCTGTAAGACCGGCTGTATAAATTGTTAAGGGCATTGCGAGGAACACAGTAATAAGTCCGGTTCCGAAAAAAGCGAATACAACGGAGCTAATAAATTGTCCCCATGACATAGAGTATTTCTGTTCATTAGAAAGTTGTGTAGCGGGTTGCATATGTAGAATCACCTCTTTATATTTGTATATTTAATTATAAGGCATTTTGTTTTCAGGCGTAATATTTAAATATTACATATAAAGGTGTATTTTCCATAAAATAATAAAAGAGGTATCACCCTGTAGTGATGCCTCTTTCTCATTGATAACTATGTTCTGTCTTGTTATTCAATTTTGCTTGCTCTATTTGCAATTCACGCTCTACCAATCGATCTAATTGCTGAATTGCTTTAAGTGCTTTTTCATAAGAAATTGTTCGATAATGATGCGCTCCGCCCGGTTCTTCATCTGCTTCATCTGCCCATTTAATAATATTTTGAAGCGATGTTCTTTCAATTTCTTGTTCCACTAAGAAAGAATCTGTATGAAGAAGAATTGCAATAGAAATTTCTTTTGCTAGTTTTGGATGTTCTCCTAATCTAATAAGTAATTTATGTGCTCTTTCAGCACCTTTAATTGCATGGATATCATTCTTTTTATATAAGTCATAATCCCATTCGCCGCCTGTGT
Source organism: Bacillus sp. 2D03 (assembly GCF_003946765.1). Lineage (NCBI taxonomy): Bacteria > Bacillati > Bacillota > Bacilli > Caryophanales > Bacillaceae > Bacillus > Bacillus sp. 2D03. The sequence goes on along the minus strand of NZ_RPSJ01000001.1, from coordinate 590,241 downwards.
ACCACGTATGATGTCCGATATCATGAAGGAAGCTAGCTTTTGTGGCAGCATCGACTGAGGCGTGATGCTTTTTGGCTAGGTGAAACGCATGGTAAGCGACAGCGATCGCGTGGACCATTCCAGAACGGTTTACGTATTTTTGTGTAATGTGGTGTTTAAAAATTTGTTCAAGCGTAATACGGTGCATAAAACATTCACTCCTTTTATCTTATGGTGTATATGAAGAAAAATCGATCGGTTTAAATGTATTTTGAACATTGTACTCCATCATAGTTCGTTAGTAAAGTAGAAATGTTTAGGAGAAGAAAAAATTTTTCTGCAAAAAAATCACCTTAGCTTATGCAAAGGTGATTTTCAAATTACTTATTTTTTTAATCCTTGCTCTAGTGTTTCTAACATTTCGTGCTTTTCATTTTCATCAGCGTTTTTCCAAATGACTTCAAATAAAACGCCAAGACCTGGAAGCATTTTTTCTTCACCGCTTTGAATTGCATCGACGATTGTTTCTTGTAATTGATCTTGTGAATTTCCAGATACATTCGCTAATACGGCACCGCGTAAATTAAAACTCATTGCTTTCACCTCTTCTTCAGAATTGAAACTGACGTTAGTTTTTGTTCTTTTTTATGTAAATATGTATGGAAAATAGGCTATAATGATAAGACAAGAAGAGAGGGAAATACATATTATGAAAAACATTGATTCAGTACAAAATCCGCGTGTAAAGCAGTGGAAAAAGCTGCAAACGAAAAAAGAACGCGATAAAAAAGGTTTATTTTTTGTAGAAGGATTCCACTTAGTCGAGGAAGCTTTGAAGGCAGGAATTGTAACAGAACTTATCGTTTCAGATCAGACAGACCTTCCGAAAGATTGGACAGTTAATGATGTGGAAATGTATATCGTACCTGAGGCGATTGTCAAAATACTTCGTGAAACAGAAACGACACAAGGTGTATTTGCTGTTTGTGAGAAGCATGAGAAAGAAGTAGCTCTTACTGATGGGAAATTCCTTTTATTAGATGGCCTGCAAGACCCAGGTAATTTAGGAACAATTATTCGTACAGCTGATGCAGCTGGTATTCACGCCGTTGTGCTTGGAGAAGGTTGTGTTGATGTTTACAATAGTAAAGTACTCCGCTCTACACAAGGCTCTATTTTCCACTTACCAATTGTAAAAGGGAACTTAGAAGAATGGGTAGACAAGTTAAAAGAAAACAACGTTCCTGTATATGGAACAGCTCTTGAAAATGGAGTTCCGTATGGTGAAGTAACGCCGGCTGGCAGTTTTGCATTAATTGTAGGAAATGAAGGAAATGGCGTACGCCAAGAAATTCTTGCAAAAACGGATCAAAACTTGTATATTCCGATTTACGGCGGGGCAGAATCATTAAATGTTGCGGTTGCAGCAGGGATTTTAACGTATTATTTGCAAAGCCCGGTTGCGAACAAATAAAAAACTTCTTATAATAAGTTGAAGTACATTATATTAAAAGTTAAATAACGAAAAACGTTGATAGAGAAGAGTAACTTACAAAATCGCCATATAGGGAGAGAGTGCCGTAGACTGAAAGCATTCTTATGGTAGACGGAAGTGAATTCACCTCTGGAGTTGACGCCAGGACCATGTATATGTAAAGGCGTTCCGGTCAGAATTGATCGTTATAACTAATGAGTGGGCAGACTTGTTCTGTCAATTTAGGGTGGTACCGCGAATTTACCTCGTCCCTTTTTGGGAGCGAGGTTTTTTTATTTTTAAAATTAGGAGGGTTCCAAAATGGAAGCACGTTTAAAAGAGCTAAAGCAAAAAGCGTTAGAGCTTATTGAAGAAGCGAAAGAGCTAAAGGGCTTAAACGACGTACGCGTAGCGTATTTAGGAAAAAAAGGCCCAATTACAGAAGTATTACGCGGCATGGGAAAATTGTCAGCAGAAGAGCGTCCACGTATGGGAGCATTAGTAAATGAAGTGCGTGAAGCGATTCAAACGCGTTTAGATGACAAAATTAGTAACTTAGAAAAAGCAGTAATCGAAGCGAAATTAGCTACTGAAACAATCGATGTTACACTGCCAGGTCGTCCTGTTGAAACAGGTTGTCACCATCCGTTAACAGCTGTTGTTGAGCAAATTGAAGATGTATTCATCGGTATGGGTTATGAAGTAGCTGAAGGAACAGAAGTAGAAAAAGACTACTACAACTTCGAAGCACTAAACTTACCGAAAGATCACCCAGCGCGTGATATGCAAGATACATTCTACATTACAGAAGAAACGTTACTACGTACACATACATCTTCTGTGCAAGCACGTACGATGGAAAATAATAAAGAAAAAGGCCCAATCAAAATTATTTGTCCTGGTAAAGTGTATCGCCGTGATGACGACGATGCGACGCATTCACATCAGTTCATGCAAATTGAAGGTCTTGTAATTGATAAAAACATTCGTATGAGTGACTTAAAAGGTACACTGCAAGTATTCGTGAAAAAGATGTTCGGTGAAGATCGTGAAATCCGTCTTCGTCCAAGTTTCTTCCCATTCACAGAGCCATCTGTAGAGATGGATATTTCTTGTATGATGTGTCACGGCAAAGGTTGCGGCACTTGTAAAGGAACTGGCTGGATTGAAATTCTAGGCGCAGGTATGGTTCACCCGAACGTACTTGAAATGGCTGGTTATGATTCAAAAGAATATCAAGGTTTCGCATTCGGTATGGGTGCAGAGCGTATCGCAATGTTGAAATACGGAGTAGATGACATTCGTCATTTCTATACAAATGATGTACGTTTCTTACAACAATTCAAACGAGCGTAAGGGAAGGAGAGGATAAATATGTTCGTATCATATCGTTGGTTACAAGAGTATGTAGATATTAAAGATGTAACAGCACAAGAACTAGCAGACAAAATCACGAAAAGTGGTATTGAAGTAGAAGGCGTTGAAGTATTAAATAAAGGTGTAAAAGGTGTTGTAGTTGGTCACGTATTAGAATGTGAAAAACACCCAGAAGCTGATAAATTAAGCAAATGCTTAATCGATATCGGTGAAGAAGAGCCAGTTCAAATTATTTGTGGAGCTGCTAACATTGCAAAAGGTTTAAAAGTACCAGTTGCAAAAGTTGGAGCTGTACTTCCTGGTAACTTCAAAATCAAAAAAGCAAAACTACGCGGTGAAGCTTCTCACGGTATGGTTTGTGCTCTTCAAGAGCTTGGTATTGATGGAAAGTTAGTTTCAAAAGAATACGCAGATGGTATCTTCATCTTCCCAAGTGACGCTGAAGTTGGTGCAGATGCACTTGAAATTTTAAACTTACACGATGAAGTACTTGAGCTTGGCTTAACACCAAACCGTGCAGATTGCTTAAACATGTTAGGTGTTGCTTACGAAGTAGCTGCTATTTATGGCCGTGAAGTAAAACTTCCAGCTATCGACTTACAAGAAACAGCAGAAAAAACTTCTGATTATATTTCTGTAAGCGTAGAAGCGAAAGAAGAAAACCCATTATACATTGCAAAAATGGTTAAAAACGTAAAGATTGGTCCGTCACCAATGTGGATGCAAACTCGTCTTATGGCAGCTGGCATTCGTCCAATTAGCAACGTAGTTGATATTACAAACTACATTTTAATAGAATACGGTCAACCGTTACATGCATTCGATTACGATAAATTAGGTTCAAAAGAAATCGTTGTTCGTCTTGCAAAAGAAGGCGAAAAAATTGAAACGTTAGATGATCAAGAGCGTACATTACAAAGCCACCATCTTGTAATTACAAACGGCACGAAAGCTTTAGCTGTTGCTGGTGTAATGGGCGGGGCGGATTCTGAAGTTACAAATGAGACAGTAAACGTTCTAATTGAGTCTGCATACTTTGCAGGTCAAACAGTACGTCGTACATCAAAAGACTTAGGTCTTCGTAGTGAATCAAGTGCACGTTTCGAAAAAGGAATCGATCCAACACGTACATTTGAAGCAATTCAACACGCAGCTGCTTTAATGGCGAAATATGCTGGCGGTGAAGCACTTGAAGGTGTAGTAGAAGCTGACAACTTACAAGTACAAGAGCGTACAGTATCTGTTACTGCTGAAAAAGTAAACCGTGTATTAGGTACAAATATTTCTGCGAGTGAAATGGGTACAATGTTCACAAACTTGAAATTCCCATTTACAGAAGTAGAAGGAACATTCCATGTAAATGTACCAGCACGTCGTCCTGATATTACAATTTCAGAAGACTTAGTAGAAGAAGTGGGCCGTCTATACGGTTATGACCACATTCCAGTTACATTACCTTCTGGAACGATGACTCGTGGTAAATTAACATCAGCACAAACGAAACGTCGTAAAGTACGCCGCTTCTTAGAGGGTGCTGGTTTATATGAAGCAATTACGTATTCATTAACAAGCGCTGACAAAGCGAAACAATATATGGTTGAGCCAAACGAAAAGGCGCCTGTAGGTCTTGCACTTCCAATGAGTGAAGAACGTAGCCAACTTCGTTTAAGCTTAGTACCGCAATTACTAGAAGCAGTTTCATACAATGTCGCTCGTAAAAACGACAGCGTTGCTTTATACGAAGTAGGTTCTATCTTCTTACCGACAGAAGAAGGAGAACTTCCGAAAGAAGAACAACATCTTGCAGGTGTTATGACAGGTCTTGCTCTTCACCATGCATGGCAAGGTGAGAAGAAAGTAGTAGACTTCTTCGTTGTGAAAGGTGTACTAGAAGGACTATTCGACGTGCTTGGCGTTTCAAATCAAATCACATATGCACCAGCAAAACGTGAAGGTATGCACCCAGGCCGTACAGCTGACATCGTATTAGATGGCGAAGTAATTGGTTTCATCGGTCAATTGCACCCAGAAGCAGAAAAACAATTAGATGTGAAAAATACATTCGTATTTGAATTATCTCTTGTAAAAGTATTCGGTGCAGACGCTGAGGAAACTTACTACTCAGCAATTCCACGTTTCCCATCTATGACACGTGACATGGCTGTTGTAGTAACAAAAGAAACAAAAGCTGGTGAAATGAAGCAAGTCATTGCTGAAGCTGGCGGAGAACTTCTGAAAGACGTAACACTATTCGACTTATACGAAGGTGAAAAAATGGAAGAAGGCAAGAAATCACTTGCATTCTCTATGACTTACTTCGATGCAGAACGTACATTAACAGACGAAGAAGTAACAGAAGCACATAACCGTGTACTAACAACGGTAGAAGCGAAATTCGGTGCGGAGTTACGTAAGTAATTAGAAAATTGCCGGATTCATTCCGGCAATTTTTTTATTGGATTGGTTGTCGGACACTGTCGATAAGTCGATATATTACAAAAATCGCTCATATATTTTCCGACACCTTGCATCTTTCTCTCGAATGTAGTACATTAATTTTAGTTTAACAAAATGAAAGACGATGATAAGGAAAAGTAGTATATACTATAATCCAAAGCGAGTCAGGGACGGTGAGAGCCTGATGAGGCGGTATATGTGAAGAACACCTTGGAGTTGCTAACCGAAATTGAATTTTGTATTCAAGAGTAGACTTAGACGGGAATCCGGCCTGTTACAAACCGGGAAGTATGTATTACATACGAGTTAAAGTTGGTCTTTATGACAAATTGGGTGGTACCGCGAAGTTTAACCTTTCGTCCCTTTATGGATGAAAGGTTTTTTTGTATTTAAATATATGAGCAAAGGAGAATTTCACTATGGAAAACACATTAGTAAAAAGTCTGTATAGAGATACAGAAAAGTATGCAGATCAAACAGTACAAGTATCAGGGTGGATTCGTAACTTACGTGATTCAAAAGCATTTGGTTTCATCGAATTAAACGACGGTAGCTTCTTTAAAAGCGTTCAAATCGTTTTCGATACAGAATTAGAGAACTTCAAAGAAATTGCAAAACTTCCACTTAGCTCTTCAGTTAAAGTAGAAGGTAAAGTAATTGCAACGCCGGGAGCGAAGCAACCATTTGAAATTAAAGCAGAAAAAATTGATATCGAGGGCTTATCAGATTCTGATTACCCACTTCAAAAGAAGCGTCATACGTTTGAATACTTACGTACAATCGCTCACTTACGTCCAAGAACAAATGCATTCTCTGCAACGTTCCGCGTACGTTCTATCGCAGCATTTGCGATTCACCAATTCTTCCAAGAGCGTGGATTCGTACATGTCCACACACCAATCATCACTGGTAGTGATACAGAAGGTGCTGGCGAAATGTTCCGCGTAACAACGCAAGATTTAAATAACCTACCAAAAGGTGAAGACGGAAAAGTTGATGAGTCAAAAGACTTCTTCGGTAAAGAAACAAACTTAACAGTAAGTGGACAGCTGAACGCTGAAGCTTATGCATTAGCATTCCGTGATGTATACACATTCGGACCTACATTCCGTGCAGAAAACTCAAACACAACTCGTCACGCTGCTGAGTTCTGGATGGTTGAGCCTGAGATTGCATTCGCTGAACTAGGTGACGTAATGAACCTTACAGAAGATATGCTGAAATATGCAATGAAATACGTATTAGAGCATGCACCAGAAGAAATGGAATTCTTCAACAGCTTCGTTGATAAAACAGTTCTAGAGCGCATGAACAACGTAATCAACTCTGACTTCGGTCGCATCACATATACAGAAGCAATTAAAGTGCTTCAAGAATCAGGTGCTGACTTCAAATACCCAGTAGAATGGGGAATTGACTTACAAACAGAGCACGAAAGATACTTATCAGAAGAAATCTTCAAACGCCCTGTATTCGTAACTGACTATCCGAAAGACATTAAAGCATTCTACATGCGTTTAAATGAAGACGGTAAAACAGTAGCTGCTACTGACCTTCTAGTTCCTGGCATCGGCGAATTAATCGGCGGAAGCCAACGTGAAGAAAGAATGGACGTTTTAGTAGACAGAATTAAAGAATTAGGTATGAACGAAGAGGACTACTGGTGGTACTTAGAACTTAGAAAATACGGCGGTACAAAACACGCTGGATTCGGTCTAGGTTTCGAGCGCTTCCTAATGTACATCACTGGTATGGCTAACATCCGTGACGTAATTCCATTCCCAAGAACTCCAGGTTCTTCTGAATTCTAAAATATGAAAAAAAGCGAGAGGATTTCCTCTCGCTTTTTATTTTACATATTGTATAGTTTATTCCCTCGTAGCAAAAAGTAACGCGAAGGGGTGAATATAAATGAGTAAAAAAGTGAAAAAAGATCATTCAAGATCGGGCCTAGGTTCTCCAGAAGTTGAAGGACAAGGAACGACGACACATGAAACAGGTTCTCATAAAGTATCTTCATCAAATAAGAAGCAGAAACGAAGCTAACATAACAAAGGAGAGTCTTAAGGGCTCTCCTTTGTTATGTGTTACATCTTATTATCGTTAATTTCTTTTGTAATCTTATTTATGTCTTTGTCTAATCGATCTAAATAGAAAAACCACAGTAAACTTATGAACACGTAATAGATGGCCATCACGCCAAGATTATCAGATATATTTTCGAATGTGGATTTAGTAGTGAAAAAAGCTCCCCAAATGATAGAAATAGTGAGGTAAGAAAGTGGGCCTACGAGGTGTACGAAAGCATATAGTAGCTTTTTAACTTTTACAGCGTTCATATGAAAAACCTCCTTTTTCTAATCATACATTCAAGTTCTTCACAGAAGTGTTGTAGTTTTGCTGGATTATGTATTAACAAGCGTGCATCGTGTTTCCCGATAAATCTTCGAATCCGAAAGTTTAATAAGAAAGATCGACCGTAGCGCTCTATTAAATCGTTGAAAGCTGGCTGTTCACTTAGTAGCTGAATGTTTTCTCTAATTTCGAACTGTCTTTCATGTGGATCACCTAGTAAAATATTTAGAATCATTTGTAGAAGTAGCAATGTAGATCTCCTCCTATGTTAGAATAATCTGTATATTATAATTATAACAAAACTATAAGGACAATAGTAGGATGAAACAAAAACAGGAGTTTGTAGGCTCCTGTTTTTGTCGATACTATTTTAATAAGCGAAGCGCCTTCTCCGTATTAGCAAAATGCAGTTTCACAAACTCGGGTAATCGTTCTTTACCAAGCTTTTGAATTAATTTAGCAGCAGCGATATCAACTTGTTTACCAGCACCTTTCGGAAGTGGCATACCAGCTTTTTTAATTAGTTCGTCAAACTGTTTTACGAATGAGTAGCGAGCTAAAATAGAAGCAGCGGCTACTGCTAAATGGACGCTTTCACCTTTTGTAGCGAAATAAACATTTTCACGCTGTACCTGTTTTTGTTTTGCTAAATATTTGTAGTATGTATCAGGTTGTGTGAATTGGTCGATTAAGACGCCTTCAGGTTTTGTAGGTGCCATTTTCGCTAATAAGTTTGTAATAGCTTTATTATGTAGCAAGGCTTTTAACTTACCTTGGTTGTTGCCTTTATCAAATAGCTCGTTATATTTTTCATTATGAAGGACAAGAGAGCTGTAAGGAACAACGTGTAGAAGTTGTTTCGCAATGGCAGTAATTTGATCGTCATTTAAGTTTTTAGAGTCTTTTACACCAAGTTCTTTTAGTAGTGGAATTTGCTTCGCATCCACATATACAGCAACGACTGTCATCGGTCCAAAGAAATCACCAGTACCAACTTCATCAGACCCTACAATAGACATTGTACTGATGGAAGTAGGCGGCGCATAACGATGGGAATCGACAGATTTTTTTACAGCTGTTTTCGGCGCGTGAGAGACAGTTTGCCAACGAGAAGCTTCTGCTTCAGCGCGGCCTCCTTGGAACATTACTTTTCCAGATTTATACGCTGTAATCGTGCAAGATGGCACCTTAGCCATAAAGATACCGCCTTGCGGAATTTTCGGGCTAAGCGAATGTTTATATTGTTGTTTCATGTCTTCAATTACTGTAGAATTTGTTTGAATTACGATAGAATTTGACATAATGGTCGCCCCTTTTTTTATATTGTTATTTTTATCATATCGGATTGTTCTTTCTGTTTCCATATTATGAAGGTTCATGGTATGATAAACTTTAGGATTCTGTACGTGATTGGAGGCCGGTGAGTTGTCACAACAAAAGGGAAAGAAAAGTCGAATTAATGTAGAAATCTATGGTCAGCAATATTCAGTTGTTGGCGATGAAAGTACAAGTCATATCCGCATGGTAGCAGCGATTGTGGATGATAAAATGCGCGAACTCAATGCCAAGAATCCTTCGCTTGACACGAGTAGACTAGCGGTATTGACGGCGGTAAACGTCATACACGATTACATAAAATTAAAAGAAGAACATGAGAAATTGAAAGAAAGTATGACAAAAAAAGGAATGGAATAACATGATTGATATTATTATCATTTTACTGCTTGTTATGGGATTTTTCCTCGGCTTACGCAGAGGGTTTATTCTGCAACTTGTAAAGTTAACAAGCTTTATTATCGCATACCTTGTTGCATACTGGTACTGTAAAGATTTAGCGCCAGCACTTGCGAAATTTATTCCGTATCCATTTGATAAAAACGTATCTGTTCCAGAATGGATTGATGCAAATAATATTGAGACAGTATTTTATCAAGCGCTTGCGTTTATCATATTGTTTATTATTACAAAAATAGCACTTTCATTACTTGGTAATTTGTTAAATATGTTTGCAGAAATACCGGTTTTAAAGCAAGTAAATGCGTTTGCGGGGGCAATCCTCGGATTTTTAGAAGTATATATTGTTTTGTTTGTCTTAATTATCATTGGAAACATTCTTCCGATTGAACAAGTACAAACACCATTACAAAAATCATCAATTAGCAAAATAATTGTAGACGATACACCGATTCTATCTGAAAAGGTGAAGGAACTATGGCAGACAGGTAGCAGAGTATAACTTCTCTTTTTTCGGAAAGAGAAGTTTTTTTCTATGAAAGAAAGGCGGGGTAATGATGAAAGTAAATAAAAAACAAGTTATCAAATTATTAGAGACAATCGGGCTTTTTATGGAACTAAAGGGTGCGAATCCATTTAAAATATCTGCATTTCGTAAAGCGGCAGCAGCATTAGAAAGTGACGATCGTAGTCTTTCTGAGATTGAAGATTTCACAAAGATTCCGGGCATCGGAAAAGGAACAGCAGCCGTTATTCAAGAATATATAGAATCGGGAACATCTGAAGTATTACAAGAACTTGAAAAAGAAGTACCGAGTAGCTTATTGCCGTTATTAAAACTACCAGGTCTTGGTGGTAAAAAGGTGGCTAAGTTATATAAAGAGCTAGGCGTTATTGATATGGAGACGTTAAAAGCTGCTTGTGAGGAAAATAAAGTACAAGCTTTAGCTGGTTTCGGTAAGAAGACAGAAGAGAAAATATTAGAAGCAATCGATCAAGTAGGCTCTCGTCCAGAGCGTTTACCAATTGCGATGGTATTGCCTATTGCCGGGGAAATAGAGGAGAAATTGTCGAATATTGCTGAAGTAATTCGTTTCTCTCGCGCTGGTAGTTTGCGCCGTGTTCGTGAAACAGTGAAAGATTTAGATTTTATCATTGCAACGACAGAACCAGCAGCGGTACGTGAGCATTTACTACAATTCGATAATATGATTGAGGTAATCGCAAGTGGGGATACGAAAGTTTCTGTTCGTCTTCAATATGAATATGATATTTCAATCGATTTCCGCTTAGTAAAACCAGAAGAGTTTATTACAACACTTCACCATTTCACAGGATCAAAAGACCATAACGTAAAAATGCGTCAAATCGCAAAAGATAAAGGCGAGAAAATTAGTGAGTACGGTGTAGAGAACTTAGAAACAGGTGAAGTGAAAACATTTGAGACTGAAGAAGACTTCTTTGCTCATTTCGGTCTACCATTTATTCCGCCAGAAGTGCGTGAAGATGGAAAAGAAATTGAATTAATTAAAGAGTATCCGAACTTAATTCAGTTTTCCGATATACAAGGTGATTTACATATGCATACAACTTGGAGTGACGGTGCTTTTTCTATTGAAGAAATGGTACAAGCGTGCCGTGCTCGTGGATATAAGTTTATGGCGATTACTGATCACTCGCAATACTTAAAAGTAGCGAATGGTTTAACGAAAGAGCGTCTTCGTGAGCAAGCGAAAGAAATTGAACGTATGAATGAAAAGTATCCAGACATTACAATTTTACGCGGAATTGAAATGGACATTTTACCAGATGCCTCGCTTGATTTTGATGATGAAGTATTAGAAGAATTAGACTATGTCATTGGAGCGATTCACTCTAGCTTCTCACAAGACCGTGAAACGATCATGAAGCGTCTGCGTACTGCACTTGAGAATAAACATGTCACAATGATTGCTCATCCGACAGGACGTCTTCTCGGGCGCCGTGAGGGTTATGATGTAGATACAGATTTATTAATTGAACTCGCAAAAGAGACAAATACAGTTTTAGAATTAAATGCGAATCCGAACCGTCTAGATTTAAGCGCGAAATTATTAAAACAAGCACAAGATGCTGGTGTAAAAGTAGCGATTAATACAGATGCTCATACACTTGAAATGTTGGAAGATATGGAAACAGGTGTAGCAGCAGCACGTAAAGGTTGGATTCAAAAAGATAACGTGATTAACACATGGGATATTGAACGTTTATTAGACTATATTAAACGTAATAAGTAACGCAAGGGGGACCTGCAACATGTTAGAAAGAACGTTGCGTGTATTAGAATACAATAAAGTAAAAGAACAATTACTTGAACATACAGCCTCTTCACTTGGCCGTGACAAAGTGAAGCATTTAGTGCCGAGCACTGATTTTGAAGAAATTGTAGAAATGCAAGATACAACGGATGAAGCAGCGAAAGTTATTCGTTTAAAAGGTAGTGCACCATTAGGTGGTATTACGGATATTCGCTCAAATGTGAAGCGTGCAAAAATTGGGAGTATGTTAAGTCCAAATGAATTACTTGATATTGCGAATACGATGTATGGTAGTCGTAATATGAAACGTTTCATTGAAGATATGGCTGATAACGGTGTCGAGCTTCCGATTTTAGAAACTCACGTCGCTCAAATTGTATCTTTATATGATTTAGAAAAGAAAATTACAAATTGTATCGGTGACGGTGGTGAAGTAGTCGATAGCGCAAGTGATAAACTGCGTGGTATTCGTACTCAAATTCGTACTGCGGAAAGCCGTATTCGTGAAAAATTAGAAAATATGACGCGCTCTTCAAATGCGCAAAAGATGCTGTCTGACTCGATTGTAACGATTCGTAACGAACGTTACGTAATCCCAGTAAAACAAGAATACCGCGGCGTATATGGTGGTATTGTTCACGATCAATCAGCTTCTGGACAAACGTTATTTATTGAACCGCAAGTCATTGTAGAATTAAATAACGCACTGCAAGAAGCTCGTGTGAAAGAGAAACAAGAAGTCGAACGCATCTTATTGATGTTAACAGAAGAAGTGGCAGTAGAAGCCGATATCGTTTTATCAAATGTAGAAGTAGTTGCGAATCTTGATTTCATTTTTGCGAAAGCTTTTTATGCAAAGCGAATTAAAGCAACGAAACCAATCGTAAATAACGAGCGTTATATGGATTTAAGACAAGCTCGCCATCCGCTAATCGATCCAGAAATTATTGTGCCAAATAACATTATGTTAGGTAAAGATTTCACGACAATTGTTATTACAGGACCGAATACAGGTGGTAAAACAGTTACGCTGAAAACAGTTGGTATTTGTGTTTTAATGGCGCAATCTGGTCTTCACATTCCAGTAATGGATGAGTCAGAGATTTGTGTGTTTAAAAATATATTTGCTGATATCGGTGATGAGCAATCGATTGAACAAAGTTTAAGTACGTTCTCCTCACATATGGTGAACATCGTTGATATTTTAGAAAAAGCTGATTTTGAAAGCTTAGTTTTATTCGATGAATTAGGTGCTGGAACAGACCCACAAGAAGGTGCTGCACTAGCAATTTCGATTTTAGATGAAGTATGTAATCGCGGTGCTCGCGTTGTTGCAACGACGCATTATCCAGAATTAAAAGCATACGGATATAACCGTGAGCAAGTTATTAATGCGAGTGTTGAGTTTGATGTAAATACATTAAGTCCAACTTATAAATTATTAATCGGTGTACCAGGCCGTAGTAATGCCTTTGAAATTTCGAAACGTCTTGGATTATCTGATCGCGTTATTGACCAAGCACGCAACCACATTAGTACAGATACGAATAAAATTGAAAATATGATTGCGAAGTTAGAAGAAAGCCAGAAGAACGCAGAGCGTGACTGGAACGAAGCAGAAGCACTTCGCAAACAATCTGAAAAACTTCATCGTGAATTACAACGTCAAATCATTGAATTTAACGAAGATCGCGATGAACGATTATTAAAAGCGCAAAAAGAAGGGGAAGAAAAAGTCGAAGCCGCAAAGAAAGAAGCAGAAGGCATTATTCAAGAACTTCGTCAATTGCGTAAAGCACAGCTTGCAAACGTGAAAGATCACGAGTTAATTGAAGCGAAGAGCCGTCTAGAAGGCGCAGCACCAGAGCTTGTTAAGAAACAAAAAGTAAACGTGAAAAACACTGCGCCGAAGCAACAGTTACGTGCAGGTGATGAAGTAAAAGTATTAACGTTCGGTCAAAAAGGTCAATTACTTGAAAAAGTAAGCGATACTGAGTGGAGCGTACAAATCGGTATTCTGAAGATGAAAGTAAAAGAATCTAACATGGAATACATTAACACACCGAAGCAAACAGAGAAAAAAGCAGTTGCAACGGTAAAAGGTAGAGACTATCACGTTTCATTAGAACTTGACCTTCGTGGTGAACGATTTGAAAATGCAATGGCGCGCGTTGAGAAATACTTAGACGATGCCCAGCTTGCAAGCTATCCTCGCGTATCAATTATTCACGGTAAAGGGACAGGAGCACTTCGCCAAGGTGTACAAGATTACTTGAAGAAGCATCGCGGTGTAAAAACCTTCCGTTACGGTGACATGGGCGAGGGAGGCCTAGGCGTAACAGTTGTCGAATTAAAATAGAAAACAACGAAACAAAGGGGAAACCATTATATGTTTATGGACAAACTTGCAAAAGTATTGTTAGCTTGTTGCGGAATATTTTTGGTGATTGGGGTTATTTATTTAGTTGTTTTTGCGAAGTGAAAAAGCGTCAATCGTGGCAGAATGATATTGCCATAGATTGACGCTTTTAATATATGTGAAAAGGAATAGAACATGAAAATCAACCAATACATAAGCGAAGCAAAATCATGCTCCAGACGTGAAACAGATCGCCTCATTAAAGCTGGACGCGTGGCTATTAATGGCGAAATATGTACGCACGGTGAACTTGTGAGCGATGGTGATGTTGTAACGATTGATGGGCAAGTTATTGTAAAAGAAGAGAAAGAAAAGGTGTACATAGCCTTTCATAAACCAGTCGGAATTACTTGTACAGCAGCTGATCATATTGAAGATAATATTATTGATTATATCAATTATCCAGAGCGAATCTTTCCAGTTGGACGATTAGATAAAGCATCGGAAGGACTTATCTTATTAACGAATGACGGCGGCATTGCGAATCGAATTTTACATGGTGATCATGAGCACGAGAAGGAATATGTTGTCACAGTCGATAAACCTTTTACGGACTGGTTTATTGATGAGATGTCCAGCGGTGTAAAGATTAAAGATGGAATGACGAAGCCGTGCAAAGTGACAAGAGTCGATCAATCAACATTTCGTATTGTTTTAACGCAAGGAATGAACAGGCAAATTCGTAGAATGAGTCGAGCTTTCGGGTTTACTGTAATAAAGCTAAAGCGAGTACGCATTATGAATATAGAGCTAAATGAGCTTGAAGTTGGAAAGTGGCGGAGCGTTACAGCTGAAGAGTTAGAAATTTTAATAGGGCAGTTATAGGGAGGGGAAATTTTCTCCCTATATTTTTTTTGTCAGAAAAAATAAAACTATTGATTTTTTAAAAAATAGCCCATATAATAAAAAACAACAAGTTTCGACAAGATATTTTATAAAAGTAATGATGAGGACATGAGTTGTATTTTACGATTCTCAGAGAGGGAAGCCTTAGGCTGTGAGCTTCCTAATACGAAAAGACAAGCTTACCACCTCTAAACTTCAAGAGTGAACTGCATACATGATGCATTGTAATTCTTGGCGGATAAAACCGTTATCAATTTACACGAGCTATAAAATGAGCTTATTTCGTTATAAATTCATTTTATTAGAATAAGGGTGGAACCACGATTTCAACACTCGTCCCTTTGTTAGGGACGGGTGTTTTTTGCGTTCTTTTACGGGGAAGTATGCTTGAAAGAGGATATGTGACGGATTTTGATTCAGAATATTTTGTTAATTAATTATTTTAGGAGGTTAGTAGAAATGAAATCATCTTTAAAGTTTTCAGAGATGTTTGCAATAAGTTTAATGTTATTTGCACTGTTTTTTGGTGCAGGTAATATGATTTTTCCACCAGCGTTAGGGCAAGGTGCTGGAACGGACGTATGGATCGCGCTGTTTGGTTTTATCGTAACAGGCGTTGGACTACCTTTATTAGGAGTAATTGTTATAGCTTTAAAGGGAGATATTAATGAGCTAGCAGGACGTGTACATCCTATATTCGCACTTGTTTTTATCACTGCAATTTATTTATGTTTAGGCGTATTCGTAAGTGTACCGCGTACAGGAACAGTAGCTTATGAGATGAGTGTTGCACCGTTTTTACCAAGTGAGATAGCTGGTCAGTCATATCCACTTGTTATCTTTACACTTATTTTCTTTGCAGTCACTTTCTATTTAGCTTTAAATCCTTCGAAATTAGTGGGTCGTATTGGTAAGGTGCTAACTCCAATATTATTAGCTGTTATTGCAATTATCGTAGGTAAAGCACTTATTACACCAATTGGAGAATTTGGTGCACCAACAGAAGCGTATAGTGCTCCTCTCTTCAAAGGATTTATTGATGGATATTTAACTTTAGATGGACTTGCAGCACTGGTATTCGGAAATGTTGTAATTCATGCGTTAAAAGAAAAAGGCATTACAAATAAAAACAGTATTGCAAAAGTAACAATCTTTGCAGGATTTATTGCAGCGCTTGGTCTACTACTTGTGTATTTAGCACTTGCTTATCTTGGAGCTTCTAGTGTGTCACTTGGAATGGGTGCAAACGGAGGAATTATTTTAACAAATGTCGTGAATCATTTATTTGGTAGCTACGGAACTTTATTATTAGGGATCGCAATTACAGCAGCATGTTTAACAACTTCTGTAGGTATTGTTGCAGCTTGTGGTGATTACTTCTCTTCCTTATTACCAAAGCTTTCTTATCAAAAAGTCGTTTTCATTTTCTGTGTATTAGCATTTATGGTAGCAAACCTTGGGTTAACTCAGTTAAATGCATTAGCATTACCAATCTTAATCGCAATTTATCCAATTGGAATCGTACTTATCGTATTATCACTTGTTGAAAACTACGTTCGTCTTCCATTAGCGATGTATGTGGGCGGGATTGTAGGAGCATTTGCAATAAGTTTCTTTGATGGATTACACAATGCAAACCTTCAAATTGCAGCGCTAGCACCTATTTTAGATAAGATTCCATTATATAGTGTAGGAATTGGTTGGTTAGTTCCAGGCATAATCGGTATAGGATTTGGTTATATAGTTTCTAAGTTTCAAAAGCAGGAAATTGCTGTAGAGAAATAGAGAAAAGAGACTTTCTATAATAGAAAGTCTCTTTTTTGTAAAAAAAGCCGCATATAGAGAAATTCAGATATTAAAAATTTTATACGTAATATAGTTGACAAAAAATTTATGAGTAGGCTAAGATTGACTTAGTTGTGGAAATATTGGAAGGGAAGTGAGGGAAAAGGGGTTTCTATAACTATAGTGTTGTTATGGGAAGAGGTGAAAGAAGAGGAGAAGAGATAGTTTATTTTTTTTGATTTGCATTGAGAATGATAATCAATAAATACGTTTTATCATTTTTTCTCAGTTTCTATGCCTTCGTATAAGGAATAGGGTGAGATATTATTTTTAATATTTAATGAGAATGATAATCAATAATACTTATGTTACATAAAAGAATGCTAATTAAATAATAGGTAGAAGAGATTATTTTTTTCTTATGAATTGAGAATAATTATCATTTTCAAAAAGTGAAATGAAAGATAACCAAGGAGGAAACAAGAAAAATGAAAAAGGTTTCTGTATTACCTGCTTTTATTATAACGTTCGTATGTATGTTAGCTTTTCTTGTAATGCCATACGGGAATGTATCAGCAAAACTAGCTGATGGTACTTACGATATTAATTACGTAATTCAAAAAGCGGAAAATGATTCAGCTTCAATGGCAAATGACTATTTTGAAAAGCCGGCAAAATTAATAGTGAAAAACGGTGAGATGAGAGTACAAGTTCCGGTGAATCATAGTGCTTGGATTACAGAATTTAAAGCACCAGAGAACGGGAATTTTGTTGATGCGAAAGTTGTTAGTAAAGATGAATCGGCAGATAAAAGAACAGTAGAGTTTAAAGTAGATGATTTATCTAAACCGGCAGCTGTAAAAATTCATGTTGTTGTACCAAATGCAAACTATGACCACCACTACACAATTCGTTTTGCATTTGATGCAAATGTAAAAGCTGTAGGTGGCGATAACGGCGTAGCTGCTACAAAAAAAAATAATGATCAAGCGAAAACAGATACACATGTAAAAGAAGAGAAAACAAAAGTAGAGAGTAAGGAAACAGCTAAAGAAGTGAACAAAGAAACAAAAAATGAAAATGGAAAAGCTGAAAAAACAGATAACCCAAAAACAGGCGATGAAGCACGTATTGGATTGTTTGCAGCGTTAATTCTTATTTCAGGTGCTTTCTTAATTCGTAAAGTGAAGTTGAGTAAATAAATCTTTTGAAGGGTGATGAATATATGTTTAAACAATTTAAAATGATTATTGCCGTATTTGCTGTTTTATTTACGTTTATCGCAACACTAGGTTTACAAGATGCAAAGGCTGCTACAAAACTAGCTGATGGAAAATATAATATTGCTTTTACTGTATGGAAAGGCGATAAAGATGAATCGTCTAGAATGAATAGTTATTTTGAAAGCCCAGCAACATTAACAGTTAAAAATGGAAAACAATACGTTTCATTTAAAGTGAAAGATAGTGCTTCTATTAAAAGTTTCCAAGTAGAAAAAGATGGTCAATTTGTAGAAACAACCGTGTTAAGTGAAAACAAAAAAGATAATACTAGAGTAGTAGAATTTGAAGTTGCTGACTTGTCAAAAAAACTAAATGGAAAGGTGAAAATTAATATTCCAATTATTAATTATAATGCTTCGTATGATATTCGCTTTGTATTTGATGGGAGCAGTATTAAATAATTTTCAAAAGGGAGAGTCGTTCCATTGAACAGGTATACAAAAATTATTGTTGCTATGTTTTTAATGATATTTACATTCGTATCAACATTACAACCACTTGCAGTTCAAGCAGCTACCAAGTTGGCTGACGGTGAATATTCAATTGGGTTCAAAGTTTTAAAAGATACATCAGATGAAGAATCGATGATGAATCAATATTCAGTAAGTCCGGGAACTTTAAAAGTGAAGGATGGGAAAAAGAAAGTATCCTTTACATTAACGAATAGTTCATGGATTACGAAGTTTGAAACAGAAAAAGCAGGTAAGCTAGTTGCGACAAATGTAATTAGTGAAGATAAAGAAAAAGATACAAGAGTAGTAGAATTTGATGTAGAAGATGTAGAGAAGGTATTAAATGCAAAAGTAAAAGTAGATATTGATTTTTTAAATTATCATCATGAGTACGACGTTCGTATTGCATTTGATCAAAATAGTATTACACCAATTCATGTGGAACAACCAAATGAAAAAGAGGACCCAGCTAATAAGCCAGATCCAAATGAAAAACCGGATCCAAGTCAGAAGCCCGACCAAAAGCCTGACCCAGATCAACAACCAAATTCTAACACAATTACAGATGGTGCGTACAGCATTCCATTTAAAGTGTTAAAAGATCAAACAGATGAAGAATCTAAGATGAATACTTACATGGTAAATCCAGGAGTATTAAAAGTAGAAAACGGTAAGAAAAAAGCAATTGTAACATTAAAAAGTAGCTCATTAATTAAAAATTTTCAAACGGAAAAAGATGGCACATTTGTTGATGCAAAAGTAGTAAGTGAGGATACGGAAAAAGATACAAGCGTAGTAGAGTTTGAAGTAAACGATTTATCTAAAAAACTAAATACAAAAGTATTTATCGAAATGGCATCAAGAAATTATAAGCAAACGCATGATGTACAACTTTTATTTGAACAAGATAAACTTGAACAAATTAAAAATGAAGAGAAACAACCAGAAGTAGAAAAACCAGAAGCAGAAAAACCAGAAGAAGAAAAACCAGAAGCAGAAAAACCAGAAGTAGAAAAACCAGAAGCAGAAAAACCAGAAGCAGAAAAACCGGAAGCAGAAAAACCGGAAGCAGAAAAACCAGAAGAAGAAAAACCAGAAGTAGAAAAACCGGAAGTAGAAAAACCAGAAGCAGAAAAACCGGAAGCAGAAAAACCGGAAGTAGAAAAACCAGAAGTAGAAAAATCAGATGCTGAAACAATTAAAGATGGTGAATACAGCATCAATTTCAAAGCATTAAAAGATCAAACAGACGAAATTTCAATGATGAACACATATACAAAAAGTCCAGGTGTGCTAAAAGTAAAAGATGGTAAGAAGTATGTATCATTTACGTTAACGAACAGTTCTTGGATTACAAAATTTGAATTTGAGAAAAATGGTTCGTTTGTTGATGCACATGTAATAAGTGAAGATAAAAAAGCTGATACACGCGTAGTGGAAGTAGAAGTACCAGATTTATCAAAAAAGTTAAATGCAAAAGTAAAAGTAGATATCGATTCAATGAATTATCACCATTTTTACGATATTCAATTTGCATTTGATAAAGGTAGCATTAAGCCGTTAGATAGCCAAGGCGGAAACGACAACCAAGGCGGAAACGACAACCAAGGTGGAAACAACAACCAAGGTGGAAACGACAACCTAGGTGGAAACAACAACCAAGATGAAAATAATAAACCGAGAGTAATAGTTGATTCGAAAAATTTAGTAGATGGCCAATATGATATTACATTTAAAGTATTAAAAGATAAAACAGATGAGATTTCAAAGATGCATGACTATGTTGTAAATCCAGCGAAATTAATCGTAAAAGATGGTAAAAAATATATTGAGATGACGCTGAAAAATAGTGCGTGGATTACGAAATTCCAAGCGGAAAACAATGAACTATTCGCTGATGCAAAAGTAGTAAGCGAAGATAAAAATGCAAATACGCGAGTAGTACAGTTTGAAGTAGAAGATCTATTTAAAAAATTAAACGCAAAAGTAAAGGTAGACATCGATGAGATGAACTACCATCATTTCTACGATGTACAAATTCAATTTGATACAAATAATATCGGTGCGTTAGGAACTATTAAAGAGGAACCGAAAAATGAACCGAAAAATCCAGTGACTACACCGAAAGTAGATAATGTAAAAACAGTAGGTACTCCTGATTTTAATCGAAATGCAGATGGTCACAAGAAAAAAGAAGATACAAAAAATGATTCGAAAAAAGAGAAAAACTCAAAAACTGCAGATACAGCACAACTTGGTTTATACATGGTGTTACTGCTAGGTTCACTTGCTTTACTAGTTCGTAAATATAGAGCAGGTAGATTGTAATTTTTGGAGTCTTGATGCATGTTCGCGTGCATCAAGACTTGTTTCATATTGTATGGAAAGGAGTGGTGATTGAGAGTGAAGAAAATTGCAAGTGTACTAATGGCTATCATTTTGTTAATGAGTATAGCCGGGTGCTCATCACCAAAAAAAGAATCAGCAAAGCAGGTAAAGAGTGAAAGTAAAGAGCGCGTCGTTGCAACAACAGTGGCTGTTACTGAAATTATGGATGCGTTAGAAGTAGATTTAGTCGGCGTTCCAACAAGTTCTAAAACTTTACCGAAGCGATATAAAGGTTTACCTGAAGTTGGGAATCCAATGAGTCCAGATATGGAAAAGGTAAAGTCATTAAAGCCTTCAGAAGTGTTATCTGTGACAACACTTGAATATGAATTAAAGCCAGTTTTTGATGGTGTGGGTATGAAAGCAAACTTTTTAGATTTAACGAGTTTGAAAAATATGCAAAGTTCTATTAGCGATTTAGGTAAGAAATATGGGAGTGAAAAACAGGCCGAAGCAGTAGTAACTAAATTAGATAAAAAGGTTGCTAGCATTCAAAAAGAAGTAAAAGGAAAGAAAGAACCGACAGTGCTTATTTTATTAGGTGTGCCAGGAAGTTATTTAGTAGCAACAGAGCATTCTTATATTGGAGATTTAGTGAAACAACTAGGTGGTAAAAATATTGTGCAAGGTGAACAAGTAGAATATTTAGCTTCTAATACAGAGTATTTAAAGAAAGCTGATCCAGATATTATTTTACGAGCAGCTCATGGTATGCCTGATGAAGTTGTAAAAATGTTTGATAAAGAATTTAAAACAAATGATATTTGGAAACACTTTGCTGCGGTTAAAAATAACCGTGTTTACGATTTAGAAGAGCGTTTATTTGGAACGACAGGTAATTTAGCAGCAATTGAAGCATTAGATGAATTGAAAAAAATGATGTATCCGTGATGCATTTTAATATAAAGGAAGAGTAGAATGAATAAAAAAACTTGGAGTTTCCTCATTGTTACTGCATTGCTTATTGTTATGACATCATTGTCAGCGATGAAAGGTAGTTTAGAAGTAGGTATTGTTGAACTTGTACAAGGGATATTTACAGGTGGAAATGAAGATGTTGAAGTCATTAAAGATTTACGTTTTCCGCGTATTATTATTGCGTTGTTCACTGGAGCGGCTCTCGCTGTTTCAGGTGTGCTTTTTCAAGCTGTTATGAAAAATCCACTCGCTGATGCTGGGGTAATCGGTATATCTTCAGGAGCAAGTTTTATGACACTCGTTATTATTACGTTGTTCCCGCAATTCTTTTTCTGGACACCCGTATTCGCCTTTTTAGGTGGTGCGCTTGCATGTTATCTCGTTTATTCGTTTTCATGGAAATCAGGATTAAGCCCGCTTCGCATTATTTTAATTGGTATTGCCATTAATGCAATGTTTACTGGATTAAATGAATCATTCGTTACGATTTGTGGATATTTTATTAAGAGTATTAAGCAAACGACGACTTCTAACATAACAATGAAGACGTGGGGCGATGTAGAAATAATGGTGACTTATGGAACGATTGGTCTTATTCTTGCTCTGTTCGTAGGAGCATGGTGTAACTTATTATCGCTACAAGATAAGACTGCGAAAAACTTAGGCTTGCACGTGACGAGAGTTCGTCTTATTATTTCTGCCATTGCAGTACTCTTAGCGGCAGTATCAACAGCGCTTGCAGGTGTTATTGCTTTTGTAGGATTACTAGTTCCGCATATTTCAAGACAATTAGTCGGTTCAGACCATAAAGTATTAATTCCATTTTCTGCTCTTGCAGGGGCGTTATTAATTTTGACGGCAGATACGATTGGAAGGTTAATTGTGCCACCTAACGAAATTCCAGCAGCAACAATTATGGCGGTTATTGGTGGTCCATTCTTAATATTCTTGCTTAGAAAGAGTGATAAAGTTCATGGAAATTAAAAATGTAACCTTTTCATACGATAACGTAACAAATCGATTAAAGTCTGTTAGTAGTGAAATAGAAATTGGGAAAATTACAACAATCATTGGACCGAATGGATGTGGGAAATCAACATTACTTAGTGTCATGTCTAGAAACCACGCTCCTAGCAGTGGAGAAGTAATACTTGATGGGAAAGCGATTAGTGAATATAAACCGAAAGAGTTTGCTAGAAAACTAGCGGTTGTCCATCAACAAAATGAGGCTCCAGCAGATATTACAGTGGAAAAGCTAATAAGCTTCGGGCGTATGCCATATAAAAATATATTCTCTCCGCAAACAGATGAAGATAGAGAAGCGATTGAGCGTGCGCTAGTATGTACGAATTTACAAAGTAAGCGTGATAAGCCAATTTATGCTTTATCTGGTGGAGAGAGGCAGCGAGTTTGGATCGCAATGACATTAGCTCAAAATACACCAATGCTCTTCTTAGATGAGCCGACCACATATTTAGATATTTACTATCAGCTAGAAATATTAGAGTTAGTGAAAGAGTTAAATGAAGTGCATGGACTAACGATTGTAATGGTATTACATGATATTAATCAAGCCATTCGTTATAGCGACCATATTATCGTTATGAAAGATGGAGAAATCATTACGAAAGGTAATCCTAATGATGTAATAACAGAAGAAATGGTTAAAGCAATATATGGTGTAGATGTCATTGTAAAGCAGGATGAAGATACCGGATTGTACATGGTACCTATGGGAATCTAAAGGCTGAGCATAATCCGTTTTGAGGTGATAATTTGAATAGTAAGAAAGGACGGAAAAAGAATTCTTTTTTTCAACGCATACTTACAATTGTGTTTTTAGGAATCTTTTTCTATTCAATATATGAGTTGGGCGGGATTTTCATGGATTATTATGAAAATCGTAAAGTAATGGCTGAGGCACAACATATTTATAAAAGAAGTCCAATGGAAGAAAAATCAGAAGATGGAGAGGTACGTAAACAGTTTCAGGATCTCCAGAAAATTAATCCAGAGATAGTCGGATGGATTACGATGGATGATACACAAATTAATTATCCAATCGTTCAAGCAAAAGATAATGATTACTATTTATTTCGTAATTATAAAGGTGAAGATATGAGAGCGGGAAGCATTTTTATGGACCATCGTAATGATGTGAAATCTCAAAATCGAAATACGATTTTATATGGCCATCGTATGAAAGACGGTTCTATGTTTGGTAGTTTAAAAAAGATGTTGGATGAAGACTTTTTTATGTCTCATCGTAAATTATATTACGATACATTATTTGAAGGATACGACGTGGAAGTTTTTTCAGTATACATGACAACAACGGACTTTTATTACATTGAAACGGATTTTGAAAATGATGCAGCATATACATCGTTCTTAAAGGAAATTCAAGAAAAATCACTGTACAAAACGGATACGGAATTGACGGCTAATGATGAAATCGTAACACTTTCTACTTGTGACTATGCGCTTGATCCAGAGGCTGGAAGGCTAGTTGTACACGCAAAATTAATAAAAAGAAATTAAAGAAAAAAGTATAGAATATGAGAAGTGATAGATAACGCTTCTCATATTCTATACTTTAAAAAAGGACTGTTTTTACTGTGCTGCAGCCATTGGCATACGTACAACTTTTACATCATAGTAAGCAATTTTATTATCAAGAATATATTCTGGCATTCCGCCTTGATGTGAGTGAGCATCTTTAAATGCAGCGCTCTTTGTCCAACCTTGGAAATCTTCTTTTGCATTCCAGCGAGTGCTAATTGTTACTTCATCATAATCAACTGTATTTTGCGTTAAAAGAACTTCTAGACCTAAAAAGCCTGGCATCGTTTCAACTTTACCTACTTTATTAAAACGCTCAATTAATTTATGTCCATTTCCCTTTGTAATTTTAGCTGTATTTGTAACGATAATCATGTTTATTCCTCCTATAAATATAGCCTTTATTTTCGAGAACTCATATACATTAAATGATAATGAAAATCATTATCATTGTCAATGCTAAATATGAAATATAAAAGTTTTTTATATTATATTGGACAGTAAGATTTCCAGTTCAAAATGTAGTAAATATGTGGCAGTTAAGCGAGAGAATGAGCGAGTTGTACTAGCAAAGCAATAATATGGTATAGTGAAACGAGGCTGTTTTTTCAGGCTCGTTTTTCAAATGCTTCCTGTAGAGAAAGCATGCAAATGGAAAGGAAGTTATTATATGCGATCAGAAGTAACTGTAAAAATAAAACCGAAATTTATAAAAGAAATTAAAAGTGGATATCCGCTTATTTTAAAAGATGCGATTCAAAATTTAAATGATGTTCAGGAAGAAGGAACAATCATTAAAGTAGTAGATGAGAAGAACCAATTTATCGGAAAAGGCTATTATGGAAAACAAAATAAAGGATACGGCTGGATTTTAACGAGAAAAGAGAGTGAACAAATTAATCAATCTTTCTTTGAAAGTAAAATCAAATCTGCCTTACATAAACGAAAGCAATTTTACAAATCAAGTGATACGACAGCATTCCGTGTGGTGAATGGTGAAGGTGATGGTCTTGGAGGACTAATTATCGATTATTATGATGGCTACTACGTAGTAAGTTGGTATAGTGAAGGGATTTATACTTTCAGAGATGAGATTATAGCCGCTCTTCAAAAAGTAGCAAACTTTAAAGGTATTTATGAGAAAAAGCGTTTTGATACGAAAGGGAAATATATTGAGGGTGATGATTTCGTAGCAGGAGAGCGCGGCGAGTTCCCACTTATCGTAAAAGAGAACGGTGTAAACTTTGCGGTTTATTTAAATGATGGGGCAATGGTTGGGGTATTTTTAGATCAACGTAACGTTCGAAAACAAATTCGTGATAAATATGCAAAAGGAAGAACAGTGTTAAATATGTTCTCTTATACAGGTGCTTTCTCTGTATTTGCAGCTCTTGGCGGAGCGAGTAAAACGACGAGTGTTGACCTTGCAAATCGTAGTTTAAGTAAAACGATTGAGCAGTTTAGTGTAAATGAAGTTGATTATGAAGCGCAAGATATTATTGTAGAAGATGTATTTCTTTACTTCAAATATGCAGCGAAGAAAAAAATGAAATTTGATATGGTCGTACTTGATCCTCCAAGCTTTGCACGCTCAAAAAAATATACATTTAGTGCAGCAAAAGATTATAAAAATTTATTAAAAGAAACAATTGCTATTACAGAAAATAACGGTATTATCGTTGCTTCTACAAACTGTAGCGCATTCGATATGAAAAAGTTTAAAGGCTTTATCGATACAGCCTTTAAAGAAATGAATGGCAAATATAAAATGTTAGAAGAACATTCTTTACCAGAAGATTTCCGTACCATTGATCAATTTAAAGAAGGAGACTACTTAAAAGTAGTTTTCATCGAGAAAATTAAAGGTTAATAAAGAAAAGGAGCTCGAGTTTACTTGAGCTCCTTTTCTTATTGAACGATATTTTGTACTCTACCGACTTGCCCGTCCTGCAATCGCACTTTAATGCCATGCGGATGGGAAGGGGAGTTTGTTAAAATATCTTTTACAATTCCACGTGTTAATTTGCCTGTTCGTTGATCTTGTTTTAATACAATATCAACTTCAAGACCGGGGGCGATATTAGAACGTTTTTGTCCGTTCATTTATACACCTGTACGTCTACGTTGGTTGTTTGTTTTCTTTGTTTGTTGGTTTTGTAATTTTTTTGTTTCTTGGCTTTGATTTTTTGCATTTTGACCATTTCCATTTCCTTGCTTTTTCTTAGCAAGTTGTTCACGCATTAAATCAGCTAAGCTTACTTTTTTGTTTTCTGACATGATAAGTCTCCTTTATATAAAGTTAATTATGAACAATCGTAGTGAATTTCATCATATCATTGTTAAGGAAGGAAGGGAAGTTGGTTTGAAAATTCATATAATTGTTTCCAGTCTGTAGTAGTTACGATACAATTGGATTGTTAACGTTTGTAAAAAGGGGATAGACATATGTCACATCATATTTTATTAGTTGAAGATGATATCTCAATTCAAGAGATGGTGGAAAAGTATTTAATAAAGGAAGGCTTTCAAGTTACGATTGCGTCTGATGGAGAAGAAGGCGTGAACACATATTTAAAAGGTTCATTTGATTTGATTATCCTTGACATTATGATGCCAAAGCTAGATGGCTTAGAGGTTGTACGAATCATTCGAGAAAAAAGTGCAGTTCCGATTTTAATGATGTCGGCAAAAGATACAGATGTTGATAAAGCTGTTGGATTAGGACTTGGAGCAGATGATTACATTTGTAAGCCATTTTCTATGATTGAATTGGCTGCACGTGTAAAAGCAGGTATTCGGAGGTCTACGAAATACTCGGCTACAGAAACAATAGAAAAAATGATTCAAATTGGTGATTTAACAATTGATCCAATTAATTTTACTGTAGAAAAAAACGGGAAGCCTCTCAAACTTACTTTAAAAGAATTTGAGATTTTAAAGCTATTTGTAAAGAACCAAAATCGTGTATTTACGAAAGCGCAAATATATACGTTAGTTTGGAATGAAGAGTATTACGGTGACGATAACGTTATTAATGTTCATATGAGAAGATTGCGTGAGAAAATCGAAAGTGATCCATCTAATCCAGAATATATTAAAACGCTATGGGGCATCGGCTATAAGCTGGAAGTGATGTAATATGATCAATTTGTTAATAGGTATTATTTTTATATTGTTATGTGTTATTTATATGCAATATAAAATGAGAAAAAATAGTAGTAAAAATTTACGATACACATATGAAAAGTTAGAAAGTATTGTAAATGAAAAAACAGGCGAGACGTTACTCGTTATGACAGATGATCTAGAATTGCAAAAATTATTAGTGGCAATTAATCAATTATTAGATGCAAAACAGAAAACGAATGCAGATCATGCAAAAGTAGAAATTTCGATGAGAAAAATGCTTTCAAATATTTCGCATGACTTGAAAACACCACTAACAGTTATTCTTGGATATACAGAAATGTTAAATAAGGATAAAACGATAAATAAAGAAGAACAACAAATATTACTTGAGAAAGTGCATACGAAAACACTAGAAGTGATGGAATTAATTCATAAGTTTTTTGATTTAGCGAAATTAGAATCTGGTGACAAAGCAATTGAAATGACAAAAGTAAATATGAATGAAGTTTGCCGCGAGAAGATTTTATCATTTTATGATTTAGTGACGACGAAAGGTTTTCAGGTTCATATTGATATACCAGAAAGAAATATATATGCACTTGGAAATGTAGAAGTATTAGGTAGGGTATTGAATAATTTAATATCAAATGCAATTACATATGGAGACGATGGAAAGGCACTCGGTATGACGTTAAGAGATGATGACACGGGCGTGTATATAGATGTATGGGATAAAGGAAAAGGGATTGATGAATCTCATATTGATAAAGTGTTTGAGCGTATGTACACACTTGAAGATTCAAGAAATAGATTGTACCAAGGAAGCGGTCTAGGATTAACGATTACGAAACGGCTTGTGGAAGCGATGGACGGAAAAATTCATCTTTCTAGTAAACCGTATGAAAAAACAATTTTTACAATTGCATTAACAAAGATACAGTTTTAGCTTGTAGAGCAGTAGATTCTACAAGCTTTTTTTCAGCGTAAGGAATTTGTAAGAAACGGGTAAGAAAAAAGAGATTTCCGTTGTCTATTATAGAAATATAGAGTATTGCGAAAGGGGAAAGTAACATGACATATATATTAAAAACAAACCAGTTAACGAAAGTGTTTAAAGGGAAAGAAGTTATTTCCGGTGTTAACATGCATGTGAAAAAAGGAGAAATTTACGGTTTTTTAGGACCAAACGGTGCTGGTAAAACAACGATTATGAAAATGATTACAAATTTAATAAAACCGACGAGTGGTGATATTGAAATCTTCGGTGAGAAATTAACAGATACATCTTATGAAGTATTAAAAAGAATGGGGACAATTATTGAATACCCAATCTTTTATGATAAATTAACGGCGAAAGAAAACTTAGACCTACATTGTGAATACATGGGCTACTACGATAAAAATGCAATTGACCATGCTTTACATTTAGTGAAACTACAAGGGGTAGATAATAAAAAAGTAAAAGATTTTTCATTAGGAATGAAACAACGACTCGGTATTGCAAGGGCAATCGTTACAAAGCCAGAATTGCTCATTTTAGATGAACCAATTAACGGTTTAGATCCAATTGGTATTAAAGAGTTACGAGACTTATTTAAAATGCTCTGCAAAGAATATGGCATTACATTATTAGTTTCTAGTCATATTTTAGGTGAGATGGAACTAATGGCCGATACAATTGGTGTGATTCAAAATGGAAAACTAATAAAAGAAGTTTCAATGAAGAGTATTAACGGAAAACAAACAGAGTATATTGAAATTACTGTTCCTGATGTGAAACGTGCAGCTTATATTTTAGAAGATAAACTTGGTATAAAAAACTACAAAATAATGAGTGGAACCATGATTCGTGTGTATGATACGTCAGCGTCTCAGCAGGCCATTTCAAAAGCACTTATTATGAACGATGTGGAAATTGAAAGTATTAATAAGAAACATAGTTCCTTAGAAGAATATTTCTTAAATGTAATGGATGGAGAAGGTATTCATGCTTAATGGACTGTGGCTGAACCTGGTAAGTGGATTTATCGTAATGCTAATAAGTGGAATTTTATATTATAGAAAACCAGAGCGGAAATGGTTGTTCATTGTACTAGTGATAGGAATGTTAAGCTTCGTTACTGCTGGAATTAGAATGTTAGCAGCGTAGAGACAGGTATATAAAGAATGGAGGCGTAATTTATATGTTTAAATTAATGAAGCTCGAATGGAAGAAACATAAATTATCTCGTTACTTTAAAAGTGTAGCAATTTGTATTATAGCAATTTTCGCTGCAGTAAGCCTTATGGCATTGGGAATGAAAGCCGAGGAAGACATGCTCTTCTCTGACTTCACACAGAACATGGCTGCAGCAAATATTTTTATTAGGATAACATTCATTATTTTTAGTTCGGTCATTTTATCACGTTTAGTAATTGATGAGTATAAGAACAAAACGATGCAATTATCGTTTATGTACCCGCTGCAAAGGAAAATGCTAATGAGGGCGAAATTAACAATTGTTTTTTGTTTTTGTTTTGTGAGCACCATTATCGCTACTTTTATTATTAGTTTACTCGTATATTTTGTGAGTCCAATGATGGGACTGATTGAAACGCCAGCTACGATAGGTGAAATAATAGCTATCGTTCCAGATACTTTTATAAGTGCATTTATGATATCTGGTATAAGTTTAATTCCTTTATTTTTTGGAATGAGAAAGAAATCGACACCGACAACGATTACTTCGGCAGTAATAATTGGTATGCTGATTAGTGGTAACGTTGGTCCTGGAAACGATCAAGTAAGTATGTTTGATTTTATAGCTATCCCAATCGTGCTCTGTTTATTAGGGATCTTCATTAGTTATTTATCGTTTCGTAAAATCGATAAGATTGATGTGGTGTGAAGCAAGCTTAAAACAACAACGAACTGGGGTATGAATGGTGAAAAAGATAATAGTAATTGCAATATTATTCATTACAATTGCTAGTGCGGTTTTTGGTTTTAAGGTGTTTCAGGGGAAAGATTTTAAGAAAGAAAAGTCTTTTGAGATAAATAATATAAAAGAAATAGAAGTAGATAATGAAAACTGGAATCTTGAATTTAAAAGTACAGACGCTAATAAAATAGTAATTTCCGCTCAAGGTGAACAAGTAGATAAAGAGATAGATCCTGTCAAAATAGAAAATGATGAAAATAAAATTGTGATTAAACAAAAACAAAAGATGAACAGATTTTTTAATGGTTTTACGTTTAGGAAGAAAAATAGTATATCTATAGCTATTCCGAAGAAAGAAATAAATAAAATTGTATTAAATAATAAATCGGGTGATGTGAAAATAAGAGATATAGTAGTAAAAAATATCATGACAAAAGGCAAGTCTGGAGATGAAATGATTGTAGGACTATCAGCCGAGAAAGGTGAATTCATATCGCAAAGTGGAGAGTTAGTTTTAAAAGGTAGTTCAGTACAAGAATTAAATATAAAGTCTACGACTGGTGATAACTATATAACAAATGTAAGTAACTCAAATATGAACATCACTTCAACATCTGGGGAAGTATTACTGAAAGATATGACAGAAGGAAAATCATTATTTATAGAAACAAAATCAGGTGATATTGGCGTACGGTATAAAGGTGTCCCTGCATCATTGAAGCTTATGGCTAAAAGTAATTCGGCTGACGTAATAGTGGATTTAAAAGGACTTAAGAAAGATAAAAATACAGAAAAGATAAAAGAAGGAACTATTGGTGATGCAAAAAACGAAGTGAAGATTTTAAGTAAAACAGGGGTAATTTATATTGATTAAAGTTTAAATGAAAGGAGGACTATCATGCTACGTCTTATGAAGCTAGAATTGAAGAAGTTTAAGTTTGGATGGTATGTGAGGGGAGCAGTTATTGCAAATATCATTATACTGGCATTATTAATCTTTGTTAGTTTCATTGCACAAATAGAAGGAGATCCAGAAATAAGAGATCCGCAGATGATTTTGCTAATGGCTAGTACAGTAGTAAGAGCAACATTTATTATTTTTGGTAGTGTGTTAATCGCAAGGTTAATAATTGGCGAATATAAAAATAAAACAATACTACTCATGTTTTCTTATCCTATTAACCGAAAGAAAATGATGGCTAGTAAGTTGGCTATTACAGCGATAGTAACATTTATAACAGTTATTGTATCTAACATTTTAGTAGTAGGAATTTTCTTTGGGATAGATAGTTATTTTTCAATTCTTCCTCATTCATTCACAGTAGATCAATTGGTGCAAGAAGGAATAAAACTGGTTCCTTTAGCTATTGCAACTGCGGGAATGAGTTTAATCCCATTATATTTCGGAATGCGTAAACGTTCAGTGCCAACTACAATTGTTTCATCTCTTATCGTTGTAGCAATTGCAATGAATAGCAACCCAGCGTTTCCTACAGCAACTTTACTTCCCCTTCAACTAGCACTCGCAGCAATTGGAGCTGTGATTGCATATTACGGAATTAAAAATATAGAGAAGGAAGATATAACTGTATGACAAGAATAAGAAAAAAGAGTTGGCGTTACACTAACTCTTTTTTGTATATGTATGCTTCGTTACTACTCTGTAAATTTGGAGTGTTTGCTTAAATACTCTTGAACTCCTGGAGAGATATTAAAGTTATTAGGACTTTTATATTCGATAGTAAAATCTCCGTCTCTACTTGTCTCAAAGGAGATGGCATAGCTATTCATTTTAGCATCGTAAGAAGTATTTTTGACTTCTGCATCTAGATTAAAATATTTTGTAATATATTCTTTTGAGTCCGTAATTGCTGCTTGTTTTCCCCAAGGGGTACCATAATAGGTGAAATAAAGAGATACACTAATAACTCCAATAAGGGAAGTTAGTAAAATAGTTCCCATAGCTATTTTTTTATTTTTTGTATTCAATTTGGTTACTCCTCTTCGTAATATGTATTCATTTTAACCTATATATTCCATAAAACAACCATTTTAAAAAATAGTTTCACATGAAACAAGTTACAGAAAAAGACAAGATATGTAAACACCTTGTCTTTTTTGTCATTACATTTTAGGAGCTACCATTCCAGCCGCAGCCCACTCTTCTTTTGCGGGGCCGTACACACCAGGAACTGTTAAGCCGGCTTGTCGCATTAAAACCGTCATTTGCCCGCGATGGTGATTTTGATGATTAATAAGTGTCATTAAAAATATAGAATTCGGCATAGGGCGACCAAAGAAGTCGTTAATAGTAGCTAAGTCTTTATCAGTCCATTTATTTTGAAGTGTTTCAACAAAAGCCGCGTTCACTTTACGGTACTCATCTGCAATTGTTTTTGCAGAAGTTGGAACAGGATAATCTTTCGTTTCTCCTTCAAACTTTAGCCCTGTGCCAGATAGTATAACAGGAATTGCCGTCACGATATGCCAAGCGACTCTTCCTAAAGTCCAATGTTCAGGTGCAATTTCTTGTGATAAAGATGCATCGGTTAATGAATCAAGCATTTTCTCAGTAGACTCTGCTTCGTATGTCCATGATTGTAAAAAGCCTTCAATTGTTTGGTACATAGTTATCCCTCCTATTTTTGTTCATAGATTAAATTCGTGAGAGATAATATAATCCCTGTTCCACAAGAAATAATTAATTAAGCATTGCTACAATATGAAAACAATTAGAAAATATTTGTAAAAGTGTCAGGAAACGAATGTGCTCATTCGTATATATAATGAATAAAGAATAGGATAAAGAGTGGTGATAAGGGTGAAGGATATAGAAATAGTAGAAGGTCTTCGGAAACAAGATATGTTAGCATTACATACAGCAATTGATCGATATGGAGATTTAATTTATAAGGTAGTTCATAGTATTTTAGATACTGCACAGAGTAAGGTGTTAGTGGATGAATGTGTTGACGATATTTTATTAATCGTTTGGTACAACATTAGTAGTTATGATGAAAATCGTGGGAAGTTTAGAAACTGGCTTATATCTGTCGCTAGGTTTAAGGCCATCGATTATAAACGAAAAAGTAATAAGTCTTATCAATTACAAGAGTTTCAGCAAGAAATATATGAAGATAGAAAAAATGTCAATTTAACAAAAGAAGAGCGAGATTATAATTTTTACGTTTTAATTA
Source organism: Bacillus sp. 2D03 (assembly GCF_003946765.1). Classification (NCBI taxonomy): domain Bacteria; kingdom Bacillati; phylum Bacillota; class Bacilli; order Caryophanales; family Bacillaceae; genus Bacillus; species Bacillus sp. 2D03. The sequence goes on along the minus strand of NZ_RPSJ01000001.1, from coordinate 556,668 downwards.
AAGAATTGAATGAAGAAGATAAGAAAATTTTTATAAAAAGGTATTTAGATGAATATAGCGTACAAGAAATAGCGCTTGAATTCGGTATGACACGAGATACGGTATATAGTAGGCTTTCAAGAGGGAGAAAGAAATTGAAGAAGCTGCTGGGGGGGAAAAGGAATGAATAAAGAAAAGTTACTTCAGGAATTAAATAACTTACAGTATAGCGATAATTGTGTAGATGATTATAGAAATGATGAGAAAATAGATAAAAAGAAAATAGATCGTACAAAAGAAGTTGTAACAAAAACAATTTTAATGAAACGTTGTTATGAGGTTGTACAAGAAGAGTTACAGGGAAGCGAAGAGATTTTATATAGTATGCTTGCCGAAAATCATCGTGTGAAAAATTGGCAGACAGGCACAGCAATGACATTAGGGATAGGCGTTCTTGCAATGAACTTCGGTATTAATAATGTGTTAATCGTTACAAATAAACGGTTGTATGTGTTTTTTATGGATCGTTATTATAATGAAGTTGATTTAAAAGTATGTGTATTGAATGAAGTAGCTTATATGAAAACAATATTAGACCGTAAAGGTGGAAGTGAGTTTCTGCATATAAAGTATAAAAATGATAACGAATACGTATTATTGGGAAATGCTGATGATTACAGAGAGTTATTTCAAATAGTAGGTAGGTTGAAAATAGCGAATGGAATAGAATTGAGATTACAAGATAAGAAATTAAAGAGAAAGTTAACTTTAAAACGAAGTGTGTTCAATATAATCATGTATTTACTTGTTATATATATTATGTACAAAGCCTATGTTAATTTTATGCCATAATAGGAAAAGACGGCTTCACATATATGAAGCCGTCTTTTAATTAACCTTCTTCCCACTCTTCCTCATCAACCATAAGAAATAAGGTGCTCCAAGTACAGCAACGACAAGACCAGAAGGAATTTCTTTCGGATATGCGATTGTACGTCCAAGTAAGTCAGCAACAGAAAGAAGGATTGCTCCAAATAGTGCTGAACAAACGAATAGTCTTTGATGATTCATACCAACAATAATTCTTGCTAAGTGAGGTGCGACAAGGCCTAAAAAGGCAATTGTACCGACAGCAGCGATATTTACTGATGCAAGTAGTGTCGCTAGCACAATCAGAGCAAGACGTGTTTTATTTACTGGTTGCCCAAGTCCAGTTGCTAAATCGTCTCCAAGTACGAGAACGTCAAGTTGTTTTATTAAGAAAAAGATAATGAATACAAGAATTAGAGATGGATATAGAATGATATTTTCTAAGTGATTCCATCCTCTTGCATACGTACTGCCAGATAACCATGTTAAAGCAGCGGCAACATTCAAATTGGCTCTAACGATAAAGATTTGAATAATTGCCGAGCCAAGTGCAGAAATACCAATTCCTATTAAAGCAAGGGCTGTTGGGCTAAATCCTGATTTCCATGAAAAGAAGAGGACAATTCCTACTGCAAGTAGTCCTCCGATAAATGCACCAATTGGTAGAAAGAAACCAGGAAGTGCAGGAAAGACATACATAATAGTTAAAGCACCAACACCAGCTCCCGATGAAATACCAATAATAGAAGGATCGGCAAGTGGATTTCGTAATATACCTTGGAAAACAAGCCCACTTATTGCAAGGCATGCGCCAGCAATAGCAGCCACGAGCATTCTTGGTAAACGAAGATTCATCATCATATTTTTGTCAAATAGTGTTAATTGACCTGATATAACATTTGTAATACTTTCGATATAAGCGTTACTACCGATTGTAACACCAAGAGCAATCGTCACAATACAAAGTGTGATAGATATAATGATTACCTTTTTATAAGAGTAATAGCGGGAACTAGCTCCAGCTGCATTCGCACCGTTATCATTCATATATTGTTTCGACTTCATCATTCGGTACACTAAGTAAATAAGCCAAGGAGATCCAATCATTGCTGTGACTGCCCCAACAGGAAGTTCTGCACCGGTTGGATCTATTAATCTACCGACAACATCTGCTCCAAGTAATAATACTGCCCCCCATAAGAAAGAAGAGAGAAGAAGAGTAAAGTGTTGACGGTATCCGATAAGGCGCATTAAATGAGGCGCAACTAAGCCGACAAATCCAATTGGTCCAACAACAGTAACAATTACTGCTGTTAAAAAGATTGCAGCAATGAAGGCGATAAGACGTGTTACTGCTGTTTTTTCACCAAGAGAAACAGCAACATCATCACCAAGTAAGAGAATGTTGAGTTTACGAGACATAAATAGTAAAACTAGGAAAGAAATAATGATAAATGGAAAAGCAAATTGAACGCCATCCCAGTTATTTTGAATAAGAGAGCCAGCTCCCCATAAAAATAAACCAGCTGTTTCATTTTCATAGAAAAGCTGCATCGTTCCGGTAAAGGCAGAGAGCATTAATGTAACGACCATACCAGCTAATGCCATTCTAAGTGGGGTTCCCTTTTTTCCACCAGAAATACGGTATACAAATAAAGCAGTAATAGCACCGCCGATAAATGTGAACAGAAGAGAATTAATTTGTAAACCTTTCGGTAAGAAAATTGTAGCCGCTACTAGAAAGAAATATGCGCCAGAGTGAATACCCATTGTACTGGATTCAGCAAGTGGATTTTTCGTTAACGTTTGTAAAATAACCCCTGATGCAGCAAGAGCGCCTCCAGCTAAAATGGCAATTACAGCTCTAGGTAATCGAAGCATGATTAAAGTTTGATGTTCTAGCGATTGGTTCGGTGAGATAAGAGCATCAATAATCATACTATAGGAAATGTTTGCTTGACCTTGTCCGATATGAATAAAGAAAAGGAGGAGCAAGAGAGCTGCTCCTCCTCCGAATACAAGACTTGCTCGAAGTGTGTGTTGTAAGCTATTCATCGTGTAATCACTTCTTCGCTGTCATTACATCTGCTACTTGTGTTGCTAAAGATGTTGCAGACTCAGGACCACCGAAAATCCAAGTATCGCCTTTTAATTTATACATTTTGTTTTCTTTTTTGAACTTTAATTCTTCCCAAGCAGGGTTGCCTTTTAGTTGCGTGTCAAAAATGTTATCTTCATCCGCTACAATGTAAATGAAGTTTGAATCTTGTACACTTTGTAATGATTCTACAGTTGTTTGTTTGAAACCATCTGGCTCAGATTTTCCTGCTTCAAAAGTATTTGTTAAACCTAATTTTTTTGTAACTTGTAAAGCTAAAGAATTGTCAGTTAAGATACGGAATGTTGGTACGTTTTTAGCAGTAAATGCTTGTGCCATTGCGATGTTTTTATCTTTTAAGTCTGCTTTCTCAATTTTTGCTTTTGCATCAGCGAATGCTTTATCCATATCAGCTAATACTTTTTTACCTTCTTCTTCTTTTCCAACTGCTTTTGAAATTTGTTTAAATGTTTCTGTCATTTCAGCAAAGTGATCGTTATTACTTGTTGATGGATCAAACATAACTGTTGGTGCAATTTGCTCTAATTCATTTTTAATTGCTTTACCACGGAATGAAGCTGTGATAATTAAGTCTGGTTTTAAACGGCTAATTTCTTCTAAGTTTGGTTGTTGACGTGTCCCTACATCTACAACATCTTTACTCGGTTTTGTTTTTGTATTTACCCATTTATTATAATTCTTAATGTCTGCCATCCCTACTGGCTGAACACCAAGTGCTAATAAGTCTTCTGAATATACCCACTCAAGTACAACTACTTTTTTCGCTGGTTTATCTAACTTCGTTTCCCCTTCAGCGTGTTTAATTGTTATAGCTTGATTTTTATTGTCCGCTTTTGTTTCTTTTTTCTCCTCTTTTTGCTGTCCGCATCCAACAGCGAATAGAAGAACTACTATAAAAATACTGATAATTTTCTTCATCTTCTGCCCCCAAATTAAGTGTTTTTTGTAACTAGTACCATGAGTGAAAATGGTTATCAATTACAACACCCAAATCATACTATGAGGGTATTTTAAGTGTCAATATATTTTTAAAATTTCGACGAAAAACAACAAATTATATGAATTTATATATATTATAGTCGTTATTTATCCCGCTATTTGCCCGGCCGTAAGATTCATATCTCAAAATTTGGGTGGAGCAAAGAAGTTAGGTGGGAGTCGGGCTGATTAAAGTTTCACTTTATGGAGAGTAAGTCTCTTTACTAAAAATATTGGCGAATGTGGAAAGTTAAAATGGGAACTTGGCTGTGTACGAAAGTGTAATGTGTATGGTTAATAATCTGTGGAGATGGGGCGAAAGTACAAGCAAAAGGAGAGTGAATCGCATGTAATAATTACTAGAATGTATGGAGGAAATCTGTGTTTTATCCCCGACTAGGCAAAGTATTTCTTTGTTATTTAGATAGTTGTTTTTTTAGTTGGTGATTGCACTAGAAAGATCGAATATAAAGGAAGTGATCAACATGTCTTCATGGAGCAATAACATAAATGGATATTGTGGGTGTAATAATCAAAATGGTGTACATGTTGATTCATGCTGTTTTAGTTGCGATGGGACAGTGCCTAAGGTTGGTCCAACCGGTCCGACGGGAGCAACAGGCTCAACAGGTCCAACGGGAGCGACAGGAATAACAGGAGCAACGGGAGCGACAGGTTCAACAGGTCCAACGGGATCAACGGGTTCAACAGGTCCAACGGGAGCGACAGGTTCAACAGGCCCAACAGGAGCGACAGGTTCAACAGGCCCAACAGGAGCGACAGGTTCAACAGGTCCAACGGGAGCGACAGGTTCAACAGGCCCAACAGGAGCGATAGGTTCAACAGGTCCAACGGGAGCGACAGGTTCAACGGGAGCGACAGGTTCAACAGGTCCAACGGGAGCAACGGGTCCAACAGGAGCGACAGGTTCAACGGGAGCGACAGGAATAACAGGATCAACGGGTTTAACAGGTCCAACGGGAGCGACAGGAATAACAGGAGCAACGGGTTCAACAGGTCCAACAGGATCGACGGGAGCAACGGGATCAACGGGAGCAACAGGCTCAACAGGTCCAACGGGAGCGACAGGAATAACAGGATCAACGGGTCCAACGGGTCCAACAGGAGCGACAGGAATAACAGGAGCAACGGGTCCAACAGGAGCGACAGGAATAACAGGAGCAACGGGTCCAACAGGAGCGACAGGCCCAACAGGAGCAACAGGCTCAACCGGAGCTACAGGTACAAGTATCACGGCGACATATGCATTTGCAAATAATACGTCAGGAACAGCGATATCAGTACTTCTAGGTGGAACGAATGTCCCGCTTCCGAATAATCAAAATATCGGTCCAGGTATTACGGTTTCCGGGGGAAATACAGTATTTACGGTTGCAAATGCTGGAAATTACTATATTTCATATTCGATTAATATAACGGCTTCATTATTAGTTAGTTCACGGATTACAATCAATGGAGCACCACTTGCCGGAACGATTAATTCTCCTGCTGTAGCGACTACATCATTTAGCGCAACAATCATTACAACTCTTGCAGCAGGAGATGCTATTAGCTTGCAATTATTTGGTTTGTTAGCTGTCGCAACATTATCAACAACTACTCCAGGAGCAGTGTTAACGATAATAAGATTAAGTTAAACTATAACTCTCTTACTCTTTTAAGATTAAGAGAGTTTCTACATATAATAAGAAGTTAATGAAGTAAAGCATAGTTATACAAAAGTCAGAATATTATGATTGTAACGCTATGGTGACTATAATATAATGAAAATAACCATCATGAATGAACATTCATTTATTTTTATGTATTTGAAGGGGGAATGAAGGTGGAAAAACCATGGTTGAAAAGTTATCCAGAGGAAATTCCGATTACGATTTCTTATGATATTCAGCCGCTTCATAGATATGTAGAACAGATGGCTTCTCGCTACCCAGAAAAGAAAGCGCTTCACTTTTTAGGGAAGGATATTACGTTTTCGGACTTCCATGATAAGGTGAAGAGGTTTGCAAATTATCTTCAAAAGCTCGGTGTGGAAAAGGGTGATCGAGTTGCTATTATGTTGCCGAATTGTCCGCAAGCTGTAATTGGTTATTACGGTACATTACTTGCGGGAGGTATCGTAGTACAAACAAATCCACTGTATACAGAGAGAGAATTAGAATATCAGCTTCATGACTCGGGAGCGAAAGTAATTCTTTGTCTCGATTTAGTGTTTCCAAGAGTAACGAATGTTCAATCTGCTACAAAAATTGAGCATATTATCGTAACTCGCATTGCGGACTTTTTACCATTCCCTAAAAATCTATTGTATCCATTTGTGCAGAAAAAACAGTCAAATTTAGTTGTGAAAGTATCAGAGAGTGAAACGATTCATCTTTGGAATTCAGTAGAAAAAGAAGTGAATACGGATGTTGAGGAGCCTTGTGATCCTGAAAAAGATCTAGCTCTTTTACAGTACACAGGAGGAACAACCGGATTTCCGAAAGGCGTTATGTTAACGCATAAAAACCTCGTCTCTAACACGTTAATGGGAGTTCAATGGTTATATAATTGCAAAGAAGGAGAAGAAGTCGTTCTTGGGGTTCTTCCATTTTTCCACGTGTACGGCATGACGGCTGTTATGAATTTGAGTGTTATGCAAGGATACAAAATGGTCCTTATTCCAAAGTTTGATATGAAAATGGTTTTTGAAGCGATTAAGAAGCATAAAGTGACACTATTTCCAGGTGCACCAACTATTTATATCGCTCTTTTAAATAGCCCACTTTTAAAAGAATACGATATTTCTTCTATTCGTGCTTGTATTAGTGGATCAGCACCACTCCCAGTAGAAGTACAGGAAAAGTTCGAAACAGTTACAGGTGGTAAACTAGTAGAGGGATATGGTTTAACAGAATCCTCTCCGGTTACACATAGTAATTTTTTATGGGAAAAGCGAGTGCCAGGTAGCATTGGAGTTCCGTGGCCAGATACAGAAGCGATCATTATGTCACTTGAAACTGGTGAGGCATTACCGCCAGGAGAAATAGGGGAAATTGTAGTGAAAGGTCCTCAAATTATGAAAGGATACTGGAATAAGCCAGAGGAAACAGCGGCTGTATTGCAAGATGGCTGGCTCCATACAGGTGATGTTGGCTACATGGATGAAGATGGATTCTTCTATGTAAAAGATCGCAAGAAAGATATGATTGTCGCGAGTGGATTTAATGTGTATCCTCGTGAAGTTGAAGAAGTATTATATGAGCATGAAAAAGTGCAAGAAGTAGTGACAATTGGAGTTCCAGATCCGTACCGAGGAGAGACAGTTAAAGCATTTGTTGTGTTAAAAGAAGGTACGGAGTGCTCTGAGGAAGAATTAAATCAGTTTGCACGTAAATATTTAGCGGCTTATAAAGTGCCGAAAGTATATGAGTTTAGAGATGAATTGCCGAAAACGACAGTAGGGAAAATTTTGCGCCGTGTTCTAATAGATGAAGAGAAGAGAAAGAATGAGGATGAGCAAACGGGCTAAGGCCCTTTCTTTTTGAAAAAATAGGATTGACACTTTTCTAAATAGTCAGTATTATAAGAATATGAATGACTATTCATTCAGTCATCTTCTTGAAGGGGACAGTAAAGTGAAGAAAAATAGACCGAAATACAATCAAATTATTGATGCGGCAGTCATTGTGATTGCGGAGAATGGGTACCACCAAGCGCAAGTTTCTAAAATCGCAAAGCAAGCTGGGGTAGCTGATGGCACGATTTATTTATATTTTAAAAATAAAGAAGATATATTAATATCCTTATTCCAAGAGAAGATGGGAGAATTTGTCGAAACAATTCGTCAAAAAACAGCAGGAATTGAAAGCGCTGTATCGAAGTTATTCATGTTGGTAGAAACGCACTTCTTGCTGTTGTCGCAAAATGATCCTCTTGCTATCGTTACGCAATTAGAGCTGAGGCAGTCCAATCAAGACTTGCGCCTTAAAATAAATGAAGTATTAAAAGGCTACTTACAAGTTATGGATGAGATTTTAGAGACTGGTATAAAACAAGGTGAATTTCAAGCAGATTTAAATGTTCGCGTGGCAAGACAAATGATCTTTGGAACAGTGGATGAAGTTGTGACCAATTGGGTAATGAGCGATCATAAGTATGATCTGGTCGCACTTTCAAAAACGGTACACGGGCTACTTATTGCAGCTTGTGGTTATCGTCAATAATGGGAGGGATCATGTTGAAATTCCTATCTGTAAGAGTTGAAGATCATATCGCGGTGGCGACATTAAATCACGCACCAGCGAATGCGATGTCTTCACAAGTTATGCATGACGTTACTGAATTAATTGATCAAGTGGAAAAGGATGATAACATTCGTGTTGTTGTTATTCACGGTGAAGGACGTTTCTTCTCAGCGGGAGCAGATATTAAAGAATTTACATCTGTTACTGAAGCGAAACAAGCAACAGAATTAGCACAGCTTGGACAAGTTACGTTTGAGTGTGTTGAAAAATGTTCAAAACCAGTTATTGCGGCAATTCATGGAGCGGCACTGGGCGGCGGCCTTGAGTTTGCTATGTCTTGCCACATGCGCTTTGCAACTGAAAGTGCAAAACTTGGTTTACCTGAATTAACACTTGGATTAATTCCTGGCTTTGCAGGTACACAGCGCTTACCACGTTATGTTGGGAAAGCGAAAGCTTGTGAAATGATGTTAACAAGTACACCAATTACTGGTGCAGAAGCATTAAAGTGGGGACTTGTTAACGGATTGTTCTCTGAAGAATCTCTTTTAGATGATACGCTTAAAGTTGCAAAACAAATTGCTGGAAAAAGTCCAGCAACAACTCGTGCTGTACTAGAGTTATTGCAAACGACAAAATCGTCTCATTACTATGAAGGTGTACAACGTGAATCACAGATTTTTGGTGAAGTATTTACAAGTGAAGATGGAAGAGAAGGTGTAGCTGCATTTTTAGAAAAGCGTAAACCTTCATTTAGTGGCAGGTAGTTCAATTATTTTTTTAGTATAAATTAACAGAAAATTAAAATTGATAGAATCTTTCTGAAAAACAAGGGGGTAAATGGAATGAACATCTACGTACTCATGAAACGAACATTTGATACAGAAGAAAAAATCGTAATTAAAAACGGTGCAATTTACGATGGCGAAGCGGAATTCATCATCAACCCTTACGATGAATATGCAATTGAAGAAGCAATTCAAGTAAGAGACGCACAAGGTGGAGAAGTTACAGTTGTAACAGTCGGTGGCGAAGATAGTGAGAAAGAACTTCGTACTGCATTAGCAATGGGCTGTGATAAAGCCGTATTAATTAATATTGAAGATGATGTAGAAAATGGTGACCAGTTCACGACAGCAAAAGTGCTTGCTGAATATTTAAAAGATAAAGATGCAGATTTAATTTTAGGTGGAAACGTTGCAATTGATGGTGCATCTGGACAAGTAGGACCACGCGTAGCTGAAGCGTTAAATATTCCATATGTAACGACAATTACAAAACTTGAAATTGACGGTACAAATGTGAAGATTGAGCGTGATGTTGAAGGTGATACAGAAGTGATTGCAACTTCATTACCAGTTTTAGTAACAGCACAGCAAGGTTTAAATGAACCGCGTTATCCATCGCTTCCAGGTATTATGAAAGCGAAGAAAAAGCCGCTAGAAGAATTAGAATTAGATGATTTAGATTTAGAAGAAGATGATGTGGAAGCAAAGACAAAAACAATTGAAATCTATTTGCCTCCTAAGAAAGATGCAGGAAAAGTGTTACAAGGCGAGCTGCAAGATCAAGTAAAAGAACTTGTATCGTTGCTCCATACAGAAGCGAAAGTAATCTAATAAAATACGAAATTATATATGCAGGAGGGAAAATCTATGGCTCGTAAAGTATTAGTAATGGGTGAAGTTCGTGATGGATCGCTACGTAACGTTTCTTTTGAAGCGGTAGCAGCAGCAAAAACAATTGCAGAAGGCGGTGAAGTAGTAGGTCTTCTAATTGGAGACAGCGTTGCCTCTTTTGCAAATGAATTGATTCATTACGGTGCAGATCGCGTTGTGACAGTTGAAAATGATAAATTAAAATCATATACATCTGATGGTTATGCACAAGCGTTTTTAGCTGTACATGCTGAAGAAAATCCAGAAGGTATTGTCTTTGGACATACAGCACTTGGTAAAGATTTATCACCAAAATTAGCAGCGAAGCTTGAAGCTGGTTTAGTTTCTGACGTAACTGCTTTAGAGGTTGAAGGTGGAAATGTTATCTTCACTCGTCCAATTTATTCTGGTAAAGCATTCGAGAAGAAGATTGTAACAGACGGCATCTTATTTGTGACAGTGCGTCCAAATAACATTGCAACTCTGGAAAAAGATGAGTCTCGCAGCGGTGACGTATCTTCTATTACAGTTGATGTGAAAGATTTACGTACAATCATTCAAGATGTTGTCCGTAAAACAGCAGAAGGTGTGGATCTTTCTGAAGCAAAAGTTATTATTGCTGGCGGACGCGGTGTGAAGAGTGAAGAAGGCTTTAAACCATTAAAAGAGTTAGCAGACGTACTAGGCGGCGCTGTTGGGGCATCTCGTGGTGCTTGTGACGCTGAATACTGTGATTACTCATTACAAATTGGTCAAACTGGTAAAGTTGTTACGCCAGACTTATACATTGCATGTGGTATTTCTGGTGCGATTCAGCATTTAGCAGGTATGTCTAACTCAAAAATAATCGTTGCGATTAATAAAGATCCAGAAGCAAGTATCTTTAAAGTAGCTGACTATGGTATTGTCGGTGACTTATTCGAAGTTGTACCTCTTTTAACAGAAGAGTTTAAAAAGTTAAAAGTACATTCATGATTTAAGTACCCTTGAGTTCCAAGTGAAGTACCCCTATATATAGAAAAAGGTGAGAGATCCCCTGTCTCTCATCTTTTTAGTATTTAATCCGTATTTTTATATAGTATAAAGGAACATTTTTTTGTTACAATACATAACGATACATATTATTCGCCACGTATATAAGTTAATGATATACTCTTGGTAGAATATACTTGAAGGAGGAAATAAAATGGCAATTGTAAACGCAAATGACCAAAGCTTCGCAGCTGAAACTAGCGAAGGTGTTGTATTATTAGATTTCTGGGCACCTTGGTGTGGACCTTGTAAAATGATCGCTCCTGTATTAGAGGAAATTGATGCAGAACTAGGCGAAAAAGTAAAAGTAGTAAAAGTAGACGTTGATGAAAACCAAGAAACTGCTCGTCAATTCGAAGTAATGAGCATTCCAGCTCTTTTCGTATTAAAAGACGGTAAAGTAGTTGATCAAGCGTTAGGTTACAAACCGAAAGAAGCGTTAGTAGAATTAGTTTCTAAACACTTCTAAAATAAAAAAGCTACCATTTGGTAGCTTTTTTTATTTTCTTTTTTACAGTCTTTCCGTTACAATAAAAGAACGTATGTTGGGTGTTTGGGCATAGTATGTTTTCAAGGGAAAATAAAAATGCTAAGTATGTAGAAATGGAGGGAGACGAGTGCACGAACATTTGAAAGAGAAGTTGGCTATTTTACCAGATCAACCTGGTTGTTATTTAATGAAAGATAAGCAAGGAACGGTTATATATGTCGGAAAGGCAAAAGTGCTTAAAAATCGTGTGCGCTCGTACTTTACTGGTTCACATGATGGGAAAACACTGCGGCTTGTAGGAGAAATTGTTGATTTTGAATATATTGTAACCTCTTCGAATTTAGAAGCACTTATTTTAGAGTTAAATCTAATTAAAAAATATGATCCGAAATATAATATTCAATTAAAAGATGATAAAACATATCCTTTTATTAAAATTACGGCGGAGAAGCAACCGCGCTTACTCATTACTCGAAACGTAAAAAAGGATAAAGGGAAATATTTTGGTCCTTATCCAAATGCACAATCTGCTCATGAAACGAAAAAACTGCTAGATCGTATGTATCCACTTCGGAAATGCACGAATATGCCAGATAAAGTTTGTTTGTATTATCATATGGGTCAATGTTTAGCACCTTGTGTGAAAGAAGTGACGGAAGAACAAAATAAAGAAATTGTAGATGAAATTATTAAGTTTTTAAATGGTGGACATAAAGAAGTTCGTTCAGAACTAGAAATAAAAATGTATGAGGCTTCAGAGAAACTAGAGTTTGAACGTGCAAAAGAGTTGCGTGATCAAATTGCTCATATTGATGCGATTATGGAAAAACAAAAGATGATTATGAGTGACTTAGTGGATCGTGATGTGTTTGGATATGCAGTGGATAAAGGATGGATGTGTGTTCAAGTTTTCTTCGTTCGAAAAGGAAAGCTAATTGAACGTGATGTTTCTATGTTTCCAATCTACGATGAACCAGAAGAGGGTTTTTTAACGTTTATCGGCCAATTTTATGAAAACAGTAGTCATTTTAAGCCGAAGGAAATTGTCGTTCCAGGAAGTATAGACTCGGAATTAGTAGAGCGCTTTTTAGAAGTGGAAGCGACGCAGCCGAAACGTGGTAAGAAAAAAGACCTTGTAGAATTGGCAAATAAAAATGCGAAGATTGCTCTTGAAGAGAAGTTTTACTTAATTGAACGTGATGAAGAACGAACGATTAAAGCGGTAGATCATTTAGGGAAGCAGCTTGGGATTGAAACGCCATATCGTATTGAAGCGTTTGATAACTCAAATATTCAAGGAACAAATCCCGTTTCTGCAATGATTGCTTTTATCGATGGGAAACCGGCGAAGAAAGAGTATCGGAAATATAAAATTAAAACGGTTCAAGGACCAGATGATTATGAGTCTATGAGAGAAGTTGTGAGGCGCCGTTATACAAGGGCGCTTAAAGAAAATTCACCTTTACCTGATTTGATTATTATTGATGGAGGAAAAGGCCATCTAGCGGCTGCAAGTGATATTTTAGAGAATGAGCTCGGATTATATATTCCGATGGCAGGTCTTGTAAAAGATGATAAACATAAAACCTCCCATTTAATTATTGGGGATCCACCGGAACCTGTGATACTTGAGAGAAATAGCCAAGAATTTTATTTGTTGCAGCGTATTCAAGATGAGGTGCATCGATTTGCGATTACATTCCATCGTCAATTACATGGGAAATCTGTCATTCAATCAGCATTGGATGATATTCCAGGAATCGGTGATAAACGGAAAAAGGTATTGTTAAAACATTTTGGTTCATTAAAGAAGATGAAAGAAGCTTCTATAGAGGAATTTGTCGAAGCGGGTATGCCGAAAAATGTCGCGGAGACGATTTATACGTATTTAACAGATAAGAAGACGTTGTAGTTTACAACGTCTTCTGTTTTTTGGTATAATTTCTGAAGATTTAAAATAAACGCATCTGAATGAAAATACAAAAAAGTCAACTAAACTGATATGTCTAGTTGACTGTAGGTAATGCTTACACTTCAATGAGATCTTTTATATCCCATTTTACAAGAAATGTAATAGAGTCAGAACGTTTTTTCTTTTCTTCGTATGACTCCGCAACGACGTTCCGTTGCTTTTGGATTTGTTCAGCGATGAATCCGGCTTCTAGTTGATAAGAAGAATGTCGTTTTTGTTTTTGACGTTCTGCGATGAGTGTGCCTTTAAGTTGGAACTGCATTTCACGACGCTTATGTTCAACAATGCTTAAAGTGCCCCAGCCAGCCTTTTCAAAGAACTGAATGACTTCTTCAATTGTTTCTAGCGGATATTTTCTTGCAAGGTTTCTACCAGACCAGTATAAAATACCATCTAAATCGTTGCCGATTAAATCAGGTAGTAATTCTTCACGTAGCAATTCATAAGCGAAGGCGTTCAATGAAACATCTTCTAAAGATGTTGTATCGATTGTATTTTTACTCACAATATTCCCCTCTTTCTATAGGGATTATTATATAACATTTCACATTTATAAAAACAGATTTTTCTTTAGGAAAATCTGAATATATAAGAAGAAAAAAAGAATTGGCAAATTATATGCAAATTATGTATACGTTTTCTTGACGCTTCGACAAAAATAGGAGTAAAATGAACTTGGTATCAAATTATGCTGAAATATTTCGAATAATTTTTTCAGTTTTTCTTATGCCAATAGTGAAAAAACATTATTGTCATAAACTAATCTGAAAACAGCAGTCAAACATTCAAGGGGGGTAATGGGGACATGAAAGGCCGCGAGTATACGTTTCGTAAGTGGCACTCATTAATGGGGGTCATCCCGGTTGGTGTCTTTTTGACGCAACATTTAATTGTAAACAACTTTGCAACACGAGGAGCAGAGGCTTTTAACAAAGCTGCAGGCTTTATGGAGCTCCTTCCATTCCGGTATGCGCTAGAAATTTTCATCATCTTTTTACCGATACTGTACCATGCTATATATGGCTTATATATTGCATTTACAGCTAAGAACAATGCGGTTTCTTACGGTTATTTCCGTAACTGGATGTTCGTTTTCCAAAGAATTTCAGGTATCGTTACGCTGATCTTCATTTCTTGGCATGTCTGGGAAACTCGTATTCAAGCAATGTTAGGTAAAGAGGTAAACTATGATATGATGGCAGATATTTTAAACAATCCAGCTATGTTTGCATTCTACTTAGTTGGTGTTGTTTCAACAATTTTCCACTTTGCAAATGGACTATGGACATTCTGCATCAGCTGGGGAATTACAGTATCTCCACGTTCACAAAGAATCTCTACTTATGTAACATTAGCTATTTTCTTAGGTTTATCTTATGTAGGTGTGAGTGCATTATTAGCGTTCATCGATCCACAGCTAGCAAACCAGTAAGGAGTGGGAGAGCATGAAAGGGAAACTTATAGTAGTCGGCGGTGGCTTGGCTGGCTTAATGGCAACGATTAAAGCGGCAGAAGCAGGAGTAAATGTTGAACTGTTTTCTTTAGTACCAGTAAAACGTTCACATTCTGTATGTGCTCAGGGCGGAATTAACGGTGCCGTAAATACGAAAGGTGAAGGGGATTCTCCATGGATCCACTTTGACGATACAATTTATGGTGGGGACTTCTTAGCGAACCAACCACCAGTTAAAGCGATGTGTGAAGCAGCACCTGGTATCATTCATTTAATGGACCGTATGGGTGTTATGTTCAACCGTACGGAAGAAGGACTTCTTGATTTCCGTCGATTTGGTGGAACGCAACATCACCGTACAGCATTTGCTGGTGCAACAACTGGACAGCAATTACTTTACGCATTAGATGAACAAGTACGTCGTCACGAAGTAGCAGGACTTGTAACGAAATATGAAGGTTGGGATTTCTTACGAGCTGTTGTTGATGATGAAGGTGTGTGCCGAGGAATCGTTGCACAAGACTTACAAACTATGGAGATTAGAAGTTTCGGAGCAGATGCCGTGATTATGGCAACAGGGGGCCCTGGTATCATTTTCGGAAAATCAACAAACTCCATTATCAATACAGGTACAGCAGCTTCTGCTGTATATCAACAAGGCGCATATTATGCAAACGGTGAGTTCATTCAAATTCACCCAACGGCAATTCCTGGAGACGATAAATTACGTCTTATGAGTGAATCTGCACGTGGTGAAGGTGGACGTGTTTGGACATATAAAGATGGTAAACCATGGTACTTCTTAGAAGAAAAATATCCGGCTTACGGAAACCTTGTACCTCGTGACATCGCAACACGTGAAATCTTTGATGTTTGCGTAGAGCAAAAACTAGGTATTAACGGTGAAAACATGGTGTACTTAGATCTTTCTCATAAAGATCCAAAAGAACTAGATATTAAACTAGGTGGAATTATTGAAATCTATGAGAAATTTACAGGGGATGATCCTCGTAAACTACCGATGAAAATCTTCCCAGCTGTTCACTATTCAATGGGCGGACTATGGGTTGATTATAAACAGATGACAAATATTCCAGGTTTATTTGCAGCAGGTGAGTGTGATTATTCTATGCACGGTGGTAACCGTCTTGGTGCGAACTCACTATTATCAGCAATTTATGGTGGTATGGTAGCGGGACCAAACGCAATTGAATATATGAAAGGTCTTTCTAAATCATCTGATGCTGTTTCATCTACTGTATATGAGCAAAATGAATTAATCGAAACAGAGAAATTTAACAATATTTTAACGATGGATGGTAACGAAAATGCGTATGTTCTTCATAAAGAGCTTGGAGAATGGATGACAGATAACGTTACAGTAGTTCGTGAAAATAAAAAATTATTAGAAACAGATGCGAAAATTGAAGAATTAATGGCTCGTTACAAACGTATTAACATTAACGATACAGCAAGATGGAGTAACCAAGGTGCTTCATTTACACGCCAACTTGCAAATATGTTTGAGTTAGCACGTGTTATTACAATTGGCGCATATAACCGTAATGAAAGCCGTGGGGCGCATTACAAACCTGAATTCCCAAATCGTGATGATGCAAACTTCTTAAAAACTACGATGGCAAAATTTGAGGGAGAAGGAAATGCACCAGCATTCCATTACGAGGACGTTGATATTTCGTTAATTAAACCACGTAAACGTGATTATTCTTCAAAACACGATGTAGCTGCTAAGGGTGAAGAGAAGGGGGATAAACAACATGTCTGAGAAAACAATCCGCCTCATCATTACAAGACAAGACGGGCCAGATGCTCAAGCCTTTGACCAAGAGTTTGAAATTCCATATCGTCCGAATATGAATATTATCTCAGCACTTATGGAAATCCGTCGTAATCCTGTTGATTCAAAAGGGAACCAAACAACTCCGATTGCATGGGATATGAACTGCTTAGAGGAAGTATGTGGTGCATGTTCGATGGTGATTAACGGAAAACCACGTCAATCATGTACGGCACTTATCGATCAATTAGAGCAACCAATTCGCTTAAAACCGATGAAGACATTCCCGGTTGTACGTGACTTACAAGTTGATCGTAGTCGCATGTTTAATGCTCTAAAACGCGTTAAAGCGTGGATTCCAATTGATGGTACGTATGACCTAGGTCCAGGGCCAAGAATGCCTGAGAAAAAGCGTCAATGGGCTTATGAGCTTTCAAAATGCATGACATGTGGTGTTTGCTTAGAATCATGTCCAAACGTAAACAGTAAGTCTGATTTTATTGGACCAGCACCGTTATCACAAGCTCGCTTATTCAACTCACATCCAACGGGTGAAATGCATAAAGCAGATCGCTTACGTGCAATTATGGGAGATGGAGGACTAGCAAACTGTGGTAACTCGCAAAACTGTGTGCAATCATGTCCGAAGGGTATTCCTTTAACAACTTCAATTGCGGCATTAAACCGTGATACAACAATTCAATCGTTCAAAGATTTCTTTGGTAGCGATAATAACTATTAATAAATATTGCCTCTTCATATCGAAGAGGCAATATTTATAACTATATTTTTCTGTTTATTCTGTTTATTTAAAGGTGAAAAGGAGAGATAACAATGAAGAGGATTTCTTATATTGAAGACTTTGAGCAATGGGAAAGTGGTTTTTCGTTTTACAACCCTGTAAAGGTTCGTTTTGGTGAAGTAGATATGTTTGGACATGTAAATAATGTCGTTGCTTTTACTTATTTTGAAGAAGCTCGTATTGCGTTGTTTAAAGAACTTGGATTTATGCAAGAGTGGACACATGCATCATCAGAAACGATGATCGTTGTTGCGGATTTACAATGTAATTTTATTAAGCAAATATATTTTGATGAACAGCTGAAGGTGTATGTAAAGGCAGGATCGGTCGGGAATTCTTCTTTAGATTTACATTATATGGTGAAGAATGCAGCAGGAGAGGTTTGTTTAGTAGGTCGTGGAATGATGGTTCAAGCGTCGAAAAAAACAGGAAGAGGCGAACCATGGCCTGAAGAATGGAAGAAGAAATTAATACAATAACAGAGTGAAAGAAAAATAAGAGAGCAATTTGCTCTCTTATTTTTTGTCTTCCATCGCTTCTTCTAATGTTAAGTGATGTTTATATAGGTATGTAGCGTATGGATTACCAACGTAGCGTAAGTGCCATGGTTCATATGCATATTCTGTTGTATCTGTTTTATCTTCTAAGTAACGAATGACAAAGCCGAATTCATGAGCGTGTTCTGCGACCCATTTTCCTTCTGCTGTCTCCCCGAAGATAGGCTCTAATTGAAATTTAGCTGATTTTGAACTAATATCCATTGCTAAACCCGTTTGGTGTTCACTTGTACCAGGAATTGCGCTTACCGAATTAGCTTCGGCTTTTCCTTGACGTCTAACGTATGTATCATGCAACGATTTTTGGCGTTTGTATGAACGATAACCAGATACAGCTGTAAGATCAAGCCCTTCTTTTTTCGCAGCTTTAAACATGTTTTCAAGTGCCTCTGCAGCATCTTTTCGCAGCAATGTTTTTTCTTTATCTTTTGGACTAATAAATGGTACATTTGGTCTCGTTAAGTCTTCAGGAATGTATCCATCTGGTAGTTTTCGATGTTTATTAATTAAGACAAGATTAGATTTTGGATTTGTTACAACTGAAAAGTCATTGTCTATTTTCTTTGCATTATGATCAGCTTTTGGAAAAGCAGGAATCTCTTCTTTTTTATGGTTATTATGCTTTTGACTTTCGACAGCTTTTGCTTCATTATGTAGTGGTGTTTTAGAACCAAAGTAAGCGAAAGATGTGATACCGATTACAATAGTAGTGGCAGAAATAATTATTATCTTTTTCATGATGCCTTGTAATCACAGTCCCTTCTTAATAGAATGTGTAATGTTTTTTTATTATAAATCTAGTTTGTTGGAAAAGGAATATAAGAGTCATAACGTAATAGAAATGCAAAGAAAATGTCAGAAAATGTGTGAATTTGTAGTATTTTTTTATATAATTCATTTCTTATCTTTCATGAAATGCATTTTTTATGTAATATATATACATAAGAAGATGTAGCGATTATCGAGAATAGAGAACTTCTTGTATAGACTAGGAGTGAATGGGAATGGATTTTGCAACAATTATTGGACTTATTTTAGGATTTGTAGCAGTGGTAGTAGGGATGGTCGTCAAGGGCGCTGACATAACAGCCTTATTAAATCCTGCCGCAGCATTAATTATTTTTATCGGTACATTTGCTGCAGTATGTATTGCATTTCCGATGAATCAACTAAAAAGGGTTCCAAAACTATTTAAAGTTCTTTTTGGTTCAAATAAAAAGGATTTAAGTTATGAACAGTTGCTAGAATTATTTGTTCATTGGACATCTGAAAGTAGAAAATACGGTATTTTGTCTTTAGAGCAACAATTAGACAAAATTCAAGATGAATTTCTTTTGCGCGGTATGAAATTTGTGATTGATGGTGTATCCGCAGAAGATTTAGAGCAGATTTTGGAATCTGAATTAGAGGCAATTGAAGAAAGACATGCAAAGGGAGCTGCTATTTTTTCACAAGCTGGTACGTATGCACCGACATTAGGAGTTTTAGGTGCTGTTATCGGTCTTGTAGCTGCGCTTGGTAACTTAACTGATATTGAAAAGTTAGGTCATGCTATTTCGGGTGCGTTTATTGCAACGATTTTTGGTATTTTTTCCGGTTATGTATTATGGCATCCATTTGCAAATAAGTTAAAGCAAAAATCTTCAGCTGAAATTGAGAAAAAACGTTTAATCATTGATTGTTTATTAATGTTACAAGAAGGTACATATCCGTTTATTATGAAGAACCGCATTTTAGGTGCACTTTCTGCAACTGAGCGTAAAAAGCTAGAAAAAGGAGCAGAAAAAAATGCGGAGTAAGAAAAATAGAAGAGGTAAAAAGAAAAAACATGATGAGCATATCGATGAAACGTGGTTAATCCCATATTCTGATATGTTAACGTTGTTATTTGCATTGTTTATCGTTTTATTCGCAATGAGTAGTATAGATGCTGCGAAGTTTAAACAGATGGCAGTTGCTTTTCGAAGTGAATTAGCTGGGGGAACAGGTAACAAAGAATTTTTAAGTGATCAAAAGCCAAATGATGAAAAAGAATTATCAGCAAGTAGCCTTGAGGCAGAACAAGCAAAAAAACAAGAAGAAGCTAGAGCTAAAGAAAAAAAAGAGATGGATGAATTGAAAGCATTACAAAAAAAGATTGATCAATATATTAATGAAAAACAATTATCCTCTTCTTTTCAAACTAAATTAACTGAAAAGGGATTAATGGTGACAATATTAGAAAATATACTGTTTGATTCGGGGAAAGCAGATGTGAAATTAGAATCTTTAGGGATTGCAAAAGAGATGTCTAGCTTACTTGTTTCAGCGTCACCTCGTGAAATTACAGTATCGGGTCATACGGATAATGTCCCTATTGCCAATGCGCAGTTTGCGTCGAATTGGGAATTAAGTACGCAGCGGGCAGTTAATTTTATGCAAGTATTACTGCAAAATAAAGAATTACAACCAGAAAAATTTAGTGCGATTGGATACGGAGAATACCGTTCAATTGCTCCAAACGATACGCAAGAAGGAAAGGCGAAGAATAGACGTGTGGAAGTATTTATCTTGCCTTTAACAGAGAAAGTAAAATAAAAGAGGATGGCGAATGCCATCCTCTTTTATTTTACATCAAATGATTTTAAGTTGTCGCGACGGATTTTATCTTTTTCTGCATCTGATTTTTTGAAATCATAATCATATAAAGCGCCTTCCCAATCGCCATACATTGGATTCGGGAAAATAATGAATTTCTCACCAAATTGTGCTTTTGAATCTGCTACTGTTTGGTTACGATCTTTTACAGATTTTCCATCAAAACCTGTGAAATCAGATAAGTTATCACCGAAGAATAAGACAATATCATGAGTTTGAGAAACGAGTTCACGGCGTTTTTCTTTTCCTTTTTCTTTCGGATCTTGTAGTAATATATGTTCTTTCGTTGCTTGAGGAGCACCTACACGCTCAAGATTTTTAATTGTTGCATCTAGTTGATTCGTTTTACGATTTGAGATGTAGTAAATATCTACACCTTTAGACTCTGTATATTTTAAGAAATCAATTGCGCCTGGAAGGGCTTCAGCCTCAGCTTTGTTAATCCAATCATCCCATTTGTAAGGATAGCCTTTGCCTGTTTTTACGCTCATTGCCTGATGAGGACTGTTATCTAAAACAGTTTCGTCTAAATCAAGCACGATAGCAGGTTTTTTCTCTGTCCCTTTTGCAAGAATTGCATCAAGCTTTAATTGACCAATGTTGTACCCTTGGTAGTAAAGTGCTTTCGTTTCACCGGCTGTTTGATACCATAAATCAGCCATTAATTGTTGTTCTGTTAATTTTACTTTCTCTTCTTTCGCCACTGTTTTCTCTGGTGTTCCTGAACATGCTACAAGTGATGTAGATAGAACTGCTACAGATAATAAAGTGGTAATGCCCCTCTTCATCTTCATATGTATCCTCCTTGATGTTAGAAAATCATTTTATATTATATATTAAAATATAATATTTTTATATGAACATTTGCATATTGTCTTTTGTATATATAGTAGTATGTCCTATATTAGAAAGATGAGCAAAATAATAATAGTTGTTTTGACAATTTTTATTGTCGTAATGACAATAAAAATTGACAAAAAGAACTTTGTTATTTACAATTTTAACTAAATAGAACAAATGATGGATTAATGACGATGTTTACATATAAGAGGATGAAGCGTGGTGCTATATTTTGTCTTGAATAAAC
Organism: Bacillus sp. 2D03; assembly: GCF_003946765.1. Lineage (NCBI taxonomy): Bacteria > Bacillati > Bacillota > Bacilli > Caryophanales > Bacillaceae > Bacillus > Bacillus sp. 2D03. The sequence continues at coordinate 534,989 of NZ_RPSJ01000001.1, read as the reverse complement.
ATAGTCTTTGAAAGAGAGCACGAATGATACTAAAGGGGAGGCTTTATACTTTGAGTTTACAAATTCAAAACTTAACGAAACAATTTGGGGAATCAAAAGCAGTTAACGGTTTGCAAATTTCGTTACCAAAAGGTGAAGTACTAGGGTTACTTGGACGAAATGGTGCAGGGAAAACAACAACAATCAAAATGCTTCTCGGATTATTAACGCCTAATGAAGGTTCGATTACATGGGATGGAAAAGCATTTGGAAATAGTGGTGTAACAATTGGGTATTTACCAGAAGAAAGAGGTTTATATACAAAAAGTAGAGTTATAGATCAGCTGCGATATTTTGGTAGATTAGAAGGAATGTCGAAGAAAGAAGTAGATCATGCTATTGATCACTGGTTAGAGCGTTTAGCGATACCAGAATATAAATTTAAAACGGCTGGAGAGCTTTCAAAAGGGAATCAGCAAAAAATCCAATTAATTGCTGCTCTTCTTCATAATCCGGAACTTCTCATTTTAGATGAACCATTCAGCGGCCTTGATCCAGTTAATGCTGGGATGTTAGCTAGTATTATTGAAGAACAAGTACAGAGCGGAAAGACGATTATTTTATCAAGTCATCGTATGGAACAAGTAGAGGCTTTTTGCCAACATGTATGTATTTTGAAAAAAGGTGAAGCAGTCGTAAAAGGACAGCTAAGTGATATTAAGAAAGAATACGGTTTCCGTAATTTAACGATTGAAGATACAGTAGAGAATGAAAAGGGATTAGAAGCTATACATGTATCGTATGAAAAACAACAAGGCCTTCTTTATGTGAAAGTACAAGACGATGCGGAAGCTCTCAAGATTTTGCAACAGTTGCAAGAGCAAGGTGTTAGCTTACGACAATTCAAAATGTTAGAGCCGACGTTAAACGAAATCTTTGTAGAGAGGGCGAAATAACGATGCGTAAATTTTCTCACGTATTTTCATTTTATTTTAGGGAAGCATTTTTATCTAAAAAATCATTAATTACGAGTGCGATTTTATTTTTAGTTGTGTTTGGGATTTTTGCATTTAATCATTTTACTTCAGGCGATGATAAAAATAAGGATAAAGATAAAATTGCAGTTGTAGTAGAGAGTTCCACATATAAAGTACAAAAAGATGAGCTAAATAAGCTATTGCCATCAGCAAAAATAACAATTGGTTCAAAGGATGATTTTGATAAACTGCATAAGCAAGTAGAAGAAGGCGATTTAGATGGTCTATTCCATGTGGCGGAAAAGGATGGGGCTCCATCGATTACATATATGTATAATGGATTTCCAAGCCAAGCAACTTCTGCAATTATGGCAGGATATTTAAAGCAACAATATACGATGGTGACGATTGCCAAAAATAATGTTTCACCAGAAATTGCACAGCAATTACAAACAGAAATTCAAGTAAAGCAAGAAGCGATAAAAGATCGTACATCTTCTTTCGGAATTGCCTATTTCTTTACATTTGCTTTATATATGTTTATTGTAGCGTTCGGAAATACAATCGCAATGAATATTGCATCTGAAAAGGCGTCACGTGTAATGGAAGTAATGCTTCCGAAAGTGAAGCCTCTTACGATGATGTATGCGAAAATTTTAGCGGTTGTTTCAACGGCGTTATTGCAACTTGTCATATTGGCGTGTGGTTATCTTATTCCATATTTGTTAGGTTGGGTCGATTTAGAAAGTGCCTCACTATTTGGTATTCCAATTGACTTTACGAAATTAGATGCAAAGGTTATCAGCATGTTTCTTGTTTATTTCATTACGGGATATTTACTTTATGCGATGATGTATGCTGCTGCTGGAGCTGTCGTGTCTAAGACGGAGGATTTACAAGCTGTATCTTTCCCGGTAATGATTTTAATTATGGCTGCATTCTTTATTAGTATTAAATCATTAAGTGATCCGAATAGTACTATCGTCGTTGTAAGTTCTTACATTCCATTCTTTACACCGATGGTTACCTTCTCACGTATTGTAGCTGGTGAAGCAGGTATGCTAGAAATTACGATAACATTAGCAGTCTTATTGGCGACAATTGCGGTATTAAATGCTGTTACAAGCCGCATTTACGTAAACGGCGTAATGAATTACTCAGATAAAGTGAAATTTAAAGATTTAGCGAAATTTATAAAGCGTCAATAATGAGAGAAAAGCGTGATTTCTTATTGAAATCATGCTTTTTCTTTATGTATAAATTAAAAATAGTATATAATGATAAGAGTCGTCTTTTAATAGAATGAATAAAAAGGAGGGTGTGCAGATGGGGATTAGTAGTCGTTTTACAGTAGGTGTTCATATGCTGACATTACTTGCGATAGATCGAAACTCTCGCTGTACCTCTGAATGGATTGCCGGTAGTGTGAATACAAATCCAGTTGTGATTCGTCGCATTACAGGAATGTTGAAGAGAGCAGGACTTGTTGATGTACAAGCTGGTAAAGGTGGTACGACACTTGCTCGAGATTTAGAAGAAATTACATTACTTGATGTATATAAAGCAGTGGAAGTTGTAGAAGAAGGACAGCTATTTTCCTTCCATGAAAATCCCAACATTGAATGTCCAGTAGGAGCTAATATTCAATCAGTATTAGAAATTATTTTAATGCAAGCGCAAGAAGCGATGGAAAACGTACTTGCAAATGTAACGGTAGATCAATTAGTTACAAATTTAAAGTCTAAAATGAAAGAATAAAAAAAGCGAGCTTCCTCATAATGAGGGCTCGCCTTTTTTTATTCAGAAATATTGAAAATTCTATTTTTCAGTATTTAAAATGAATTTACCTACGATAGCTGCGAAGATACCACCAAGAATTGGTGCTACGATGAATACCCATAGTTGAGAAAGTGCTTCTCCACCAACAAATAAAGCTGGTGCGATACTACGAGCTGGGTTAACAGATGTTCCAGTTAACGGAATTCCTAATAAGTGAATTAAAACTAATGTGAAACCAATTACTAGTCCAGCTAAAGAAGAACTTCCTTTTTTACCTGTTACAGCAACGATAACTAAAATAAATACGAAAGTTAAAATGAACTCAACTAAAAATGCTCCAGATAAACCAAGAGTTCCGAAACCATTTTGTCCTAAATTATCTAAAGGTGTTTTAGCAGATTTTAAAATTGTTACTAACGTTGCAGTTCCTAATAAACCACCTAAAATTTGAGCTAATACATAATAACAAAGTTCCATAGCGTTCATTCGTTTGTTGATGAACATAGCTACTGATACTGCTGGGTTAATGTGACATCCAGAAATTGTTCCGATGCTATATGCCATAGCTACAATAGATAGACCGAAAGCCATAGCGATTCCTAATGTTCCAATTCCTTCAATTCCGCCGCCAGTGACAGCTACTCCAGTTCCGAATAATACAAGTACAAATGTACCAATAAATTCAGCGATTGCTTTTTTTAACATAATTTACCTCCTATTAATGCGCATGAAACGTATTATAACATAAGTTTTAGTATAAGCAGCCAATGAAATACTATTCTGATAAGGCGAAATAGGGGGACAATAAAAAAGAGTATGGTTCATCTCTATAGAACCATACCCTTTTTTTATGCCGATTTTTTCTGTTTAACGACTGGAACAGAACGGTTTAAAATACTATTTGCAACCATTCCTAACATGATAATAATCATTCCGATGAGAGAAAGTCCTCCAGGGAGTGAACCATTTAAGAAAATGATTTCTCCAAGTACGGTAAAGACCATCGTTCCAGCTTGTGTTGCTTCAACAGCTCCAAGTAGAGCGAGGTTATCTTTTGCTAAGTCAGTAGCAAAGAAAAATGTCATCGTTGCAATAACGCCGGAACATAATGCTAACAAAAATCCTTGAAGTATTTGGTTGGATGTTGGAATGCCAGTAGTAGAAAATCCGTATATACCAAGCAAGATTGTTATAGGAAGACTTCCAATTGCCATTCCTAATACACGTTGGAACGTATCAAGGCGTCCACCAACAAGCTCCATCATTTTTCGGTTACCGAACGGATATAAGAAAGCGGCTAATACGACAGGTAAAAAACCTGAAATGAACTGAGTCATTGTAATATGGCCTGCGGCAGTTGCTTGCATACAAATTACACCAAGTAAAATAAATAATGCAACATATAAGCTACGAAGTGGAATTTTTCCACGTACAAGTTTCGTACCTGATTTTGTTTCTATTTTCACGAAAAATAGTGGTGATAGTAGTAAACCAGCTAAAATCGTAACTTGCCAAGTTCCAGCAACGAGCCAAGCTGGAGAAAAGACAGCTGCGAAACTTAATAAAGAATAAAAACCAATACCGGCAACAGAACCCCATCCGATCCATGCCAATGGATGTTTTTTTAAATCTTCCCATAATCCCCTAAAGTTTTTGCGAAATAAAACGATAAGGAATAAAATAGGAAGAGCAAATAAAAAACGGAAGGAAGCTGTCCAAGCCCAGCTCGTTCCAGATACATTCATCGCTCTATTAATAATAAAGGTTGCAGAAAAAAAGGCCGATGATAAAAGACCTAATAAAATTGCGCGCATGAAGTATAACACTCCTTTCGAAAATAAATAATTATGTATAGTATGATATACTTTTAATTATTAAAAGTAAACTATTTTATACTTTAAGGTGGTTTTATATATGAAAGAAAATGAAGATATGCAAACGAAAGAAGTCATTCAACAAGTTGGACAGTTATTGAGACAAATTCGAAATGAACAGAAATTAAGTTTAGAAGAATTAGCTCATAAAACAGGAGTTAGTAAATTAACATTAGGAAAGATCGAAAGAGGGGAAACAAATCCGACACTAGCTGTCATTTGGAAAATAACGAAAGGGTTATCAATTCCTTTATCCAGATTAATGGTTGTTGGAGAACCTGTAGCTGTTGCGCGCTGTGGAGAAGGATTTGCAGTAGATGAAGGACAAGCGTGGCATTTAGAAACGATGTTCCGTTATACGAAAGAAACAGGGATGGAAATGCACCGCGCTTGTTTACGATCAAATAGTATATATGAGCCAGAAGCTCATCATGAAGGTGCGATTGAGCTTGTAACGGTAATGAAAGGGAAAGTGTCTATTCAAGTGGAGAATGATGTATACGAATTAAATGAGTTTGATTCCATTCAATTTGAAGCGAATAAGAAGCATATTTATAAAAATGAAGAAGAAGAAGTAGCGGTATTACATTTAACGATGAAATATTCTTCATGAAAAAATCACCTATAGGATTCTATAGGTGATTTCTCTTCTTAAGTATGTGAAATAATGCCGTTAGTACGAACGTGGCATAAGTAATAAACAAATGAAATAAACTAAAAATCCTGTCCCAAAACATAAAACAGCAATAACCCAAATGATACGAATAAGAGTAGAGCTAATATCAAAATATTCTCCTAAACCACCACATATACCAAATAGCATTTTATCAGTTTCGGATTTACATAACTTTTTTGACATATTCCAATCAACTCCTTTTTATATCAAACTGCATACTTTTATTCTATATGGAAATTTATGAGAAGACTATGGGGTTGTATTACATTTTTTTGTGAGAAGTGATCGTATTAATTGTCTTAATTTTCAGTGGATATTAAACTTGTAGTTATGAGGTGATTTTTAATAAAGGGTGGGGAAATAGAGATGACAGTATATTGGTTGACTAACGTAATGCTTGAATCAGGATATACATATGAAGAAGAGAGAATTTCACAAACAGAAACAGAATTATGCAGTTTACTTATTGAAGATGGTCGAATTAAAAAAATTATAAAAGGGATTGTTCAAGAGGAAGATATAGTAACTTTTGATGCTAAGAACTTATTAATGTTGCCAGCTTTCAAAGAGATGCACATTCACATTGATAAAACATATTATAGTGGCCCATGGAAAGCTTGTATGCCAGCAGAAAGTATTTTTACACGTTTTAATGAAGAAGAAAAAATTTTACCAAAGCAATTAGCGACTGCCCAAAATAGAGCGGAAAATATGCTAGAGTTACTACTGCAAAATGGTGCAACGAATATTAGAACGCATTGTAATGTCGATCCGATTATTGGGCTTGGTAATCTGGAGGCGACGTTAGCGGCATTAGAAACATATAAAAATCGAGTGTCTAGTAGAATTGTTGCGTTTCCGCAACATGGATTATTGCGCAGTGATTCTGTGCAACTCGTGAAAGATGCGATGCGTATGGGTGCTCATCTAGTCGGAGGAGTAGATCCAGCTACAGTAGATAATGACATTGAAAAGTCATTACATACAATTATGGATATCGCAGTAGAATTTAATGCGGATGTTGATATTCATTTGCACGATGCGAATAATCTTGGAACGTTTACGATGAAGAGATTGGCAAGTTTAACAGAAGAAGCAGGATGGCAAGGCCGTGTAACGATTAGTCATGCACTTGGACTTGGTGGTGTTACTGATAAAGAGGCTGAAGAAGTGGCAGAAAGACTAGCAAATGTAAATATTGATATTACTTCAACAGTGCCAATTGGTAAACAAGTAATCCCAATTCCGTTATTAGATAAAAAAGGTGTTAAGGTTGCATTAGGCAATGATAGCATTACAGATCATTGGTCACCGTTTGGAACAGGTGATATGCTTCAAAAGGCGAATCGATTAGCAGAGCGTTTTGGGTGGAGTGACGAAAGGTCTTTAGGAAAAGCACTCCGCTTTATTACAGGAGGAAAAGAAACGTTAAATAATGAAGGGAAGCGAGTATGGCCGAATGTAGGGGATGAAGCGAGCTTTGTTTTGACGAATGCGACATGCGCTGCTGAAGCAGTAGCGCGTCAAACAGAAAAACGTTTAGTCGTGTATAAAGGAAATATTGTTGTTGGAAGTTTAAATGAGGTGGAATTAAATAATCTTGTGTAGAAGAATCGTTTAAATATTTTGAGGAGGGTTCTAATGGTGAGTATAGAACTCTTCTTTTTTATTCTTACAATATATTTTTATAGGAAAGCTAGAAGGGATGAAAAAATTGGACAATCAACATAACCAAAATCATATTATGGGAACTTTGCAATGGTTTATATTTTTATTAGCAAATTCAATCGCACTACCAATTGTCGTTGGCGGATTATTTCATCTTACGACGGAAGAAATATTTTATTTAATGCAGCGTACGTTTTTTGTAGTTGGTATATCTTCTTTTTTACAAGGGTGGCTTGGGCATAGACTGCCAATTGCGGATGGGCCGGCTGGATCTTGGGTTGGTGTATTTACCGTACTTGCTTATGCAACGGCCGGACAGGATCAATTACATAGTACACTGCAAATTTTAGAATTAGGAATGATAATCTCCGGTGTTATTTTAATAGGATTAGGAGTAACTGGTTTTATAGGACGTATTTTATTTTTATTTACGCCGCTTGTGACAGGGACGTTTTTATTTTTATTATGTTTACAATTAAGTGGTGTATTTTTAAAAGGAATGTTAGGAATTACAGCTACTATTTCTCAAATCGACGGATTTACAGCAATGATCGCGTTTAGTATATTTCTGTTCGTTATTATACTATCTAATTTTGGAAAAGGCTTTGTCAAAAGTTATGCAGTTTTAATAGGATTAATTAGTGGGTGGATTATTTTTCTCATTGCAGGAAAAGTGACAATCCCATCTCAAGTAACTCATTTTGTGCAACCTCCACATATATTTGCTTGGGGACTTCCAAAATGGAATACTGGTATGGCTGTATCCAGTTTCGTTATGGTATGTATTTTAGTTTCGAATACGGTGGCAGCTATTATAGCAATCAATCAAGCAACTATTCATAAAGCGACTATTGAACAAAAACAGTTGAAAGATGGAACATGGGTTGGGGGGATTTCACATCTCATCTCTTCTGTATTTTCAACTGTAGGTGTCGTTCCGTTACCAGCAACGGCAGGATTTATACGTTTAACAAAACAAAAGTATATACGATCGTTCTTAATGGCATGTGCATTACTAGTCGTAATGTCTCTTTTTCCAAGTATTATTCGTTACTTAGCATCTTTACCATCAGCTGTTGCATCGGCTGTTTTAATGGCTTCGTTCGTACAGTTAATTGGAATTGGATTTAATAATATAAAACAAGTGCCGATGAGTGAAAGGAATGTAACGATCTTAGGCGTTGCAGTATTATTTGGCAGCGGCGTAATGTTTTTACCGTCTGGAGCACTCCAATCCTTGCCGTCTATTATGCAATATATATTCGGTAATGGTTTATTTGTAGGTACGGTTGTAAGTATATTGCTAGAACAAATATGGCGCGTTGGAAAGTAAGTGGATAAAAAGAGTGTACGCACTGTATAAAAGTCTAAAATAACATAGGAAATAAAGCCCATTTTTATTCACCACCTGCACATTTCGTTCATACAATATCTTGACTAAATAAACACCCAACTTACACATACACAGCTCTGGCTTAAGCAAGGAGGGTTATACCAGTTGAAGGAAAAAGCGTATCAATCTAAACCTTTACTCACAAAGAGAGAGAGAGAAGTATTTGAATTGCTGGTTCAAGATAAAACAACGAAGGAAATTGCAGGTGAACTTTTTATAAGTGAAAAGACAGTTCGCAACCATATCTCAAACGCAATGCAAAAGCTAGGGGTTAAAGGACGTTCACAAGCAGTTGTGGAGCTTCTTCGTATGGGAGAGCTCGAATTATAAGAAAGCAGCCGACTTTTATATAAAAGTCGGCTATTTTTTGTTTGCTTCACTTGCTATATGAATGATAAGAACACTCCATACATAAATAGGTAATAAGGAGGGGATATGTTGAAAAGGATACTGTTAGTTTCAACAAGTGCTCATGATATGAATGGACACCCGACTGGTTTGTGGCTGGAAGAGCTCGCAGCTCCTTATCATGTATTTAAAAAGGCTAAGTTTGATGTTGATATTGTGTCAATAAAAGGTGGGAGAGTACCTATAGATAGAGTGTCTATTCCGAATGGTATACCTCGCGAATTCAAGCATGTAGCTTCTTTATTGCAAAATACGAGGCCGATTTCAAATGTTCATTTTTCGGATTATGATGCGGTTTTATTTTGTGGTGGGCACGGGGCGATTGTAGATTTTCCAGATAATCCATATGTAGCAAATTTGATTGAGAATATGTATAACAATAACCGGATTGTAGCGGCTGTTTGTCACGGAGTAAGCTCTTTAGTCGGTGTGAAAAATAAGGATGGCTCGTTTTTTGTTGAGGGTAAGCGTATAACAGGTTATACAAACGATGAAGAAAGAGCTGTACACTTAGAAAAGCGCGTTCCGTTTTTGTTAGAAAGTAAGTTGAAAGAAGAAGGAGCTTTGTTTTATGTAGCCCCCAATTTTACGCCGCATGTAGTAGTAGATGATCATTTAATTACAGGACAAAATCCACAGTCTAGCGTGGAAATAGGTAAGGCTATAAAAAGGGCTGTAAATAAATTATCGTCATTTTAATTTCTGCTCATTTCTTCTTATTAATGGGAATGTCTTCTTTTCAAAAAAAGATGGAGCAATGAATATGCACTTTATATAGAAGAAACCGACTTTCTTATAGAAGGTCGGTTATTTTTCTATCTTGCAAATTACGAAAAAAAGGAGCAAAATAAAAAAGGTCCTAGTCTATACATGGGCAAATGAAAATTTTCATACAGAAGCATTTGAAGTGAGCGAACTTAAAGTGTGTAAAATATAATGATAAACATAAAAGATGATGAATGAGAAAACGGGTGATGAAGTTGAATAGAGCAATCGGTGTTATCGATTCAGGAGTTGGCGGTTTAACAGTAGCGAAGGAATTAATTCGTCAGTTGCCGAAAGAGCGTATCATATATTTAGGAGATACAGCACGTTGTCCTTATGGTCCACGTTCTCGAGAAGAAGTACGTCAATTTACGTGGGAAATGACGGAGCATTTACTAGATTTAAATATTAAAATGTTAGTTATTGCGTGTAATACAGCAACTGCAGTTGTATTAGAAGAGATGCAAAAACAATTACCAATTCCAGTAGTAGGAGTTATTCACCCAGGATCACGTACAGCTTTAAAAGTGACAAACACGTATCACGTTGGGATTATTGGAACGATTGGAACGGTGAAAAGTGGTGCATACGAAGAGGCGTTAAAGTCTATTAATAACCGTGTTATGGTAGAAAGTTTAGCTTGTCCACCTTTCGTTGAACTTGTAGAGAGTGGGAATTTCGAAAGTGAAATGGCGTATGAAGTTGTAAGAGAAACGCTGCAACCACTGAAAAGTACCGATATTGATACACTTATATTAGGTTGTACACATTATCCGATTTTAGGACCTGTTATTAAAAAAGTAATGGGAGATAAAGTGCAACTAATTAGTTCTGGTGATGAAACAGCACGTGAAGTAAGTACAATCTTATATCATAGTAAAATGTTGAATGAAGGAGAAGAACAAAGCGATCATCTCTTCTTAACAACAGGAAAAATAGGCTTGTTTAAAGAAATTGCATCAAAATGGTTTGGTCAACCGATTGAAAATGTGAAGCATATTCATTTAGAAAAAGAATAATAGTAGAATTTATATAAGTGAGCTCCTGAGAAATCAGGAGCTTTTGTTTTATCTTGCTATTTGCTGGGTAGTAAGACCCCTGCTGATTAAAGTTTCAATTTATAAGAGGCACAGCTTGTTCTAAAACGTGAAACAGCTCGTATACATAATAGTACAAACTTAGATTTTAGGGGGGAATGGCATGCCTAAATCCACTTTTAAATGGGTTGTTGGTGCTACTGTGAGCGCTGTTTTACTAACAGGGTGTGGCTTTATAAATCAAGAGAAAGCAACTGAACAAATTGATCCGCCAAAACAAGTTACGTATACAGAGGGTGGGAAGAAAGAAGTAGCTAAAAAAGATAAGCAAGGGCAAATGGTAAATAGAGAACTATACCTTGTTGATAAAAATGGTTATGTTGTACCACAAACGTTAGCTATACCTACTCCGAAAGCAAATGAGACTGTGAAGCAAACGTTAGAATACCTTGTGAAAGATGGACCGGTAACGAATTTATTACCAAATGGGTTTCGTGCAGTCATTCCGGCGAATACAACGATGACCTTAGATTTGAAAAAGGACGGAACGGCAGTTATTGATTTCTCTAAAGAAATGAAAAACTATGCGAAAGAAGAAGAGCGTCAAATCGTTGAATCTATAGCTTGGACGTTGACGCAATTTACAGAGATAAAACAAGTGCAGTTCCAAATAAATGGTGAGAAATTGGCAAAGATGCCGGTTGGTGGTACACCGCTTGGTGAAGGAGTGAGCCGTGCAAATGGTATTAACTTCGATGATGAACAAGTAGCAGATGTAACAAATACAAAACCAGTCACACTGTATTTTATGGCGCAAAATAATAATAAACAGCAATACTACGTACCAGTCACACGCCGCGTTGCGGAAGGTAAAGAAAATGACTATGCAGCAATTATAGATGAACTCGTAAAAGGACCGATTCATCAATCGCTCCTGAATGATTTTAATCCAGGAGTTAAACTTATTACGAATCCGAAATTACAAGATGGAAATCTTACATTAAACTTTAACGAAAATATATTTATAAACCCAGATAAAAATATGGTTTCAAATTACGTATTGAAGTCGTTAGTTTTATCTTTAACTGAAAAGAAAGGCGTGAAAAGCGTTTCTATTGAAGTAAATGGTAAAGCAAATCTTATAGATGAAAAGGGCGGAAAGTTAATAAAACCGGTAGATCGTCCAGAAAACGTGAATACAGGTAGTTTTTAATCGCCAATAATTTGATATACTTAAGTAAGAAAGGGGAATTGCTTTTTGAGTTCCCCTTCTTTTATTGTATACATATCATACATTTAAATTTGGCTATACTAACAAGTAGTTATGAGGAGGTTATTTTTATGCGAGTAGATGGTAGAGAGAAAACAGAATTACGCCATATACATATTCATACGAATTATTTAAAACATCCAGAGGGATCTGTATTAATTGAAGTTGGGGATACAAAGGTGATTTGCTCAGCAACAATTGAAGAGCGTGTACCACCGTTTATGCGTGGAGAAGGAAAAGGATGGGTAACAGCTGAATACGCGATGATTCCGCGTGCAACAGAACAACGTACGATTAGGGAGTCAAGCAAAGGGAAAGTAACAGGACGTACAATGGAAATTCAACGTCTAATTGGACGAGCATTACGTGCGGTAGTTGATTTAGAAGCGCTTGGCGAGAGAACAGTTTGGATTGACTGTGATGTCATCCAAGCAGATGGTGGAACGAGAACAGCTTCTATTACAGGTGCATATGTAGCGATGGTATTAGCTTTCGAGAAATTATTACAAGCAGAAAAAGTATCTAAAATTCCAGTAAAAGATTATTTAGCAGCAACGTCAGTAGGAATTGTTGAAGAGCAAGGTGTTGTTTTAGATTTAAACTATGCAGAAGATTCTAAAGCAGACGTTGATATGAACGTGATTATGACTGGAAAAGGCCAGTTTGTTGAGGTGCAAGGAACTGGAGAAGAAGCGACGTTTAGCAGAGCACAGTTAAATGAATTACTTGATGCTGCGGAACAAGGCATTTTCCAACTGATTGACATGCAAAAAGAAGCTTTAGGCGACATCGTATCTCATATAGAGTAGAGGTGGAAAGTATGAAACAAGTTGTTGTAGCGACAAAAAATATGGGGAAAGTACGTGAATTTGCTGAGTTATTTGAGCGATTTGATTTAGAAGTAAAATCATTACACGATTTTCCTCATATTGAAGAAGTCGAAGAAACTGGTGAAACATTTGAGGAAAATGCGATTTTAAAAGCGGATAGTCTGAGCAAACAGTTGAATGCAATTGTAATCGCAGATGATTCAGGTCTTATTGTAGATGCTTTAAATGGAAAGCCAGGCGTGTATTCAGCTCGTTTTGCTGGAGAGCCGAAAGATGATCAAGCGAATATTGATAAAGTGTTACAAGAATTAAATGAAATACCGTTTGATAAGCGTAAAGCTCGCTTCTACTGTGCATTAGCAGTAGCTTTCCCTGAAGGTGATAAAAAGCCTGTTATTGTAAACGGGACGTGTGAAGGATATATTTTAGAACAGCGCCGCGGAGAAAACGGCTTTGGATATGATCCGATTTTTTATGTGGAAGAATATAAAAAAGCGATGGCGGAACTAAGCTCAGATGAGAAAAATGCCATTAGCCACCGCGGACGTGCTCTTCGTAAATTAGAAGAAAAAATCCCGGAATGGTTTTTAGGAGAATAAGGGAGAGAGATTGATGAAAGCTTTAATCGTAAGCGATAGTCATAGCTCTGTGAAGGAATTACAGCAGTTAAAAGAGAAATATGAAGGGAAAGTAGATATCATGATTCATTGCGGTGATTCGGAGCTAACGCCTGCTCATGAAGAGTTGCAAGGTTTCCATGTTGTAAAAGGGAATTGTGATTATGCTAACTTTCAAGACGAAATCGTAACTGATGTAGATGGCATTCGTTTCTTAGTTGTGCACGGACATCGTCATAACGTGAAAATGACATTGCAAACATTAGCGTACCATGCAGAAGAGGTAGGGGCGCAAGTTGCGTGCTTCGGACACTCTCACGTATTAGGTGCAGAATTAATCAACGGCGTTTTATTTATTAACCCAGGCAGTGTTTTATTACCACGTCAGCGTGTAGAAAAGACATTTGCTTTATTAAAAATGGATGAAAATCAAATGGAAGTTCGTTTTGAAACGTTAGACGGACAGCTAGTTGAACAAGCAGTTTTTAAAAGAGGATAAGAAAAATTATCCTCTTTTAAAAAAGGTGTTGACTTTATGTATGGTTATACATATAATAAATATTGTCGATAGGGCAACGGCGCTAACGAAGAAAAATAAAATAACATATGCGGGTGTAGTTTAGTGGTAAAACAAGAGCCTTCCAAGCTCTGGTCGAGAGTTCGATTCTCTTCACCCGCTCCATGTCCCAGTAGCTCAGCCGGATAGAGCATACGCCTTCTAAGCGTACGGTCGGGAGTTCGAATCTCTCCTGGGACGCTAAAAAAACCTTGTTATCTTTTGATAACAAGGTTTTTTGTTTGTCTACAAATTGATGTATGTGCAAGAGGTTTAAAAATATTATAACGGGATATATGATAATGAGTATATGCAACAGATTAAAGTGCATTAAAAAGAGCGCTTAAAAAAGCTCTTTGCTAGTCAGTTATATTATTTGTTTGTTCAGGCTCATCAAATGGTTTATGCACGTATTGAAAACCATATCCAGCTTCAACGAGAACCTCATCAACCTTTTCTAAAAATTCTTTGCCCCATTCAGTAAAAAGATATTTCCCCAATATCTTAATAACAAAACGATACCCTTTTACTTCAGGATACCTTTCGTAAACCTCGTCACTTTCTATAAAGCCCAAATACAAATTGATTTTTTCTTGCAGTAATTCAATATGTTTTTCCTCATCAGACCAGTCTAATTCATCAGCGATGACTAAATAGGCTATTTTTTCTTCTTTATTGTAGCCCATAAAATCAACTTTTTCTAATTCGTATAAAGACATAAGTACACCTCTTATCTATTGTTTTCTTCTAATTTCAACTTTAGTTGGAGGTATTTCCGTACCACCTACAAAAGGTGGTTGCCCTTTGCCTACAACTGTTGCGCCCTATTCCTCTTATTTAATTTAAAGAATCAATAGGTTTATGGTGGAACTCAAATCCATATCCAGATTCTCCTAACTGTTCACTTACAATATTATAAAACTTTTTACCGCTCTAGTACGATTGAGCAACCGTTATCGAAACTTATTCCTGTTAGTGTGTTACAATTAATAGAAGCGGAAAACGAGAATCTCCAATTGACTGGACCTGTGATTGGTTAGATGGTTTAAGAAGGTCGTATAAAAAAGGGAGATGGCGCAAAGATGGCGAGATCAAATGAGAATGATTTAACGGAGAAATTGGCAGAAGGTCACCGGAAATATGGTGATGGCAATTTTACAGTACAGAACATCGGTGATGAAACTAACCCGAATTGGACTGTCGTAAAAAATGTGAGGAAAGGATCGGCAGGCATTCGCGAAGGAGAAGATATATTAAGACTGCGATCAAAATATATAAAGTAGTAAGGAAATGGGCGGAGCGGGAGTTCGAATCTCTCCTGGGACGCTAAGAAAACCTTGTTATCTTCTGATAACAAGGTTTTTTGTTTGTTTTAAATTAGTTGTTAATAAACTTGTCAAAGACAAAACCATAATCTTTCACATTATATTGTTTCTTCGTATCAACAAGCCAGTTAAAGGCGATCTCGTTCATCTCTTTAAATTGCTCTGCTAAGTTTACTTGTGCGTTTGAAATACGGCTGAAAGCATTAGATGCCATATCTAAACTTTTGTGTGCATATTGTAATGTAATATCGTTGTCGTATGAAATTTCTTCGATTTTAAGTAAAGCCTTATATAAATCTTTTAATTCTTCAATATGTTTTTTATGAACATCAATTGAGTAATGCTCATCGCCCATTTGAAACTTAATTTCTACATCTAAATCAATCGTTCCGGCAGTTTCAAGTGCTACGTTTTTAATTTGATATTTGCTATAACTAAAGCGGCGTAGTGTACGTTTTTTACTTGTCGCACTTGTACCATCTAGATGGAGTAATCCTTTGTTTGTGAAGCAATATTCATCTGATTTCGATTTAATTAGAAAGTAAATTTTCTCTCCATCTTCATGCATTACGTAATCATCAGCATCGACTTTATCGTAATCTTTCGGTGTAATGACAGAACCTACATCGCTTAATCCTAAAACATCGGCAGCTACTTTTTTGAACATATATAATCCCCCTTGCAAAAAAATTCTTAATTGCACAAAAATATATTAACATGATTTTAACAAAGGGTGTTCTTTTAATGAGAAAATATTGGGAGGTAAGTTAAGAAAAGGAACGAATATTATTATAAAATATGTAAAAAGGTGCTGAGAAGAAGTGTACCATCATACAAAAACAAAAGGAGATTTAGCTGTTTTAAAGGCACAAGTTGATTTGTATGAAAAAGGATACATGATTTTAATGCCACAAACAGAGCATTCGCCGTTTGATCTTGTAGTGTATAAAAACGGGAGATTTAAAAGGGTACAAGTGAAATATAGAGAATTGAATGCAAGAGGGATACTAGAAGTTAGATTCCGATCTAGTTATTCTACGACAAGCGGAGTCACTACAAAAGAAGTGAATAAAGAAGAGATAGATGTGTATTGTGTATACTGTCCTCAAACAGATTTTTGTTATTATTTCAATCCAAAAATTTTTAGTAAATCTATTAGTTTAAGAGTGGATTCTCCGAAAAATAACAAAGAGAAAAAGTTAATTTTGCAAGTGATTATAAATAAATTCCGTGAAAGCACCTCAAGCGATATGAGGTGTTTTTCAATCTCTTTTTGAAATCTTACAATTCTGTAAGGTAACTGTAAGGTAGTTCGATGGTAAGAAATTGCTAATCTTTTATAATGAAGATAACAACGATAAAACGAGGAGGCAGAAATGATGAAAGGATTAGTTGTAACGGGCTTGACGGTTGCTTTTGGATTTGTAGCGTATGAGAAATTAACGTATGTAGTTGATGTTGTGAAACATTTGATTGCTTAGAGAAAACAGCCATGAGAGGGAAAGGGAATGAGTGAATGAATGGAATGGTTATTTGGAATTATAGGTACTTGTAGTGTAGTGTTATTGTTCTTTGTCCCAAGTGGTATACTTAGTTCGACAACAAGTTTGTTCTTCTTAAGTTTGTTTGCTTGTACGATGCTTATTATTATGTTTTTAATGAAGCGAAGTAAACCAATCTTCTATTTTAGCATGATTGTTATGGCAATTATTGTTCTCCAAATTATTACCCTTGTAATATACCCCACAATTATAAAAGCTTTCCATTAATGATGAATCCTCTGCGTTTGTTGCTGGGGATTTTTACTTGTACAATTTTAATTTTTAGTAGAGATTTATTTGTATTGGAATGTAAAAATTAAATATTTTCATATTTCAAACAAATAGTTTTGGGATGTTGTGTTCTCATTACGCATTTGATATATTTACTTTGAACATAATTAAAATCAAGAAAAAGAGGCGGACGTATGGATAAAAAAGAAAATACGGTCGTATTGTTTCCGCAGCTATCAGAGCGCTATATTGATGAAGGTTTTTTAGCGCTGAAAGAGCGGAAGTTCGAAGATGCATTGCGCTGCTTTGAAATATTACGTCAGTATAATGCGGAAACGGAACAAACGGAATTAGCTTCAGTTATTTGTTTACTCGAATTAAAACGTATGGAAGAAGCGAAAGACAAATGTGAACAGTTGCTTAAAACAGGAGTTGTCTTATTTGGTGATATTCTTGAAACGTACGTGACTATTTTAGTTCAAACAAATGATTATGAAGGTGTTATTGAAACTGTTGAAAAGGTTTTACAAACGAAAGATATAATGCCTGATCAAAAGGAAAAATTAGCGCAGCTTGCTTTATTTGCAGAAGGTATGCTAAATGAGGGAGACGCATCGCTAGTGGATTCAAATTTTGAGTTGGATGAGTTTACTAATGAAATTTTTGGAGAAAACTTTGGACAGAAGCTAAGAGCGATTCAGCGACTTTCGTTAAAAGACTTAGATCTTGCATTACCTGTTTTAAAGAAATTTTTAATAGACGAAGAGCAACACCCCTATTTGAAAACTTCTATTTTGTATAAAATGATAGAAAGTCAGGTAGAAGAGGAAATAGAGGTAGAAAAGTTTGGGAATACGATTAAGGTAATTCCAGCATTTACAGGTCATAATGAGGAGCAATCCAATAACATTATACATAAATTATCAAGTCGATTAGAGCAAAATTATCCCGATATATTTGAAGCGATGGTTACATATTGGAAAGAATTGCAAATTAGCATTTTCCCATTCGCTCTATTAATGGATAAAGAAGAGATTTGGTCAGCTGTTTTAGAGAGAATTGGAAGAAAGCGTTTCGGATTGGCTATTGATGAAGAAGAGCTTATGGCAGCATACAATATCGAATTGGAAGAGTTTCATATTGCCTATCAATGGTTATTACGTGTTGAAAGAGAAGGATATTTGCCCGTATAATTATGAAAAAGAATCGTTCAGTTCTTGAAACGAGCATATTCTATGTTATAATATAAGGGTTGCAAAAGGCAGAAAACTGCCTGTTTGTAAGAGAAGAGAAGTGTAATTCTCTTACTTAATATGTTTCATATTATTCTCGAACAAAATATACCGTAGTTGTCTTCTGGGCAATTAGTAGATTGGAACATTATATCTGAAAGCTTTTGCTAGAGGATTATTTGTGTATTTGTTATTTCAAAAAAGAGATAATGAAGATCTTAATCTATAGAGGTATGTGCATACATTATTATAGTTGGAGGGAAAGAATAAATGTCTACAAAATGGGAAAAATTAGAAGGTAACGTTGGCGTTTTAACAATCGAAGTTGATGCTAAAGAAGTAAACAACTCTATCGACGCTGCGTTCAAAAAAGTAGTAAAAACAATTAACGTACCAGGTTTCCGTAAAGGAAAAATGCCTCGTCCATTATTCGAACAACGCTTTGGTATTGAATCTTTATACCAAGATGCTTTAGATATCATTTTACCAAAAGCATACGGTGAAGCGATTGAAGAAGCTGGTATCTTCCCAGTTGATCATCCTGAAATCGACATCGAGAAGTTCGAAAAAAATGCTAACCTTATCTTCACTGCAAAAGTTACAGTGAAACCTGAAGTTAAATTAGGTGAGTACAAAGGTTTAGCAGTAGAAAAAGTTGAAACAACTGTAACTGATGAAGATGTAGAGAACGAATTAAAATCTTTACAAGAGCGTCAAGCTGAACTAGTTGTTAAAGAAGAAGGAACTGTTGAAAACGGTGATACAGCTGTAATCGACTTCGAAGGTTTCGTTGATGGCGAAGCATTTGAAGGCGGAAAAGGCGAAAACTACTCTCTAGCAATCGGTTCTGGTACATTCATCCCAGGTTTCGAAGAGCAAGTAATCGGTCTTAAATCTGGTGAGTCTAAAGACGTTGAAGTATCATTCCCAGAAGAGTACCATGCTGCTGAATTAGCTGGCAAACCAGCAACATTCAAAGTAACAATTCATGAAATCAAAACAAAAGAACTTCCTGAGTTAAACGACGAGTTCGCTAAAGAAGCAGACGAAGCGGTTGCAACTCTTGATGAATTAAAAGCAAAACTTCGCACAAACTTAGAAGAAGGCAAAAAGCACGAAGCTGAGCACAAAATACGTGACGAAGTAGTAGAATTAGCTGCTGCTAACGCTGAAATCGAAATTCCAGAAGCTATGATCAACACTGAGTTAGATCGTATGGTTCGTGAATTCGAGCAACGTTTAAGCCAACAAGGTATGAACCTTGAGCTTTACTACCAATTCACAGGTACTGACGCTGACAAATTAAAAGAGCAAATGAAAGAAGATGCACAAAAACGTGTAAGAATCAATCTTGTTCTTGAAGCTATCATTGAAGCTGAAAACATCGAAGTTACTGAAGAAGAAGTAACTGCAGAAGTTGAAAAAATGGCTGAAATGTACGGTATGCCAGTAGACGCTATCAAGCAAGCTCTTGGAAGCGTAGACGCTTTAGCTGAAGATCTTAAAGTGCGTAAAGCTGTAGACTTCTTAGTAGAAAACGCTGCATAATAAAATAACAAGGCACGATTAAAATCGTGCCTTGTTTTATAAATATAGAAATATATTTATAAAACTTTTCGATGGAGAAGGAAAAGTTCCTTTACAAGTCGAATATACATATTTCAAAAGTTTTAAAAATTTTTTATTTGTACATAACTAGTCATATTATTTGTATTTCTCGCCACGTAGTGACATAATATGTATTTACATACGATACATTTATCGTGTACATACGAAGGCAAGAGGTTAGCACTTTGTAAGGGGTGTGAAAATATGTTTAAATTTAATGATGAAAAAGGGCAATTAAAATGTTCTTTCTGTGGTAAAACACAAACGCAAGTTCGAAAGTTAGTGGCAGGTCCAGGTGTTTACATTTGTGACGAGTGTATCGAACTTTGTACTGAAATTGTACAAGAGGAGCTTGCGAAGGACGAAGAAGTAGAATTCAAAGATGTACCGAAACCGGTAGAAATTCGTGAAATCTTAGATGAGTATGTCATCGGGCAAGATAGCGCGAAAAAAGCACTAGCGGTAGCGGTATATAACCATTACAAACGCATTAATTCTAACAGCAAAATTGATGATGTAGAATTAGCGAAGAGTAATATCGCACTTATCGGGCCAACAGGTAGTGGTAAAACATTACTTGCACAAACGTTAGCGCGTATTCTAAATGTTCCATTTGCAATCGCGGACGCAACATCTTTAACAGAAGCTGGATATGTTGGTGAAGATGTAGAAAATATCTTACTAAAATTAATTCAAGCAGCTGATTATGATGTAGAGAAAGCGGAAAAAGGAATCATTTATATTGATGAGATTGATAAAGTGGCACGTAAGTCCGAAAATCCATCAATTACACGTGATGTATCTGGTGAAGGTGTGCAACAGGCACTTCTGAAAATTTTAGAAGGTACTGTAGCAAGCGTTCCACCTCAAGGTGGTCGTAAGCATCCGCACCAAGAGTTTATTCAAATTGATACAACGAACATCTTATTCATTTGTGGTGGAGCGTTTGATGGCATTGAGCCGATTATTAAACGTCGCCTTGGTGAAAAAGTAATTGGATTTGGTTCTGAGAAGAAAAATGCTGATGTAAATGAGAAGCATGTTTTATCTCACGTATTACCAGAGGATCTTTTAAGATTTGGTTTAATTCCAGAGTTTATCGGTCGTCTTCCAGTTATTGCGAACCTAGAGCCACTTGATGAAGATGCTCTTGTTGATATTTTAACGAAACCGAAAAATGCACTTGTTAAGCAATTCCAAAAACTATTGGAGCTTGACGATGTTGAGTTAGAGTTTGAAGAAGGTGCACTAATCGAAATTGCGAAAAAAGCAATTGAACGTAAAACGGGTGCTCGTGGACTTCGTTCTATTATTGAAGGCTTAATGCTTGATGTAATGTTCGAACTTCCATCTCGTAAAGATATCGAGAAGTGTATTCTTACAAAAGAAACAGTAGCTGATAATGAGCCGCCAAAATTGGTGTTACAAGACGGTACTGTACTTGATACAAAAACATCTGCATAATGCGAATGCGAAAGGGAAACAGCAATTTTTATAATTGCTGTTTTTCTTTATGTTTAGCTACGTTCCTCCGCGGAAATACTAAGAGATAAAATATTGCGGGAGGAAATAAATAATGAGCTGGACAAATATATTTTTAGTTGTTCAACTTGTTTTTGGTGTAATTGTCGGATTGTATTTCTGGCATTTACTTCGAAATCAACGAACACAAAAAGTTTCAATTGATCGAGAATCGAAAAAAGAATTAGAACAACTTCGTAAAATGCGTGAGATTTCTTTAACAGAGCCGCTAGCAGAAAAGGTGCGTCCTACAACCTTTTTAGATATTGTAGGGCAAGAGGACGGGATTAAGTCGTTAAAAGCGGCTCTTTGTGGTCCGAATCCGCAACATGTAATCATATATGGCCCACCAGGTGTTGGGAAAACAGCGGCAGCACGTCTTGTATTAGAAGAAGCGAAACGAAATCCTAAATCTCCATTTCGTACGAATGCAACATTTATTGAACTTGATGCGACAACAGCTCGGTTTGATGAACGTGGTATCGCAGACCCTTTAATTGGTTCGGTGCATGATCCGATTTATCAAGGTGCTGGGGCGATGGGGCAAGCAGGTATTCCGCAACCGAAAAAAGGTGCTGTAACAGATGCACATGGTGGTATTTTGTTTATTGATGAGATTGGCGAGCTCCATCCGATTCAAATGAACAAAATGTTAAAGGTGTTAGAAGATCGAAAAGTATTTTTAGAAAGTGCGTACTATAGTGAAGAAAATACAATGATCCCAACATATATACATGATATTTTCCAAAAAGGCTTACCGGCAGATTTTCGCTTAGTTGGAGCAACGACACGTTCGCCAGAGGAAATTCCTCCTGCTATTCGGTCACGTTGCTTAGAAGTATTTTTCCGTGAATTAGATACGGAAGAAATTCAAAAAGTAGCGAAAAATGCCGCGGAAAAAGTGGAAATGCAAATAGGTGAAAATGGTATTGAAATGATTGGGATGTATGCAAGGAATGGACGAGAAGCGATTAATCTCGTGCAAATCTCTGCGGGTATGGCGATAAATGAAGAACGTTCTTTCATTAAGGATGAAGATATAGAGTGGGTTGTTCACTCAAGTCAGCTTACACCGAAATATGAAAAGCGCATTTATCCGATTCCAAGGATTGGTCTTGTAAATGGTCTTGCTGTATACGGACCCAATACAGGTGCGTTATTAGAAATTGAAGTAACAGCAATTCCGGCGAAAGATAAAGGATCGGTAAATGTTACGGGAATTGTGGAAGAAGAAAGTATTGGTAGTCAAACGAAATCGATTCGTCGTAAAAGTATGGCGAAAGGCTCTGTTGATAATGTATTAACAGTACTTCGTTCTTTAGATGTGTTGCCAGAAGGATATGATATACATATTAATTTTCCAGGTGGTATCCCAATTGATGGACCTTCTGCGGGAATCGCTATGGCAACAGGTGTATATTCTGCGGTGCACCGCACGTATGTAAATAATGAAGTAGCGATGACAGGGGAAATAAGTATACACGGAGAAGTAAAACCTATTGGTGGCGTGTACGCAAAAATAAAAGCTGCGAAAAAAGCGGGAGCTAAGAAAGTCATTATTCCTGCTGAAAATATGCAACCATTTTTGTATACGATTAAGGGAATTGAAATTATTCCTGTTCGTAAGTTAAAAGAAGTATTTGAGTTAACGTTTATGCAAGAAAATATGCATAGAGAGCTAGATGTACATACTCACGTAGACGAAACAGATGCACAATCTATGTAAAAATAAACAATAATAAAATTTGCCAGACTTCGTTTAAGTTTGTATGCTTAATCGGAGTCTTTTTCTTTTCGTGAGGTAGAAAAACAAGCTATTTACAATTGCGCGGAATCTCAGCAATTGCATCTAGGTGTATTGTAATATAAAATAGTTGAACAGGAGTTTAATTTATTATGGAGGTGCTATGTCTAGTATGAATACGAACGAAAGAATCGTGCCCCTCCTACCATTAAGAGGCGTTCTCGTATATCCAACGATGGTTTTGCATCTTGATGTAGGACGTGATAAATCGATACAAGCACTAGAGCAGGCGGCAATGGATGAAAATATCATCTTTTTAGCAATGCAAAAAGAAATGAATATCGATGATCCGAAAGAAGATGACATATATAGTGTAGGTACAGTGGCGAAAGTGAAGCAAATGTTAAAATTGCCGAACGGTACGCTTCGTGTCCTTGTGGAAGGTTTACATAGAGCAGAAGTAATAGAGTTTATCGAAGAAGAAAATGTAGTACAAGTGTCTATTAAAACGGTAACTGAAGAAGTAGAAGATGATTTAGAAGAGAAAGCTTTTATGCGTACGTTACTGGAGCATTTCGAACAATATATTAAAGTTTCGAAAAAAGTTTCAAATGAAACTTTTGCAACGGTAGCTGATGTGGAAGAACCAGGGAGATTAGCTGATTTAATTGCTTCTCACTTGCCGATTAAAACGAAGCAGAAACAAGAGATTTTAGAGATTGTATCTGTAAAAGAACGATTACAAACACTTATTTCAATTATTCAAGATGAACAAGAGTTACTTAGTCTAGAAAAGAAAATTGGGCAAAAAGTGAAACGTTCCATGGAGCGCACGCAAAAAGAATATTTCTTACGTGAGCAAATGAAGGCGATTCAAACTGAACTTGGCGACAAAGAAGGCAAGGGCGGAGAAGTAGAAGAACTTCGTGAGAAAATTGAACAGTCAGGAATGCCGGAAGAAACAATGAAGGCTGCCCTGAAAGAATTAGATCGTTATGAAAAGTTACCAGCAAGTTCTGCGGAGAGTGGTGTTATTCGCAATTATATTGATTGGTTATTAGCGCTTCCGTGGACAGAGGCAACAGAAGATATAATTGACCTTGCTCATTCGGAAGAGATTTTAAATAACGATCATTACGGTCTTGAAAAAGTGAAAGAGCGTGTACTTGAATATTTAGCTGTACAGAAGTTAACGAATTCATTAAAAGGACCTATCCTTTGTTTAGTAGGCCCTCCTGGGGTCGGCAAAACTTCGCTAGCGCGTTCAATTGCAACATCATTGAATCGTAACTTCGTCCGTGTATCTCTTGGTGGTGTGCGTGATGAATCTGAAATTCGTGGTCACCGTCGTACATATGTTGGAGCAATGCCAGGACGCATTATTCAAGGTATGAAAAAGGCGAAAACAGTTAATCCAGTCTTCTTATTAGATGAGATTGATAAAATGTCTAACGATTTTCGTGGAGATCCATCAGCGGCATTACTTGAAGTATTAGATCCAGAACAAAACCATAACTTCAGTGATCATTACATTGAAGAACCATATGATCTATCAAAAGTTATGTTTGTAGCAACTGCTAATACACTTTCAAGTATTCCAGGTCCATTACTTGACCGTATGGAAATCATTTCGATTGCTGGCTATACAGAACTTGAAAAAGTACACATTGCTCGTGAGCATTTGTTGCCGAAACAATTAAAAGAACATGGCTTACGAAAAGGTAATTTACAAGTGCGTGATGAAGCGCTGCTTGAGATTATTCGTTATTATACACGTGAGGCTGGTGTTCGTACGCTAGAGCGCCAAATTGCAAAAGTTTGCCGTAAAGTAGCGAAGATTATCGTTACAGCAGAACGTAAACGTATCGTTGTGACAGAGAAAAAGATTGTTGATTTACTTGGTAAACACATATTCCGTTATGGGCAAGCTGAAAAAACAGACCAAGTTGGTATGGCAACAGGTCTAGCTTACACAGCAGCAGGCGGCGATACACTTGCCATTGAAGTTTCTGTAGCGCCAGGAAAAGGGAAACTAATTTTAACAGGGAAACTTGGGGATGTTATGAAAGAATCAGCACAAGCTGCGTTTAGTTATATACGTTCTCGTGCAGAAGAGCTTCAAATCGATCCGAATTTCCATGAGAAAAATGATATTCATATTCACGTTCCAGAAGGAGCAGTTCCAAAAGACGGACCGTCAGCAGGTATTACGATGGCAACGGCACTTATTTCTGCGCTAACAGGTATTCCTGTAAGTAAAGAAGTGGGTATGACAGGTGAAATTACACTTCGTGGTCGTGTATTACCAATTGGTGGTTTAAAAGAAAAAACATTAAGTGCTCACCGCGCAGGCTTAACAAAAATTATTTTGCCAGCAGAAAACGAGAAAGATTTAGATGATATTCCAGAGAGCGTAAAAGAAAACCTTACGTTTGTGCTTGCATCTCATTTAGATGAAGTATTGGAGCACGCATTAGTAGGAGTGAAACAATGAAAGTAACAAAAGCAGATATTGTAATTAGTGCTGTTAAACCAGAACAATATCCAGACAGTGATTTACCAGAAATTGCATTAGCAGGTCGTTCAAATGTGGGGAAGTCTTCCTTTATAAATAAAATTTTAAATCGTAAAAAGTTAGTGCGTATTTCTTCTAAACCAGGAAAAACGCAAACGCTGAACTTTTTCTTAATCAATGAGATGATGCACTTTGTTGACGTTCCAGGTTATGGATATGCGAAAGTATCTAAATCCGAGCGCGCTGCATGGGGGAAAATGATTGAAACGTACTTTACAACGCGTGAGCAATTAGACGCAGCTGTATTAGTAGTTGATTTACGTCACCAACCAACAAGTGATGACGTGATGATGTATGATTTCTTAAAGCATTATGAAATCCCAACAATTATTATTGCGACGAAAGCCGATAAAATTCCAAAAGGGAAATGGCAAAAGCATTTAAAAGTTGTAAAAGAAACGCTTGCTGTTGAAATTGGCGATGAAATTGTTCTATTCTCTTCTGAAACAGGACTTGGAAAAGAAGAAGCGTGGAAAGCAATTCATAAATTTACAAAAACAAAAAACGCGTGACGAATGTCGCGCGTTTTTGTTTTGCTAAATTTTTTAGCGTACGTTTAATGTAACTTCAATATTTCCTCGTGTTGCTTTCGAGTAAGGACATACACCGTGAGCCGCTTCTACAAGTTCTTGTGCTTCGGCATGAGAGACACCGGCAACATGTACATCAAGTACAGCAGATAGGCCGAAACCACCATCTGTATCTTTTCCGATAGAAACGTGAGCAGTTACTTCTGTACTTTCTACTTTCACACGTTTTGTACGAATGACAAGTTGTAATGCACTATCGAAACAAGCTGCATAACCAGCTGCAAATAGTTGTTCTGGATTTGTTGCTTCTCCGCCTGCACCACCTAGTGCTTTCGGCATTTTTACATCAAGATTTAATATGCCATCATCTGAAACTACTTTCCCATTTCTTCCACCTGTTGCTGTTACTGAAGCAGTATATAATTTATCCATATTTATTCCCCTTTTCCATCATTAATTGTTTTCATTGTGTCAATTAGTTTATTTAGCTGAATTAATAAAGAGCGATATTCTTGCTCTGTAATTCCTAAGTTTGTAGCCATCGTTGTCGGTAATGAACAAGCCTTTTCCTTTAAATCTTTGCCTTGTTCTGTTAATTCAATACAAACTTTTCGCTCGTCTTCTTTGGAACGAACACGTTTTACAAGTTTTAATGATTCCATGCGTTTTAACATAGGTGTTAACGTACCAGAATCTAAAAATAGACGTTCTCCAATTTCTTTTACTGTTAGTCCATCTTGCTCCCATAGTACGAGTAAAGTAATGTACTGGGGATACGTAATACCCATTTCTTCTAAATAAGGTCGATAAAAACGAGTAACCTCTCTAGAGCAGGCGTAAATAGAAAAACAAAGTTGGTTATCTAGATGCAAAGAGTCCTCTGTCATAAATAACTCCCTTCTAATTAAGTTGTGCGCAATTTAATTTCGTAAAACCAATATAACGAAAAAGAAATACAATGTCAAATACATTGTATTGAGAAAGTCTTTGTTGCATTTTGGAACAATCATACATATTTTCCTTCATGATGAAAGAAGATAGGGAAGATGATGTTATAATTTATATGGAATAGTTTCCATCACTTGATTATGAGGGCTTTTTTTGGTAACGTACAAATAGAGTTATTAATTTATAATCATTATAAAGTAGAAGTTTTTTTTATTAGTGTTACTGAATCTCCTTTATTACATACGGAGAATAATTAAAAAATAATCAGTTGTTCACACGATTGTCAGATTCATAAGAGGAAAGTTGTATTATGATAGTAGATAAAGTGATAAAACGGGTGAAGGGGGACATGCTGCGTGCATATTCTTGTTGTTAGTGTAAATTATCGAACAGCCCCTGTAGAATTTCGTGAGAAACTCACATTTCAGGCAGCAGAACTAGAGCGAGCGATGACTACATTACAAAATCAAAAGAGCGTGTTAGAGAATGTCATTGTATCAACTTGTAATCGCACTGAGATTTATGCTGTTGTCGATCAATTACACACGGGACGGTATTATATTAAGAAGTTTTTAGCTGATTGGTTTCAGCTTGAAATAGAAGAAGTCGCGCCATATTTAACTATTTTTGAACAAGATGGTGCAATAGATCATTTATTCCGCGTAACGTGCGGTTTAGATTCTATGGTAGTCGGAGAAACGCAGATTTTAGGTCAAATAAAAGATAGCTTTTTAGAAGCGCAACAAGTTAAAGCAACAGGCACAATTTTTAATGAATTGTTTAAGCAAGTCATTACATTAGCAAAACGTGCCCACTCAGAAACAACAATCGGGGAAAGTGCGATGTCTGTTAGTTATGCTGCTGTTGAGCTTGGAAAGAAAATATTTGGCGAGTTAACAGATTGTCATGTGCTTATTCTTGGTGCTGGTAAAATGGGCGAACTTGCACTGCAAAACTTATATGGAAGTGGTGCTCGTAAAGTAACAGTTATGAATAGGACGCTTTCGAAAGCAGAAGTAATGGCTGAGAAATATATGGGACATGCAAAATCGTTAAGCGAATTACAATGTGCATTATTAGAAGCAGATATTTTAATTAGTTCAACTGGTGCATCTGAGTATGTCATTACGAAAGAGATGATGACAAAGGTGGAGAAAATGCGCTGTGGTCGCCCTTTGTTTATGGTTGACATTGCAGTGCCACGTGATATTGATCCAGCGATTGATGAGCTAGAAGGTTCTTTCTTGTATGATATTGATGATTTACAAGGAGTAGTGGAGGCAAACCGTGCTGAGCGTTTGAAAGAAGCAGAGAAAATTCAATTTATGATTGAAGAGGAAATTGTTCTATTTAAAACGTGGTTAAGTACACTTGGTGTTGTTCCATTAATATCAGCTCTTCGTGATAAGGCACTTGCAATCCAAAGTGAAACGATGGTAAGCCTAGAGCGAAAAATACCAAACCTTAGTGATCGTGAGAAAAAAGTTATTAGTAAGCATACGAAAAGTATTATTAATCAATTATTAAAAGACCCAATTTTAGTAGCGAAAGAAATAGCTGCTGAAGAGGGAGCGAGCGAAAAATTAGCGTTATTTGCGAAGATTTTCGATTTAGAAACGGAAGACGTAGAGAATTGTGCGGAAGAAGTAGAACATAAAAAAGTGTGGACACCATCCGTTCCATCTTTATAATTTGGAAGGATGATCGGATGAGTTTTTTAAATAACAGTATTATTTATCATATTGCAATTATTTTATATGCTTGTAGCATTAGTTTATATTTTATAGATTATTTCCAAAGTAACCGAAAGGCGAACCGATTTGCTTTTTGGTTACTTTCGATTGTATGGGTCCTGCAGTCTATTTTTATGTTACTTAGGGCTACAGATTCAGAAACGAATCCTATTTTAACTTTATTATCAGGGATATATTTTTATGTTTGGTTATTGATTACGATGTCGTTAGTCATTAATCGATTTATGAGAATTGACTTTTTAGTCTTTTTTACAAATGTTGTTGCATTTGGCGTAAGCGCTTTTTCTATTTTTACACCGCTCGGAAAGATGTCGCCAGTACTTGCGGAACAATTAGTTTCAGAACTTGTATACGTGCATGTCGGTATGGCAATTATTTCTTACGCAACGTTTACTGTATCGTTCATTTTTTCTATTATGTACTTATTACAATATCGCCTATTAAAAAAGAAAAAATGGAATGCGAGATTAAGAAGATTAGGGAATTTACCGAAGCTAGAATCTATGTCTTACGGATTAAATTTATTTTCTGTTCCATTTTTCTTACTAGCAATTTTATTGGGATGTATATGGGGATATACAAAATTGGACAATTTCCATTGGTATGATACGAAAGTAATCGGATCTTTTGTCGTTCTATTTGTGTATTGCACAGGTTTATATTTACGAGCGGCAGATGTGTTGCAAGGTAAGAAAATTGTACAGTGGAATATCGGATCGTTTCTCGTAATGCTAGTAAACATTTTTCTATTAAGCAGTTTATCCAATTTCCACTTTTGGTATTTATAATGAGGAGAGAGAATTATGCGCAAAATTATTGTAGGATCACGAAAGAGTAAACTAGCATTAACGCAAACAAACTGGTTTATTGATCAGTTAAAAGCCCTAGGTCTACCATATGAATTTGAAGTGAAAGAAATTGTCACAAAAGGTGATGTTATTTTAGATGTTACTCTTTCAAAAGTAGGCGGCAAAGGCTTGTTTGTAAAAGAGATTGAACACGCGCTACTTACGAAAGAAATCGATATGGCTGTACATAGTATGAAAGATATGCCAGCCGTACTTCCAGAAGGTTTAATGATTGGCTGTACACCAAAGCGTGTTGACCCTCGTGATGCTTTTATCTCAAAAAATGGAGCATCGTTTAAAGAGTTAGCGGAAGGTGCTATTTTAGGTACGAGTAGTTTAAGACGTAGTGCACAGCTACTCGCTGCGAGACCAGATTTACAAGTGAAGTGGATTCGCGGGAATATCGATACACGTTTACGTAAATTAAAAGAAGAAGATTACGATGCGATTATTTTAGCGACAGCTGGATTACAAAGAATGGGCTGGGATGATGAAGTTATTACAGAACATTTAGATGAAACGTTATGTGTACCTGCTGTAGGACAAGGTGCATTAGCGATTGAGTGTCGTGAGGATGATAAGGATTTATTGCAGTTGTTAGCGCATATTAATGATGCGATAACAGAAAGAACAGTGGCGGCGGAGCGAGTATTTCTTCATAAACTTGAAGGTGGATGCCAAGTTCCAATCGCTGGATATGCAACCCTTACAGAAAACGATGCAATCGAATTAACAGCTCTTGTCGGCTCTATGGATGGCTCTGTTTTATTAAAAGAGACAGTAGTGGGTACTGATCCTGAGGAAGTAGGATTAGAGGCCGCGGACCGTTTAATTAAGCAAGGCGCCAAAGAACTCATTCTTGCTGCAAATAAGGAGCAACAATAAATATGAACGCTCTCGCTGGAAAAACGGTATTGATTACACGTGCCCAGCATCAAGCGAAACAAATGAGTGTAGCAGTGAAAGAAAAGAGCGGAATTCCATTGGAAATTCCGCTTTTGCGTATGGAAGGTATGTCTCATAGGCAAATTCAACATATTGAAGAGCAGCTACATTCATACGACTGGGTTATTTTTACGAGCAGAAATGGTGTAGCTTTTTTTCTAGATAGTTTAAAAAAGAAACTACCACTAACCATTAAAATCGCTGCGGTAGGTGTGAAAACAAAATTAGAGTTAGAAAAAAGGGGCTATCAAGTTCATTTTGTTCCGACTTCATTTGTTGCAGAAGCATTTGCAGAAGAGTTTCTAAAAGAATTAAGTGGAAATGAACGTATTTTATTTCCGAAAGGGAATTTAGCAAGAGAGGTAATTCCGGTTGCACTTCGGGAAATTGGTGTTTCTCTAGATGAGCTAACCGTATACGGTACGAAAGTGAATATAGAAAAAAAGCAAGAGCTTATAGCGGCATTGAAGTTAGGGAAAGTAGACATTATTACATTTACGAGCCCTTCAACTGTTACTAGTTTTGTTCGTTTACTTGAGGGTACAAACTGGAGAGAATGGACAAAAAAATGTACAATTGCTTGTATAGGACCTATTACGGAAAAAGAGGCAAGTCTTTATTTTCCGTCTGTTATTGTGCCGAAAGAGTACACTGTAGAAGCATTACTACAATATGTTTGTGAATCTATAAAATGAAAGAATGGGGATAGAAATCTATGAACTCTTTACAATTTAATCGTCATCGTCGTTTAAGACAAAGCGGGGGCATGCGTGCGCTTGTGCGTGAAACGTTTTTACATACGGAAGATTTTATTTACCCTATTTTTGTATTAGAAGGTGAAAATGTTCGTAATGAAGTTCCTTCTATGCCAGGCGTATATCAAATGTCTTTAGATTTATTGCAAGCTGAAATGCAAGAAGTTGTTGATTTAGGTATTCGTTCTGTTATTGTATTTGGTTTACCTGCTGAAAAGGATGAAGTTGGATCATCAGCATATTGTGATCATGGAATTGTACAACGTGCTATTCAGCAAATTAAAGGTGATTTCCCTGAGCTAGTAGTAGTTGCAGACACATGTTTATGTCAATTTACAAGCCATGGTCATTGCGGTGTAATTGAAGATGGTATTATTTTAAATGACGAGTCTCTTGCAGTTCTTGCGAAAACAGCTGTAAGTCAAGCGAAAGCAGGAGCGGACATTATTGCGCCATCAAACATGATGGACGGCTTTGTAACAGCAATTCGCCATGCATTAGACGAAAATGGTTTTGGACACGTGCCAGTTATGTCGTACGCTGTGAAATATTCATCAGCATTTTATGGACCATTCCGTGATGCTGCGCACGGTGCACCGCAATTTGGTGACCGTAAAACATATCAAATGGATCCGGCAAACCGTATGGAAGCATTCCGTGAAGCAGAATCAGATGTAATGGAAGGTGCAGATTTCTTAATCGTAAAACCAGCTCTTTCTTACTTAGATATCGTTCGTGATGTGAAAAACAACTTTAATTTACCAGTTGTCGCTTATAATGTAAGTGGTGAATATTCGATGATTAAAGCGGCAGCGCAAAATGGTTGGATTAATGAAAAAGAAGTTGTTCTTGAAAAATTAATTAGTATGAAACGTGCAGGAGCAGATTTAATTATTACGTATCATGCAAAAGATGCAGCAAGATGGTTACAAGAAGGAGGCGCTAAATAATGAAAAAGTTTGATAAGTCAATTGCAGCGTTTGAAGAGGCGCAAGACTTAATGCCTGGCGGCGTAAATAGCCCGGTTCGTGCCTTTAAGTCTGTTGGGATGAATCCGTTGTTTATGGAGCGTGGAAAAGGCTCTAAAGTATATGATATCGATGGGAATGAATACATCGACTACGTATTATCATGGGGTCCTTTAATTCATGGTCATGCAAATGATCGTGTTGTAGAAGCGTTAAAATCTGTTGCTGAAAGAGGTACAAGCTTCGGTGCACCAACAGAAATTGAAAATAAATTAGCAAAACTTGTTATTGAGCGCGTGCCATCAATTGAGATTGTGCGTATGGTTAACTCTGGAACGGAAGCAACAATGAGTGCACTACGTTTAGCTCGTGGTTATACAGGTCGTAATAAAATCTTGAAATTTATTGGTTGTTACCATGGTCATGGTGATTCGTTATTAATTAAAGCTGGTTCTGGTGTGGCGACTTTAGGTTTACCAGATAGTCCTGGTGTACCAGAAGGTGTAGCGAAAAATACGATTACAGTAGCTTATAACGATTTAGAAAGCGTAAAATACGCGTTTGAACAATTCGGTGATGATATTGCTTGTGTAATTGTAGAACCAGTAGCAGGAAATATGGGGGTTGTTCCTCCGCAGCCTGGATTTTTAGAAGGTCTTCGTGAAGTAACAGAACAAAACGGTGCATTGCTTATTTTTGATGAAGTAATGACAGGGTTCCGAGTAGCTTATAATTGTGGCCAAGGTTATTATGGCGTAACGCCTGATTTAACATGCTTAGGTAAAGTAATCGGTGGTGGTTTACCAGTAGGAGCATACGGTGGTAAAGCGGAAATTATGCGCCAAGTTGCGCCAAGCGGACCAATTTACCAAGCTGGTACTTTATCAGGTAACCCACTTGCAATGGCGGCAGGTTATGAAACGTTAGTACAGTTAACGCCAGAATCATATGTAGAATTTGAGCGTAAAGCTGAAATGTTAGAAGCTGGATTACGTAAAGCAGCTGAAAAACATGGCATTCCGCACCATATTAACCGTGCAGGCTCTATGATTGGTATTTTCTTTACAGATGAACCCGTTATTAATTACGATGCAGCAAAATCTTCAAACTTAGAATTCTTTGCGGCTTACTATCGTGAAATGGTAGAACAAGGTGTATTCTTACCACCATCTCAATTCGAAGGTTTATTCTTATCGACAGCACATAGTGATGCAGATATTGAAGCGACGATTGCAGCAGCTGAAATTGCAATGTCAAAATTAAAAGCGTAATGTATTAGAGAAAATCGCTCTCCATAAGGGGAGCGATTTTTTTTATTCATAAAGTAAGCTTTCCGCACATAAATCTGTAATGACATATAGTTTGGGAGGGGGAAAAGAAGTGGCTGCAGATCATTCATTACGATTTTCATTAAAAGAATCTGTGTGGTTCCAAAAAGGACAGGAAGTCGAAGAACTTTTGTCAATTTCGTTAGATCCAGACGTTGAGATAGAAGAGCTTGATCATGAAGTAATCGTGAGAGGACAATTAGATTTAACGGGAGAGTATGTTGCACGAAAAGATGATTCCACGTATTCATTAAGAGAACTATCGCCAGCAAAGTCAATTGATTATGTAGAAACAAGAGAAGATGGGGTTAATGAACTTGTTCATTCCTTTCCACTTGAAATATCAATTCCGAGAAATCGAGTGAAAGTAATTGAAGAGCTATATGTATCAATCGAGGAATTTGATTATGAATTAAAGGAAAATGGTTGCTTACAATTATTAGCGGATATATCTATTACCGGTTTGTGTGATGAAGAGAGAGGCGAGGATGAAGTTGAAGAGGAAGAAACGGTGTATGCTGAGTTAGAAGAAGATTCAGCGCAAGAGGATGAAAATAGACCGGCGCCGCATGTAGAAGAACCGGCATATAAGGAATCAGATGAGTGGGAAGATTACGCATTTGAACCGTTCCAATTAGAGGAAAGAAAAGAGCAGGAATTAGAAGAAGAGAAAATAGAAGAACATGAATTTGTGGAACGTGAAGAGGAGCAAGAAACAACGCCGCAATTTGAACTGTTCGGACGAAAAGATTTCAAGAAAGAAAAAGCGAAAAAGCAGGAAGAACAAGAAGAAGAGTACTCACAGCGAGATGAAAATGCGCTTTATTTAACAAAACTATTTACGAAAGAACCGGAAGAAGAATTTACAAAGTTAAGAATGTATTTCGTGCAAGAAGGAGATACAATTGAATCTATTGCAGACCGTTATGAAACGTCTGTACAAAATTTATACCGTGTTAATCAAACAGAAGATATATTTTTAAATACGGGGCAAATTATTTATATTCCCGTTTCAAGGGTAAAGACGAAATAAGGAAGTGAGTGTTTTCACTCACTTCCTTTCTTAGAGGCTATGTTTTGAATAGAAAGGGTTATTCGTATGGATATTGAGTTGCGAAATCACTATGAACCTATCGTGAGGCAATATAGATTGGATACGCAGCATATGGAAGAGCACGGAAATGTAATGAAAATTTATACGAATCAAGGTCCATATGCACTCAAGAAAATAGAAGGCAGAAAGTTAGAGCGGAATAACTTTCTGCATCATATTCAATATTTGAAGGAGAAAGGTTTTTCAAATTATGTACCTATATATCATGCGACGGATGGAAGTTATATTTTAAGTGACGGGACGTATAATTATTATTTAATGCCTTGGTTAGAACGTGCAGAAGGAAACGGTGAGGACAATGATCAATACCATAAAATGTTTCAGACACTTGGAACGTTGCATCAAAAAACTGTGAAGGAAGAAATGTATACGGAAGAAGATTTAGAAAAACATTATACAAGTATATCCGATCGTTGGGAAAATGATGGTGAGATGTTAGAAGAGTTTCTCGTAGAATCTGAATCAAAATGGTATATGTCCCCGTTTGAATTGCAATATTGTACGTACTATCATCATGTAATGAGAGCGCGTGAATTTGCAACGAAGCAATTAAATGAGTGGAACGATGCGATGAAAGAAAAAGAGAAAACGCGTATTACTTTTGTGCATGGTAATGTGTCACTTAATCATTTTTTATTTGACTATGAGCGGAATGGCTATTTTATTAGTTTAGAAAAATCGAAGTTTGCAACGCCTGTGCAAGATATAGTAGGTTTTTATTCACGGTCTTTAAACACATATCCAATCGCAAGAAGTGATCGGTTTGAATGGTTTCAAATGTATCAAAAAAATTTCCCTTTTACGAAAGAAGAGCAACTACTTATGTTTGCGTATATGACGTATCCATCGCAATTTATTCGGCAAATCCAGTCCTATAAGAAAAGAAGAGATAATCGCAACGAGGAAAATGAACTGCGCGGAGTAAAGAGTTTGCAACAATCGCATTGGCTCGTTAGCAATATAGAATATTTCCTGTCACAATTACAAGCTGCCCAGCAAGGGAACGGATAAAGTAAAGGCATTCCCCGCTGATGATTAGCCTTCACCAATTGGGCGTTTACGGGCACCAGGGCTCCCATCTAACTTCTTTGCTTCAGCTGAGTTTTAAGGTGGAGGTCTTACTGCCCGCAAATAGCGGGGGAAAGAAGATAAGTAGAGGATTCTACTTATCTTCTTTTTTGGGCACGAAAAGCTGTAGTTTTAAATTTGTCTTGACGAATAAGGTTTCGTTTTTTACACTATTGTATATAATAATTAACAATCATATAAATGCCTTGAAGGGGAAGAGTATAACATGAAACGTCTTCAGAGAGGAGAATCATTAGCTGGGAGATTCTCTAGATAGTTATGTTAGAAGGTAGCCCTGGAGCATCTTTTCTGAACGGAATAGTTCTTATTAGGAAAAGACGGATTTGTCCGTTATCAAATTAAGAGTATAAGCAAATTATGAATTTGTTTGTAAATAAAGGTGGTACCGCGATGTCCCTCGTCCTTTTTGGATGAGGGACATTTTTTATTTTAAGGAGGGAAAATAATGTCAAACACGGAAAAGAATTTACCAACTAAATATGATCATATGTCCGTTGAAGAAGGCCTTTATCAATGGTGGCTTGAAGGCAAATATTTTGAAGCAACAGGAGACGAGAAGAAACAACCATATACAATTGTAATTCCACCTCCGAACGTAACTGGTAAGTTACACTTAGGTCATGCTTGGGATACAACTCTTCAAGATATTTTAACTCGTACGAAGCGTATGCAAGGATACGATGTGCTATGGCTTCCAGGAATGGACCATGCTGGTATTGCAACACAAGCAAAAGTAGAAGGAAAACTTCGTGAAGAAGGTATTTCACGTTACGATCTTGGCCGTGAAAAATTCCTTGAAAAAGCTTGGGAGTGGAAAGAAGAATACGCTTCTCACATTCGTCAACAATGGGGAAAAGTTGGTTTAGGACTAGACTATTCTCGTGAACGCTTCACATTAGACAAAGGTTTATCAGATGCGGTTAATAAAGTATTCGTTCAATTATACGAAAAAGGCTTAATTTACCGTGGTGAATATATCATCAACTGGGATCCAGCAACACGCACAGCTCTTTCTGATATTGAAGTAATTCATAAAGAAGTTCAAGGTGCATTCTACCATATGAACTATCCGTTAACAGATGGTTCTGGTCACATTCGTCTTGCGACAACTCGTCCAGAAACGATGCTGGGTGATACAGCAGTAGCAGTTCATCCCGAAGACGATCGTTACAAACATTTAATCGGAAAAACAGTTACACTTCCAATCGTAGGCCGTGAGATTCCGATTATTGCTGATGAGTACGTAGAAAAAGATTTCGGAACGGGCGTTGTAAAAATTACACCAGCTCATGACCCGAATGACTTTGAAGTAGGTAACCGTCATGACTTACCACGCATTTTAGTAATGAACGAAGATGGAACAATGAACGAAAAAGCTGGTAAGTATAACGGTATGGATCGTTTCGAATGCCGTAAAGAATTAGTGAAAGACTTACAAGAAGCTGGCGTATTAGTAGAAATCGAGCCACATATGCATTCAGTAGGTCATAGTGAGCGTAGCGGTGCAGTTGTTGAGCCTTATTTATCAACACAATGGTTCGTAAAAATGGCTCCACTTGCTGAAAAAGCAGTAGCGCTTCAACAAAAAGAAGAAGAAAAAGTAACGTTCGTACCAGAGCGTTTTGAAAACACATATTTACGCTGGATGGAAAATATTCATGACTGGTGTATTTCTCGTCAATTATGGTGGGGACACCGTATTCCAGCTTGGTACCATAAAGAAACTGGTGAAGTATACGTAGGTACAGAAGCACCAGCAGATATTGAAAACTGGAATCAAGATAATGACGTACTTGATACATGGTTCAGTTCAGCGTTATGGCCATTTTCAACACTTGGTTGGCCAAATGAAGATTCAGCAGACTTCAAACGTTACTATTCAACAGATGCACTAGTAACGGGTTATGATATCATCTTCTTCTGGGTATCTCGTATGATTTTCCAAGGTTTAGAGTTTACAGGAGAGCGTCCATTTAAAGATGTATTAATTCACGGTTTAGTTCGTGATGAGCAAGGTCGTAAAATGAGTAAATCTCTTGGTAACGGTATTGATCCAATGGATGTTATCGAGAAGTACGGTGCAGATGCAATGCGTTTCTTCTTATCAACAGGAAGTGCACCAGGTCAAGATTTACGTTTCAGCATGGAAAAAGTAGAATCTACTTGGAACTTCATTAATAAAATTTGGAACGCATCACGTTTCGTATTAATGAACATGGATGATATGAAGTATGAAGAAATCGATTTAACTGGTGAAAAATCAGTAGCAGATAAGTGGATCTTAACTCGCTTAAACGAAACAATCGAAAGCGTAACACGTAACATGGATAAATATGAGTTCGGTGAAGCTGGTCGTTCATTATACAACTTCATTTGGGACGATTTCTGTGATTGGTATATTGAAATGGCGAAACTTCCACTATACGGTGAAGATGAAGCAGCTAAGAAAACAACTCGTTCTATTTTAGCTTACGTATTAGATCAAACAATGCGTCTATTACACCCATTCATGCCATTCGTAACAGAGAAAATTTGGCAACATTTACCGCATGAAGGCGAGTCTATTACAGTAGCTGCGTGGCCAACAGTTCGCGAAGATTTACAAGATACGGAAGCTGCGGCAGAAATGCACCTTCTAGTTGATATCATTCGCTCTGTTCGTAACATCCGTGCAGAAGTAAATACGCCAATGAGCAAAAAAGTTCAAATGCAAATTAAAGCAAAAGATGAGGCTGTACTTGCTCAACTTACGAAAAACAGCTCTTACATTGAGCGTTTCTGTAACCCAAGCGAATTAACAATTCAAACGGACTTACAAGCGCCAGAAAAAGCAATGACTGCAATCGTATCAGGTGCAGAGTTATTCTTACCGTTAGCTGATCTTATCAATCTTGATGAAGAGAGAGCTCGTCTTGAGAAAGAACTTGAGAAGTTCGATAAAGAAGTAGAACGTGTACAGAAGAAACTTTCTAACCAAGGTTTCGTAGCGAAAGCTCCTGCAGCGGTTATTGAAGGAGAGCGTGCGAAAGAGCAAGATTACCTAGAAAAACGCGAAGCAGTTCGTCAACGTCTAGCAGATCTTGAAAAGTAAAAATGTTTTTAGAGACTCACTATATTGGTGAGTCTCTTTTCTTTGCGTATAATAGAACTATGAAAGTTGTCTTTTGAAAGGGGAAAAACATACGTGATACATACATACGAAGAAGCGATAGGGTGGATCCATAGCCGATTGAAATTTGGAATTAAGCCAGGATTAGAAAGAATGAGATGGATGTTAGAAGAACTTGGAAATCCAGAGCGTCATATAAAATGTGTTCATCTTGCTGGTACAAATGGAAAAGGTTCAACGTTAACATATATGCGTTACATGTTAGAAGGCGCGAAATATAAGGTAGGAACGTTTACCTCTCCTTACATCGAATCATTTAATGAACGCATTAGTGTGAATGGAACACCAATTGCAGACGAAGAGATTACTGAACTTGTAAAGATGGTAAAACCAGTCGTGGAAAAACTAGATGAAACGGATTTAGGGGAAGCGACAGAGTTTGAAATTATTACTGTTATGGCGATTTGCTATTTCGGAAAATTCAATTTCTGTGATGTTGTTTTATTTGAAACAGGGCTTGGTGGACGTTTTGATTCTACCAATGTTATACACCCTGTTCTCACGATTATTACAAATATAGGTCACGATCATATGCATATTTTAGGAAATACACTAGGGGAAATTGCATATGAAAAGGCGGGGATTATTAAGTCTGGCGTGCCCGTAATTACTGGTGTACAAGATGAAGAAGCTTTGCAAGTCATTCAAAATGTTGCAAAGGAAAACCATGCAAACTTATACGAACTTGGCAAGCATTTTACAGCGTTACATAAACAGTCTAACGAAGATGGGGAACAGTTTGATTTTACTTGTCCTTTTTCCGCATTTGAAGATTTGCAAATCTCAATGAAAGGCATTCATCAAGTAGGAAATGCAGCGCTAGCACTTATGGCAGTAATGTATGTGAAAACATATTTATCATTTTTAATTGAGGAAGATGAGATAAGAACGGGATTACGGGAAGCATATTGGATTGGGCGCTTTGAAAAGCTGCAAAGTAACCCGGATATTATTATAGATGGTGCTCATAATCCAGAAGGTATCGAAAGCCTTGTGAAAACAGTAGAAGCACATTACAAAGATAAAAATGTAATAGTGTTATTTACTGCCCTTGGTGATAAACAATTACATAACATGGTAGGCCAATTAGAAACCATTGCAGATGAAATTATTTTTACAACATTCGCCTTTGATCGTGCTATTTCTGCTGACAAGCTTGCATCATATTCACAGAAAGAATCAAAATTAGTTTTTGAAAATTGGA
Source organism: Bacillus sp. 2D03 (assembly GCF_003946765.1). Classification (NCBI taxonomy): domain Bacteria; kingdom Bacillati; phylum Bacillota; class Bacilli; order Caryophanales; family Bacillaceae; genus Bacillus; species Bacillus sp. 2D03. The sequence goes on along the minus strand of NZ_RPSJ01000001.1, from coordinate 494,731 downwards.
AAGAGGCAATTGATACAAAAGTTGAAAGGATAGCAGAAAATGATGTTTTTATCATAACAGGTTCTCTTTATTTCATTTCTGAAGTACGAAAATATATTCGTGAGAAAAACTAGATAGTCTTTGCTATCTAGTTTTTTTGTTCTACAAATGAAGTCAAATGCATACATATAAGATAAATATATAGGGTTATTTGGCGAATTCCTCTGACAAATATCTCGTTTTTTTATGAAATGAATATGATATGATGCGGACAACGATAAGAGGTGAGGTGTGAGTGTATGGACAAGCAATCACGAACGATCTCAGTGAAAGTGAATGGAACAGAAGCGAAGTATGAGGAAAAAAAGAAAGATGAATTTGAATGGATGGTAGTAGAAAGTGAACGACTGAAAAATGTTGTTCCGTTTCAAAAAGCGAAATCAATGTCTGTGGAAAAATACCGAAAGAAGTGGAGTAATACATTAATTGTAATCGTTGCAACTGCAATCATTATCGGTACGGCGTTTGGAATGGGGATGCTTCATTTACTTACTGGACAAGGAACGACAGGAGGAAGTGAAGTGACAGCTTCAAGGCCGACTGGAAATGGAGAATCAAAGGTGGGTGGAACGGCAGAACAAACACTAGCACCGAAAGAAGAAAAACAAAAAGCACAGGCAGGAACGTCATTGGATCCGATGAAATTATTTTTTGTTCAAGGGGGGCTTTATTCTTCTGAAGAAAAGGGACAGGCAGCTCTTGAAGAATGGAAAGGCAATGGGGGCATTGGTGCTTTGAGACCGAGCGGTGATAAGTATGCAATAGTTGTTGGTATTGCTAGCGATGAACAGTCTATAAATCAATTAATGACTAAGTATAAAAATGATGGTGTCTCCGTTTTAAAAAAGAACTGGGATATAACAGATAAAGCATTGCTGAAAGATGATAAAGAAGTAGGAACATTTTTAACAAAAGTGCAGCCATTATACACTCATTTAGCAAAATATGCTTCTAGCGTACAAGTTGGTGGAAAAAGCAGCCCAAAAGATATAGAAGCAATTGAAAAAGAATGGAAAAAGGTTGAAAAAGAAGGGGAAAGTATGAAACGAGAAGAAGCAAAGAAACTGTATATGTATACGTCGGTAGCTGTACAAACAGTAAAAGATGGGAAGGTGGATAAGGAATCTTTGGCGAAATTAAATCAAGTTATTATTGATGGTTTACTCTCGTATGAAAAAATTGTTTCGTAGAAAGTGAAATGATAGGATAATAAAATGAGTAAGAAAGAAGTACATGTACTTCTTTCTTTTCTTTTGAATTTAGAGCAAAGTGCTTTCTCTATGACGGGAATATAATCGTATGCAATAAAGAAGTTTTATTTTAGTTAGAGAAATTAATATTTCTTTCATTTGTGGGCAAACTATTCCTTTGATACGATTAATATAAATTGTTCTGCTTCATGTGAGAAAGGAAGGAGAAAATATGAGAAAAATAATTTTAGCTTCAGGATCACCTCGGAGGAAGGAATTACTTGAGTTAGCTAGTGTGCCATTTGAAATCGTTGTAAGTGAAGTAGAGGAAACAATTGGTGCATATTCATCGCCTTCTGATATTGTAATGTCGCTTGCCTTGCAAAAAGCATCAGCGGTGGCAGAAAATAATAGTGATTACATTGTGTTAGGTGCAGATACAATTGTTACATATGAGTCGCGTATTCTTGGTAAGCCTTCTAATGAGGATGAGGCGAAAGAGATGTTACAATTACTATCAGGGAAAACACATGAAGTGTATACAGGTGTTGCGATTATAGCAAAAGAAAAAACGGTTACTTTTTATGAGCGTACAGAAGTTACATTTTGGGAGTTAACAGAAGAGGAAATTGATACATACGTCGCGTCGAAAGAACCTCTTGATAAAGCCGGTAGTTATGGGATTCAAGGTAAAGGATCTATTTTCGTTCAAAATATTCAAGGGGACTACTATAGTGTAGTTGGCTTACCAATTGCACGTCTCGTTCGGGAATTAAAACAATTTGATATTGATGTAACCCATGCGTAAAATTGCATGGGGTTTTCTTTGAGAGAACAAATAAAGGGGTGGAGAGATGAACGGTATTCGTGATGTTGTAAGAGAAGAACAGCCACGGGAGCGTTTATTGTTAGAAGGTGCTGGAAGTTTATCAAATCGAGAGCTTCTCGCAGTGTTACTCAGAACAGGTTCTAAAGAAGAAACAGTTTTAAAGTTGTCAGATAAAATTTTACACCAATTTGATGGCTTACGTATGTTGAAAGATGCAACATTAGAAGAGCTAATTAGTATACATGGTATTGGGATTTCAAAGGCATCGCAACTTATGGCAGCCTTTGAACTAGGCAGAAGAATGGTACGTTTAGAATATCAAAATAGATATAGTATTCGAAGTCCAGAAGATTGTGCGAAATACATGATGGAAGAAATGCGTTTTTTACAACAAGAGCATTTTGTTTGTTTATATTTAAATACAAAAAATCAAGTTATACATAGGCAAACGATCTTTATTGGAAGTTTAAACACGTCAATTGTACACCCGAGGGAAGTTTTTAAAGAAGCCTTCCGTCGTGCAGCAGCCTCTATCATATGTCTTCATAACCATCCCTCAGGAGATCCCACGCCGAGCCGTGAAGATATTGAAGTAACCAAACGCTTAGTAGAATGCGGCCAGATTATCGGAATTGAAGTGCTTGATCATATTATAATAGGTGACCATAAATTCGTGAGTTTAAAGGAAAAAGGTCATATTTAAGACTATGCTTTTTACTTATTTTGTTTTATAATGTGATTTATGAGTTTTTTGTAGAAATTTATCTACAAAAAGGATAAAGATATAAAAAACGTACTGTTTTTATAATATAAATTAAGAAAAAATGAGTCCGTGAAAACAAGAAAGGAAGATAAATAATATGTTTGGATTTGGTGGATTTACTCGCGATCTTGGAATAGACTTAGGAACTGCGAACACGCTTGTATATGTAAAAGGAAAAGGTGTAGTTTTACGTGAACCTTCAGTAGTGGCGTTACAAACTGATACGAAACAAATCGTTGCTGTAGGTAGCGACGCAAAACAAATGATTGGTCGTACACCAGGGAACGTTGTGGCACTTCGCCCGATGAAAGACGGTGTAATTGCTGATTACGAAACAACTGCAACAATGATGAAATATTACATTCAACAAGCTCAAAAATCAAACGGTTTCTTCTCACGTAAGCCGTATGTAATGGTATGTGTACCATCTGGTATTACAGCTGTAGAAAGACGTGCAGTAATCGATGCGACTCGTCAAGCGGGTGCTCGTGATGCTTATCCTATCGAAGAGCCATTTGCAGCAGCAATTGGTGCAAACTTACCTGTTTGGGAACCAACTGGTAGTATGGTTGTTGATATCGGTGGTGGTACAACAGAAGTTGCAATTATTTCTCTAGGTGGTATTGTAACAAGCCAGTCAGTCCGTGTTGCTGGTGATGATATGGACGATTCAATCATTCAGTACATTAAGAAAAGCTATAACTTAATGATCGGTGAAAGAACAGCTGAAGCATTAAAATTAGAAATTGGTTCTGCAGGCGAGCCAGAAGGTATCGAGCCTATGGAAATTCGCGGTCGTGATTTAGTAAGTGGTTTACCAAAAACAGTACTAATTCAGCCAGAAGAAATTGCAGATGCATTAAAAGATACAGTAGATGCGATTGTAGAATCAGTTAAAAATACGTTAGAAAAAACTCCACCTGAATTAGCGGCTGATATTATGGACCGCGGTATCGTATTAACAGGTGGCGGGGCATTACTACGTAATTTAGATAAAGTAATTAGTGAAGAAACGAAAATGCCAGTTCTTGTTGCAGAAGATCCATTAGATTGCGTAGCAATTGGAACAGGTAAAGCATTAGACAATATCGATCTTTTCAAAACTGCTGCTCGATAATATTGCAAAATAAAAATCAGTGAAATTAAGAGGGTGTGAACGTGCCACAGTTTTTCTTAAACAAAAGATTAATTGTTTTGTTGGTTAGTATTATTCTTCTCGTGGCATTGATTGGAATCTCATTGAAAGAACGGAACAGTTTAACATGGCCAGAGCAGTTTGTTAAAGATACTGTCGGTGTTGTAGAACGTGTATTCCAAAAGCCAGCGAAATACGTAGCTGGATTCTTCGAAAATGTAGAGGATGTAAAGCGCACGTATGAAGAGAATAAAGAATTAAAAGCAAAATTAGATAATTATGCAGGTCTATCAGGGAAAGTAAAACAATTAGAAGATGATAACAAGAAGCTACAAGAGCTAACGGGTAAAAAAGAGTTAAATAGCGGGTATACTGAAATTCCAGCTACTGTTGTTTCTCGTAATCCAGATAAATGGTACGATTTAATTGGAATTGATAAAGGGGCACAGCAAGGAATTAAAAAAGATATGGCTGTAGTAACTTCACAAGGGTTAGTTGGAAGAGTGAAAAGTGTATCTCAGTTTACATCATCAGTAGAATTACTAAGTTCTATGAGCCGAACAAATCGCGTTTCTGCTATTGTACAAGGGCAAGAGAAAATCTTTGGATTGATTGAAGGTTATGACAAAGAAAAGCAATTACTTCTTTTCACAAAGATTGGCTCTGATGCACCGGTAGATAAAGATCAACTAGTTGTAACATCTGGACTGGGTGATATTTTCCCGAAAGGTCTTGTAATTGGAAAAATCGTTGAAGTTCAGCCGGATGCATATGGCTTAACAAAAACAGCTTATGTAAAACCTGCCGCTGATTTAAATGACGTAGAGCATATTACGGTTGCTAAACGTGCAACACCTTCAGCGCCATTAGAATAGGAGGAGAAGAAGAGATGATGAAGATATTAAAAAGAGCAGCTCTTCCTCTTTTGCTCCTTTTTGTGTTTCTATTTGAAAATATGTTTGCTACTGTTGTTCCAACGGATGTGTTTTGGAAAGACAGCATAGCAGCACCGCATTTCTTTATAATCGTCTTATGTTTTATTACAGTGTATTATAGTCCGGTCCAAGGGATTTATTACGGACTATTATTTGGCTTCTTATTTGATACCGTATACACAGAACTTGTCGGGATATATATTTTTGCTTATCCGATTTTAGCTTATTTAGTATATAGTGTGATGAAAGTACTACAATTGAATTTATTTATTGTTGTTTCTATCATATTAGCTAGTGTTGTAGCACTAGAGTATTATGTGTATGGATTCTTAACTTTATTAGGACGTACTCATATGCCAGCGTATGTCTTTTTCACAGATCGTCTCCTTTCTACTTTATTGTTAAATGCTATTTTCTTATTGATAGTTTGTTTCCCACTGAGACGATATATAGTGCGTCTTTCAAAAGCGATGGAAGAAAAAGAAAAAAGGATTTTCTAATTTTATGTCGAATTGAATCGGTGGGGTGAACTTTAGTGGAAGAAAAAAAGCAACAAAATGTAACGATAAAAGGGACAAAAGATGGGATAACGCTTCATTTAGATGATTGTTGTTCATTCTCAGAATTATTGGTGGAATTAGACGAAAAACTTTCTACACATTACTACGATGGTGATGGACGCTCTTTAATTGAAGTGCATGTGAAAGTAGGAAATCGTTATTTAACAGAAGTCCAACAAGAAGAGATTCGTACGTTAATTCGTAATAAAAAGAATCTTGTTGTGGATTCAATTGAAAGTGATGTTATCACTAAAGCAGAAGCAATAGCTTGGAAAGAAGAAACAGAAATTGTCCCTATTTCCAAAATTGTTCGCTCTGGACAAGTTTTACATGTAAAAGGAAATTTGTTGTTAATTGGAGATGTTAATCCAGGCGGAACGGTTATCGCTGGGGGGAATATTTTTGTCGTAGGATCATTAAGAGGAATTGCACATGCTGGGTATTATGGGGATTCGGATGCTGTAATCGCTGCATCTGTTATGAACCCGATGCAACTTCGAATTAGTGATGTGGCAATGCGGGCTCCGGAAGAGAAAGAAGACGGAGCGGAGGCGGCAGAATGTGCGTATATTAATGAGAACAATCACATTGTTGTCGATCGCCTGCAACTTCTCACTCATCTTAGACCTAATTTAACAAAGTTAGAAAGGGGAATTGTATAGCTGTGGGAGAGGCAATAGTAATTACATCTGGAAAAGGCGGAGTAGGTAAAACTACTACATCTGCGAACATTGGTACGGCCCTAGCGTTATCTGGAAAGAAAGTGTGCTTAATTGACACAGATATCGGTCTTCGAAATTTAGACGTAGTAATGGGGCTGGAAAATCGTATTGTATTTGATCTTGTTGATGTCGTTGAAGGGCGTTGCCGTTTACCTCAGGCTCTTATTAAAGACAAACGTTTTGATGATCTTTATTTATTACCTGCAGCACAAACGAGTGATAAATCAGCGGTAACACCTGAACAAATGGATGAATTAATACAAGTATTACGTCAAGATTATGATTACATATTAATCGATTGTCCTGCGGGGATTGAGCAGGGATTTAAAAATGCGGTAGCTGGTGCGGATAAAGCAATCGTTGTTACGACTCCAGAAGTATCCTCAATGCGCGATGCGGATCGTATTATTGGGCTTTTAGAAAAAGAGGATATTGAACCACCGAAACTTGTTATTAATCGTGTACGTAGTCATATGCTTCATGAACAGGATATGTTAGATGTTGATGAAATTGTACGTACATTGTCAATCGAGCTTCTTGGTGTTGTCGAGGATGACGATGAAGTTATTCGAGCTACAAATACAGGTGAACCTGTGGCGTTGCAACCAAGCGGAAAAGCAGCGTTGGCTTATCGTAATATTGCAAGACGCTTGTTAGGTGAGAATGTACCATTACAAGCATTTGAACAAGAAAAGGTATCGGTATTTGCAAAGGTGAAAAACTTCTTTGGAATCCGTTAAGAGCACTTCGCACATATGCGAAGTGCTTTCTTTTTTCTTCACACGAATATCTTTCTTTCTTAGCTCATACATATGTACAAACTGTATACAACTGTTTCTAATGAAATTAGCTTAACGAAAGAAAGGAGACAGTATGAAGAATAGACGCGTAGAAGAAATTAAAAAGCGGATTGCAAAAAGGAAGGCCGAGCAAGAAAGGATGGAGGAAGAGCAGTATTTTAACGGAGGGAATTTTGATAGTGAAGCAGTATTTATTGAAGATGGAGAAAAGGAAATGCATCCTTTATTTCGAAAGGAAGTCTTTTTCTTCAAAGTTTTATTATCAGCAATATTAGTTCTTTCGGTTGCTATTTTATATAAGAATGCTCCTTCTTCATTCAATGGAGCTAAAGCTGTTACAGAAAAAGTGATGAAAGAGGAATTTCAGTTTGCTACTGTAGCGAAATGGTACGAAAAGCAATTTGGAAAACCGCTCGTATTCTATTCGCCGAACGAGAAAAAAGAAGGAAGTATTCAGCAAAAAGATTATGCAATTCCTGCTTCTGGAAAGGTAATGCAAGGGTTTCAAAAAAATGGCCAAGGTGTATTTGTCCAAACAGCTACAAATGCAAAAGTGGAGTCAGTAAATGAAGGGTTAGTTGTTTTTGCAGGCAAGAAAGAGGAACTTGGAAATACAGTTCAAATTCAACATGCAGATGGTACGGAGTCATGGTATGCAAACTTAAACGATATGTCAGTGAAATTATATGATTACGTTTCAAAGAAACAAAAAATTGGAACGGTGAGTAATGATACAAATGATAAAAATGGAAAGTTTTATTTCGCGATAAAAAAGAATGAAAAATTTATTGATCCGATCCAGGTGATATCATTTGATTAAATATAGGGACGTTTTAACGAAAATTTCCGTGCATCCATTATTTTGGGTTATTATTGTCATTGGTATTTTTACTGCGCGTTTTAAAGAGTTACTACTGTTATTTTGTATTGTTCTTATTCATGAACTTGGGCATGCTTTTGCAGCAGCACACTATAATTGGCGTATAAAAAGAATTCAGCTTTTGCCGTTTGGTGGCGTTGCCGAGCTTGAGGAACATGGTAATAAGTCATTGAAAGAGGAACTTGTTGTCGTAATTGCAGGACCGATTCAACATGTTTGGATGATGCTGGTAGGTTATATGTTGTTCGAAGCCGGTTGGCTGAATACAGATTTATATTATTTCTTTATGTGGAATAATATAATTATTTTAGCATTTAATTTACTCCCTATTTGGCCGTTAGATGGCGGGAAAGTATTGTTTAATGTATTATCATATCGTTTCCCTTATTTACAAGCACATGAAAAGATGATGCAATTGTCATGTGTTTTTTTTGGTGTAATATTAGGATGGCAGTTACTCTGGAATAGTAACAATATTATGATGTGGGTACTACTCATATTTTTAGCAGTGTCATTATATCAAGAGTGGAAACAAAGACGGTATGCATTTATGCGTTTTTTATTAGAACGTTATTATGGAAACAAAAGAGGAATCGAAAAGATTGCACCTATTGAAGTGCAAACGGAAGATCGTTTATATACGATCTTCACAAAATTTCGTAGAGGATATAAGCATTCTATTATCGTCCGTGGAAAATATAAAGAGCATTACACATTGGATGAAAATGAATTGCTCTATGCATATTTTACTGAAAAACGAACAACTTCATCAGTTGAAGAATTAATCGGTTAGTGTTGACGATAGCACTAACCTTTTATTATTGTAAAAGCAAAGAAGATTATAAAGTGAGGAAATAATTTTGAAAACGTTATATGTGAATTACGCTGGTTCGGAAAAGCGCGTTGCAATTGAAGAGAAGAAAAAAATTGTTGAGTTTTTATGGAAACGTAATGAAGAGCAAGAGATTGTTGGGCATATTTATGTTGGACGTGTCGTAAGAACAATTGCTGGAATGAATGCAGCTTTTGTAAACATCGGTTTAGAAAAACATGCTTACCTTTCATACGATGATGTACCATCTTCTTATCGTATACATGAAGGGCAAGCGATACTCGTACAAGTTGCGAAAGAGGCAATTGATACGAAAGGGCCTAAATTGACAGCGAATATAGAATTTACCGGGAAATATGTCGTTTATATGCCGTTTGGTGAGATGCGCGCTGTTTCTCGAAAAATAAAAAATAATAAAAGAAGACAACAATTACTCCAAATTGAAATAGAGGGAACGGGGGGATACATTTTCCGTTCTGCTTCTGAAAAAGGAGCAATTGAAGAAATACAAGCTGAAATGCAAGAGTTACAACAGTTGTATGAAGAGTTAAAAAGAAAAGAGGGCCAAGGAAAGGCGCCGTTATTACTTCATCGACCGGCGACCTTTTTAGATCGTGTATTTCAAGAGAACCCAATTGAAACCATTGAAAAAGTAGTTGTAGATACAAGAAGTATAGTAAAAGAATTAGAAGACAAAATTGGAAAAGAAAAAGTATCTTTTTATAATGAAAAGTCTTCGATGTTTAACCATTTTGGAATAGAGCGTGAAATTGAGAAAGCACTTCAAAAAATTGTTTGGCTTTCAAATGGTGCTTATTTAATTGTAGAACAAATGGAGACGATGACTGTAATTGATGTGAATACGGGCAAGTTTACGGGAAAACAAAATTTACAAGATACAGTACTTCGCACAAATGAGATGGCAGCTGAAGAAATTGCACGCCAATTAAGACTTCGTGATATTGGTGGTATGATATTAATTGATTTTATTAATATGAAAAAAAGAGAAGATAAAGAAAAGGTAAGAGAATGTCTCATAGCTGCTATGCAAGATGACCGCACATATACAAGGGTGCTCGGCTTTACGGAGCTAGGGATTTTGGAAATGACACGTAAACGTAAAAAGCATTCTTTACGAGACGTATTATTAAAAGAGTGTGTACCTTGCAAAGCGACGGGTTATGTGATGTCGCATGAAACAATTGCGTATGAGTTAGAGAGAGAACTAATCACATATGGCAATATAGAAGATGAAGCGGTATTAATCGCTGCGCCTAAAGAACTGCAAAAACAGTTTTTGCAAAAAGAATTACAAAAAAATATTCCATTTGAAATTTATTTCAAAGATGATAATATCGAAAAGTATGCTATCGTTCGTTTTGGAAGTAAAAAAGAAATTGTAGAGCGGAAAAAATAGTTAGCAGAACATTTATTGACAACCGTCTATGATTCATGATAACATCTTTATGTTATAGTTTATAGCACCTAAACGGCTATATGCTACAACCGCACAAGACAGGTTCCCTAAAGGCATTTATGTCTACCTCGTTTTTGGCGAGTCTTAGTAATTAAGAGGAGGTGCAAGTATGTACGCAATTATCGAAACAGGTGGAAAACAAATTAAAGTTGAAGCTGGTCAAGCAATCTACATTGAAAAATTAGATGTTGAAGCTGGTGAAACTGTTACTTTTGACAAAGTTCTTTTCGTTGGTGGCGAAAACGTTAAAGTTGGTAGCCCAGTTGTAGAAGGTGCAACAGTTACTGCGAAAGTTGAAAAACAAGGTCGCGCTAAGAAAATTATCGTTTTCAAATACAAAGCGAAAAAGAACAATCGTAAGAAACAAGGTCATCGTCAACCTTACACTAAGCTAGTTGTTGAAGCTATCAACGCTTAATTCTGGTTAACATGATTAAAATTACGATAAGTCGCACGAAATTAGGAAGTATCCAATCATTTAAAATGACTGGACATGCCGATTATGCGCCACATGGACAAGACCTTGTCTGTGCTGGAACTACAGCGGTTGTGTTTGGTTCTATAAATGCAGTGGAAGAACTTTGTAATGTGCAAGCAACTATTGAACTCGGAAGTGATGGCGGATTCTTAACGTATGAATTGCCTAATGATTTAGACGTTCATACAGCAGAAAAAGCACAAACACTTTTAGAAGGATTAGTTGTTTCGCTTAAGACGATCGAACTTGATTACGGAAAGTATATCCGTTTAATAGAAAAAGTGCAGGAGGTGTAACGTATGTTAAGATTAGATCTTCAGTTTTTCGCATCTAAGAAAGGTGTAGGTAGTACAAAGAACGGTCGTGACTCTCAGTCAAAACGTCTTGGTGCTAAACGCGCAGATGGTCAAACGGTTACAGGTGGTTCAATTCTTTACCGTCAACGCGGTACAAAAATTTATCCAGGTGTTAACGTTGGTCGTGGTGGCGATGACACTTTATACGCGAAAGTTGACGGCGTAGTACGCTTTGAGCGTCTTGGTCGTGACCGCAAACAAGTGAGCGTATATCCTGTTGCTCAAGAAGCATAAGAACTCACGGAAAACTCTAACCTGAGTGCAGGTTAGAGTTTTTCTATATTAAGGGGTATCTAAATGAATGAAAAATGGACAATTATAGATGCATTGCGCCATTCAAGACATGATTGGCTCAATCGTATGCAGATGGTGAAAGGAAACCTTTCCCTTGGAAAAGTGGAAGAAATTCATAGTCTCATCGATCGTTTTGTCCAAGAAGCGAGACAAGAATCCAATCTGATGGGGCTATCAATGCCTTTATTTTCAGAGTGGATTTTAACATATAATTGGAAACAGCAGCCGTGCTTATTGGAGTACGAAGTATTAGGGAAATTACATAACTTATCTCACTTAGATGAGACTGTATGTACATGGACGAATCAATTTTTCTCGATGCTTCAGCATAGTTTAGACGTATATGTTGAAAATTATGTTTGTATCACAATTGAATGTGACGCGGATAATGCTCGTTTCTTTTTTGATTTTCGTGGTAAGCTAACGAGTGTAGAAGAACTACAGAATTGGCTTGCGACCCAAAACAATAAATGGTATTCCATTTCTTATACAGTGCGAGACGAAGAAGTCTCAGTTATATTACAACCAATTGAAAAAAGTGTGGTGAAATAATGTTTGTAGATCAGGTCAAGATATATGTAAAAGGCGGCGACGGTGGTAATGGTATGGTTGCGTATCGTCGTGAGAAGTATGTACCAAAAGGTGGCCCAGCAGGTGGCGACGGTGGTAAAGGTGCAGATGTTGTTTTCGTAGTTGAGGAAGGCTTACGTACATTAATGGACTTCCGCTACCAACGTCATTTCAAAGCTGATCGCGGTCAGCACGGAATGAGTAAAGGTCAGCACGGACGTAAGTCTGAAGATTTACTTGTAAAGGTTCCACCAGGAACAGTAGTAAAAGATGAAAAAACTGGTCAAATTCTTGCCGATTTAGTAACGCATGGACAAACTGCTGTAATTGCAAAAGGTGGCCGCGGTGGCCGTGGTAACTCACGTTTCGCAACAGCTACGAACCCAGCGCCAGAAATCGCTGAGAACGGGGAACCAGGTCAAGAGCGTGATGTTATTCTAGAACTTAAAGTACTAGCAGACGTTGGACTTGTTGGATTCCCAAGTGTAGGTAAATCTACATTATTATCTGTTGTATCATCAGCGCGTCCGAAAATTGCAGAGTATCATTTCACAACAATCGTTCCAAATCTTGGTGTTGTTGAAACGGGTGATAACCGCAGCTTCGTTATGGCTGACCTTCCAGGACTAATTGAAGGCGCACATGCTGGCGTCGGACTTGGACACCAATTCTTACGTCATATTGAGCGTACACGTGTAATCGTGCATGTTATTGATATGTCTGGTTTAGAAGGCCGTGATCCATATGAAGATTACGTAACGATTAATAATGAATTAAAAGAATACAATCTTCGCTTAACTGAGCGTCCACAAGTTGTTGTTGCAAACAAAATGGATATGCCAGATGCAGAAGAAAACTTACAAGCATTTAAAGAGAAAGTGGGAGACGAAGTAAAAATCTTCCCAATCTCAGCTGTAACAAGACAAGGTGTTCGTGACTTACTGTTTGAAGTAGCGAACTTAATAGAAACAACACCAGAATTCCCAATACATGAAGTTGCGGATGAGTCTGATACAAGTGTAATGTACAAATTTGATACTGAAGGTGTTAAATTTGAAATTACACGTGAAAGTGATGGCACGTTTGTTATCTCTGGTTACGATATCGAGAAAACATTCAAGATGACAGACTTCTCACGTGATGAATCTATACGTCGTTTCGCTCGTCAAATGCGCGGAATGGGTATTGATGAAGCGCTTCGTGCACGTGGTGCGAAAGACGGAGATATTGTAAAAATTCTTGAATATGAATTTGAATTTATCGATTAAGACTGCCGAAATACGGCAGTCTTTTTTTTATATCGTAAAAACCGGATTTATATAGGAAAAAATCCCCACTAATTAAATTTTCAATTTATAATAAAAAGGGAGTGGTTTTAGAAGAATTTTTTATGGGGAGAAAACGAGCATGTATAAAATATTAATTGTAGAAGATGATGAGAAAATCGCGGGAATATTGGAAGAGCATTTAGAAAGGTATGGCTATCAATCATTTAGAGCAAGTGATTTACGTCAAATAAAAGATGAGTTTGTAAAAGTGAATCCTCATCTCGTGTTACTTGATATTAATTTACCGTACTTTGACGGTTTTTATTGGTGTCGTCAAATTCGTACTGTATCGAATGCGCCAATTATTTTTGTTTCTGCAAGAACAGGAGAAATGGATCAAGTAATGGCGATTGAAAATGGCGGTGATGATTATATTACGAAGCCATTCCATTTAGATGTCGTAATGGCAAAGGTGAAGAGTGCACTTCGCCGTGGTTACGGAGAGTATGCTTCTGCTGCTGAGAGTGATTGTTTAGGTGTAAATGGACTGTTGTTATTCCCGTCTCAGCATATTGTTGAGTGGCAAGGACAACAAACTGAACTGACAAAAAATGAATTTTACTTATTAGAGTGTTTAATGAAACAGGTGAATCAATATGTATCGCGCGAAGAACTGTTAGAAGCTCTATGGGATGAAGTAGCATTTGTGGATGATAATACATTAACCGTAAATGTAAAACGTGTAAGGAAGAAACTAGAGGAGTTAGGCATTAAAAATGCAATTGTAACGAAACGTGGATATGGTTATGCGCTTCTTACGGAGTGGGGCGAAGGGCATGAAGGTTAAAAATTACCTTATGGACCGCTTTTCTTTAATTCTTTCTTATATTGTTAGCCTTTGTTTATTTGGGCTCGTTTTACAGTTGCAAAGTCTTTTGGAAAAGAAATCCATTGATTGGAGTACGTGGTTATATGGACTTTTATTAGGAACAGTTGTGTTTACTGTATACCTCATTTACGATTACCGAAAACGGAGTGTGTTTTTAAAGAGGATCGAAAAGTATGTTACTGGTGGAAATACATTACATGACTCTTTACTTATTGATGAATCTTATACATCAGAGCAAGAAATGGTCGTTGAATCTTTTACGTTATTAAGACAGCAATATATGAATGAAGTTCATAAACAGCATACGAAAGAGCAACAACAAATGATATTTATGAACCAATGGATTCACCAAATGAAAACACCAGTATCTGTTATTGAATTATTGTTGCAGAAGTTTGGCAAAGAGCATCGTGAGGCAAGAGCAACAGTTGAAAGTATTCGTGAAGAAAATAACCGTATACTAAATGGTTTAGATTTAGCGTTACATATGGCAAGACTAGAGCAGTTTGCGAAAGATTATAAGGTAGAAGTAGTAAATGTTATAGATGTCGTGCGAGGTATTATTAATGAAAATCGAAAATCCTTCATTCAATCGTCTGTATTTCCGAAAGTGATGTTTGAAGAAGATACTTGTATGGTTGCATCTGATAGAAAATGGCTGAGTATTGCTATAGGTCAAATTGTTGTAAACGCAATCAAGTATACAAAAATTTCAGCGGCAGAGAAAAAAGAAATTCAATTTCAAATTGAAGAGAAAAATCAAAAGGTGTTATTACATATTAAGGACAATGGAATTGGTATTCCAGAGCAAGACGTAAAGCGCATATTTGATCCATTTTTTACGGGAATAAATGGACGTAAAACGAGAGAAGCGACTGGGATGGGCTTATATATTACGAAGGAAATTTGTGATAATTTACATCATGGAATGTATGTCCAATCGGCTGAAGGAGAAGGGACAACATTCACGTTCCAATTTGCAAAAGATGAAGAATATCATACATTGATGAGAAAAATGACAAAACTGTAAGATAACAAAACGTTTTGTAAGGGAAATCACTCGTTTCTTTTTCTTATTTTTCTTATAGTAAATGTAAGAAGAAAACACATAGGGGGATTAGAAATGAGTGTTCTTGAAGTAAAAGGCTTAACGAAGGTGTACCAATCAAAAGGTTCAGTAGCGACGACTGCTTTAAACGATATAAATTTTAAAATAGAAGAAGGCGAATTTGTAGGGATTATGGGCCCTTCAGGAAGCGGAAAAACGACGCTTTTAAATTTATTAGCAACAATTGATAAGCAAACTTCAGGTCATGTGCTTGTAAATGGTGAAGAAATTAATCAAATGCGTGCTGCAAAATTAGCGGAGTTTCGCCGTACACATTTAGGATTCATCTTCCAAGATTTTAACTTACTTGATACGTTATCCATTAAAGAAAACATTATTTTACCACTTGTAATGGCGAAGAAATCTGTAAATGAAATCGATGCGAAAGTACTGGAAATTGCAAAGTTTTTAAACATCGAAGAAATTTTAAATAAAAAAGTATACGAAGTATCTGGGGGACAACAACAACGTGCAGCAGCAGCGAGAGCAATCATTCATGAACCGACGTTAATTTTAGCAGATGAGCCAACTGGAAACTTAGACTCAAAGTCAGCGAAATCGCTAATGGGAGCCCTGCAAGATTTACACGAGCAAAAGAAAGTAACGATTGCAATGGTTACGCACGATCCAGTAGCGGCTAGTTATTGTGAACGTATCCTTTTCATACGCGATGGAGAAATTTTCTCGGAAATACATAAAGGAAGAACGAAACAAGCCTTTTTCCAAGAAATTCTGGACGTACTTGCGATGCTAGGAGGAGAATATCATGAACTTTCGCCAGCTCGCGCTTAATAACGTAAAAGGAAATTGGCGTAACTATAAAGCGTTTCTTATAAGTAGTTGTTTATCGATTGTCGTATTTTTTATGTATGCTTCTTTTATTTATCATCCAGATGTCGTAAGCGGTAATATTAGTATGAGAAAGATGATCACAAAAGGATTAGAATCGATGAATTATATTGTGGTCATCTTCTCGGCACTCTTTATTTTATATGCAAATTCAACGTTTTTACGAGCAAGAAAAAAAGAGTTTGGTCTACTAACATTAATAGGCGGAACGAAATCGCAGCTCGGCCGAATGATTATATTAGAGCAACTGATGTTAGGTAGTATTGCAATTGTAGTTGGTATTGGGGTTGGAATGCTTTGTTCAAAATTATTTTTCCAAGCGTTAAGCGTATTATTAAAAATAGATAAGACACTTCCACTTGTTTGGAATAGTAAAGCAGTTCTTATTACAGCTGGTGTATACTTTATTCTATTTTTAATCCTATCATTGTTTAGTGTTTGGACAGTAGGACGCTTGCAAATTATTGATTTATTAAGAGAGGCAAGAAAGCAAAAAGTAGAGCCATTTGCATTTACATGGTTATGTGTAGTTGGTATAGGATGTATTATTGTTGCATATGTACTTAGCTTCCAAGTAACGTTTCTGAATTTCCTCATCCTCTTTTTACCGGTGGTAGGACTGACAATTGGCGGAACGTATTTACTATTTACACAAGGTAGTACAGTTGTATTAAAAGCATTACAAAAAAGAAAGCAATCTTTCTATACGTATCCAAATATGTTTGTTCTTAGCAACCTTATTTATAAAATGAAAGATAATGCTCGTTTTCTATTTGTAATTTCTATTATTACGGCGATTGTATCCTCGGCAGTTGGCACGCTTTACGTATATTTTGAAAATTTGAGTGCGAAAACGGTAGAACTTACACCACATGCTATTTCATATGAGGAAAAGGGGTTAAATACATATAGCCTTATTAATGAAGAAAAGGTACAGGAGCTTGTGAAGAGACACGGGTTTGAAGATGCACGAAAAGTAACCTACGTTAAACTACCAGCAACACAGAAAATAACGTTGTTTAATAGTGAACATGAAGTACCGATGACGATTATTTCAGAAAAAGAATATAATGCGGAAGTGCGTAAACAAAAGAGAGAGCAACCTTCAGAAATTCATAATGCAATGGGTAGTGCAACGATGGTTATGGTTGATATGTCAAATGAACTGATGAAGATAGACCGTACGAAACCGTATGAATTTACAATTAACGGACAAAAGCAGTCTGTTCAATTAAATGCCCCAACGCAGTATTCTGTTTTTAATGATAGTGAATATCTCGTTGTAAATGAACAAGATTTTGAGAAATATGCAAAACTCGTACCAGATGAAGAAAAGACGAAATATTATGGTTATTATATTGAGGATTGGAAAAGTACAGAAGATCTTGTATTAGATTTGAAAAATGAAATTGCACCAGAAAAGCAAGGAGAATTGAGAAATTCAGTGTTTGCGTATAAGGATATAAGAGAAGGTGGAGCAATTACAATGTTCATCGGTTTCTTCGTAGCGGTACTGTTCTTCTTCTTCGCTTGTAGTATGACATACTTTAAATGGTTTAACGATAAAGAACAAGATCGTATTCAATTTAAATCGTTAAAGAGAATCGGTATGACAGATAAAGAAATTCGCAAAATTGCGATTCGACAAATGGGAGTTATCTTCTTTATCCCAATTTTAATCGGTTCCATTCATAGTGGAGTTGCTCTTCATACGTTAGGAAAAATGCTTTATATTGATTTGTGGAAATCAGGCGCGCTTGTAATTGGAGCATACATTTTAGCTTCTGCCATTTACTTTATGATCGCACAAAGAGGATATTTAAAACACGTAAAAAGCTAGGGGAACCTCTAGCTTTTTGCCTATGTAGTAAGTTACAGGAGGACGATAGATGAAAATTCGGCAACTAGCGCTGCAAAATATAAAAGGAAATTGGCGTAATTATAAAGTGT
Source organism: Bacillus sp. 2D03 (assembly GCF_003946765.1). Lineage (NCBI taxonomy): Bacteria > Bacillati > Bacillota > Bacilli > Caryophanales > Bacillaceae > Bacillus > Bacillus sp. 2D03. The sequence goes on along the minus strand of NZ_RPSJ01000001.1, from coordinate 476,807 downwards.
TTTTCTTAAGTAGTTGTTTTGCAATATTTGCTTCTTACGCATATATGTCTGTCATTGTGCATCCATATATGCAAGAGACGATGTGGTATCAAAACGTACGCTGGGGACTTATCATATGTAATGTTATAATCATTTCTTTTTTCGTCATATTTATTTTGTACTCTACTTCTATTTTCATAGAAGCACGTAAGAAAGAATTAGGGTTATATATGTTAATGGGAGCAACGAAGTCTAACGTAATAGGAGTGATTATGACCGAGCAAATTTTAATCGGGGGCTTCGCGAATATTTTCGGTATTGGGCTTGGTATGATATTTTTAAAACTCTTTTTTATGGTATTTAGTATGTTACTGGGGCTTCCGAAAGAACTCCCTGTCATATTTGACGTAAGGGCGATTGGTGTAACATTTATTACATATATGGTCGTTTTTATTTTGTTATCTTTTATAAGTGCTTTACGTATATGGAATATAAAAATCATTCGGTTGTTGAAAGAATTTCGAACAGATAAAAAAGAGAAGAAAACATCAAAGTGGCTCTGTTTATTCGGCTTTGCTTGTTTAGTGGGCGGATATGCGTTGGCGCTACAAGTGACGATGGCTACGATAGTGATATACTTTTTCCCTGTGTCTATACTTGTCTTTTTTGGAACGTACTTTTCTTTTACACATGGAGCTACCCAAGTGTTAGAAATGATAAAGCGAAATAAAAAGATTATGTATACATATCCGTATTTATTTATAGTGAATCAATTGTCACATCGAATGAAGGAAAATGGTCGCTTTTTCTTTCTGATGTCTATGGCAACGACGTTTGTAGTTACAGCAACAGGTACGGTGTTCTTATATTTTTCTAGCATGCAAGATATGTGGCGAACTGGAGGGGTACACTCGTTTTCGTACATAGAAAAAGGTATTTCTACTCATGAAGTCTTTGAGGAAGGTGCGGTTGAAAAATTACTGCATCAATATGAGTATGACGATTTTCAATATATGAGTTTTGTTGGAGTGTATGCATCCTTTCAGTCTAGTAAAGGAGAAACAACAATAGTACCGCTTATAAAAGAAAGTGAATATAACCAAGAAGCAAGGAAACAAAAACAGAAAACGTATCGTCCTAAAAAAGGTACAGTGACACTCGTTTATTATAATAAATACAATAATTCGAATGTATATAATCAAAAAGAGATTCAATTGCAAGTAATGAATCAACCATATCAATTCGTATTTAACGGTCAGAAAGAAGGGGTTCAATTTAACCATCATCCTTCGTACATTAATGGTCTGTTCTTCGTTATGAATGATGAAGATTTTGATAGTATAGCAAATCAGGTTCCTGATTCTGAAAAAATGATATATAGAGGCTACACATTACCAAATATCGAAAAGACGAAGAAATTAAATGAAGATTTACGGAAACATATGAAACAAGATAATAATGCATTTCGAAGCAATATGGAGTTGTATGTAAATATGAAAGAAGGCGGCGATATTACTCTATTTGTAGGCTCATTTATTAGTATATTATTCTTTCTTACTTCATGTAGTATCGTTTATTTTAAATGGTTCCATAATATTGCATCGGACCGAAAGCAGTATGGTGTACTCTCTAAACTTGGAATGACGAAGGAAGAAGTATGGAAAATTTCTCGTTGGCAATTATGTATGCTATTTTTTGCGCCAATTATAGTAGGGAGTATGCACAGTGCAGTTGCGTTATATACGTTTCATAATACGCTTTTTATGGATGGATCATTAAGAAAAGTAGGTTTGTTCATTCTGTTTTATATCGCAGCATGTATCATTTATTTCTTCTTCGCTCAAAGAGAATATAAGAAACATTTAGACTAGCGAATGCTAGTCTTTTTTTAATATTCGAAATTTGCATAGAAGAATATAAAAAAGTATGGTATAACAGTAAGAAAACGAAAAAGAGGGGAAAAAACGATGATTCGAGTAGGATATTTAGGACCAGAAGCAACATTTACAAATATGGCGGTGAGTCGTTTTTTTCCGGAAGCAGAGCATGTACCGTATCGAACGATTCCAGATTGTATAGATGCAGCTGCAAATGAAAATGTAGACTTCGCAGTTGTACCGTTAGAAAATGCAATAGAAGGTTCAGTGAATATAACGGTTGATTACCTTGTACATGAGCAGCCGCTTTCCATTGTAGGAGAAATTACAGTACCAATTCAGCAGCATTTACTTGTACATCCGCAGTATGCAGAAGTGTGGGGTGAAGTATACGCAGTGCATTCTCATCCGCATGCCATTGCACAGTGCCATAAATTTTTAAATGAAGAATTAAAAGGAGTAACTGTTCGAGATATGACATCCACAAGTGCTGCTGCGCAATATGTGAAAGAACATCCTGAAGAGAAAGTTGCTGCTATTGCAAATGAAGCAGCTGCAGAAAAATACGGATTAACAATTGTGAGGCGTAGCATTCATACGCATAAAAATAATCACACACGTTTCCTAGTACTCCATAAGAAAAAGAAAGCAGTACTCCCGAATAACGGAGAGAATCGCGGAGAGAAAACGACGCTTATGATAACGTTACCTGCAGATTATGCAGGTGCCCTATATCAAGTGTTATCAGCTTTCGCATGGAGAAAATTAAACTTATCAAAAATCGAATCGCGTCCGATGAAAACAGGTCTTGGAAATTACTTTTTCTTAATCGATGTCGATAAAGCATATGATGACGTATTATTGCCAGGCGTAACGATGGAACTTGAAGCACTCGGTTTTTCTGTTACTGTGTTGGGAAGTTATTCTTCTTATTGGTTGTAGAGGGGAGCTGTTGTTAAACTTGATTGAAATGAAAAGCTGTTTTTCGGTTTGAGGCAGAGTAAGCTATCGATTCTATTGAAGTAAGTGATTAATTAAGCTAGCAAAATAAAGAAGCCGTCCTAAAAGATATTTAGGACGGCTTTCTGTTAGGAATAGGTAACTCTTTTGTCGTGTTTTTAGTACGCATCATTACAACTATTATAATAGTAGGATTCATCATTGTTCGAATTACTGCAGCAAATACAATTCGTTTGTTGTATTAATAGATTGAGTGTAGATGGAGCTACAGTATCTGAGAAAGTAATACTCTCAACATCTTCTACTAAAAATGTTTTAATATCTCCTGGTGTTAAGGTAAATGTAAGTGGAGAGCGATGGTTTAATCTTGCAATTGTTAATCTAATCGTTGTTGCAAATGCAGGACTGAAACTAAATTTAATAAGTGTCTTATTATGATTTTTAGTGAAGTTTTCAAATACAGTTCGAGGAATTCCAGTTGTTATATCAAGATCTTGAGGGGTATTTCCCGTGCCGAAAATAGTATAGTTCTGTATAAAACAGTTATTTGAATCTGAATTTGAAGAATTACATGGACGATCATTTTTCTTATAATATTTTTTTCCATTTTTTAAGAAGTAATCCGCCATAATTAATCACTCCCTTCACATATAAGAATTAAAGGTTGTCCATATATAATATGAAATATATTTTTATATGTTTGGACGTGAAGGAAGAGAAAATAAAAAGAGTCCATCTGGTATAATGGACTCAATACTGTTTTACCTGGTGTGATTCTTTATTTTAACTTCGCAAGACGATCTTCTAACTGACCACGCCAAATATCAGCTAGTTCTGGAACGGCAAGAATTTTTTCAATGCCATCTTTATCTTTTCTATTATGAAAATAAATTTCGTTAGAGAACAAAACAGAAACATTGCTCGGTTGACGTTCTAGTAATGTAATTTTAGAATCTTTACGTACAGTACCTTCTTGAAGAACTCGGCATAGGTAGCCTGTAAATCCAGTTGCTACAATGCGTGGCAGTATGCCAGGGATGCCAAGACGTTTTGAAATTGTGCTACAAGGTACTCTTGATTGTGTCACTTGAATGATTGTTTCACCTAGTTGATATGTATCTCCGATGCAAACATCACGCTCTAACATATTTGTTACGGTAATGTTTTCGCCAAATGTGGAAGCTGGAAGCGTAGTTTGAAATTCCTCTTCCCATAGTGCGTAATGCTCGTGTGGGTACACACAAACAGCACGATCAGGACCGCCGTGATGTTTTAAATCCGCTACATCATCACCACGAAATCCGTCTTTTGAGAGAAAGGCCTCTTCTGTAGGGTCTTTACATATACCTGTTATCATTTCTTTATCTTCGCCATATTTCATTTGTTTCGGTTTGCCAATGCTAAAGTGAACGAGTTCAATTCCCATATTTGATCTCCTTTACGATTGATTACAATATTATAGCATTAAAAAAGCACAGAGAATGATAAAAACTCTGTGCCTTACATTAATAAACCAGAAATCCTGCTTTATCTAACGCCTCACAAGCAGCATCTAACTTTTCTTTAGAATCTGCCTCAATTGTATGTAAGTGAATACCATCTGTTAGTTGTGAAAGATAGGAAGCATTTGTGTTTTCGATTTTTTGTAAATATTGCTCTACATCAAAGCGATTGCTTACCATGATGGATGCTGTTAAGTCACCGTATACAGGATGCTCAACTTTTACATCTTTAATCGTAACGCCGTGGTCAACAAGCATTGTAAGTTCTTGACGTACTTCTGCTGGTTTGTGCTGGCATACGATTACGCGTTCAAAAGCTTGTTGTTTCTCTTGTGGTTTTAAATATAAATAGCCTTGGGCAGTCGCAATAATTGGTTCGTTTCGTGCTTTAAGCAAGGAAATATCTTGCACGATAACTTGCCTACTTACGTTTGTCTTCTTTGATAGTTCATTCCCAGATAACGGCTCATTTGCAGCGAGAAGCCACTGAAGGATAAGCTGTCGTCTTTCTTCACCTAAAATCTTTTTTTGGTCATTTTGTTTCATTATGATTTAACACCTCTATAAAATTGATTTCCAATTGTGTGTAGTGCATGAATAGTAGTATCAATTTGATCTTTCGTTGTTTGTTGTCCGAAAGAGAAGCGGACATATTGTTTGGCCTCTTCATACGTTTTTCCAATTGCAAGCATAGTTTTCGAAGGTTCTTGTTTACCGACTTGGCAAGCACTTCCGGTGGAAATGGCGATACCATGGCGATTACATTCTAGCATAGTATATTGACCTTCTATTCCTTTTATTGTAACCCCAACAATATGTGGTAAACAAGAAGTAGAATGACCTTCTACTTCAATTTCTAGCGGAAGTGTTTGTATTTGCCCTAAAAAGTAGGAGCGTAACTCTTTAAAACGTAAACTTTCTTCCCATTGAGTTTTTAATATATTTTCAGCAGCTGTTAAAAAAGATGCGATGCCGGGAACGTTCACTGTACCTGGGCGAAATCCTTTTTCGTGAGAAGTTCCCGGAAATACTTGCTCCCAGCGAGATTGCGGATTTATGTAGCAAGCGCCGACACCTTTTGGTCCGTATATTTTATGTGCTGAAACAGAAAGACTATCAATGCCCATCTCAAAAACATGGATAGGCAGTTTACCAAACGTTTGCACACAATCTGTATGAAATAAAACATTATATTTTTTTAAAAGTGCCCCGATTTCTGTAATGTTTTGAACGGTTCCGATTTCAGAGTTTCCATGCTGTATACTTGCTAGCGCAGTATCTTCTGTAATAGCTGCCTCTAAATCTACTAAACAAAGGAGTCCGCTTTTATCAACAGGAATTTCAGTGATCGTATAGCCTTTTGATTTTAGAGATTGAAAATAACTTCGAATGGATGCATGTTCCATAGGTGTCGTAATAATATGCTTCTTAGTTCGGGCATTTAGAAGTGATTGAATCGCAAGATAGTTTGATTCCGATCCGCCACTTGTGAAAAATACTCCTTGTTCTTTTCCTCCAATCATTTCCGCAAATGTTTTTCGGCAAACTTGTAATAAAGAAGCAGCTGTTCCTCCAATATCATGTAAACTTTGTTCATTTCCGAAGTATTGCGACGCTGCTTTCATATATGTTTGTAACGCTTCCTCGCTCATAGGTGTAGTAGCTGCATAGTCAAGATATATCATCATGTAAGTTCCTCTCTCTAGTAAGAGTTACAGTTCTTTTACTTTTTAAATGGTAGTGAAAATAAGAATTATAAAAAAACTCTTGTCATTATTTTAAAACTATGTAAATATAGGTGTCAAGACAGTTGAAAAGTGTAAAGTAGGAGGCAACAATTATGCCAAGTGCAGATGTCTTAATTATTGGAAGTGGTGTTGCGGCACTTCGTGTTGCAAAAGAGATTTGTCACGAAAAGAATGTGATTATTATCACAAAGGAGACGAAACGTAATAATAATACACATTTAGCTCAAGGTGGAATTGCCGCAGCGGTAGCTACATATGACAATCCTAATGATCATTTTGAAGATACATTAGTAGCAGGGTGTCATTATAACAATGAAGAAGTGGTCCGTTATTTAGTCGAGGAGGGACCGAAAGAAATTAATAACCTTATTGAAAGAGGAATGAAATTTGATGGAGATGAAACAGGTCCTCATCTTGGAAAAGAAGGAGCGCATCGAAAACGTCGTATTTTACATGCAGGTGGCGATGCAACAGGAAAGAATTTATTAGAGCATCTTATTCAAGAAGTAGCTCCATACGTTACGGTAGTGGAACAGGAAATGGTGCTCGATTTTATTATAGAAAAAGATAAATGTGTTGGGGCTTTAACTCGCAACAATAAAGGAGAATTGAGACGTTACAATGCAGATTGTACGGTGTTAGCTTCAGGCGGTATTGGCGGTTTATACGCCTTTACTTCTAATGATGAGACGATTACAGGCGACGGACTTGCAATGGTGTACCGTGCAGGCGGAGAGCTTGTAGATTTAGAGTTTATACAATTTCATCCGACGATGTTATACGCGGGTGGGCGTTGTTCCGGCCTCGTGTCCGAAGCTGTTCGCGGAGAAGGAGCTGTCCTTATAAATGGAAAAGGGCAGCGTTTTATGATGGATATACATTCCGAACAGGATCTAGCACCTCGTGATGTAGTCGCACGGGCTATTCATGAACAGCTACTTGCGGGTGAAAAAGTGTACTTAAACATCGAAATGATTCAAAACTTTGAACAACGCTTTCCGACCGTGTCATCGATATGTAAAACAAATGGAGTCGATATAAATAAAAAACTTATTCCAGTCGTGCCTGGTACTCATTTTCACATGGGCGGCGTGAAAACGAACTGTGATGGAGAGACGTCTATTCCGAACTTATACGCAGTCGGTGAAGTAGCTTGTAACGGAGTTCATGGTGCAAATAGATTAGCGAGTAATTCATTATTAGAAGGTCTTGTGTTTGGAAAAAGAATCGGACGACACATTTTATCTAGAGAGACAAAAGAAAAGGTGAACATGCTAGCTGAAAAGGAAGAAAAGTTTATCGTTCTGAATCATTTACCGACGAAAGAAGAAATACAAAAATGCATGATGAAATATGTTGGGATTGTGCGAACAGAGCAAAGTTTATCTTATGCGAAGAGATGGTTTAGTAAGTATGGTGTTCGAAATATGATATTACAACATGATGTTCTTACGAATGAAGAGATAACGCTTATTAATATGTTAACGGTTTGTGAGCTTATAGTTGTGTCAGCCTTGCAAAGAGAAGAAAGTATTGGCGGGCATTACCGGAGTGATTATCCAGATAGAAATATAGGAAAGAAAGAGATTGTTCGAGTAAAGAGAAAACTACAACTTGTGTGATGAGGGGAAGAGGGGCTTTATGAACACGATAAAAGTTAAAGAAGCATTAAACCGATTTTTTTTAGAAGATATAGGAGAAAGAGATGTAACATCTCAGCTTATTTTTCCAGATCACTTGCTTTCGAAAGGAACGTTTCTTGCGAAGGATACAGGGGTCTTTGCAGGATGTTTAGTAATTGAATCAGGATTTAAATTAATTGATGAGAGAATTGAAATAGAGCTTCATAAAAAAGATGGGGATCTTGTAGAAAAAGGAGAAATTATTGCAACAGTGCAAGGTCCAATCGCATCGTTATTAACAGCAGAGCGCGTTATATTAAACGTTATTCAGCGTATGAGTGGAATAGCGACGATGACGCGTAAAGCGGTTCTTGCTTTAGATAGTAGTCATACTCGCATTTGTGATACGCGAAAAACGATGCCAGGACTACGTATGTTTGATAAGTATGCAGTCGTGTGCGGCGGTGGATTTAATCATCGCTTCGGTTTATATGATGGTGTCATGATTAAAGACAATCATATTGCTTTTGCTGGTTCTATTACAAAAGCTGTTACATCAGTAAAAGAAAAGTTAGGACATATGGTGAAGGTAGAAGTGGAAACAGAAACTGAGGAACAGGTGAGAGAGGCTGTCGCTGCTGGTGCGGATATTATTATGTTCGATAATCGTACGCCAGATGAAATCCGGGAGTTTTCAAAGATTGTACCAAGTGCCATCGTTACGGAAGCTTCAGGGGGCATCACAATTGAAGATTTATCGAAATACGGAAAAACAGGGGTAGATTATATTTCACTTGGAGCGTTAACACATTCAGTGAAAGCACTTGATATTAGTTTCAATATTGAAGAGTAAGGAAAGTGGCTTAGAGGGGGAGAAACGTATATGAGTATTTTAGAAAAAGTACAGCCGATTGAAACGATGTTACCAGAGCGTTATTACACAATGTCAACGGAAGATATGGAAAAGCGTGTTCGTGAAATTAAAGAGAAAATGGGGAAAATGTTATTCATTCCAGGGCATCATTATCAAAAAGATGAAGTGGTACAATTTTCAGATGCAGCAGGGGATTCACTTCAACTTGCGCAAGTTGCAGCGAGCAATAAAGACGCAAAATACATTGTGTTTTGCGGGGTACACTTTATGGCGGAAACAGCAGATATGTTGACGACAGATGATCAAGTTGTCATCTTACCAGATATGCGTGCAGGTTGTTCGATGGCGGATATGGCAGATATTGAACAAACAGAAAGAGCATGGGCAGAGCTCACTAAATTATTTGGAGATACGATGATTCCGTTAACATATGTGAACTCTACAGCTGCAATTAAAGCGTTTTGTGGTCGTAACGGAGGAGCAACAGTAACTTCTTCTAATGCAAAGCAAATGGTATCTTGGGCGTTTACTCAAAAAGAACGTCTCGTCTTTTTACCAGACCAACATTTAGGGAGAAATACAGCGTACGATCTAGGTATCCCGTTAGATAAAATGGCAGTATGGGACCCGCACACAGATTCATTAGAGTACGATGGGGATATAGAAGAAATTCAAGTGATTTTATGGAAAGGACATTGTTCTGTTCATCAAAATTTTACAGTGAAGAATATTGAGAGTGTACGAAAAAATCATTCTAATATGAATATTATTGTACATCCAGAATGTTGCTATGAAGTTGTAGCTGCTTCAGATTATGCAGGCTCAACGAAATATATTATTGATATGATTGAATCAGCGCCATCTGGTAGCAAATGGGCGATTGGTACAGAAATGAATTTAGTGAATCGAATTATTCAGCAACATCCAGATAAAGAAATTGTTTCGCTTAATCCATTTATGTGTCCGTGCTTAACGATGAATCGAATAGATCTGCCTCACTTATTATGGACACTTGAAACGATAGAAAGAGGAGAAGAAATTAACGTTATTAGCGTAGACAAACAAGTAACGGCAGAAGCAGTTCTTGCATTAAATCGTATGTTAGAGCGTGTGTAAAGCAACGGTATTCCCGTTGCTTTTTTTCATACATATAATCATAACGAGAACGAAATGGGCATACATTGTTTTGAAGAAATCATTGTGGTTCTTTATGCTTATTCCACTTCGAATGATATTGAAAATCGAAGAAGTGATAAAAGTAAAAAGAAGTTAATGTTATTTAGAAAGAGTTACTTCATGAGATTTGTTACTTATAGATAAGTTATACAGGAGGGGGAAAATTTGAAAATTCATATCGTGCAAAAAGGGGATACCCTTTGGAAAATTGCGAAAAAGTACGGAGTGGATTTTGACACGTTGAAAAAAACAAATACACAACTTAGTAATCCAGATTTAATCATGCCAGGTATGAAAATTAAAGTGCCATCAAAGAGTGTTCATATGAAACAACAGGCTGGAGCAGGTTCAGCGCCTCCAAAGCAATACGTAAAAGAAGTGCAGCAAAAAGAATTTGCAGCAACACCAACTCCGCTTGGAATAGAAGATGAGGAAGAAGTTACGTATCAATCAGCACCAATTACACAGCAGCCAGCTATGCAACAAACACAAAAAGAAGTGCAAATAAAACCGCAGAAAGAGATGCAAGTAAAGCCACAAAAAGAAGTACAGGTGAAACCACAGAAGGAGATGCAGGTAAAGCCGCAAAAAGAGGTGCAAAAAGAACAGCCAATTCAAAAAGAAAAACCAGTTGAAAAACCGTCTGTTATTCAAAAACCACCTGTGATAGAAAAACAAAAACCGGCGGAAAAAGAAAACACGAAGTTTTCGGTAAATGTATTACCGCAGCCGCCACAACCACCAATAAAACCGAAAAAAGAATATAAAATTTCAGATGTAATAAAAAAAGGAAGCGAGTTAATTGCTCCTCAAATTAGTAAAATGAAACCTAACAATATCATTTCTCCGCAAACGAAAAAAAATAATATAATATCGCCGCAAGTGAAGAAAGAGAATGTAGGGAATATAGTGTCACCACAAGTGAAAAAAGAGAATGTAGGGAATATAGTGTCACCACAAGTGAAAAAAGAAAATGTAGGAAATATAGTGTCGCCGCAAGTGAAAAAAGAAAATGTAGGAAATATAGTGTCGCCGCAAGTGAAGAAAGAGAATGTAGGGAATATAGTGTCACCACAAGTGAAAAAAGAAAATGTAGGAAATATAGTGTCACCACAAGTGAAGAAAGAAAACGTAGGGAATATAGTATCGCCAAATGTATCGAAAGAAAATGTAGTTATTCCACAAGTCATACCGCCAAATATTCAAATGCCGAATATAATGCCAATTATGGATAACAATCAACCACCGAATATAATGCCAATTATGGATAACAATCAACCACCGAATATAATGCCAATTATGGATAACAATCAAATGCCGAATATGATGCCAATTATGGATAACAATCAAATGCCGAATATGATGCCAATTATGGATAACAATCAAATGCCGAATATGATGCCAATTATGGATAACAATCAAATGCCGAATATGATGCCAATTATGGATAACAATCAAATGCCGAATATAATGCCGATTATGGATAATAACCAAATGCCGAATATGATGCCAATCATGGATAACAATCAAATGCCGAATATAATGCCAATTATGGATAACAATCAAATGCCGAATATGATGCCGATTATGGATAACAATCAACCACCAAATATGATGCCCTATCAAATGCCGTATCAACAGCCCATGATGCCGCCGAATCCGTATTATCAACAACCAAATCCATATCAAATGCCATATCAGCAAGGAGCGCCGTTTGGACCGCAACATACGTCTATGCCAAACCAGAATATGATGCCAATGGATAATAACATGCCGCCGCTTGTGCAGGGTGAGGAAGATTGTGGATGCGGAGGAGAAAGTAGACTATATAGTCCACAACCAGGCGGTCCGCAATATGCGAATCCTTTATATTATCAACCAACTCAGTCTGCATATGCACCACAGCCAGGAACGATGTATTATCAACCAGATCCACCAAATGTATTTGGAGAGCCCGTTTCAGAAGAAGAGGACGAAGAAGAAGTTTAAAAAGGCGGGAGTATTCCCGCCTTTTTTGCATTCTTGTTGATTAAGAAAATGCAGTTTTTTTATGAAGTGCTAGAAAATTCCCAGTGAAATATTAACAGTGTAAAAACCTTCTCTGTTACTCATCATAAGAGGGAGCTTTTCAGTAGAGAAGCTCATTCTAACAGAGGGGGTTTTTGTATTGAATACGAAAGTAAAAGTGATTGCTGCTTCTTTGTTAGTTACTAGTGCATTAGCTGCATGTGGTACACCAAAAAACAATGCAATGGATGGACGTAACTACAATTACGAGCGTACATCTTATAATGATACACACCAGTATCGTGATAATGTGACGCGTAATGATCGTTATACAGATTATGTAACATATAGAAATGGTCGTAACGATACAGGATACAATTATTACCGTGATGTAAATTACAATGGACAAATTGCTAATCCGCATCCAACTCGTAATATTACAATGAACAATTCATACATTAACAATGATGGTAAAACAGCTGAAAGAATAACAAATCGTGTGAAACGTATGAATAACGTAGACCGTGTGTCTACAGTTGTATATGGAAACGATGTAGCGATTGCGGTAAAACCACGTAACACAGTGACAAATGAAACGGCGATGGCGAACGAAATTCGTCAAGCTGTTGCAAATGAAGTTGGAAACAGAAACGTATATGTTTCTGTAAGAAATGATATGTTTACTCGTGTCGATGCAATGAGTACGCGTCTACGTAACGGTACAGTTACAAACGATTTTAATCGTGATATAGGAAATATGTTCAGAGACATTCGTTACGGTTTAACTGGTACAGTGCGATAGCAAAACAAAAGAGGAAGGGGGAGCCCTTCCTCTTTATTCATCTTCGTCTTGTAAACGACGTTTTTTAATGAAATAACTAACGGAATAAGAACCTAAAAAGCATATGAAGAGAATACCACCTGTTAAAATAGCTTCAAATAGGGGGCTTTCTGTACTGAAAATGATATAAATAATAGCCATAACGATTCCTACAATAAGAGAGCGTAAAACAATTTTGTAATAAGGAGTTAATTTTATCTCCTTTTCACTTTCTTCTACATCAATTGAAACACTTAACTGTAAATAACTAAGGATCATACTCGTAAGAATAAATACTAGCCATAATGGAGATTTCGTAATTTGATCTATTCCTTCAGTGAATCCGATATAGCCTAAAATACCGATTATACCAAGTGATTGAAAAAGAAAAGCAATACGTACGTTTTTTAACGTTTGCAGAATGAGACGTTCATCCTTTATTTTTTTCACACTACCCATCTCCTGTTTATTATAATTTCGCTGTTACATTAATTGTAACATATATATTGCATTTATCAATTTATAATTTACATATAATTTGTTTAGATGAAAGAGGAAATAAAATATTTTTATAAACATGTTGCACTTATACTTTATTAATGTTATATTAGCAAAGCGATGAGCTAATTTACGTAAGACGAGAGATATGCTTAAGTGCTAAACACGCGAATGTGGTCGCCTGGTCTCTCGCCGTAAACGCATCAAGACGCCTGCTTTGCAGGCGTCTTTCATTTTATATAAAAGTAAATGATACATGCAGATGAGGTGAATCCTTATCTGCATTTTTTATATTTTCGAAAGAAATGTAATATGGATAAAACCCCCATTTCCGGAAAAACTACTAATGAAAGTATGATCTTGCCTAAAAGAGGTGAACGGAAATGAAATGGATACTGATTGCGATGCAAGCTTTCGTTATGATGTTTTGTTTCGTTTATGAAACGAATGTGAAGGCGGAAGGGCCAGTACCAAAAGTAACGAAAAAAGAACCTGAGGTTACAATTTTATTAGAGCGTATGTATGTTGATGGCGAAGTAAGCGAAGAAATACTTACAGAAAAAGTGACGGATTTAGAAAAGTTTTTACAGCAGTATAAAGAATGGCAGCTCGTTGATCGTGATGATGTACAAATTGTATTGCAAAAGAAAGTTGATGATATTTCTCCGTTATTGAAAACGAGCGGGTATTTTGGTGTTTCAGAGGAAGGGATATTACAAATTTTCAAAGGTGTGCCAAAAAATGATAATGCGATCCATTCTTTCTTTCAAATTGATATGAAAAAGCTTGAGAGCTATGAACGTGCGAAATTGAAACGTGGCATTCGTATTAAATCAAAAGAAGGTTTTGTGAAGACGATTGAAAAAATGAAGCAATACGCAGTTCAAAGTAAGAAAAAAAGCAGCTCATGGTGAGCTGCTTTTTTTCTTATTTATTTTTAGCTAAAATTTCTTTTGCGATTTCATCAATTAGCATATCTTTTCCGATTGGATTGAATGCTTTCGTATTGAAGACTTCATTTGATACTTCATATACGTGATTATTTTTAACTGCTTTATTGTCTTTCCAAACGGCACTGTTTTTGTAGTCTTCGTAAACTTTATCAGCTTCGCCGCCGAAGTTTACAATAAACATTTGGTCAGGCTGGAATGCAACTAGACCTTCTAGTGATACTTGCGCCATCGTTTGTTTTAAATCCGTACCTTTTGTTGCTGGAAGTTTTAAGTCATTAAAGATGATGTCACCGTATCCGAAGCTACCGTATACACGGAAGTTTTGTGGTGTAACTGCAACGAACATAAAGTTCTCATCTTTTGTTTTCTCTTTAATTTTTTTAGATAAAGAGTCTGCTTTCTTATCGTAGTCTGCAATCCATTTGTCTGCTTTCTTCTCTTCGTCAAATAGCTTACCTACTTCTTTAAACTTACCACGCCAGTCTTCTAAGTTTGTTTCTAGAACAACTGTAGGTGCAACCTTTTCTAGTTGATCATAAATTTTTAATTGACGGTTGTTTAAAATAATTAAGTCTGGTTTTAAAGCAGTAACAGCTTCTAAATCAACTTTAGGTGCCCAGTACCAACCTACTGCTTTTACTCCATCTAACTTGTCTGTTAAGTGATTTTGGATTTTATCTTTATATGTATTTGCTGTACCAACAGGTTTATGTCCAAGAAGTAATAGTTCTTCTGTTGATCCAGATAAGTCAACAATTCTCTTTGGATTTACTGGAATTGTAGCTTCACCTTTAGCATGTTTTACAACTTTTGTTTTCGGTTGTTCTTTTGCTTTCGATTCTTCTTTTTGAGAAGAACAGCCAACGATAGAAAGAACAACAAGCATAATAGTAAATAAAATAAATAGCTTACGTTTCATCCTGATGTAACCCCTTTAATTAGTATTGATAATCATTATCGACTTCTGTATATTAAGGTGCTTTAACCTTTCTGTCAATGGAAAATAACAGAAGTTTCAAGTGGAGAACATTTGTTGGGGCAGTCTCGCTTTTCTATCATTAAATATGTTAAAATGGAATACATGATTTAAGAGGGAGAGATTGTATTTTGTTTGAATATGTTACAGGTTACGTGGAGTATGTAGGGCCGGAATATGTCGTAATTGATCATAATGGAATTGGTTATCAAATTTTCACACCAAATCCGTATGTATTTCAAAGAAGTAAGCAAGAAATCCGTGTCTATACATATCATTATGTGAGAGAAGATATTATGGCACTTTACGGTTTTAAAACACGTGAAGAGCGTTTATTATTTACAAAGTTGTTAGGCGTGTCTGGCATTGGGCCAAAAGGCGCTCTTGCAATTTTAGCTTCTGGTCAAACAGGACAGGTCGTTCAAGCAATTGAGCATGAAGATGAGAAGTTTTTAGTGAAATTCCCAGGCGTCGGAAAGAAAACAGCACGCCAAATGATTTTAGATTTAAAAGGAAAACTAGCAGATGTCGTACCAGATGCATTTGTTGATTTATTCTCAGACACAGAACGTTTTGATGAGAATAAAGGTTCATCAGCTGAGCTTGATGAGGCACTGGAAGCTCTGCGCGCACTTGGATACGCAGAACGCGAAGTTTCTCGTGTTGTACCAGAGTTATTAAAAGAAGCATTAACGACGGATCAGTATATTAAAAAGGCACTTAGTCTTTTACTAAATGGTAAGAGGTGAGTATAATGGACGAACGTCTCCTTTCAGGGGAATCTGCATATGAAGATGCGGATTTAGAATATTCATTACGGCCACAGACGCTCCGTCAGTATATTGGCCAAGATAAAGCGAAACATAATTTAGAAGTATTTATTGAAGCGGCGAAAATGCGTGAAGAAACGTTAGATCACGTGCTTTTATATGGACCACCAGGTCTTGGTAAAACGACGCTTGCGAATATTATTGCCAATGAGATGGGCGTTAATGTTAGAACAACTTCAGGTCCCGCAATTGAAAGACCAGGAGATTTAGCTGCTGTATTAACAGCGCTTCAGCCAGGTGATGTATTATTTATTGATGAAATTCATCGTTTGCATAGATCAATTGAAGAAGTATTGTATCCTGCGATGGAAGACTTTTGCCTTGATATTGTAATTGGAAAAGGGCCCTCAGCACGTTCTGTACGCCTAGATTTACCGCCATTTACATTAGTTGGAGCAACAACACGTGCTGGAGCATTATCGGCACCGCTTCGTGACCGCTTTGGTGTACTTTCAAGGTTAGAGTACTACACAGTAGATCAGCTTTCTGCGATTGTTGAACGTACAGCAGAAGTATTTGAAGTTGAAATCGATTCGTTAGCTGCATTAGAAATTGCAAGACGTGCTCGTGGTACACCTCGTATTGCGAATCGTCTTTTAAGACGTGTACGTGATTTCGCACAAGTTCGTGGTAATGGAACGGTTACGATGGAAATTACACAAATGGCATTAGAGCTACTGCAAGTAGATAAATTAGGTCTAGATCATATTGATCATAAATTACTGCTTGGTATTATTGAGAAATTCCGTGGCGGTCCAGTTGGATTAGAAACGGTTTCAGCAACAATTGGAGAAGAATCTCATACGATTGAAGATGTGTATGAGCCGTATTTATTACAAATTGGCTTTTTACAACGAACGCCGAGGGGCCGAATTGTAACGCCGCTTGCGTATGAACATTTCGGAATGGAGATACCAAAAGTATGACGGAGATGCCAAAGCTGCTTATTACAGCCGGGATCTTACTCATCGTTGTTGGATTAGCTTGGAAGTTCATTGGAAGGCTTCCAGGCGATATTTTTGTAAAAAAAGGAAACGTTACCTTTTATTTTCCTATCATTACATGTATTGTGTTAAGTATTGTATTATCTTTTATTATGTATATAATAAATCGATTTAAATAAGAAATAGGTGGATATAGCTATGGATATAAATCTGTTTGATTTTCATTTACCAGAAGAACTTATTGCACAAGTCCCGTTAGAAGAGCGTGAAACATCAAGATTAATGGTGTTAGACCGTGAAACAGGTGATATTGAGCATAAACATTTTACGGATATTCTTTCTTACTTACATGAGGGGGATTGCTTAGTTTTAAATGAAACGAAAGTTATGCCTGCTCGTTTGCACGGTGTGAAAGAAGATACAGGCGCGCACATTGAAGTACTTCTTTTAAAACAAGAAGAAGGTGATAAGTGGGAAACGCTTGTAAAGCCAGCGAAACGTGTAAAAGAAGGAACTGTTATCTCTTTTGGCGAAGGGAAATTAAAAGCAACTTGCACAGGAACTGCAGATCAAGGTGGACGTCAGCTTGAATTTTCATATGACGGCATCTTCTATGAAATTTTAGATGAACTTGGGGAAATGCCACTTCCTCCATATATTAAAGAGACGCTAGAAGATCGCGATCGCTATCAAACAGTATATGCGAAAGAAATCGGTTCAGCAGCAGCGCCGACTGCGGGACTTCACTTTACAGAAGAGTTACTTGAGAAGTTAAAGCTAAAAGGCGTTCAGTTAGCATTCATTACACTTCACGTAGGACTTGGAACATTTAGACCAGTTTCTGCAGACACGATTGAAGAACACCATATGCACGCAGAATATTATCATATGTCTGAAGAGACAGCGGCATTATTAAATCGTGTGAAAGAGAATGGTGGACGTATTATTACTGTAGGTACGACATCAACTCGTACGTTAGAAACAATTGCAACAGATCATGAAGGTAAGCTTTGCGCCGCTTCTGGATGGACAGATATTTTCATGTATCCGGGATATGAATTTAAAGCAATTGATGGTTTAATTACAAACTTCCATTTACCGAAATCAACATTAATTATGCTTGTAAGTGCATTTGCAAATAGAGATAATGTACTTCATGCTTATAATGAAGCAGTAAAAGAAAAATATCGTTTCTTTAGCTTCGGTGATGCAATGTTCGTTGCATCTCACGCTAAAATGAGAAACAAATAAAAGGAGTAAGTTATGACAGCAATTCGTTATGAATTTATTAAGACATGTAAACAAACGGGTGCCCGTTTAGGTCGTGTGCATACGCCGCACGGTTCATTTGATACACCAACATTTATGCCAGTTGGTACACTTGCAACAGTTAAGACAATGTCACCAGAAGAATTAAAAGCAATGGATTCTGGCATTATTTTAAGTAATACGTATCATTTATGGCTACGTCCAGGTCATGAAATTATTCGTGAAGCAGGCGGTTTGCATAAATTTATGAACTGGGATCGTGCAATCTTAACAGATTCTGGTGGTTTCCAAGTATTCAGTTTAAGTGACTTCCGTCGTATTGAAGAGGAAGGCGTTCATTTCCGTAATCACTTAAATGGAGATAAATTATTCTTATCACCAGAAAAAGCGATGGAAATCCAAAATGCATTAGGTTCAGATATTATGATGGCATTTGATGAGTGTCCACCATTCCCAGCTACTTTTGAATATATGAAGAAATCTGTAGAGCGTACGAGCCGCTGGGCAGAACGTTGCTTAAAAGCGCATGAACGTCCGCAAGATCAAGGCTTATTCGGTATTGTACAGGGGGGAGAGTACGAAGAGCTTCGTCGTCAAAGTGCGAAAGATCTTGTTTCAATGGACTTCCCTGGTTACGCTGTAGGTGGTTTATCTGTAGGTGAACCGAAAGATATTATGAACCGTGTACTTGAGTTTACAACACCACTTCTTCCAGATAATAAGCCTCGTTACTTAATGGGGGTAGGTTCTCCTGACTCGTTAATCGATGGCGCAATTCGTGGTATTGATATGTTTGACTGCGTACTTCCAACTCGTATCGCTCGAAATGGTACATGTATGACAAGTGAAGGTCGCCTCGTTGTAAAAAATGCGAAATTCGCAAGAGACTTCGGTCCGCTTGATCCAAACTGTGATTGCTACACATGTAAAAACTACTCTCGTGCGTACATTCGTCACTTAATGAAATGTGATGAAACGTTCGGAATTCGTTTAACGTCTTATCACAACCTTCATTTTCTGTTAAACTTAATGGAGCAGGTGAGACAAGCTATTCGTGAAGACCGTCTTGGCGATTTCCGCGAAGAGTTCTTTGAACAGTATGGCTTTAATAAACCGAATGCTAAAAACTTCTAATACATAATTTAAAAGGAGGAACAAAAGATGAATGCAGGTATGATGAATATCGTTATGATCGTTGCGATGTTTGCGATTTTCTATTTCTTATTAATTCGCCCGCAACAAAAACGTCAAAAAGCAGTTGCTCAAATGCAAAGTGAGTTAGCAAAAGGTGATGCTATCGTAACAATCGGTGGTTTACACGGTACAATCGAATCAGTAGATGAGACGAAAATTGTTATTAAATCTGGTGGTTCACACTTAACTTTCGATCGCAATGCGATTCGTGAAGTTGTGAAAAACTAATTTGGAAGGCCCTGCATAAAATATGCAGGGCCTTTTTTAGTTACTTTGCTTTGACATATTTACACCGAAAATACCACCGAGTGTACTCGCCCCCATTAATGCTAATTGATAAAGTAATTGTGAGTTCGATAAAGTTTGAGAAAAGCCTAAATAGTTAACTAGAAAAACGAGTATAGTGAACGTGAGACCTGTTGTGAGACCTACTAGCCATCCTTTCCCTTGAGCTTTTTTACCAGCAATAAAACCAGACATAAGCATAGATAAAAGAGCGAGTATAAAAATAGTAACGGCTAATGTCCCTTCGTTTATATTCGTAAACTTTAATAAAAGAGCCATAATCATGCTAGTAAGAGATGCGAGAATTAATAGTGTAATAATACCGAAGCCGATTGCAGTGGATAATTTTTTCGTTCCATCCATTTATACATTCCCCCTTTTTAATACAAGCATATTTTTCTTTTGTCTAAGTTAGACTAGTTTCTTTTTTATAGGGGAGTCTATACGTAAAAAAGGAGATGTAGAAATGGAATGGATATCAATAATTGGACGGACAATGCTTTTATATATCATCATCTTAATTATTTTTCGTCTTATGGGTAAACGTGAGATAGGAGAACTAAGTGTATTAGATTTAGTCGTATTTATTATGCTTGGAGAAATGGCCGTAGTGGCAATTGAAAATACCGATAAATCACTTTGGCATCAATTAGTTCCGATGACTTTTCTTATGTGCATCCAAATTATTTTGTCAGTCATTTCCCTAAAGTATCAACGCTTTCGGCATTTAATAGAAGGTGAGCCGGCTATTCTTGTAAACGCGGGAAAGATTGATGAAAAGAAGATGAGAAAGCAACGTTATAATATAGATGATTTAATGATGCAATTAAGGGAACAAGGAGTTGGAGATATTCGGGATGTAGAATATGCTATTTTGGAACCGTCTGGGAAGTTATCTGTCTTTCAAAAACAAAAAAATAAACAAGATACATTGCAGTTTACGCTTCCTCTTATTATTGATGGAGAAATTCAATCTAGTCATTTACAAATGATTGAACATACAGATGAATGGCTTATTGAGAAATTAAAAAACTTAGGTTATAACGATGTAACACAAATTTTATACTGTAGTTTTCAAAACGGAAAATTTTTTGTTGATGTAAAAGAAAATTAGAGATTTATCCTTTGAAAGAGTAAGAATGATTAGTTTAACTAATAATCAGTGGAGATTACCCCACTGATTAAAGTTTCAACTTATTTCAAAAATGAAAGTTTACGAATGATAGGGAGACGACTTAACTCTTCTTTTCGAATGAGTTTGAAAGTGAAGAGAAGTACGATATAAACAATTGTTGTTAAAGTGATTTCCCATAATGTTTGTATGCCAAGGGCATGAGAGAAAATAATATATTTATGAAGATAAAAACCGAAGGCGCCCGCGATACCGATGGCAAGTCCGCCGAAAATATAGTCTTTTGCGTAAATGGTAAATGTAATCTTTTTTAAAACAGTAGCGTAGTGAAGAAATGTTACTGTTACAATATTTGCAGCAATAGCGAGAGCAACCCCCATCATTTGAAATTCTGGCCTTGATGCTAGTACAAAAATAACGATTAATTTCACGATGGCACCAATAAATGTATTCATCATTGCAGCTCTTGCTAAGTTTAAAGCTTGCAAAACAGAGGTAAGTGGACTTTGGAAATAATGAAATAAAAAGCAAGGCGCAAGAAGTTGAATGAATGCTGTTGCGCTGTCTGATCCATACATAAGAGTTAAAACAGGAGAAGCGAATACGTATAATATAACGACAGACCATCCGCCGGTAATTAATGAAATTCGAAGTGCTTGTTGTAAACGGTACTCTACTAATTTATGTTGTCTTTTTGCCATTGCTTCACTAATAGAAGGAACGAGCGCTGTAGAGAGAGCGTATGTAATAAAGGCGGGTAGTGATAGGAGCGGGAATGCATAACCGTTTAATATACCGTATTGCTGGGTTGCAATAGAAGCAGCGACACCAGCGATTGCTAAGCTTTGCATAACGACAATAGGTTCAAAAAAATAGGAAACGGAGCCGATTAAACGACTTCCTGTAGTTGGAAGGGCAATATCCATCAGAGAATAAAATGTTCCTTTGCTTTCCTTTACAGTAGTGAAAAATCCAGAGCGTATTGATAAATGTTTTTCTCGCTGAAATAACGTGAGTAAAAATAATAAGGATGCAACTTCACCGAGAACAGCTGATAACATAGCGCCGGCTGCAGCGTATTCTATGCCGTAAGGTAAAAATAATTGAATGCATATAGCGATAATGGTAATGCGGACGACTTGTTCTAGAACTTGCGCATAAGCGCTAGGTTTCATGTTTTGTTTCCCTTGAAAGTAACCACGCAAAACAGAAGAAACAGCAATAACAGGAACAACGGGCAAAATGGCCATTAATGGATAGTACGTTCTTTCGTCGGTTAATAATGTTTTTGCTAAAATAGGTGTGAGGAACATAATTCCGATTGTTAAAATGATACTAATAACGGATGTAACAGCTAGTGATACGGTTAATATTTTTTTAACTCTTTGTTTATCGTTCACAGCTTCCGCTTCTGCTACAAATTTTGCGATTGCGACAGGAAGACCAATTTGTGTCAATGTAATTGCTAAAATGAATGTAGGAACGGCCATCATATAAAGACCAACGCCTTCTTCTCCCAAAATACGTGCCATTACTATGCGGTTGATAAAGCCGAGTATTTTTGTAATAAAGCCGGCTATCATTAAAATAAATGCGCCTTTTAAAAAGCTTTGTCTCGTCATGTTCTTCTCCTACCTTCTCAAAATCAATGGAATGATTTACAATAATTTATATGCACGTACGAGACAAGAATGACAAGCATTTAAGAGAGTGAAGTATGATAGTGCTCTTGAAAGTAGTTATTGCTGTCCATTAGAGCGGGAATAAAAGCGACTTTTCGTGCGAAATAAGAAGGAGATGTTATAGATGTTAGATAGAGAGGCTTTGGTAGAATCATACCGCGGACAGTTACAAGTCGTTTTAGAAAGTAAAGTAGAAGAGTTTCAAATGTTCGGCTACGACAGAGTGACAGATGATGACATTTGGAAGTTTCTTAAAGTGAAAAAGTGGAAGAAGATAGACAGCGATGTTAGATTGTATGAATTAGTTAATGACGTATTAACAGTAAGTGCTAATGAATATATGACATATTTAACTGTTGAAGCATATCAAGCGCCACTTTGGTCATTTGATGAATATGAAAATAAATAACCGACTGCAATTGGTTTGTTCTTCCTTTTGCAGTATAATGATAGGTATTGATAATCAGGAAATAATTATGTCTAAGATCATATATAAAGGAGGTAGTGAAGAGAGAAAACAAATAATGAAAGTGCAGGTATCGTGAAAACGTACCGGCACAGCTAGTGATGAGCTAGCAAAATTATAGAAAGGAAGTCTACTAACTAGACGTATGCACACGTGTAAAAGTGAATCGTAAGAGATTTATTTAAAGTGTTAGTAGCGGAAAGAGGGTACATATGGCAAAGCGTGGTACGAGAATTGCCGCCTTTTTCCTCATCGTTTTATTAATCGGTGGAGTAATTGGTGCGGCAGGAAAAGACATAGCAAAAGGAATTAGTCTAGGACTAGACCTTCGCGGTGGTTTTGAAATTCTGTATGAAGTAAAACCAGCCAAAAAAGGTGACAAAATCGATCGAGACGTACTTGTAAGTACAGTAGGTGCTCTTGAGAATCGTGTCAATGTTCTCGGTGTAAGTGAGCCGAACATTCAAATCGAAGGGCAAGATCGAATTCGTGTACAGCTTGCTGGTGTACAAGATCAGCAAAAAGCACGTGAAATGTTATCAACACAAGCGAAATTAACATTCCGTGATGTAGATGATAATCTTCTTATGGACGGAACGGATTTAAAAGGCGGCGGAGCGAAGCAAACATTTGATGAGCAAGGCCGTGCGAGCGTAGGTCTTACACTAAAGAGCGCTGAAAAATTCCGTGAAGTAACTGAAAAAATTTCAAAAATGCCACCACCAACGAATTTAATGGTAATTTGGCTTGATTTTGAAGAAGGAAAAGATTCGTACAAAGCAGAATCTGCAAAACCGAATCCGAAGTTCTTATCAGCAGCAACAGTAAACCAAGTATTTAACCAAGCTGAAGTATCTATCGTAGGTGGAAACTTCACAGTTGAAAGTGCGAAACAACTTTCATCTTTATTAAATGCAGGTGCACTTCCTGTTGATTTAAAAGAAATGTATTCAACATCTGTTGGAGCGAAGTTTGGTCAACAAGCGTTAGAGCAAACGATTTTCGCTAGTGCGATTGGTATCGCTCTTATTTTCTTATTTATGCTTGTATTCTACCGTTTACCAGGACTTGTAGCGGTTATTATGTTAGGTTTATACATTTTCGTTACGTTACTTGTCTTTAACTGGATGCATGCAGTTCTTACGCTGCCGGGTATTGCGGCGTTAGTGCTCGGGGTAGGTATCGCTGTTGATGCGAATATTATTACGTACGAGAGACTGAAAGAAGAGCTGAAAATTGGTAAGTCAATGATGTCAGCATTCCGTGCTGGTAACCATCGTTCATTAGCAACGATTTTAGATGCGAACATTACAACACTTGCAGCAGCTGGTGTGTTATTCGTTTACGGTAATAGTTCCGTAAAAGGGTTCGCAACAAGTTTAATCGTAAGTATTTTAGTCGGTTTCATTACGAACGTATTCGGTACTCGTTTCTTACTAAGTTTACTAGTAAAGAGCCGTTACTTCGATAAAAAACCAGGATACTTTGGTGTGAAGCAAAAGGATATTATTCCATTAACAAAAGGTGTAGTACATCCACCAACGAAATTTGATCGTATTAACTTCGTAAATGTCGGTCATAAATTCCTTATCTTCTCGATTGTAGTTGTAATTGCAGGTGCAATTATCTTGCCAATTTTCAAATTGAATCTTGGTATTGACTTTGCGAGTGGTACACGTATCGACTTGCAATCAAAACAAGCAGTTACTGTGTCTGATGTTCATAAAGATTTTAAAGAGTTGAACATTGATGTGAAGGAAGAAAATATTGTACCGACTGGAGATGACAATAAAGGATTCGCAGTTCGTACATTAGGTGTTCTATCAAAAGATGAAATTGCAAAAACAAAAACATTCTTCCACGATAAATATGGTACAGATCCAAACGTAAGTACAGTTTCACCAACAATCGGGAAAGAAATTGCACGAAATGCATTTATCGCAGTATTAATCGCTTCTGCGGTTATCATTTTATACGTAAGTATTCGATTCCGATTTACGTACGCATTATCTGCAGTACTTGCATTATTACATGATGCGTTCGTTATGATTGTTATATTTAGTATTTTCCAATTAGAGGTAGACTTAACGTTTATCGCTGCAGTGTTAACAATCATCGGTTATTCTATTAATGATTCAATCGTTACATTTGATAGAAACCGTGAATTATACAAACAGAAAAAACGAGTTCGCGATATAAAAGACTTAGAAGAAATCGTAAATGCAAGTATTCGCCAAACGCTTGGTCGTTCGATTAACACCGTATTAACAGTGTTATTCCCAGTAATTGCACTGCTTATCTTCGGTAGTGAGTCACTACGTAACTTCTCGTTTGCGTTACTAGTTGGATTAGTTGTAGGTACGTATTCTTCTGTTTTCGTTGCTTCTCAAATTTGGTTAATGCTTGAAAACCGTCGTTTGAAAAAGGGCAAAAACAAGAAAAAGGTTGAGAAAGTAGAATCTGAACCGCAAGTATAGAAAAGGTGATGTCTCTTTATGAGGCATCTCTTTTTTCGTTTGTGGATACAATAAGATAGCAACTTTTTAACAGAAAGAAGATGGAAGAAAGTGGTGGTATTATCGCTGTTTTTGTTAAAATAAAAAGATAGGTTAAGAAAAGAAGGGATTTTAATGATGGAAAAAGATGAACGTTTTAAACAGGCTGAGTTTGGTGCTATTGTCGGGATCGTTGGTAATATTATATTAGCGATTGTAAAGGCGGTAATTGGTTATATTGGGAACAGTAAAGCACTGTTAGCGGATGCGGTGCATTCTGCATCAGATGTAATTGGTTCGCTAGCTGTACTTTTTGGATTGCGAGCGGCAAAGCAGCCACCTGATGAGGATCATCCATATGGTCATGGTAAAGCGGAATCGATTTCAGCGATTATTGTTGCGGTATTATTATTTATTGTGGGACTTGAAATCGCGATTTCGTCTATAAAAGCTTTTTCGCAAGAACTAGAACCACCGAAAGGAATTACGATATTTGCTGTTGTTCTTTCAATCGTCGTGAAAGAAGGAATGTTTCAATATAAATTCCGATTAGGGAAAAGAGTAAACAGTGATGCAATTATTGCAAATGCATATGAGCACCGTTCGGATGTATTTTCTTCAATTGCAGCTTTAATCGGTATTTGTGCAGCTATAATCGGTGGTAAGTTTGGTATAGACTGGCTCGTATATGCTGATCCGATTGCAGGATTAGTTGTTTCACTTCTTGTTGTAAAAATGGCATGGAGCATTGGAGCGGAAGCAATTCATGCAACGCTTGACCATGTTCTTCATGAGGAGGATGTTATTCCGCTTAGAGAGGCCGTTCTTCAAGTAGATGGTGTGAAAAAAATTGGTTCTTTATATGCACGGGAGCATGGTCATTATGTTATTGTCGATATTAAAGTGTCTGTAGATCCATACATTACCGTAGAAGAAGGACACCGTATTGGAAAACATGTGAAAGAAATACTTATGAAACAAGATAATGTACAAAATGTATTCGTACATATAAATCCGTATTCTCCAAATTAAACATCATTAACATTTTAGTATATAGATATTGCATCGTAGTTTGCATTATATTGTCACCCCTTAATCTGTCTTGTATAATGAACAGGTTAAGGGGTGATTTCGTGTTACAACCGAAGACGCGTTGGAAAGAAAAAGAATATAATGACGAGCGAGTGAGTGAATTAGCAAGTAAATTACAGTTATCGCCACTTGTCGTTTCATTATTCCTCGGTAGAGGACTAGATACAGAAGATAAGATTTTAGATTTTTTAAATACAGAAAATCAAGAATTTCATGATCCATTTTTATTAGAAGGAATGGATAGAACGGTAGAACGTGTAAATAAGGCCATTCAAAATGGAGAGCAAATATTAATATTTGGTGATTACGATGCGGACGGAGTAAGTAGTACGACGGTTTTATATCTTGCTCTTCAAGAATTAGGTGCAGAAGTAGAATTTTACATTCCAAATCGTTTTACAGAAGGGTATGGACCGAACGAAGAAGCGTTTCGTTGGGCGCATAGCGCAGGGTTCTCACTGATTATTACTGTCGACACTGGCATCGCAGCAGTACATGAAGCGAATGTAGCGAAAGAGCTTGGAATAGATCTAATTATTACAGATCACCATGAGCCACCGCCAGAATTGCCAGAAGCACTTGCGATTATACATCCGAAATTAGAAGGTGGCGTATATCCGTTTCACTATTTAGCTGGTGTAGGTGTTGCGTTTAAAGTTGCGCATGCACTATTAGGCCGTGTACCAGAACATTTATTAGAGGTTGCAGTAATCGGTACAGTAGCCGATTTAGTATCACTTCATGGTGAAAATAGGTTGCTAGTGAAACGTGGTTTAAAACATATGCGTATGACGAGAAATATTGGTTTGAAGGCATTGTTTAAAGTTGCTAACGTTTCGCAAAGTGAAATTACAGAAGAGAGTATTGGCTTCTCAATTGCACCGCGTATTAATGCGGTCGGGCGTTTAGAAGATGCAGCGCCGGCTGTACACCTTTTATTATCAGATGATCCAGAGGAAGCGAAAGAGCTAGCTGAAGAAATTGATGAGCTGAACAAACTGCGAAAAGATATTGTAAAGCAAATTACAGAAGAGGCTATCGCTGAAGTTGAAAATAACTTCCCGCCAGAAGAAAACAAAGTATTAGTACTTGCAAAAGAAGGTTGGAACCCAGGGGTAATTGGAATTGTTGCTTCTAAATTAGTTGAACGTTTTTATCGTCCGACGATTGTATTAAGCATTGATCCTATAAAAGAAACAGCAAAAGGCTCAGCACGTAGTATTGCAGGATTTGATTTGTTTGCAAACTTATCAGATTGTAGAGAGTTATTGCCACACTTCGGAGGGCATCCGATGGCAGCGGGAATGACGCTACATATGAATGATGTAGATGAATTACGTCGCCGATTAAATGAACAAGCAGATGCGATTTTAACAGAAGAAGATTTTATTCCAATTACAGCAGTTGATGTTTTTTGCAAAGTAGAGGATGTAACGCTAGCGGCAATTGAAGATATGCAAAAACTAGCCCCGTTTGGTATTGGAAATCCGAAACCACGTATTGCAGTAAAAGATGCAGAGTTAGAAAGCATTCGCGCAATCGGATCAGATGGCTCTCATTTAAAAATGGCTCTTCGTGATGGACAAGCAACACTGGATACAATTGGATTTGGTTTTGGTGCATATGCGAAAGAAATCTCTCCAGTTGCAAAGGTATCTGTAATAGGAGAAGCATCCATCAATGAATGGAATAATTTTAAGAAGCCACAACTAATGGTACAAGATATTGCTGTAGAGGCGTGGCAATTATTTGATTGGCGTAGTATGCGTAATGCAGAAGCAAATTTAGCAGAACTTCCGAAAGAAAAAATAACAATGGTGTATTTTTCTGAAGAGGTATTGAATAAATTTTCTTTAGAGAGCTATAAAGAAAAGCTCATGCATGCTTCAGAAGTAACGCATTTAGATGATCAATATATTGTGTTACTTGATTTACCAAAAGGAACCGATGAATTACGTGAGTTATTTAAAGTAGGATTCCCAGCGCGAATTTATACGCTATTTTATCAAGAGAATAACCACTTATTTAGTACAGTTCCTACGAGAGAACACTTTAAATGGTATTATTCTTTCTTAAACCAAAAAACACCATTTTCTTTAAGACAATATGGAGAACAACTATGTCGTCATAAAGGTTGGTCAAAAGATACAGTAAATTTCATGACACAGGTGTTTTTTGAGTTAGAATTTGTTACAATAAAAGATGGCGTCATTTTTATGGCAGACAAAAAACAAAAGCGTGATTTAATTGAATCGAACACATATCGTGAGAAAATGAACCACTTACAATTAGAAAAAGAATTGGTTTATAGCACATATCAGCAACTATATACATGGTTTGAAACGATTCGTAATCATAAAGAAGTAGAACAGTTAGGGTAAAGGATTTGTATTTACAAACCTTTTAGATCTGAGGAGGATTCAGAAATATGGATTTCAAGCAACATATCGCAATTGTACCGGATTATCCGAAAGAAGGTATTGTGTTTAAAGACATTACACCTTTAATGAATGACGGTAAAGCATACAAAGCAGCAACAGATGCAATCGTTGAATACGCAAAAGAAAGAGATATCGATGTTGTAGTAGGACCAGAAGCTCGTGGTTTCATTATCGGTTGCCCAGTTTCTTATGCGTTAGAAGTAGGATTTGCGCCAGTTCGTAAATTAGGAAAATTACCACGTGAAGTAATTACAGTTGACTACGGTAAAGAATATGGTAAAGATGTTTTAACAATCCATAAAGATGCAATTAAGCCAGGTCAACGCGTATTAATTACAGATGACCTATTAGCTACAGGTGGAACTATCGAAGCGACAATTAAGCTAGTTGAAGAACTTGGCGGAGTTGTAGCAGGGATTGCATTCTTAGTAGAGCTTACTTACTTAGATGGTCGTAAAATGTTAGATGGTTACGATGTATTAGTATTAGAAAAATACTAATCACTATATAGGTAAAACTACGGTGATAAAAAGTACCCGTGAATCTCTTGGAGAGGAGCGGGTACTTTTGTATAATTGAACAAAAAATCATGGTGAAATGTCAGTAAAATCTTTTCCTTTTCACAATTCACAATCATTGGGTTATAATGATAGAATATAATTTATTCTATTAAATAAAGATAAAGTCAATTTTCAATAAAAGGTGATTCGATGGCAAATGAGCAGGTACTAACAGCTGAACAGGTACTCGAGAAAGCAAGTCAATATTTAGTGGATGAAGATATTGAGCTAGTAGCACGTGCCTATGAATATGCACGCGATGCGCATAGCGAACAATACAGAAAATCGGGTGAACCGTATATTATTCATCCAATTCAAGTTGCAGGTATTTTAGTTGATTTACACATGGATCCAGCTACGGTATCAGCAGGTTTCTTACATGATGTAGTGGAAGATACAGAGATTACGTTAGAAGATATTGAACGGGAATTTAACAAAGAAATTGCTATGCTTGTTGATGGTGTTACGAAGCTTGGGAAGATCAAATATAAATCTCACGAACAACAACAAGCAGAAAACCATCGCAAAATGTTTATTGCAATGGCTCAAGATATTCGAGTTATTTTAATTAAACTAGCTGATCGTCTTCATAACATGCGTACATTGAAACATTTGCCTCAAGAGAAGCAGCGTCGCATAGCGAATGAAACGCTAGAAATCTTTGCACCTTTAGCACATAGACTCGGAATTAGTACTATTAAATGGGAGCTAGAGGATACGTCACTTCGCTATTTAAATCCACAACAATATTATCGTATTGTAAATTTAATGAAGCGTAAACGTGCAGAACGTGAAGAATATTTAGACGAAGTAATGACTGGTATTCGTGAGAAATTAAAAGAAGTTGCAATTCAACCTGAGATCTCTGGAAGACCGAAACATATTTACAGTATTTATCGTAAAATGGCACTGCAAAATAAACAGTTCAATGAAATTTATGATTTATTAGCTGTACGTGTCGTTGTAAATAGTATTAAAGATTGTTATGCAGTGCTTGGAATTATTCATACGTGCTGGAAGCCGATGCCAGGTCGTTTTAAAGATTATATTGCAATGCCAAAAGCAAATCTATATCAATCTCTTCATACGACTGTAATTGGACCGAAAGGTGATCCGCTTGAAGTGCAAATTCGTACGAAAGAAATGCACGAAATTGCAGAATTCGGGATCGCGGCACACTGGGCATACAAAGAAGGAAAAACAGCAGAAACAACAGGTACATTAGAGAAGAAACTCACGTGGTTCCGTCAAATATTAGAATGGCAAAATGAAACTTCTAATGCAGAAGAATTTATGGAGTCATTAAAAATTGATTTATTCTCTGACATGGTATTCGTCTTTACACCGAAAGGCGATGTAATGGAATTACCACTTGGATCGGTTCCAATTGATTTCGCGTATCGTGTCCATTCGGAAATTGGGAATAAAACAATTGGTGCAAAAGTAAACGGGAAAATGGTGACGCTGGATTATAAATTAAAAACAGGCGATATCATTGAAATTTTAACGTCGAAACATTCATATGGCCCAAGTCAAGATTGGGTAAAACTTGCTCAAACATCTCATGCGAAAAATAAAATTCGTCAATTCTTTAAGAAACAACGTAGAGACGAAAATATTGAAAAAGGCCGTGAACTTGTTGAAAAGGAAGTACGTGGTCTAGAGTATGAGATGAAAGAAGTATTAGCGCCTGATAACTTAAAACGCGTCGCTGAGAAATTTAACTTTGCAAATGAAGAAGATATGTTTGCAGCAGTTGGATATAGCGGAATTACAGCTTCGCAAATTGTTACGCGACTAACGGACAAGTTCCGCAAGCAACGCGAAGAAGAAGAAATTGTTGAAGTTAAAGAAGTTCGTAAACCGATGAAAATTCGAAAATGGGATTCTGGTGTAAAGGTAAGCGGTGCTGATAATTTATTAATCCGTTTATCGAAATGCTGTAACCCAGTTCCGGGTGATGATATCGTTGGGTATATTACCAAAGGCCGAGGTGTATCGATTCACCGCCGTGATTGTGTAAATGTTCATACAGAAGAAGCGATAGAACGTTTATTAGAAGTTGAGTGGGAAGGTAGCCCTGAAAAAGAAATAGAGTATAACGTTGATATTGAAATTTCAGGTTACGATCGCCGCGGTTTATTAAATGAAGTACTGCAAGCTGTTACAGAGACGAAAACATACATTTCAGCTGTTTCTGGTAGAAGTGACCGTAATAAGATGGCAACAATTAATATGTCAATCTCGATTCGTAACTTACAACACTTGAAAAAAGTAGTAGAACGCATTAAACGCGTTCCAGAAATTTATGCAGTACGACGCATGATGCATTAATAGGGAGTGTAGAAAGATGAGAGTTGTTTTACAACGATCAAAGAAAGCGTCTGTCACAGTAGACGGTGAGATCGTAGGACAAATTCCGTTCGGTTTAACATTACTAGTTGGCATTACGCACGAAGATACAGAAAAAGATGCAACTTACATTGCGGAAAAAATTGCAAACTTACGTATTTTTGAAGATGAGAGTGGAAAGATGAATCATTCTGTACTTGATGTAGAAGGACAAGTTCTATCTATTTCGCAATTCACATTATACGGAGATTGCCGCAAGGGAAGACGTCCAAACTTTATGGATGCTGCGAAACCTGATTATGCAGAGCGTTTATACGATTTCTTTAATGAAGAAGTTCGTAAACAAGGATTACATGTGGAAACAGGGAAGTTCGGAGCAATGATGGATGTTTCTTTAATCAATGATGGTCCGGTGACCTTAATTGTAGAAAGTAAATAGTGTTGATAAAAAAGAGAGGGTTATATAATCCTCTCTTTTTTATACATTGTTGTATGTTTTGTTCATTTATTTGGAATCAATAGCAGTTTCGGTTATGTATAACTCTCCCATCAATATGGAACAATAAAAAGTAAAACATCCATATTGAATGTGAGGGATATACGTATGCGTATGAATGAAAAAGGGCATTCTGTTACAAATGGTGCAAATCAACTATTTAACGTGAATTTTCATGATTTTATTTCAAAAGAGCAAAACAATACTTCAATGGAGCTTGCTTCCGAGTTTGGGATTTCTCTTCAAGATGTAAAGCGTTTAAAGAAGCAGATTGAACGTTCTTAGAGCACTTGACAATCCTACTTAACAAACGTATAGTAATTTTATATTTACATATGAATATAACCGTTGATAGAGAAGAGTAAATGAGACACACATGGAAAGAGAAGGAATGTCTTAGGCTGAAAACATTTCTGCATGATGACTGATTGAATGACACTCTAGAGGTTTCAACTTGAACGGCATATACGCTTAGTAGGGATGAACGCACATTTAAGCGTTATTAAAAAAGTGGAAGCATACGTGCTTCAATTAGGGTGGCACCACGGGTATAATACTCTCGTCCCTACTGTTTAAACAGTAGAGGCGGGAGTTTTTTTATTTTTATTAAGATTAAAACAATTTGAGGAGGAACTGAATATGTCTATTCAAATCCCACGCGGAACGCAAGATATTCTTCCAGGCACTGTTGAGTTATGGCAGTATATCGAAGGGCAAGCACGCGAAATTTGCCGTCGTTACAATTATAAAGAAATTCGTACACCAATTTTTGAGCACACTGAGCTATTTTTACGCGGTGTTGGTGATACGACAGATATCGTACAAAAAGAAATGTACTCATTCCAAGATCGTGGAGAGCGCAGCTTAACATTACGTCCAGAAGGTACTGCACCTGTTGTACGTTCTTACGTTGAAAATAAAATGTTTGGTGATGCAACACAACCAACGAAATTATACTATATCGGTCAAATGTTCCGTTATGAAAGACCACAAGCAGGTCGCTATCGTCAATTCGTACAATTCGGTATCGAAGCAATCGGCAGTAATGACCCTGCAATTGATGCAGAAGTAATTGCACTTGCTGTTGAATTTTACCGCGGCATGGGCTTAAAAAATATTAAAGTTGTATTAAACAGTTTAGGTGACGCAGCGAGCCGTCAAGCGCACCGTGATGCATTAATCGCACACTTTGAGCCACGTATCGGCGAATTCTGTTCTGACTGTCAATCTCGCTTAGAAAAGAACCCACTTCGAATTTTAGACTGTAAGAAGGACCGTAACCATGAATTAATGGGAACAGCACCATCTATTACAGAATACTTAAACGAAGATTCAGCAATATACTACGACAAAGTTCAAGAACTATTAACGATGATGGATGTTCCGTTTGAAAAAGATCCGAACTTAGTGCGTGGTTTAGACTACTACCAACACACTGTTTTTGAAATTATGAGTGAGGCAGAAGGTTTCGGTGCGATCACTACATTAAGCGGTGGTGGCCGTTATAACGGACTTGTACAAGAAATCGGTGGACCAGAAATGCCAGGTATCGGTTTTGCAATGAGTATTGAACGTTTAATTATGGCGCTAAAAGCTGAAAACATCGAATTACCACTTGAACATAGTATTGATTGTTACGTTGTGGCGCTGGGCGAAAAAGCGAAAGACCATGCTGCAAAAGTTGCGTTCGATCTTCGTAAAGCTGGATTGTCAGTTGAAAAAGATTATTTAGATCGTAAAATGAAAGCACAATTTAAATCAGCAGATCGTCTAAAGGCGAAATTTGTAGCTGTATTAGGAGAAGATGAGCTAGATAAAGGCATCATTAACTTAAAAGATATGGCAACAGGTGAACAAGAAGAAGTAGCGTTAGATGTATTTGCTTCATACGTAGCAGAGAAATTAATATAGGGGGAACTTACAGTGGCTGAAAGAACACATGCATGTGGAAAAGTAACAGTAGAAGCTGTTGGACAAACAGTTCAATTAAAAGGTTGGGTACAAAAACGCCGTAACTTAGGTGGATTAATCTTTATCGACTTACGTGACCGTACAGGTATCGTGCAAGTTGTATTTAACCCAGAAACATCAAAAGAAGCGTTAGAAGTAGCAGAAACAATTCGTAGCGAATACGTATTACACGTAGAAGGTACAGTTGTTGAACGTGGTGAAGGCGCAATTAATGACAATATGGCAACTGGTCGTATTGAAGTACAAGCAACAAAAGTAAATGTACTAAATGCAGCGAAAACAACGCCAATCATCATTGCTGATGATACAGATGCATCAGAAGATGTGCGTTTAAAATATCGTTATTTAGACTTACGTCGCCCAGTAATGTTTAACACATTCAAAATGCGTCATGACGTAACGAAAACAATTCGTAACTTCTTAGACACAGAAGAGTTCTTAGAAGTAGAAACACCAATTTTAACGAAAAGCACGCCAGAAGGAGCTCGTGACTATTTAGTACCAAGTCGTGTGCATGATGGTGAATTCTATGCACTACCACAGTCACCACAGTTATTTAAACAGCTTCTTATGGTCGGCGGATTTGAGCGTTACTATCAAGTAGCACGTTGTTTCCGTGATGAAGATTTACGTGCGGATCGTCAACCGGAATTCACGCAAATTGATATCGAAGCTTCATTCTTAACACAAGATGAAATTTTAGATATGATGGAGCGTATGATGACGAAAGTTATGAAGGATGCAAAAGGTGTAGAAGTTAGTGCACCATTCCCTCGTATGAAATATGCTGATGCAATGGCTCGCTACGGTTCTGATAAGCCAGATACACGCTTTGAAATGGAACTAACAGACTTATCTGAGTTTGCAGCAGGTTGTGGCTTTAAAGTGTTTACAAGTGCTGTAGAAAGCGGCGGACAAGTAAAAGCAATCAATGCAAAAGGTGCTGCAAGTAAATATTCTCGTAAAGACATCGATGCATTAACTGAATTCGTGAAAGTATACGGTGCAAAAGGTCTAGCTTGGCTTAAAGTTGAAGAAGACGGTTTAAAAGGACCGATTGCAAAATTCTTCGGTGAAGAAGATGCAAATGTGTTAATGAGCACATTAGAAGCTACTGCTGGCGACTTATTACTATTCGTAGCAGATAAGAAGAGCGTTGTTGCAGATAGCTTAGGCGCACTTCGTTTACGTCTAGGTAAAGAGCTTGAGTTAATTGATGAAAGTAAATTTAATTTCCTATGGGTAACGGATTGGCCACTTCTTGAGTACGATGAAGATGCAGATCGTTACTTCGCAGCTCACCACCCATTCACAATGCCATTCCGTGAAGACGTTGAGTTACTAGAAACAGCACCAGAAAAAGCACGTGCACAAGCATATGACCTTGTATTAAACGGTTATGAGCTTGGTGGTGGATCACTTCGTATTTACGAGCGTGACGTACAAGAAAAAATGTTCAAAGCACTTGGATTCTCACAAGAAGAAGCGCAAGAGCAATTCGGATTCTTATTAGAAGCATTCGAATACGGTACACCACCACACGGCGGTATTGCATTAGGTTTAGATCGTCTTGTTATGCTGCTTGCAGGCCGTACGAACCTTCGTGATACAATTGCATTCCCGAAAACAGCAAGCGCAAGCTGCTTATTAACAGAAGCTCCAAGCCCAGTTGCAGAAGCACAGCTTGAAGAGTTAAACTTAAAATTAAGCTTAAAAGAAGAGAAGTAAGAATAGGGTCTAGATGGTTATACTAATACCATCTAGACTTTTTTTGAGAGGTTGTTTAAAAAGTCCGGTTTAGATAACTGTCGCATCTCATCGTTGCTTCGCCAGTTCGGTGCTCGAGTAGTATTTCTACACTGCGCTCCTCCTGGCTTCAGCGCCTCGATCTGCTCGGTTCTCTAAATCCTCCTTTTTAAACGTGTATTGAAAGGAAGTAAAAAAAGACCGGTTTACACTATGTTTTCATTATCGAAATATGTATTTTTAGGAATTCTATAACTTTTTCTATACAAATAGTCGGAAAAACGCTAGAATACATGGTAGACCATTTTTGTAATAGGAGTGTAGAGCTGAATGTTACATCAATTTTCACGTAATGAATTAGCCTTCGGTAAAGAAGGACTTGAAATATTAAAAAATAGTACAGTCGGTATTTTAGGAATTGGCGGCGTAGGCTCTTTTGCAGCTGAAGCGTTAGCACGTTCTGGCGTTGGACGTCTTGTATTAGTTGATAAAGACGTTGTAGATATTACAAACGTAAACCGTCAAATTCACGCTTTAGTATCTACTGTAGGACGTTCAAAAGTAGAATTAATGAAAGAGCGTATCGCAGACATTAACCCAGAGTGTGAAGTAATTGGACTTGAAATGTTTTATACAGATGAAACATATGAAGAGTTCTTTAAGCACGGTTTAGATTTCGTAGTGGATGCATCTGATACGATTACGTTCAAAATCCATTTAATTAAACAATGTTTACGTCGTAAAATTAAAATTATCTCATGTATGGGTGCAGCAAATAAAATGGATCCAACTCGTTTCCGTATTGCGGACATTTCTAAAACACATACAGATCCAATTGCGAAAGTCATTCGTACGAAGCTTCGTAAAGAGGGTATTAAAAAAGGTGTAAAAGTTGTCTTCTCTGACGAAAACCCAATCGTAATTCGTGAAGAGGTACGTAAAGAAATCGTACCAGACGAAAATGCAAAAATTCGTAAAGCGAAATTACCGCCTTCATCAAATGCATTCGTACCATCTGTGGCAGGCTTAATCATGGCAAGTCACGTTGTACGTGAACGTATTAAAAACGTTGAAGTGAAGCGTGTAGGGCAAGAATAAAAAGAAAGCATATATCCGTCAAGGGTATATGCTTTTTCTATTATGTTTTAAAGAATTGCAGATATTTGCAATACTAATAATTCGAATGTAAGTAATCCTAATAAAGAATAATCGTATTTATCCGACTTATAGGCGGAAGTCTTTTTTAAACTCTTAATGGTAAAAAGACCTAATATTAGAACGAGAATACCGAGTGTTATTTTGAAGACTATTAATGAAATAGCAACCATCGCCCTTAAAATGTATATGTTTATAATAACATTTTAGTAAAAAATATCTAATCTATACCGAGAGTTTTCTTGTGTGATAGGGAGGGATATTTCTTGTCGAATCATCGATATATTAAAAAAATCGTTGATATATTTTGAGTTACGATAGATATATTTGAAAAATCGTCGGTGTAATTTCATTTACCGACACATACATATATACTCTCCACCAAAGAAACAAACAGGGACGTCACTTAGTCAAAAAAGTGACGTCCCTGTTTTAATTCTCTGCAGAATAAATAATATCTAAATTTCCATTTTGATCTGTTTTGAAAATCGGGGCAATTTGCTCTTCTTGCTCTTCGACTGAAACAAGTTTTCGAGCACGATCCATAATTCGAACAAGCATCGCGTAATCTTCTTCGATTGCTTGTTGTTTTTTTGTGAGTACCGCTAATTTCGTTTCAAGTTCATGATTCGTTTTTTGCAGAGAAGTGAGCTGAGCTTGTAATACATCATTTTCAGTTTGCAACTTTGCGAGTGAAGGGTTATTATGCTCCAAGTTTTGCAAAAATGAGATGACATTTTGCATCGTAAGTTCTTGTTTACTTGGCGTAATATCTTCAGAAAACTCAGCATCGATTACGAGTTGTTTCGTTTTCGTGAACTGATTTTTTTCTATTTTAGCTTCAGAGCGCTTTAATTCTTTACGTTGTTTCTTCGCAAGCTGCACAGCATCTTCGTAATTCGGCCTTACTTCAGCATTCCATCTAAAGCCGCAAGCTGCTGAAGTCCGGTTCAACGTATCGCCGACTTCATCAAATGCTTTTATTTGTGTACTTCCGCTGCGAATATGTCGTAAAACAGTTTCTGCTAAAAGGAGATCATCTTCTTTTGTCCATGCATCTTGACGTGTTTTCATAAGCGAAGCCTCCATAATGGTGACGTTTTCGTTTATGTTACCCTTTATTTTTCGTTTTATTCGAAGTTTGTAATCTTTCATAAACAGTAGAAAGGGCTTGCTCAAATTTCCCTGTCGTTTTCGGTTTATAATATTGCTTGTTTTTTATTTTATCAGGTAAGTATTGTTGCCTTACCCAGCCATTTGGATGGTCGTGTGGATATAAATATCCAATGCCTCTTCCAAGTGATTCTGCGCCTTTGTAATGACTATCTTTTAAATGGCTTGGAATGTCACCTGTTTGACCGTTGCGTAAATCGTGTAATGCAGCATCAAGTGCTTTATAAGCTGAATTTGATTTTGGTGATAAGCATAGCTCGATAACGGCATTTGCAAGTGGGATGCGTGCTTCTGGGAATCCAACTCGTTCAGCTGATTCAATTGCAGCTAGTGTACGTGGTCCAGCTTGTGGGCTAGCAAGTCCAATATCTTCATAAGCCATAATAAGAAGGCGTCTGCCAATACTTTGTAAATCACCTGCTTCAATAAGGCGTGCTAAATAATGGAGCGCTGCATTTACATCACTTCCGCGCACTGATTTTTGAAATGCTGATAATACGTCATAATGAGCATCGCCGCCTTTGTCGTGAACGAAGCTCTTCTTTTGTAAGCATTCTTCCGCAATCTCGAGTGTGATTTCAGCCGCTTGATCGTCTGTAGTAAAGCTAGATAATACAGCAAGCTCAAGTGCGTTATAAGCGGAACGCATATCACCACCAGAGGCATTTGCAAAGTGATGTAGTGCTTCATCTGTTACCGTTACAGCATATTCTCCAAGGCCTTTTTCTTTATCTTCTAAAGCTCTTTTTAACCCAATTAAAATATCATCTTCTGTTAGTGCGTGTAATTCGAAAATTTGACACCTGCTTCGAATAGCGGAGTTTATTGCATGGAATGGATTACTTGTCGTTGCACCAATTAAAGTAAGAAGTCCGCTTTCTAAGTGAGGTAATAGAAAGTCTTGCTTTGCTTTATCTAGACGGTGAACTTCATCTAAAATTAAAACGAGGTGTCGATGCATCTTCGCTTCTTGCACGACAACTTCCATATCTTTTTTATTGTGAGTAACAGCGTTCAATAGACGAAACGGGGTACCGGTACTTCCAGCAATTGCACTGGCAATGGATGTTTTTCCTGTACCTGGAGGACCGTATAAAATCATAGATTGAAAATGATTGGCTTGGACCATTCGCCATAAAATCTTTCCTTCACCAACTAAATGTTGTTGCCCAATAATTTCTTGAATATTTGTAGGGCGCATTCGATGTGCGAGTGGTTGTTTCATTTGGACCGTCTCCCTTAATATATAATCTCGTTCTATCGTATCATTTTTTTCTACGAAATTTGAAATAGGATGCTGTTTTATGGGAAAAATGAAGGATAATATTTTCATTTTTCTTTCAATTGTAATAATTTCCGAGTTTTTCAATGTGATTTTATGTTATCATTTTGATACACAAGTTGAAATTTCTTATAATACTATATTATGCTATAATTTCATAGGATTTTAAATTGTGTTCTTTTTATAAATAAGATATAACCAATAGAAGTGAAAATTTGAAAAGAGGTGCAAAATAGATGAAAATTTCAACGAAAGGCCGCTATGGCTTAACAATTATGATTGATCTTGCAAAAAAGTTTGGTGAAGGTCCGATTTCATTAAAATCAATTGCGCAGGCGCATGACTTATCTGAGCATTACTTAGAGCAATTAATTTCACCACTTCGTAACGCTCGTCTTGTAAAGAGTACGCGCGGGGCATATGGCGGATATGTATTATCTGATCAACCGGCTAA
Organism: Bacillus sp. 2D03; assembly: GCF_003946765.1. NCBI lineage: Bacteria > Bacillati > Bacillota > Bacilli > Caryophanales > Bacillaceae > Bacillus > Bacillus sp. 2D03. The sequence continues at coordinate 436,796 of NZ_RPSJ01000001.1, read as the reverse complement.
CATTACAGCTGGGGATGTAATCCGTGTATTAGAGGGACCGATTAGTGTTGTAGAAATGATAGAAGAAGAAGAGCCAGCGCAGCGCCAGTTATGGATGCGTGTTCGTGATGCGGTGCAAGAAGTGTTAGATAGTACAACGTTAGAAGATTTAGTACGTTATGAGGAAGAAAATCACGGGGGCTATATGTTTTACATTTAATTCCTTGTGAAACGATTTGGAAAGAAGGAGATTTAATGGAACGCATTTACTTAGATCATGCTGCGACATCTCCGACTCACCCAGAAGTGGTCGAAAAGATGATTCCATATATGACACAAATATTCGGGAACCCGTCTAGTATTCACTTTTATGGACGTCAAACTCGTCACACAGTAGATGAGGCGAGAAGAGTGTGTGCACGCAGCATTCATGCGAATCCGAATGAAATTATATTTACGAGCGGTGGTACAGAAGCTGATAATTTAGCGCTTATCGGTGTAGCACGTGCGAACCGTCATAAAGGTAACCACATTATAACGACGCAAATTGAACATCATGCGATTTTGCATACGTGCGAATTGTTAGAGCGTGAAGGGTTTGAAGTGACATATTTACCTGTCGATGAAACAGGGCGCATTCAAGTTTCTGACATACAAAAGGCATTAACAGAAGAGACGATTCTTGTATCTGTTATGTTTGGGAATAATGAAGTAGGGACGATGCAACCGATTGTGGAAATAGGAAAGCTGTTAAAAGAGCATCAAGCGTATTTCCATACAGATGCGGTACAAGCTTACGGTTTAGTAGAAATTAATGTGAAAGAGTTTGGTATTGATTTATTATCAATTTCAGCTCATAAAATTAACGGGCCAAAAGGTGTAGGTTTCTTATACGCTGGTGCAAATGTGAAATTTGAACCGTTATTAATAGGCGGAGAGCAAGAAAGAAAACGCCGTGCTGGTACGGAAAATGTGCCTAGTATTGCTGGGCTTCAGTATGCAATTCTTATAGCTGAAAAAACTCGTGAGCAAAAAAATGCCCAATATGAAGAGTTTAAAGATATAATGGTATCTGTCTTCAAAAATGAAGGCATTACTTTCGAGGTAAACGGAAACTTAGAACATCGCTTACCGCATGTACTTAATGTAAGTTTTACAGGAATGAACATTGAACCTTTCCTTGTGAACTTAGACTTAGCTGGCATTGCAGTATCAAGTGGTTCTGCTTGTACAGCTGGTTCGATTGATCCATCACATGTATTAGTAGCGATGTTTGGAAAAGACTCCGATCAAATACGTTCATCCGTACGCTTTAGTTTTGGACTTGGAAATACGAAAGAGCAAATTGAAAAAGCGGCGTACGAAACAGTGAAAATCGTGAAGCGATTAACACAAAATTAGCATGGGAGGTGACATGATGAACAAACTACCTCACGAAACACGCGTTGTCATCGGAATGTCCGGTGGCGTCGATTCATCTGTAGCAGCACTTTTATTAAAAGAGCAAGGTTATGATGTAATCGGAATTTTTATGAAAAACTGGGATGATACAGATGAGAATGGTGTCTGCACAGCAACAGAAGATTACAATGATGTAATTGAAGTGTGTAACCAAATTGGTATTCCGTATTATGCAGTAAACTTTGAAAAACAATACTGGGATAAAGTATTTACGTACTTCTTAGATGAGTACCGAGCTGGTCGTACACCAAACCCAGATGTAATGTGTAATAAAGAAATTAAGTTTAAAGCATTTTTAGAGCATGCAATTGCGCTTGGTGCGGATTATGTGGCAACAGGCCATTATGCACGCGTTGCTTATATGGACGGCGAATATAAAATGCTTCGCGGTGTTGATGACAATAAAGATCAAACATATTTCTTAAATCAATTAAGCCAAGAGCAATTATCAAAAACAATGTTCCCGTTAGGTGAATTAAAGAAACCGCAAATTCGTGAAATGGCGAAAGAAGCTGGCTTAGCGACAGCGGCGAAAAAAGATAGTACAGGTATTTGCTTCATTGGTGAGCGTAACTTTAAAGATTTCTTAAGTAATTACTTACCGGCACAACCAGGTGTAATGCAAACATTATCTGGTGAAGTGAAAGGGAAGCATGACGGTTTAATGTATTATACAATTGGACAACGTCATGGCCTTGGAATTGGTGGTAATGGTGATCCATGGTTTGCTGTTGGAAAAAATCTAAAAGAAAACATTTTATATGTTGATCAAGGATTCCATAACGAACTTCTATATGGTGATGAAGTTATTGCTACGAATGTAGGATGGGTAAGTAACAAAGAAAAAGAAACAGAATTTAAGTGCACGGCGAAATTCCGTTATCGTCAAGAAGACAATAAAGTAACGGTTCAAATCGTTGATGAAAATACAGTTCGTATTCTTTGTGATGAGCCAATTCGTGCAATTACACCAGGACAAGCAGTCGTTTTCTATGATGGAGATGAGTGCTTAGGCGGTGCTACAATTGATGAAGTATACCGTAGTGGTAAGAAATTGGATTATTTAGGATAAATGAGAAGCCTCTGCCGATTAGCGGTTAGAGGTTTCTTTTACATAAAGCGAATTTTCGTTCGCTTGGAAAATACATTCTTTGTTATAATTTGTTGTAGAGGTGAAGGACATGTCAAACAAACTTGAAACAGGTATTCAATATATGCAAGAAGGAAACTGGGAAGAAGCAGCTAAAAATTTTACAGAAGCAATCGAAGAAAATCCGAAAGATGCGCTTGGATACATTAATTTTGCAAATTTATTAGATGTATTAGGTGATAGCGAGCGAGCGATTTTATTTTATAAACGTGCACTAGAGTTAGATGATAAATCTGCAGCAGCCTATTATGGTTTAGGAAATGTATATTATGGCCAAGAGCAATTTACTGAAGCGAAAGCTGTATTTGAACAAGCAATGCAAGCTGGATTACAATCAGCTGATGTAACATTTATGTTAGGTATCACACATGTACAGCTTGGAAATGATCGTCTTGCACTACCATTCTTACAAAGAGCAACAGAATTAGATGAAAACGATGTAGAAGCTGTATTCCAGTGCGGACTTTGCTTCGCGCGACTAGAACACGTTCAAGAGGCGAAACCTTATTTTGAAAAGGTATTAGAAATGGATGAGGAGCATGCAGATGCGTATTACAATTTAGGTGTTGCGTACGTATTTGAGGAAAATAATGAGAAGGCTCTCGCTTTATTTAAGAAAGCAACTGAAATTCAGCCAGATCACTTTTTAGCGGGTAATGGCGTTCGTTTATTAGAGCAAGAAGCTGAATAAGATAAAAATATAGTTTAATGGGTAGTTATCCCTCATCTAAAAAGGTGGGGGATGTACTGCTCATTAAAGTGAAAATACCGGAAAGGAGAGGAAAAATGGGAAATCAACATGCAATGGATTTGTTTGAGGAAGAGAAAAAGTTTATAAAAGCGCAAGTTCTTCATACCATTTTCCACAACGAAGAAAACCTCTATTCCGTTGTCAGTATGAAAGTCATTGAAACGAATGAAACGTATGACGAAAAGAAAGTAATGATAAACGGTCATTTTCCCCGCATGCATGAAGATGAAGTGTTTACATTGACAGGTCATTTTAAGGACCATCCAAAGTATGGAAAACAATATATGGTTGAAACATTTAAAAAAGAATTGCCGCAAACAAAAGCAGGTATGGTGCAATATTTAGCGAGTGATTTATTTAAAGGGATAGGAAAGCGTACAGCTGAAAAAATTGTAGACCATCTCGGAGAACATGCTATTTCTAAAATTATGGATGACCCTGAGGCATTAAATGGTGTTGTTAATAAACAAAAGGCTCAGGAAATATATGAGACAATTGTTGAACATCAAGGGTTAGAGAAAGTAATGAGCTTTTTAAATGGCTACGGTTTTGGAACGAAACTTTCTATTAAGATTTACCAGCAATATAAAGAGATGACATTAGAAGTGATTCGTAATAATCCGTATCAACTTATCGAAGAAGTGGACGGGATTGGTTTTGGAAGAGCGGATGATATAGGGCGTGCGTTAGGGATATCGGGTAATCATGACGACCGTGTACGCGCAGGATGTTTTTACACATTAGAGAATGTCTCATTACAACTTGGTCACGTTTATATGAGGAAAGATCAACTTGTAAGAGAAACGATGTCACTTTTAAACAATCAAGAAGGAAGAGTGACTGAGGAAGATATTATAGGTTGTATTGAAACGATGCAAAGTGAAGGGAAAGTCATCATAGAAGAAGAACGAGTGTATTTAGCAACGTTATTCTACTCTGAGAAAGGTGTTGTAAAGTCTATTCGCAGGCTTATGAATCAAGAAGAAACACCTTCATTTCCAGAAGCAGAAGTGTTAAAAACGTTAGGTGAAATTGAAGAACAACTGAACGTACAATATGCACCGTTTCAGCAAGAAGCAATTCAAACAGCACTTCATAAACCGATGATGTTATTGACAGGTGGACCAGGAACAGGGAAAACAACAGTTATTAAAGGGATTGTTGAAATGTATGCATCACTACACGGGTTATCGTTAAATCCGAATGAATACAGTGATGATAATCCATTTCCAATACTATTAACAGCTCCAACAGGAAGAGCAGCGAAGCGAATGAGTGAATCGACAGGACTTCCAGCTTGCACAATTCACCGTTTACTTGGTTGGACGCCAGAAGGATCTTTCCAGCGTAATGAAACGGATCCTGTCCAAGGTAAGCTCCTTATTATCGATGAATTTTCAATGGTTGATATTTGGCTTGCAAATCAGCTATTTAAGTCGTTGCCGACGAACATTCAAGTTATCGTTGTAGGTGATGAAGATCAGTTGCCATCTGTAGGACCTGGACAAGTATTAAAAGATTTATTAAATGCAGGTGCAGTTCCGACAGTGAAGCTTACTGAAATTTATCGTCAAGCGGAAGGCTCATCAGTGATTCAACTTGCCCATGCGATAAAAAATGGAACTCTACCACCAGATTTAGCACAAAATCAAAAAGATCGTTCATTTATCGGCTGTACAGGAGCTCAAATTGTTGAGGTTGTGAAAAAAGTTTGTGAAAATGCTAAAACAAAAGGCTTTAGCGCAAGAGATGTACAAGTATTAGCACCGATGTACCGCGGGCCTGCTGGTATTAATGTATTAAACGAAGCGCTGCAACAAGTATTTAATCCGAAGAGGGAAAAGAGTAAAGAAATTGCTTACGGTGATGTTGTGTACCGAAGAGGCGATAAAGTACTGCAACTCGTGAATCAGCCGGAGAGCCAAGTGTTTAATGGTGATATTGGGGAAATTGTTTCGGTGTTTTATGCGAAAGAAAACGTTGAGCAACAAGATATGATTATCGTTTCATTTGACGGAATTGAGGTAACGTATACGAAGCCCGATTTAAATCAAATTACGCATGCATATTGTTGTTCCATTCATAAATCACAAGGTAGTGAATTTCCGATTGTTATTATGCCAATCGTGAAAAGTTACAACCGTATGTTACGTCGTAATTTAATTTACACGGGCATTACAAGAAGTAAGAAGTTCCTTATTATTTGCGGAGAGGAAGCAGCTTTCCAATCTGGTGTAAATCGCCTTGATGATGCAATGCGTCAAACAACCTTAGCTAGTCGCTTGCAAGAATCACAAGGAGAAGTACAGATGGTCACAGTTAATGGCGAGGAAATGGACGTGGAAAACATTTCACCGTATGATTTCATGTAACAAGGTGAAATTATATAGTGAAACTTTCAAACGCATAGCGTTGAAAGGCTCCAGTAAAATGTATAAATGAATGCAGTTTGGACATAATGGCGAATAGAATCTGGGAGACTGTAAGGAGATGAAAGCCATATGTTTATTTGTCCAAATTGCAAAGGGAAAGACATTGGAAAAATAGGTGTCAACCAATTTTATTGCTGGAATTGTTATATCGAATTATCGGTTTCAAAGGGGAAAATCCATACGCATCAAGTTGAGGAAGATGGTTCACTAAGCTCTCTTGATGATTTATTTGATGAGAATGAAAGAACGATCGGATAACGAAAAGGGGGATTTACTTTGAATCTACGCAATTCATTAATCGCATTAGGTGTTGGAGCTGCAGCATATCAATATGCTCGTAAGCAAGATGTATTTTCAAAACGCAATATGAAAAAAGCACGTAAGATGATTAAGTCTTACTTATAATCATTTCGATAAAGTGAAAAACTCCCTTGTAGACAAGGGAGTTTTTTTATGCACCCATATGCAAATAAAAAAGTCCGATCTCTGAGAAAAGATAAGATAGACCGTAGCAGCCAACGCCAAGTATTCCATACTGCCATAATTGCTTCGCTTTTTCTTTACGTGAGGAATGAATAAAGAACCCCTTCCAAATACCGAACCCGATACAAATCCATTCAAGAATCATAAAAAGTGCTGATAATCCAAGCATAAACAAAACCATAATTAGCCCTCCTGATTATATTAATTCATGCTGTATTCTCAGGGGTGGTTGTCCTTGTTATGTTATTTATATGTACGTCTTTAAAAAACAGTATGGTCCGTATGAAAAGATTTTAAAAGTTTCGCACATAACCTACCCCATTTATTTTCAAAATAAAGGTGGAGGAGGTTTTTCATGTGAAGAATCTTAAAATCATTTGGATATATCGTTTAGGATTATTGTTACTTGTTTTTCTTTGTCTGCTCGTCTTTTTAAAAATTAAGCCGCTATGGGCACCGATTATTTTTGTATTTAAAGTAGCGATTACGCCGTTTCTTATCGCGTGTTTTATTGCGTATTTATTGCACCCTTTAATTGAAAAAATTCATAAGGAAGGGATGCCCCGTACACTTGCCATTTTGCTCATTTATATCCTTTTCTTTGGCGGAATTGGTTATGGGATTTATAAAGGAACACCAGTCGTTATTAAGCAGTTACAAGAGATTAATGAACAATTTCCGCAGTTTACAAAAATGTACGATTCGTGGATGGATGGCGTTACAGAACAAACGGCGAATTTCCCTTCGTTCATTCATGAAAAGGTGAAACAACTTTTTGTGGGTGTGGAAACGAAGATTCAAGCGCTTTTAAATAAAGTGATGAGTACAGCTCGTGGTGTACTCGATTCATTGCTCATTATTTTCTTAATACCGTTCATTGTATTTTACATATTAAAAGATTATGGTGAGTTTTATCATATCTTTTGGAAACTAGTCCCAAGTAAATGGCGAGGTACGGGGCAAATGCTTGCGAAAGAAATTGATAAATCACTTGGAAGTTATATTCGAGGACAGTTATTTGTTTGTTTAGTATTAGGGGGAGTATCAGCTCTTTCTTTTTGGTTTATCGGTATGAAATATCCATTATTGCTTGGCATTATTATTGGGGTAACGGATATAATCCCGTACTTCGGTCCTATTTTAGGAGCAATCCCGACGTTAATGATTGCAGCAACAGTATCAACGAGTTTACTTATTAAGGCGGGGATCACAATTGCGATTTTGCAATTTGTGGAGAGTAACATTTTATCGCCTTACATCGTTGGTAAGTCACTTCGTATGCATCCCGTTATTATTATGCTTGCCTTACTAGTTGGGGGAGAGGTAGCTGGGATTGTAGGATTGCTAATATCGGTTCCGATTTTAGCAGTTATTCGCACTGTCACTGTTCATGTGAGACCGCTCTTGAAAAAAGAAGATGTGTAAGTATAGAAGCCCTCTATGTAAGAAATAGAGGGCTAATCATATATTTATTTAGAAAGCTGCTCGTGTATCTTTTGAACGAGGGAGCTCACATCATTTGTTTGAATATGTTTTATTTTTTTCCATTCGTTATCATACATAAATACAATTTGATTGTTGAAAAGACGCTTTTGTTCTTTTAGATTAGAAATTTTTGCGAAAGAGTACTCTTCAAATATTGGATTCTTACTTACATCTGGCCCATAAAAGAATAGCCTTTTGTTCGTTAAAATTAGCAATCCTGGCCTTGCGACGGAACGATAAATAAATATGTCTAATGAACATGCTGCGTAAAATAATATCGTTTCGTCAGTCGCTAATATGTTTTTAGCTTTGCTAAGTAAGGTTGTCATTGTGATCGCTCCTTTATTTTATTAACAATAATTTAATTATAACAAAAAAAGTAATATTTAGAAATTTTTATAAATTATTCTTATAAGGAGATTCCGATTTATTAATAAATGCATACTATATGAAAAGGCTGTTAAGAATGAATAGTAGAATACTTATGATTAATAAGTAATTAATCCAATATAAATGATTATCTACATTGACAAACTTAAGAGAATTCTATTATATTTAGTCATATAATACATTAAATCAATGACGGAACAAGTACGTTACAGTCCATTTATAGAGAGAAGCTTCCATATGGCTGAAAGAAGCTTTAAATGAAGGGTAACAGAAAGCTAATCCTGAGAGCAGCTAATCACTGCCGTCTTGCCACGTTACGGCACCATGAGGTGATGAATTGATTGTTATTGTAATCAATTCATAATTAGGGTGGTATCGCGAGTTAACTCTCGTCCCTTTATAGGGACGGGAGTTTTTTATATTTAAGGAGGAAAATACAATGAAACAACTAACAGGCGCACAAATTCGTCAAATGTTTTTAGACTTTTTCCAAGAAAAAGGACATGCAGTAGAACCTAGTGCATCACTAGTTCCGCATGAAGATCCATCTCTGTTATGGATTAACAGTGGTGTAGCGACATTAAAAAAATATTTTGATGGACGTGTAATCCCGCAAAATCCACGTATTACAAATGCCCAAAAATCAATTCGTACAAACGATATTGAAAACGTAGGGAAAACAGCTCGCCACCATACATTCTTTGAAATGTTAGGAAACTTCTCAATCGGTGATTACTTTAAAGAAGAAGCAATTACTTGGGCTTGGGAATTCTTAACGAGCGACAAATGGATCGGATTCGATAAAGAATTACTATCAGTTACAATCCATCCAGAAGATGAAGAAGCATTCACAATTTGGAATGAGAAAATGGGCGTTCCAAAAGAGCGTATTATCCGCTTAGAAGAAAACTTCTGGGATATCGGTGAAGGCCCAAGTGGACCGAATACAGAGATTTTCTATGACCGCGGAGAAGCTTACGGTAATGACTTTAGTGACCCAGAATTATATCCAGGCGGAGAAAACGAACGTTACTTAGAAGTATGGAACCTTGTATTCTCTCAATTTAACCATAATCCAGACGGTTCATATACACCACTTCCTAAGAAAAACATTGATACAGGGATGGGTCTAGAGCGTATGACATCTATCGTTCAAGATGTGCCTACAAACTTTGATACAGACCTATTCATGCCGATGATTGGTGCAACAGAAACAATTTCTGGTGAAAAATATCGTAATGGCGATTTAGAAAAAGATATGGCATTCAAAGTAATTGCTGACCATATCCGTACAGTAACATTCGCTGTTGGTGACGGTGCTCTTCCATCTAACGAAGGCCGTGGTTATGTATTACGTCGTTTATTACGCCGCGCTGTTCGTTATTCGAAGAAATTAAACATCAACCGTCCATTTATGTTTGAATTAGTACCGGTTGTTGGAGAAGTAATGAAAGACTTCTATCCAGAAGTACTTGAAAAGAAAGATTTCATTGCGAAAGTTGTGAAGAACGAAGAAGAGCGTTTCCATGAAACACTTCATGATGGTGAAGCGATTTTAGCTGAAGTAATTGCAAAAGCAAAAGAAGAAAAAACAACTGTTATTTCTGGAGTAGATGCGTTCCGTCTATATGACACATACGGTTTCCCAATTGAATTAACAGAAGAATATGCAGAAGAAGCTGGCATGACAGTTGATCATGAAGGTTTTGAAAATGAAATGGAAAAACAACGTGAGCGTGCACGTGCTGCTCGTCAAGACGTTGATTCTATGCAAGTTCAAGGTGGTGTCCTTGGAGAAATTAAAGTAGCGAGCGAATTCGTTGGTTACGGTACAGTTGCAGCAGAAAGTAACGTTGTTGCACTTGTGAAAAACGGCGAATACACAGACAGCTTACAAGCTGGTGAAGAAGGACAGTTAATTCTTGATGTAACACCATTCTATGCTGAGAGCGGTGGACAAATTGCAGACCGTGGTTACCTTCTTGCAGATGGTGTGAAAGTTCTTGTAAAAGACGTACAAAAAGCACCAAACGGCCAAAACTTGCATAAAGTTGTTGTTGAAGAAGGAACATTAACGAAAGATGCGGCTGTAAAAGCTATTATCGATACGAAAAATCGTAGTAGCGTTGTAAAAAATCATACAGCAACTCATTTACTACACCAAGCATTAAAAGACGTACTTGGAACACACGTTAACCAAGCAGGTTCTCTTGTAACTTCTGAACGTCTACGCTTTGACTTCTCTCACTTCGGTCAAGTACAAGCTGACGAATTAGAAAAAATTGAGCGTATGGTAAACGAGAAAATTTGGGAAAGTATTGATGTTGAGATTTCTCAAAAAGCAATTGAAGAAGCGAAAGAAATGGGCGCAATGGCATTATTCGGTGAAAAATACGGAGATGTTGTACGCGTTGTACAAGTTGGCGATTACAGCTTAGAGCTTTGTGGTGGTTGTCACGTTGATAATACAGCTTCTATCGGTATTTTCAAAATCGTTGCTGAATCTGGTATCGGTGCAGGAACTCGTCGTATTGAAGCAGTAACTGGTAAGTCTGCATACGAATTAATGAACGATCAAGTAGGTTTATTAAAAGAAGCAGCAGGAAAAATGAAAACAAATCCGAAAGATATTTTAACAAGAGTTGATGGTCTATTTGCTGAAGTGAAACAACTGCAAAAAGAAAATGAATCTCTTGCTGCGAAATTAAGCAATATCGAAGCTGGAAACTTAACTGATTCTGTAATGACAGTTGATGGGGTGAATGTATTAGCAGCGAAAGTAAATGTTGCAGATATGAACAACTTACGTACGATGATGGATGACTTGAAAAATAAATTAGAGTCAGCAGTTGTTGTATTAGCGTCTGTTAATGACGATAAAGTAAACATCCTAGCAGGTGTAACGAAAGACTTAATTAGCCAAGGTTACCATGCTGGTAAACTTGTGAAAGAAGTAGCTTCTCGTTGCGGCGGTGGCGGTGGCGGCCGTCCTGATATGGCACAAGCAGGGGGTAAAAACCCAGCTCAAGTCGAAGAAGCTTTAGCATTTGTACAAGAGTACGTTAAATCTGTTTCAAAATAAAGAGATAGTAGTGTACAATGGTAGGGAGAGGAGAAGTTCTTCTCCCTATACTTACTATATAAGTGAGGTGCTTGAAATGGACGGTTTTGATAAAACAATGAAGTTTAGCATTCAAGATGAAAAACAGAGTGTCCATGTAAATGATGTACTTTTAACTGTGTATGATGCACTTCAAGAAAAAGGCTATAATCCGATTAACCAAATCGTCGGTTATTTATTAAGTGGAGACCCAGCATACATACCTCGCCATAAAGATGCACGTAGCATCATTCGCAAGCTTGAACGTGATGAGTTAATTGAAGAGCTTGTGAAGTCTTACTTGAAACATCATCGTGAGGAGTAGTTTATGCGGATATTAGGTTTAGATGTAGGTACAAAAACAGTCGGAGTTGCAATTAGCGACGAAATGGGCTGGACAGCACAAGGATTAGAAACAATTAAGATTAACGAAGAACGAGGTCACTTTGGTTTTGATCGTATTTCTGAGTTAGTAAAGCAGTACAATGTGGACAAGATAGTAGTAGGTTTACCTAAAAATATGAATGGTACAATTGGCCCGCGTGGTGAAGCGTGCCAACAATTTGCAGAAAACCTACGAGAGCTGTTACAATTAGACGTTGTAATGTGGGACGAGCGTTTGTCAACAATGGCAGCGGAACGTCTGCTCATTTCAGCCGATGTAAGCCGTAAGAAGCGAAAGCAAGTAATTGATAAGATGGCTGCAGTCGTAATCTTACAAGGATTTTTAGATAGTAAATAAGAGGTGACCAAAATGGAAGAAAATCAAATTACAATTGTAGACGAAAAAGGTAACGAACATTTATGTGAAATTATTTTCACTTTTGACGCTGAAAAATTTGGAAAAAAATCATACGTAGTCTTCTCTCCAATCGGTGAAGTAGACGAAGATGGAGACCAAATTTATGATGCAATGGCTTATGAGCAAAATGAAGAAGAGGGCGGAACTTTACTTCCAATCGAATCTGAAGAAGAGTGGGAAATGGTACAAGAAATGTTCAACACTCTAGCTGATGAGCAAGAAGCTGAATAATAAGTACTGAAAAGATGGACGACATACAGTCCATCTTTTTTTTGTATTTATATGTAAAATGAAAGATTTTTTGTCGAAACTGTGTAAGTCTTTGTAGTATAATGAGACGGATTGTAGAAAAATAAAGTGTCAATTAAAAAAGATAAGTGAATTTTTTGCGTTTTTACATCGTGCTGTATAGAAAGGTGTACATACGGTCTACAATTAAGTAAGGAGGAAATGTTTTGATAGAGAATCAAGTGAAAAAGAAGCGTAGACGTATCTTTTTATTTTCGATTATTGCACTGCTTTTAGTTTGTGGTTCAGTCTATGCGTATATTTCATCCGCATTAGGACCAGTTGATAGCGGGAATAAAAAAGAGATTGAAGTAGAAATTCCGAAAGGATCATCTACAAGTAAAATTGGAGAAATTTTAGAAGAAAAAGGTGCTGTGAAAAACGGTACAGTTTTTAGTTTTTATACAAAGGCTAAATCGAAAAGTTTACAAGCAGGTACATATTTATTAAACCCTTCAATGAGTGCTGAAGATGTGATCGAACAAATGTCATCTGGCAATGTGCATCGTCCAGCTCTTTATAAAGTGACGATTAAAGAAGGGGCGCAAGTAACTGAAATTGCAGAAACGATTGCGACAGAACTAAAGTGGAATAAAGATGATGTTACGCGTCAATTAAACGATAAAGCATTTATTCAAAAAATGCAGCAAAAGTATCCGAAGTTATTAACGGATAAAATCTTTGATAGCAATATTAAATACCCATTAGAAGGTTATTTATATCCTGCAACGTATTCGTTTTATAAGAAAGATACGACGTTAGAAGAAATTGTAATTCTAATGCTTGAGAAAACAAATGCAATCATTGTTCAAAATGAGGCGACAATGAAAGCGAAGAATTGGGATGTTCATCAGCTTTTAACATTATCTTCACTTATTGAAGAAGAGGCAACTGGTTTTACAGATCGTCAAAAGATCTCTAGTGTCTTTTATAATCGTTTAGCAAAAGGTATGCCGCTTCAAACGGATCCAACGGTATTATATGCACTTGGAAAGCATAAACAACGTGTATTATACGAAGATTTAAAGGTCAACTCACCGTACAATACGTATGTTGTAAAAGGATTGCCGGTAGGGCCAATCGCAAACTCTGGTAGACATTCAGTAGAAGCTGCGTTAGAACCTGCGCAAACAGATTATTATTATTTCTTAGCTGCACCAAGTGGTGAAGTGTACTATGCGAAAACATTAGAAGAGCATAATGCATTAAAGCAAAAATACATTACGAAAAAACAGTGAAATGGGGAGGGATAGCGAAAAAAGTCGCACATCCCTCTTTTTTGTGGTAAAATATATCGGGTTAAAAACTGGCAGAAGAATCGTTTTTAATATCAAAACGGGACGTACAAGCTAAGGGTAAAGCTGGCTTGTATTTTTATTGCATTCTATGTGTGAAAAGACGTCATAGAGGCACTTCTCCATGTAAATAAGGAGGACCATTTATGGAGGATGCAGTTAACGAGTACCTATTATCATTTATTGATCCGAAAGATAAATTAATTCTTGAAATGGAAGAATATGCAACAGAAAATCATGTGCCGATTATGGATCGACTTGGAATGGAATTTATGCTGCAATTTTTACGTTTAATTGGACCGAAAAGCATTTTAGAACTTGGAACAGCAATCGGTTATTCTAGTATTCGTATGATGCAAGCTATTCCAAATTCACGTATTGTGACAGTTGAGCGCAATCGTGAGCGATATGAAAAAGCACTTGAATATATAGAACGTTCCCCAGTAACAGATCGTATTTCAGTTATTTACGGTGATGCGTTAGAGACAGGTGAACAAGTAAAAGAACACGGGACATTTGACGTTATTTTTATTGATGCAGCAAAAGGACAGTATCGTCGCTTTTTTGACTTATATGAACCGTTATTAAATCCTGGTGGCGTAATTATTTCAGATAATGTTATGTACCACGGTCTTGTAACGACAAAAGAGAAAATTGAAAACAGACGTACACGTGGTTTAATCCGTCGTATTAAGACGTACAATGAGTGGCTTATGAACCATGAAGGATATGATACAACGATTTTCCCAATTGGTGATGGAGTAGCTGTTAGTAAAAAGAGAGGGTGACCAAGGTATGAAGAAACCTGAATTGTTAGTAACGCCAAGAGCGGTGGCGGATATCGAACAACTTGCGAAAGCAGGAGCAGATGCGGTAATGATCGGTGAGCAAAAGTTTGGTTTACGTTTAGCAGGGGAGTTTTCACGTGAAGATGTAAAACAAGCTGTGAAGATTGCACATGAAAATGGTGTGAAAGTATACGTAGCCATGAACGCTATGTTCCACAACGATAAAGTAGAAGAATTAATAGATTACGTTTCATTTTTAAACGAAGTAAATGTAGATGCAATTGTTTTCGGAGATCCAGCGGTATTAATGGCTGTTCGTGAAGTAGCACCAAATATGCAGTTGCACTGGAATACAGAAACGACAGCAACAAACTGGTTCACTTGTAATTACTGGGGACAAAGAGGATCAAAGCGTGCTGTATTAGCTCGTGAGCTTAGCTTAGATGAAATTGTTGATTTAAAAGAAAATGCTGAAGTGGAACTGGAAGTACAAATTCACGGTATGACTTGTATGTTCCAATCGAAGCGTTCATTAGTAGGAAACTACTTTGAGTATCAAGGACGTAATCTTGACATTGAAAAGAAAAAATATGAAGAGAATATGTTCTTATATGACCCAGAGCGTAACAATAAATATCCAATTTATGAAGATGAAAATGGTACTCACATTATGAGTCCGAACGACATTTGTTTCATCGATGAATTAGAGGAACTAATCGATGCTGAAGTTGATAGCTTAAAAATCGACGGTGTACTAAAAAGCTCTGAATACATTATTGAAGTAACGAAGAAATATCGTCAAGCGATTGATTTATGCGTAGAAGATCGTGATGCATATTATGACGTGAAAGATGATCTATATAAAGAAATAGAAGAAATGCAACCAGTAAATCGTCCGTTAGATACAGGATTCTTCTTTAAAGAAACGGTTTACTAAACGAGGAGGGTGTAGGAAATGACTGTACAAGAAATTTCACGAGTGATCGATGGCAAACGTGTTATTGTGAAGAAACCTGAACTGTTAATCCCTGCGGGTAACTTAGAAAAATTAAAAGTAGCTATCCATTACGGGGCAGATGCTGTATATTTAGGTGGACAAGAATTTGGTCTTCGTTCGAATGCAGGTAACTTTACGCTAGAAGAAATGGCAGAAGGCGTTGAGTTTGCAAAGAAGTATGGAGCAAAAATATACGTAACAACAAATATCTTTGCACATAATGAAAATATGGACGGGCTAGAGGAATATTTAAAAGGGATTGAAAAAGCTGGCGTAACGGGAATTATCGTTGCTGATCCACTTATCATTGAGACTTGTAAACGCGTAGCGCCTTCTGTTGAGGTGCATTTAAGCACACAGCAATCACTATCCAACTGGAAAGCAGCACAGTATTGGAAAGAAGAAGGTTTACATCGCCTTGTATTAGCTCGTGAAGCAAGCTATGAAGAAATGAAAGAAATTAAAGAAAAAGTGGATATTGAAATTGAAGCATTCGTCCATGGTGCAATGTGTATCGCATATTCAGGAAGATGTACATTAAGTAACCATATGACAGCGCGTGATTCTAATCGTGGTGGTTGTTGCCAATCTTGCCGCTGGGATTATGATTTAGTTCAAACAGTATCACAACATAAAGATGCAAAAGAGCTTCCTCTATTCCAAGAAGGAGATGCTCACTTTGCGATGAGTCCAAAAGATTTAAATTTAATTTTATCAATTCCAAAAATGATTGAAATCGGAATCGATAGCTTAAAGGTAGAAGGACGTATGAAATCAATCCATTACGTAGCGACTGTAGCAACTGTATATCGTAAAGTAATTGATGCGTATTGTGCGGATCCAGATAACTTTGAGTTTAAACAAGAATGGTTAGATGAGCTTGATAAATGTGCAAATCGTGATACAGCTCCTGCATTCTTTGAAGGGGTTCCAGGACATCAAGAGCAAATGTTTGGAAATCATAGTAAGAAAACAACGTATGATTTTGCTGGTTTAGTGTTAGATTATAATGAAGAAACGGGCATCGTAACGATTGAGCAACGTAATCATTTCAAACCAGGACATGAAGTGGAGTTCTTTGGACCAGAAATAGAAAACTTTACGCAAACGGTGGAGAAAATTTGGGATGAGGATGGAAACGAATTAGATGCAGCGAGACATCCGTTGCAAATCGTGAAATTCAAAGTGGATCAACGAGTGTATGTGAATAATATGATGCGCAAAAGCATACTTCAATAAGAAAGAGTGATAGTCGAATGGGGACGAATAAGCCTGTTGTAATTGGAATTGCTGGTGGTTCGGGATCAGGTAAAACGAGTGTAACGAAAGCGATTTTTGACCATTTTAAAGGTCATTCTATTTTAATCTTAGAGCAAGATTATTATTACAAAGATCAAAGCCATTTACCAATGGAAGAGCGTTTAAAAACAAATTATGATCATCCGCTTGCGTTTGATAATGATCTGTTAATTGAACATTTGCAGCAGTTGCTTGCATATGAGCAAATTGATAAGCCTGTATATGACTATACATTGCATACGCGTTCAGAAGAAATTATTCCGGTTGAGCCGAAAGATGTAATTATTTTAGAAGGAATTCTTATTTTAGAAGACCCACGTCTTTGCGAGTTAATGGACATTAAATTATTCGTTGATACGGATGCTGACCTTCGTATTCTGCGCCGCATGCAACGTGATATTAAAGAGCGCGGTCGTACGATGGATTCAGTTATTGATCAGTACGTAAATGTTGTACGTCCAATGCACAATCAATTTATTGAGCCTTCTAAGAAATTTGCGGATATTATTATCCCTGAAGGTGGACAAAACCACGTTGCAATTGATATTATGGTGACAAAAATTGCAACAATTCTTGAACAAAAAGTAAATTTGTAATAGCATAGTAAAAGATATACGGTAGGAAGGGATTTTTTCCCTTCTTATCGAATACAATGAAACATGCAACCTCATCTATATATAGGTGAGGGCATATTTATATCAACTTTCCATACATATCTTCTTTATATAAAGAAGAATTGGAAATACGGGGTTGTATGTGACAACTCCGCTAGTGCAAGGGTACTAGAAACCTCCGCTAACAATGGAAGCGGAGGAGTTTTCATATGGAACTCCTCTTTTTTTCAGGGGATTGGTATATAAAAGGAGTGGAAAATATGTCAACAGAAAAAACATACCCTATGACGCAAGAGGGTAAGCAAAAACTAGAGAACGAACTTGAGCAATTAAAAACAGTAAGACGTAAAGAAGTAGTAGAACGTATTAAAATCGCACGTAGCTTCGGGGATCTTTCTGAGAACTCTGAGTACGATGCAGCGAAAGATGAGCAAGCGTTCGTAGAAGGACGTATTACACAATTAGAAAATATGATTCGTAACGCAGTTATCATTAAAGATACTGGCGAAGTATCTACTGTTGTTACATTAGGTAAAACAGTAACATTTAAAGAATTACCAAACGGAGATGAAGAAGCGTATACAATCGTAGGTAGCGCGGAAGCTGATCCATTCGAAGGAAGAATTTCTAACGATTCTCCAATCGCAAAAAGCTTATTAGGTAAGCAAATTGGTGAGAAAGTAACAATCCAAACACCAGGCGGAGAAATGCAAGTAGAGATTGTCTCTGTAAAATAAAAAAAGATTCTCCTATCGGGAGAATCTTTTTTTTATCCCGCTATTTGCCAGACAGTAAGACCACCATCTCAAAATTCAGCGGAAGCAAAGAAGTTAGGTGGGCATCGGACTGCTCGTAAACGCCCGCTTGGTGAGGGCTAATTAAAGTTTCTTTTTATCTGTAGAATAGAAAAATTTGTGTAAACCTTAGAGTGATTCGACAAAAAATGTCAAAAAAACATTTTAAGCTTTGATATCATAATTAGAGACCATAGTTTTTAAAAGGGAAAAGGGGCTAATTATGAAACATAAAATCTTTACAGGATTGGTTTGTAGTATCTCTATATTAGGACTTGCTGCATGCGGAACGAATGAAGAAACTACATCATCAAAGGGAGAAAAAGTAAAGCAAGAAGAAAAAAAGGATATTAAAGCAACTGAGAGTTCAAAAGCCTTAGAAAATCCACAAGATAAAAAGGAATTTAATGATTTTGATGTAGCGTATCAATTAGCAATTGTCATGAAAATATTTCAAGATGTAACGATTAAGTATGATTACGCAATTGGGAATCCAGATTATTTATTGCGAGATTCGATGGATCAAAAAACAATAGATGATATGAAGAATATGTTACAAGAACAGGCGAAGAATAATGATAAAATTTTAAAAGATGAAGTGAATCAAGCATATACATATTTAAAACAATCGAAAGTAAGTAATAAAGATGATATTCAAAAAATAATAGATGCACAAAATAATTATTTACATATTGTAGATAAGATGATTACTTGTATTGATTCTGTAACAGTTGAGAATGCAAAAGAAAAAAGAAATGAAATGGATAATCTTAGTAAGGATTATTTAAAAATAGCGGCTAATGTAACAACCACTGTAATTGAAGTTGCTAAAAACACTGGAGTGAATGAAACTGAATTTAGATCGCTTCTTATGAAATTTTTAGAGAAGCCAAAGAAACAATAATAGCCTTATATAATATCTGTTTTTGTTTTGGAGATTGTATAAATAAAATAGTACCTCGTCTAAACTACAATAGACGAGGTGTTTTTTATGAAAATAAAACGGAGAATTACAATTGTTTTAATTTGTTTTATGTGCGTTATGTTTGTATTGCTTTGTCGTTTAATCCAAATTCAAATTATAGATACAGAATCATTTACTGATCGCAAAATAAATTTAATTGAAAAAAGTGTTACGCAACGCACACAATCCATTACAGTAGACGATGGACGTGGGCAGTTTATAGATCGTAATGGTAAAAAAATAGGTGAGGAAAAATATCCTGTTTTAATTATTTTTCCATTTTTACAAATAAAAAATGACATGTTAGAGAAAATCGCGCATATCATTGGTGTGTCGAGACAAGAGATTAGAAGACAAATGAAAAATAATAAAAATGCATTTACACTACAAGGAGAAACTGCTCCATTTCGAGTGACACGAGAGCAGATGGAGAAGGTAAATGAATTACATGTATTAGGTATTGTAGCAGCTGAAGTGCGATTAAAACAAACTGGAGAGATAAATCATTTAATTGGTGATGTAGGGGAGAACGAAAGGGAGTTTCAAAAGCGATATGGAGAATTGAAAAGAATCTCAAAACAAACGCCGATAGGTATTTCAGGATTACAGCAATCATTTGATGAATTTCTATTGACTGATGGAGAGGCAAAAGTATTATATCAAGTAGATCGGCAAGGAGAACCAATTTTCGGAAAGCAAGCGAAATACACTTCACCAGGAAATCCATTTTATCCAGTTAGGATTCAAACTACTTTACATAAAGAGTTGCAGCAAAAAGCAGAAGAAGTGATTGAAGCGAACGAAATAAAGAAGGGGGGACTAGTATTACTAGATGTAAAGACAAATGAAATATTAGCGATGGCTAGTAAGCCGTCTTTACAAGTAAGGGATGAGAATTTATATAAAACTACACTTGAAAATCAAATGTTAACGCCACATTTTCCAGGCTCTGTTTTTAAAACAGTAGTTGCAGCTGCAGTCATTGATCAAAAAGTAAATTTGTTTAATCGGACATTTAACTGTAATAAAGATTTATATGGTGAAAACGACCCGCAAGTTAGGATGGGTACACTTAACTTTAAAGAGAGCTTTGCTAGGAGTTGTAACAGGACATTTTCCGAGTTAGGTAACGAGCTATTACAAAAGGATAAGACGGTGCTAGAAACATACGTAGCAGCTTTAGGAGCAAATGAAAAGGTTGGATGGAAAGGTTCTGTATTTCATACACCTCATTTTGAGCAAATGCCAGAAGAAAAGGGTACTACTATTTGGGGGAATGAAGAAAATAAAAATAGTAAAAAAGCGGTAGAACAAACAGCAATTGGACAGAAAGATGTACGTATATCACCTCTAGCAATTGCAAATATGATGGCGACGATTGCGAGGAATGGAGAAAAGATGGAAGTGAAAGCAGTTGAAAAAATAGTATATAAAAATGGAGCGGATTTTTTTACATTTGAGAGCCATACGTTAAATGGAAAACAGCTTTCGTATGAAACAGTGAAAACATTACAAGAGTTATTAAGAGGCGTTGTAACAAGGGAGAAAGGAACAGGAACGGCATTCCGTTCGTTGCCACTAAGTGTCGCTGGAAAATCCGGGACAGCGCAAACAGGGAAAGGGACGAGGGTGAATCGCTGGTTTGCAGGTTATTTTCCGTATGAGAATCCAAGATATGCTTTAGTTGTTGTTGATCTAGAGACTGATAGCAAAGTGAATAAAGTTACACCTATTTTTAAAGATATGGTAGGAGCAATCTATCAATTGGAGAATGAAAAGTAATCTTGCAATTTATAGTGAAATGTCTTCATTTCATGAAAATATCATTGTAAATGTTCAACCTTTCTAGATTTAATGTTACAATAGCAATTAGGAAAAACTGCATGGAGGTTTGGAGAATGGCAGGAGGATCAAGATTCCAACAGAAACAACAAAAACGTCGTCAAAACGGTGTTTTAAATATTGCAATCGCTATTGTATTACTATTAGTAGCTATTGTAGCATATCAATTGTTCGTTCCTAGTACGAAAGAGCAAGCATCTTCTACTGATAAGAAAGTCTCTCAACAAACAACAAAGAATGAGAAAGCTGGAAAATCAGAAGATAAAGAATCTGCTAAGAAAAAAGAAAAAGAACAAGAGCAAGCAGAAGCCAAGAAAAAAGCTGAAGAAGAGAAGCTAAAGGCTGAAGAAGAACAGAAAAAAGCTGAAGAAGAAGCGAAAGCTAACGAGAAAGTATCAGCTGAGAAAACTGTATCTAAGGCAAAAGAGGCGTATACAAAACCTTCTTGGAAAGCTGTAGGAACAGAACAAGGTTCATCACCAGCGATGACGTTTAAACAGGGTTCATCAGATTGGAATGAGATGCAAAGTGCAATTGCTGCAGGTGTTGAAGTACCGAAAGAGCAATTAGTATTCCATTTTGTTGGAAGAGACAAAACTGGAAAGAGTAAAGCTTATGGTGATGTTCAAGATAAGCAAAGTGGGAAAAGATATTATGTAAATATTGATTGGGTAGACAATGAGGGCTGGAAACCAGTACTTGTTCAAACTCTAAACTAAAAAAGAGAGGCTCCTTAGGAGCTTCTCTTTTTTGTTAACGCAATTTCTTTAATTTAAAATGAACAACCGCGCTATAATACGGTCTTTTGCTTTCAGGATCCATAACCATCTGATGTGAGATGTGATGAACTTCAAGCATAAGTGCTTTATTATTATCAATTTGTTCACTAATTTTTCGTTCTAAAGAAGCTAAGTCTCCCGCTTCAAAAAACTCTACTTTATCTTCTAACATTTCAAAGGTAAATGACATGAAGACGGCCCCTCTCCTATGTAATCAACTATAGTGTAACAAAGAAAAGAAGGAAATACCATGTACATTTCAATTGACATTTTTAGAAAGAGGGAATATCATACTGATAAAACCGATAAGAAAAAGGGGAATTTTTATGGGTACAGAATTTAATGGTTTATTTGATGAGTGGGCTCATACGTACGACTCATTTGTACAAGGCGAAGATATACAATATAAAGAAGTTTTCGCCCATTATGAGGACATTCTAGAGGATGTAGTTAACAAGTCATTTGGTAATGTATTAGAATTTGGTGTCGGTACAGGTAATTTAACAGATAAATTATTACTTGCTGGCCGCACAGTTTACGGTATAGAACCGTCGCGTGAAATGCGCATGATTGCAAAAGAGAAATTGCCAAAAGAATTTTCAATTACAGACGGTGATTTTCTTTCGTTTGAAGTTCCAAATTCAATTGATACCATTGTAAGCACCTATGCATTTCATCATTTAACAGATGATGAAAAAAATGTAGCGATTGCGAAGTATAGTCAATTGCTAAACAAAGGTGGTAAAATAGTGTTTGCTGATACGATATTTGCAGATCAAGATGCATATGATAAAACTGTTGAAACAGCAAAACAAAGAGGTTTCCACCAGTTAGCAAACGATTTGCAAACGGAATACTATACACGTATTCCAGTTATGCAGACTATTTTTGAAAACAATGGCTTCCATGTAACGTTCACGAGATTAAATCATTTCGTTTGGGTAATGGAGGCAACTAAGCAATAGAAAGAGGGATTAGATTGAGAATTGCTGTAATTGGAGCAATGGAAGAAGAAGTACGTATTTTACGTGACAAATTAGAACAAGCAGAGACAGAAACAGTTGCAGGTTGTGAATTTACGAAAGGGCTATTAGCAGGGCATGAAGTAATCTTGTTAAAGTCTGGTATTGGTAAAGTAAACGCAGCGATGTCAACGACAATTTTATTAGAAAAATATAAGCCTGAAAAAGTAATTAATACTGGTTCAGCTGGTGGATTCCATCATTCTCTAAACGTAGGTGATGTAGTTATTTCCACTGAAGTTCGTCACCATGACGTAGATGTAACAGCATTTAACTATGAATATGGTCAAGTACCAGGAATGCCGCCTGGATTTAAAGCTGATGAGGCGTTAGTTGCATTAGCTGAGAAATGTATGCAGGCTGAAGAAAATATTCAAGTTGTAAAAGGTATGATTGCAACAGGTGATTCATTTATGAGTGATCCGAACCGCGTTGCAGCCATCCGTGATAAATTTGAAAATCTTTATGCGGTAGAAATGGAAGCAGCAGCAGTTGCACAAGTATGCCACCAATATGAAATTCCGTTTGTTATCATTCGCGCACTTTCTGATATTGCTGGTAAAGAATCAAATGTTTCATTTGATCAGTTTTTAGATCAAGCAGCTCTTCACTCTACAAACTTTATTGTAAAAGTGTTAGAAGAGTTAAAGTAATGTAACAAAAAGGCAACTGTCTCATATAAAGAAAATACATACAGTTGCCTTTTCTTTATTGGCAAACAAGGGGGAGAACACGATGAATGTATATCGTGGAGTTCATGAGTTAATTGGTCATACACCAATTGTAGAAATTACTCGTTTTTCACTTCCGAAAGGGGTCCGTTTATTTGCAAAGCTTGAATTTTATAACCCAGGCGGAAGCGTTAAGGATCGTTTAGGAAGAGAATTAATCGAAGATGCGCTAGAAAAAGGGCTTGTTACCCAGGGTGGAACAATTATTGAACCGACTGCTGGGAATACTGGTATTGGACTGGCACTTGCAGCATTAGAACATGATTTACGTGTTATCGTTTGTGTACCAGAGAAATTTAGTATTGAAAAACAAGAATTAATGAAAGCACTAGGTGCAACGGTCGTGCATACACCGACTGAGCAAGGAATGACCGGTGCAATTGCTAAAGCAAAAGAGTTAGTAAATGAACTACCGAATTCATATTCTCCAAGTCAGTTCGCAAATGAGGCAAATCCTCGTGCATATTTTAAAACATTAGGACCTGAACTGTGGGACGCATTGAATGGAGAGATTAACATATTTGTTGCTGGAGCAGGAACTGGCGGTACGTTTATGGGGACTGCATCTTATTTGAAAGAAAAAAATATAGATATTAAAACAGTGATTGTAGAGCCAGAAGGATCTATTTTAAATGGTGGTAAGGCTGGTTCACATGAGACCGAAGGAATTGGACTGGAATTTATCCCGCCATTTTTGAAGACATCTTATTTTGATGAAATTCATACGATTTCTGATCGAAATGCATTTTTACGAGTGAAAGAATTAGCCCAAAAAGAAGGACTTCTCGTTGGGAGCTCTTCAGGAGCAGCATTTCATGCGAGCTTACTGGAGGCAGAGAAGGCAGCACCAGGTACAAATATTGTAACCATTTTTCCTGATAGCAGTGAGCGCTATTTAAGTAAAGACATATACAAAGGATGGGAATAAAAAATGAGAGCAAAGACAAAGTTAATTCATGGTATTCGCATAGGAGAACCTTCAACTGGATCTGTAAACGTACCGATTTATCAAACAAGTACGTACAAACAAGAAGCGGTTGGTAAGCATCAAGGATATGAATATTCACGTACAGGTAACCCAACACGTGCAGCTTTAGAAGAAATGATTGCTGTATTAGAAAATGGGCATGCTGGATTTGCATTTGGTTCAGGAATGGCTGCTATTACAGCGACAATTATGTTGTTCTCAAAAGGTGACCACGTAATTTTAACAGATGATGTTTATGGCGGAACATACCGCGTTATTACGAAAGTATTAAACCGTTTCGGTATTGAGCATACATTTGTAGATACAACAAACTTAGAGGAAGTTGAAGAAGCGATTCGTCCAAATACGAAAGCAATTTATGTGGAAACACCAACGAATCCACTACTAAAAATTACTGATATTAAGAAAATATCTACTCTTGCTAAAGAGAAAGACTTATTAACAATTATTGATAACACATTCATGACGCCATATTGGCAGTCGCCGATTTCTTTAGGAGCAGATATTGTGCTTCATAGTGCAACGAAATATTTAGGAGGTCATAGTGACGTAGTTGCAGGTTTAGTAGTTGTAAATAGTCCACAACTAGCAGAAGATCTTCACTTTGTACAAAACTCAACAGGAGGTATTCTTGGGCCACAAGATAGCTTCTTACTACTTCGCGGTTTAAAAACATTAGGAATTCGTATGGAAGAACATGAAACGAATTCACGCGCTATTGCTGAGTTCTTAAATAATCATCCAAAAGTAAATAAAGTATATTACCCAGGTCTTGAATCACATCAAAACCACGAATTAGCAACAGAACAAGCAAACGGATTTGGTGCTATTATCTCATTTGATGTAGATAGTGAAGAGACATTAAATAAAGTACTTGAGAAACTACAATACTTTACACTTGCTGAAAGCTTAGGAGCAGTAGAAAGTTTAATTTCTATTCCATCTCAAATGACACATGCATCAATCCCAGCCGATCGCCGCAAAGAATTAGGAATTACAGATACATTAATTCGTATTTCTGTCGGTATTGAAGATGGTGAAGATTTAATTGAAGATTTAGCACAAGCGCTAGCATAATAAAAAATGCACTGCTCTATATTAGCAGTGCGTTTTTTTATTACATCATTTGTGAAACATTTCACAAAATAGACATACACAAACGAAATGATTTCATGTATATTGAATTCAGGAAATGTTACTCACGAACAAACTTGTGAAACTTTTCACAAACAATGAAATTCATGTAGGAAAGCATCTCTATTTTTTTGTGTTAATTGGGACTTATTTTGACCTATAGGGACATATAAGGACCGTGATAGTAGAATAGGAGGAAATTCACATGGTAGTCAAAGAGAAAGTTGTAAATGAAATGCAGGAAGTAAAAAAGATGATTGATACGCTAGTAAATAATGGTCAACAAGCTTTACAAGCATTAGAAAGTTTTACACAAGAGGAAATTGACAACATTGTTCATGAAATGGCATTAGCAGGTGTTGATCAACATATGCCGCTAGCAAAATTGGCAGTTGAAGAAACTGGCCGTGGTGTATATGAAGACAAATGCATTAAAAATATTTTTGCCACTGAATATATTTGGCATAGTATAAAGCAAGATAAAACGGTAGGGATTATTCACGAAGATCCTCATGAAGAAATAATAGAAATCGCGGAACCTGTCGGTGTAGTAGCTGGGGTAACGCCAGTAACGAATCCAACGTCGACAACAATGTTTAAAGCGTTAATTGCGATAAAAACAAGAAATCCAATTATTTTCGCATTTCATCCTTCCGCACAAAAATGTTCTGTGGCAGCAGCGAAAACCGTATATGATGCAGCGATGAAAGCTGGTGCACCAAAACACTGTATTCAATGGATTGAAAGACCGTCTGTTGAAGCGACGAAACAATTGATGAACCATGATGGTGTAGCACTCGTTCTAGCAACTGGAGGCGCTGGTATGGTGAAATCAGCTTACTCTACTGGAAAACCAGCGTTAGGCGTTGGTCCTGGTAATGTACCGTGTTATATAGAAAAATCAGCACATGTAAAACGAGCTGTTAATGATTTAATTTTATCGAAAACATTTGATAACGGTATGATTTGTGCATCGGAACAAGCAATCATTGTCGATAAAGAAATTTATGATGATGTTAAAACAGAAATGATTGAAAACAATTGTTACTTTGTAACAGAAGAAGAAAGAAAAAAATTAGAAAAGCTCGTTATAAATGAAAATACATGTGCAGTAAATAGTGATATTGTAGGGAAATCAGCACAGTATATTGCCGATTTAGTTGGGATCACTGTTCCTGAACATACAAAAATGCTTGTAGCTGAAATTCAAGGTATCGGAGCAGCATATCCGTTATCTCGTGAGAAACTGAGTCCAGTATTAGCTTGTGTGAAGGCGAATTCATTAGAAGAAGGATTTACATATTGCAAAGAAATGTTGAACCTCGGTGGTTTAGGACATTCAGCAGTTATCCATTCTACAAATAAAGATGTGCAAAAGCAATTTGGGTTACGTATGAAAGCTTGCCGTCTCATTGTAAATGCACCTTCATCACAAGGTGGAATAGGGGATATATATAATGGATTTATTCCATCACTTACACTTGGTTGTGGTTCATACGGAAAGAATTCAGTTTCCCAAAATGTAACAGCGACCCATTTATTAAATATAAAAAGGCTGGCAAATAGAAAAAAGAATATGCAGTGGTTCAAACTGCCACCAAAAATTTATTTTGAAAAACATGCTACAGCTTATTTAACAAATATGCCTAACATTTCACGTGCATTTATTGTAACGGACCCCGGAATGGTTGAACATGGCTATGTCGATACAGTCGCGCACTATTTAAACAAGAATGCAAATGATGTGAAAGTTGAAGTTTTCTTTGAGGTCGAACCAGATCCATCAGATGAAACTGTTTTCAAAGGTGCGGAAATGATGAAAAGCTTTAAGCCAGATGTAATTATCGCACTTGGTGGTGGTTCAGCTATGGATGCAGCAAAAGGAATGTGGTTATTCTATGAGCATCCAGAAACGACATTCTATGGTATTAAACAGAAATTTTTAGATATAAGAAAACGTACATGTAAATATCCGGAATTAGGAAATAAGGCGCAGTTTGTTGCGATTCCAACGACATCAGGAACGGGATCAGAAGTGACACCATTTGCGGTTATTACAGATAAGAAAAATAATATAAAGTATCCGCTCGCAGATTATGAATTAACACCAGATGTAGCAATTGTTGATCCACAATTTGTAATGACAGTACCACCACATGTAACAGCAGATACTGGTATGGATGTTTTAACACATGCAATTGAGGCGTATGTGTCTGTTATGGCAAATGACTATACAGATGGATTAGCATTAAAAGCTATTGATCTCGTATTCAA
Organism: Bacillus sp. 2D03; assembly: GCF_003946765.1. Taxonomy (NCBI): domain Bacteria; kingdom Bacillati; phylum Bacillota; class Bacilli; order Caryophanales; family Bacillaceae; genus Bacillus; species Bacillus sp. 2D03. The sequence continues at coordinate 408,954 of NZ_RPSJ01000001.1, read as the reverse complement.
ATATTTACCGAGAGCATATAAAGATGGAAATGATGAAGAAGCAAGAGAAAAAATGCATAACGCTTCTGCAATTGCAGGGATGGCATTTGCGAACGCTTTCCTCGGTATTAATCACAGCTTAGCACATAAGATTGGACCAGAATTCCATATTCCGCACGGACGCGCAAATGCCATTCTAATGCCGCACGTAGTCCGCTATAATGCTATTAAGCCAAGAAAACACGCATTGTTCCCAAAATATGAGCACTTTGTGGCAGATGAAAGATATGCACATATAGCGAGAATGCTCGGTCTTCCAGCAAGTTCGGCAGCAGAAGGGGTGGAATCACTCGTCCAAGCAATTATTGAGCTTGGAAAAAGCTTAAATATTAATATGAGTATTGCGGGACAAGGAGTCGATAAAGAGCAATTTGAAGAGGTTGTTGGAGTATTAGCAGAAAGAGCTTTTGAAGATCAATGTACAACTGCTAATCCAAAGTTACCGCTTATTTCAGAGCTGAAAGAAATTTATATGGAAGCATATAAAGGTGAATAATGATAAAAAAAGAGCCGCAGTAAAAGCGGCTCTTTTTTTTATTGGAAAACATCTCCCAGAATGGCTGTATTTACTGGTCTTTCAGTTTCATAGAATATGATACAGTGAAATGGAGGAGTGAGAATATAATGAAAGAATTAAAAGGAAAAATAGAAGATTATACTCGGTTTGGACAAATGCTTCTCGCTGTAAGTACATTGTTAATGGTTGGCTTATTGATTCCGAGTGGAGCAAAAGAGACAATCCAATTTTTTGTTATGATGGGGAGCATCGTTATATTTTTAAGCTTATCGTTCTTTTTCTTTCAGCGTGTGAAAGTGATGCGTGACCAGCTAGAGGAAAATGAATGTGAATAATATTGTTAACTAGAGCGCAGCGAAAAGAAAAAATCTTTTTGTCGCGCTTTTTGTTTTTTGTAGGAAAATATATGCGTTTCGTGTTGACAATGATAATCCTTATCAATTAAAGTAGAATAGTAGTTAATGATTATCATTATCAATTAGAGGTGAAGAAATGAAAAAATCTATTACGCTATTTACAGCGATTTTATCTATTTTTTTCTTGTTAATAGGTTGCAGTGCCAAAGGGGACGAAAAAGCGTCTGCAACCAAAACAGAAAAAGGAAAAGAGAAAATCGAAATTACCGACCTATCAGGAAGAAAGGTAACATTCGATAAAGTGCCAGAAAGTTTTGCAACATTAAGTATGGGGGACATGGATATTATTCATGCTTTAGGTGGAAAAATAGTAGGTCGCCCGGATACGAAATTAACTCTTCCGGATGAGCTAAAGAAAGCACAAGTAATTGGGAATGCACATCAACCGAATTTTGAGCAAATTGTTAGTTTAAAGCCCGATGTACTTGTTGCTAACAATGGATTCCAAAAGAATGTGCCAACGGTTGAAGGACAAGGAACGCAAGTTATCATTTCTTCTGCGAATTCTGTACAAGATATTCAAAAGAATATTGAATTATATGGAACGGTAATGAAGAAAGAAGATAAAGCAAAAGAAATTATTCAAAAAATGAATGATCAAATGAAGAAATATGAGAAAAAGAGCGATGTGAAAGCATTGCTAGTGTATGGCGCACCAGGAACTTATTTAGCGGCATTACCAACATCTTTATCAGGTGATATTTTAGAAAAAACAGGCGGAAAAAATATTGCTTCTGATTTTCCAGAAACGAAAGAATATCCGCAATATGCACAGCTAAGTGTAGAACGTATTATTGAGGCGAATCCAGATGTGATTTATTTAATTACACACGGAGATCCAAAAAGTGTGAAAAAAGCATTCGAAGGCGAAATGATGAAAAATGAAGCGTGGAAAAATTTAGAGGCAGTAAAACAAAACCGCGTAGTTATTTTGCCACCTGATTTATTTGGATCTAATCCTGGTACAAAAGTTACAGAAGCAATGGACTTTATGTATAAAAGTATACAAGATGTAAGGAAATGATACGTATGGAAAGTAGTGAAGTAGTAAGAGAAAAGGAACATCCTTTTGCGAAAAAAAGATGGATAATAGCAGTTACTTTAGTTGTATTAACAATCCTAGGTCTCTTTTACGGTCTTTTCGCAGGAAGTTTATCCTTTTCTGTACGAGATATTCTAACGGGTATACAAGATGAAGGTTCGACAGTTCATCGAATTGTATGGGATCTTCGCATACCGAGAGTGCTCATTGGGTTTATAGTAGGAACATGTTTAGCTGCATCTGGTACACTGCTACAAGGAGTTATGAGAAACCCTCTTGCAGATCCTGGTATTATCGGAGTTTCATCTGGGGCAGGCCTTGTAGCAATTGTCATCATGATTTTATTCCCACAGCATCTAGCTTTTTTACCACTAGGGGCGTTTTTAGGAGCTTTCATAACAGCGATGGTTATTTATGCTTTATCATGGCAAAAAGGGGCACCACCTTCAAGAATCGTCTTAGTAGGGGTGTCGATCAATGCATTAATTGGTGCAGCAACGTCAGCATTAATGTTATTACATAGTGACAAAGTACAATCGGTGTTACCGTGGCTAGCGGGTGGTATTGGTGGTGTAAGTTGGGCACATTTAAATATGATTATTTATTATGCAATATTCGCCATTATATTAGCTTTCTTTGGTATTAAGCATATTCGAGTGTTAATGCTTGGAGATGAAATGGCAAAGTTATTAGGACATAACGTGGAAAAAAGTCGGTTTTATTTAATCGTAGTAAGTACATTATTAGCTGGAATTGCAGTAAGTGTGTCTGGTCTTATTGGATTTGTCGGTCTTGTCGTACCACATATGCTACGTTTATTAGTTGGAAATGATTATAGATATTTGCTACCTTTATCATGCCTTGGCGGCGGGGTATTACTTGTTTTTGCGGATGCAATAGCTCGAAGTTGGTTTGACCCAATCGAATTGCCTGTTGGTATTTTACTGTCCTTCTTAGGTGGTCCGTTCTTCTTATATTTAATTCATAGAGGAGGAAAACAAAGTGATTTCCGTTAACAAAGTGTTTTACGCACACTCTGAAAGATTTCAAATGCAAAATATGAATGTACATATTAAGGCTGGAGAAATCGTTAGTTTAATTGGTCCGAATGGATCGGGAAAATCTACTTTGCTTCGTTTAATAGCAAGGCTACTGAAACAAAGCGAAGGGGACATCATTTTAGATGGGAAAAATATTCATATGATGAAGAGTGCTGATGTAGCGAAGCAATTAGCAATGTTACCACAAATGCATGATCATCAATTAGATTTAACAGTGAAAGAACTAATTGAGTTCGGAAGAGGTCCACATAAATCATGGAGTAGCCACTTAAATAAAGAAGATGAAGAAATTGTTGATTGGGCATTGTCTGTTACAAATCTTGAAGGGTGTGAATATCGTCTTTTACATTCTTTATCAGGAGGAGAACGGCAACGTGCTTGGATTGCGATGACGCTAGCGCAACGTACAAATGTCTTATTATTGGATGAACCAACAACCTTTTTAGATATCGTTCACCAGTTGGAAGTAATGGAACTTGTGAAACGATTAAATGAGGAGTTTGGAATGACAATTATAATGGTTTTACATGACATTAACCAAGCTGCTCAATATAGCGATCGTTTACTTGTATTAAAGCGAGGGAAAATTCAGTATGATGGTATACCAGAAGAAGTACTATGCCATGAAATGTTTCAACATGTATTTGGCATAGATGTAGATATTTTTCAGGGAAGTGACAAGCCTTTTTTTACACCGAAACGAATTTCTAAAAGGGGAGAAGAGCGATGCAAACAGAAGAGCGTATTACCATTGAATTAGTAAGAAAATTTGTTATGGCAGCTCACGGGGATTTAGAGAAAGTACAAGAGCTATTGGTTGAATCACCAAGCTTACTTCACGCCTCTTATAATTGGGGTGGATCAGATTGGGAAAGTGCGTTAGGCGCATCGGCACATGTAGGTCGTAAAGATATTGCTCTTTATTTACTAGAAAAGGGTGCTCGGATGGATATTTTTGCAGCAGCTATGCTTGGTGAATTAGAAGTTGTACAAGCTATTTTAGTAGCTCAACCAGAAGCATTGCGCGCATCTGGTCCTCATGGTATTTCTCTTCTTCAACATGCACGAATGGGTGGAGAGAAATCTAAGCGTGTATATGATTATTTAGCAATACTATCTTAATGAACGAAGGAAGTTCTTATGTGCGGTAAACTTTTCACTTGAAACAATTGGAAAGTTTACCGCCCGTTAGAACGGGATAAGTATCTAGTATATTTGAAAATCCTACCCCCCCCCCTCAATTGTAGTTTTCTTTATGCTAGTTATGATATGGATGCAGTGGACAATATTTGTCTACTGCTTTTTTTGTTTCTATAAGATTGAATATTCTGTGTTATGTAGTTGATTCATTTATAATAAATGGTAACATTTATTGTGCATACAAAATATGATTGTGAAATTAAGAAGAAATTAGTAGAAAGGAGTGAAGGAATGTTTCATACAGACCGTTTACAAATTCGTAAATATACAATGGATGATTTACAGTTCTACGCTTCACTATGGGGAAACGAAAAAGTAATGCGCTATATTGGAAATGGGAATTTAAAAACATATATGCAATGTAAAAAAAGTTTGGAAGAGTGGGTAATTCCTAGCTATAAAAACGGCCTCGGTTTATTTGTATTAATTGAAAAGGAAACGGGGATACGGATTGGTCATGCAGGATTAGTAAAGCAGCAGATAGATGGAAAAGAGGAATTTGAAATTGGTTATTGGTTATTACCTCAGTATTGGGGAAAAGGCTATGCGAAAGAAGCAGCGGCAGCATTTCGAGACTATGGCTTCCAAGCGTTACGAATGAATAAATTGATTTCTCTTATTAATCCGGACCACCCCGCCTCAATCTTTGTCGCTAGAAAAACGGGGCTTAGTTATGAGAAAACAACTTCATTTCATGGGATGGATGTTCTCGTTTATTCCATTAGGCGCGTTGGATGAAAAAAGGTTAATTGCATTTTTTGAAGAATGGTATATAAAAATAAAAGGGGGGATTACATGTACATTTATCATAATGGACTTATTATTCGTGAGGGAACGAATGGTGTACCTGCATATGCAATTAAGACTTTATTTGAAGATGCCGGTTGGAGCAATGATAATATCCCTTCTTGGCAAATTGAAAAATTCACGATAGCATTTGAAAATTCAACATGGGCATTCACAATCTGGGATGAAGAAGAGATGATTGCCATGGTTAGAGTCATTTCTGATGGAATCATGGTCGCGAACATAGTAAATTTAGTTGTGAAATGTGAATATAGAGGGAAGGGATTAGGTAAGAAACTTGTCGCTCTTTGTTTGCAAAAGCTACCACATGGTGACTGGTTTGCACATACTTCTGCGAACAATTTTGATTTTTATAGAAGCTGTGGATTTGAAGTTAGAGAGCTATCGAGAAATGGAACATGTGCGTATTATGGATATCAAGTCGCCAAAAGAGATGGTCACCGATAAATGAATGGCAAGTAAAAAAGTATAGCGAGGTAATTTTGAGACTTTTGATAATAGAGAATGGATTGAGGCTCGTTTTATGATAAAATAAAAGAAAATTCTGTTTATTTCTAGGGGGATAAAAATGAGTATAAAAGTTGGGGATGTATTTAAATATGAAAGAAGATTTACTGAGGAAGAGGTTTTTGAATTTGCAAATATTACCGGTGATAAAGGTAGACACCATGTGGAATACGATGAAGATGGAAGATTAATGGTTCATGGTTTATTGACTGCTAGCATTGGGACGAAAGTGGGAGAAGAGTTACATTACATAGCAAGAGAATTAGTAAGTGAGTTTATTAGACCAGTGTTCACAGGAGATACGATCACTTGTGAACTAACTTTAACAAATGTTGAGCAAATGGAAGGCTATAAAAAAGTTTCAATCGAGTCAGTTTATCGCAATCAGCATGAAAAGACTGTACTAGTTGGGACAAGTTATGGAATTATAAGGGGATAAAAAAGAAGCCTGTTTAACAGGCTTCTTTTTTATTATTTAGTAAACACGTTTTCGATTTTCTGCATAACTAGAGATGAGTAATAATGCAGTTTCTTCTCCTATATTACGAACAATATGAGGAACACATGCATTCCATGAGAAAGAATCACCTTCTTCTACAATTGCAATATCTTCACCGTGCTGAACTTCTAGTTTTCCGCGTAATACAAGGTGACATTCTTCCCCTTCATGGGCATTTGGTGAGTTTTCTTTCGGGAATCCAGTAGGGATTTCTACTAAAGATAGGCGAAGGCCCCCTTGCTCCGCAACATGTTCAATTCTTTGCTCATCTTTGCCGTATACACTGTATTTCCGTTCTTCTTTTTTGACAATTTTTAATCGATCTTTTTGCTCTAACAATAAATAGGGAAGGGGAACGTTTAAAAAATTGGAGATCGTTTCTAAAGTTGAGATAGATGGTGATGTTTTATTATTTTCAACCTGACTCATAAATCCTTTAGAAAGACCTGTTCCCTCACAAATTTGTGCGATTGTTATGCCCCTACGTTGACGAATTTCACGTATTGCAGAACCAATATTCATAAAATCAAGCTCCTTTTTGTAAACAACTATTTGTATCATAGCAAAAAAAATATATTTTTTCCCAGTGAAAATGAATTGACGAATAAAAAAAATTAGTGTATGTTTTGTAATGTAAATAAAAGTTTTATATAATAAAACTATAAAGGAGAGAAAGAAATGAATCAACATATTGGTAACTTAATTATTCGTATCGTGTTAGGGGTAACATTCTTCATGCACGGTTTAACAAAATTCCAATCAGGAATTGACAATATTGCAGGGTGGTTTACAAGCATTGGTTTACCAGGAGGACTTGCATACGGTGTAGCAACATTTGAATTAGTTGGAGGCCTATTATTAATTCTAGGTTTAGGTGTAAGATATATTGGATTATTATTTGCACTTGTTATGGTTGGAGCAATCGTAAAAGTGAAATGGTCAGCTGGTTTATTGGGAGATGGAAAAAATCCTGGTTTCGAATTAGAACTTGCATTATTAGCAATGGGTGCATACTTATTTGTTGCAAAAGCTGATGGTTTTGTAGATAATTTCTTAAAAGAAAAAATGTCAAAGAAGAAATAATTTAAATGGGGGAGGCTAACAAGATGAGTTTTCAACTTCATCCCAATACAACACTTGATGTTGTTCATTTATACGTATCTAATGTAAAGAAATCACTAGAGTTTTATACGGAAGTACTAAGTATGAAGGTGCTAAAAGAAGAAAAAGCAGTCGTTACATTTGGGAATGAAAATGATGAACCACTTCTTATCATTGAAGAAAAGAAAGAAGCTTTTCCGAAGCAAAGAGGAAGAACAGGGTTATATCATTACGCAATTTTATTACCAAGTAGGCAGGATTTAGCGAATGTTCTTCGTCATCTTGTAGAAATGGTATATCCACTACATGGCGGGGCCGATCATTACTTTAGTGAAGCTCTTTATTTAGCTGATCCAGATGGAAACGGGATTGAAATTTATCATGATCGACAAAAAGAAGTTTGGCGTGATGAGAATGGAGAGCTCCCATTTGTTAGTAACCCGTTAGCTGGTGAAGAATTATTGCAGCAAGGAAGTACATGGAGTGGATTTCCAGCTGGTACTGTGATGGGGCATATTCATTTCCATGTAGCTGATTTAGAGGAAGCGAAACGTTTCTATGTTGATGGTCTTGGTTTTGAAGTAACGATCCCAGCTCGTAATGGAGCGTTGTTCGTATCAGCAGGTGGCTATCATCACCATATCGGTTTAAATACATGGCAAGGTGAAGGGGTACCACCGCAAATGCCAGGTTCTGTTGGTTTGAAATATTTCACAATTGTACTAGCGGATGAAAAACAAAAAGAACAAGTATGTGAAAGCTTAAAAAATATTGGCAAGATTGCTACGTACAAAGATGGAATATTACAAGTCGAGGATCCATTTGGACATTGTATCCATTTCAAAATAAAAGGAGAAGCCTAAAAAGGCTTCTCTTTTTTATTTTCTTATAATTGCATTTTCGTTTTGTAAAAATAGTTCATCAAATTGTTTTGCAAGCTCAAAATCTAGTTTCGTTAAACCTTTTGCATTCCAAGATGACAAAGTAATAATAACTGCTTTATACTGGATAAGGATAAATGGATGGTGATTATGTTCTTCTGATAGTTTGGCGGCTTCAGAGACAAATTCGACTCCTTTTAAGTAGTCGGAAAACATATATTTTCGTTCAATCCATTTCTCATCTTTTACCATCCATTTATCTACCTTCAATAATTCCTCGTGAACTTCTTCTTCAGTTAATCTTAGCATCATTTTTCACATCCTTTATTGGAAGTAACGCAAGACCATTGTTAATAAGGCGTGTTACAGCTTCGTCAGTTGTGAAAGTAGAAAGTTGATGTAGTAATGCTGCAGATGTTTCATGCCCTTTGTTATGCTCTAAAAGTAACTCTAATACTTCAAGGCGCAGCAACCATTCTTTCGCATAAAATTTATTTAATACTTCTTGAATTGCTACTAATTGATCGATATGCGCGTCGTGTAAAATCCCCTCACTTCGAATATCTCGAACTGTTTGATACATACGCTCGAGTTCATTCAGTACAAGCGGAGCAGGAATTTCTTGAACTTCTTCATCCATTGGGAAAAATGCTGCTGCATCTGCGGCACCTGGGAATACTGAAGTGATTTGTGAGCCAACAGCCATATCAAATGCGCCCCATGAAGCATCAAATAAAACGCGGGCGTTATAAGTAACTGTGCAATCGATAAAGGAAATAAGAGCAATTTTCTTATCGTTTTTCACAATATCTGTTACTGTTCCTTTTACATGAATACCACTTGCAAAAGTAAACTCAGCGATAGTTCCAATTGTAATTCCTAATGATTGTAGTTGTTCGTCTGTACAATTTTCTAATGCAATATTTTCAGTAAGTAATCCAATCGGTGTTCCAAATCCGTCACTGTGTACAGAAGTAGAATGATTCGCTAACTGTTTATTATGAAGCGCTAATGCCGTTGGCGAATTTGTTCGCATGTAAATTAATTCACCTGCATCGTTTTCAATTGTCTCGCTAAATGTACCTGTGATTTGTAATCCGCTATTTAGCTCAGCTGTTGCATAGTTCTCAGAGCGAATTGCTTTTTCTAAACCTTCTTTTCCACCTGTTTTAAAGGCCATTGTTTTAGAAAATGTTTCAAGCGCATCTGTTAATTCTTCAAAGGACTTGCAAACGAATAGTTGTGGTTGCATTTTTGTTACGTCATAAGTTGTCCCTGTACATGCTTCGATAGAAAATGGAACTTTTTCTACAGCGTCTGTTAAGCAATGTTTGCTTTCGCCAACAGAAGAAAGGAGACCAGCACCATATATTTTTGGATCATCTATATTTCCAATCAATCCATATTCTACTGTCCACCAGAAAAGACGTGAAATTTGTTCAGCTTCTGATAAACCAGAAACTAAGTTTTGTTTTTCGATTACAGCATTTTCAGCAGCCTTAACTTCATCAGGAGTAGAAGTAGGACTTTCTTTTACTATCGTTAATGTACGAACAGCTTCAAATGCATCATGTTCTTCTTTTGTAGAGAAAGCTTTTGCACCAATTTGCCCAAAACGTTTCACATATTTTGCATATGTAGGATCAAGTAAAATCGGTGCGTGTCCTGCGGCTTCGTGTACGATATCTGGAGCTGGTGTGTACTCGATATTTTCTACTTTCCGAATATCTGTTGCGATTGGTAGTAATCCGTGTCCTTGGAAATCGAAGAATGCTACACCGGGAATAAGTCCGTCAATCGTTACAGCGCCCCAGCCACTTGGTGCCAAACACTCATTCATTTCTTCTACTTTTGGAATTGAATCTATATTAATACCAGATGATTGTAGTCCGTTCACATAGGCTGGATGAGCAACGTCTTTTAAGAAACTATGATTTTGTCTCATAATATAACGCCACACAGCGTGATTCACCGGTGTGTATTGATCATAATGTTGTGTGGATACGAATGGTTTTAAATGCGATGGGATTTCTGTTTTCTTTGTCATTTAGACATCCTCCTTTTTTTTTCAATAAAATTGAATATCGATTTCGTAAGCTTGTATCACCTCCTTTCATTTTTGTAAGCGCTTATAAAATTTTATCATAAGATTCGGAATTATTTAACATATGTTTCTGTGAGAAATAGAAAAAGCCCCTATCGGAAAATCCGATAGGGGCGAAAGAATCGCGGTACCACCCTATTTGTAAGAGAAAATATACTTACATCTCAATTAATGATAACGGAAAAATTCCGTCTTTTCCTTCATGCATAAAAGCACTACGAAAAAGAAGCTCCAGAATTGTAATTCATACTTATATATGTGCTAATTTCCACCGACCATTAGCTCTCTGTAACAGGGATATAAGATACTACTGCGATTCTTTCAACGCGTATATATGAAATTGTGTAAGAGGATGGATGCAAAAAAGTCCCTATCGGAAAATCCGATAGGGACGATAAAAATCGCGGTACCACCCTATTTGTAAACAACTAATTGTTTACCACTCACTTTACGATAACGGAAAGATCCGTCTTTCTCTTCATGCCATAAAAAGCATTACGGGAAAGAAGCTCCAGAATTGTAATTCACGCTTGTATATGTACTGATTCGCACCAACCATCAGTTCTCTGAGACAGTGATATAAGTCGCTACTAGCATTCCTTCAAAGCCGATATATAATTCGTTCAACTAAACTATGTTTTGTATTATAAAACTATATTAAAAAAATTGTCAACAAAAATTTTTTATCCCGTGTTAATGAGCAGTAAAATTCCTACCTCAAAATTCAGTGGAAGTAAAGAAGTAAAGAAGTAAAGAAGTAAAGAAGTAAAGAAGTAAGATGGGAGCCTAACTGCTCGTGAACCCCCGATTGGTGAAGGCTAATAATCAGTGGGGATGAACGAAATCTCCACTGATTAAAATTTCACTTTATTTCACTTCTAAATTAACAGTTAAATTAGAGGTATTGCCAGCTGCATCAGTTGCTACAATGTGAATAGTATTTTTTCCTTCGTGTAATTGAGTGCGATCGAAATAAATGTCATAGCTTTTCTCCCAAGGGTTCAGGAATGCCTGTTCCCATACACCATTTCCGTTAATTTCATATTGCATTCTCACTGGAATACCAGGTGCTATCCAACCAGATTCTGACATCCAATCTAGTAGAATATCATCAACTTTTCCTCTAATTACAAGATTTTCTTGGTCAACCTCGTGTGTTAACTTAGGTGCAGTTCGATCAAGAAATACAGCAGCTGTTTGCTTTGTTTCTCCGCCAGAATTAGAAGCAACTGCTTCAATTTGATATAGCCCGTCAGTTAAAGGAGTGCCATCTGCTTTTGTACCATTCCATTTGAAAGGTTTATACCCAGGAGTTGCATTTTTAGCTTGATGGATAATCCCTTGATACGTTACATGTTCTTTCGTAACTAAATTTGCATGCAATGTGATATCATCCACAGGCGCAACTAAATAGTAGTTGATGAGATTATCATCTAGTACGTGGTCGCCATTTGGGCTAAAAGTAGAATTAATAATTTCAAGTCCATCGATACGTTTATAATCTTTAGGATCGATACTAAATGTGAATGGAATTCGAATTTCTTCTTTTGCCCCTTGTTCTTTTACATATACATTTCCAGTATATACACCTTGTTGTAGTGAGTTATCTACAGTGATAGTAAATGGTTTTTCGGTACTACTATTCGGTTGTATGCTAATCGATGAAGGGACAGAAGCTTTTACTTTTGTTTTTGTGTTTGCATCTAGTAATTCCACACGAGTTGAAAAACTTTTCTTTTTACTAGAAAGGTTTTGTAATGTAACATTTTGCGTCAGTTTTACTTTTCCGCTATTGGGCTTAATAAGACCGAAGCTGACATTGTTAGGTTTTACTAATATATTTGTTTGAGCTGCTTTCGGAATGTTAATTAAACCAGATCCTTGTGCCATAACAGGGTATGTATTTTCATTGACATCATGTAATGTTTTGGCATTGTTGGCAAGAGCCGCTTTCAATTGTTCTGTCGTCCAATCAGGATGCATTTGACGCAAGAGGGCAACCGCTCCAGCTACTTGCGGAGCAGCCATACTTGTTCCGTTATGCGATTCATAGCCGCCTCGCGGTACTGTACTAGTAATTTGTACTCCAGGTGCAACAACATCAGGCTTTATTAGCCAACTTCCTTGTGATGGTCCTCTTGAACTAAAGTTACCGATAAGTTCTGTTTGCTTTGGTTGTCCAATTTTTATGTTTTTCTTTCGTTTTGTAATTAAAGTTTTTAATTCTTCCCCATTTGTATTTGATAATTGCGTTACTGGGACAGCTAGATGTTCACGTGAAAAATATTCCGGCATCATATTAATTTCTTTTTCGCTAGAGATTAATAACACACCAAGTGCACCAGCTTGCTTCGCTTGTTCTGCTTTTACTAATGTACTAGAAGTACCTTGTAAAATAAGTGCGAATTTCCCTTTTACATCTTGTTTTGCATAATCACTTGGATTGCCATAACCAACATATACAAGAGGGGAATCATTTCCTATTGGAAAATCGGATTTTGATAACGGTAACCCTTGATATGTTTTGCTGGAACCAGCTACTTGGAATGTTGGAAACGGGATAGAAACCGTAGATGCTCCAACAGAAATGACACTACTTGCGTTACCGGGAGCATCAACAGACCAAGGTTTTGGTCCGTCATTTCCATTTGAAACGACAGCAGTAACACCAAGTTTCGCTGCTCGTTCTAACGTTAATGTTACAGGCTGATCAGGTACATTTAAATCCTGCCCAAGGGAGAGGTTTAACACATCCGCACCATCTTGAATCGCTCGCTCAATCCCTTGGATAATATCATCTGTTGTACCAGTTCCACCGTCATTCATTACACGATAGGCTAGAATAGAAGCGTTTGGAGCAACGCCTTTAATTTTTCCGTTACCTGCAATAATTCCAGCTACATGAGTACCATGTACGTTACCATCCATTGGATCGTTATCTTCATCAACCGTGTCATATCCACCGATATAATTTGCCTTTAAGTCAGGGTGTGTATAGTCTACGCCAGAGTCGATAATGGCTACTTTCATGCCTTTTCCATCAAGCGGTTTGCCAGATGGATCTTTTAAATTCCACGCTTCAGGTGCACCAATTGTCGGTCCACCGATATTTGGTGCTTCTTCGTTAGTAGCACTTTTTGATGTTTCATGCAATTTATATGTTAAGTTCGGATAGACTGCTTTTACTTCAGGTAAAGAGGCAAGAGAGGTAATTTGATCTCCAGGAACTGAAATAGAGAATCCGGAAAATAACGTATTATACACTTCTTTAATTTTTGCACCAGGTGCTTTTTCTTTTATTTTCTTAGTCGTATCTTCTTGTGCTTTTTTTAGCTCAGCATGATAAGACTGCGCATTACTATTTTGGAAATCTGGAGCATGCTGAATATTACTTTGAGCAGCGAGAGGTGCGTGTTGCAATTCTACAATTACTGATATTTCTTTTGTTGTTTTCGTTTCAACATTTTGAGCAATTTTATGTTCTCCCCACTGTTCAATCGTTGTTTTTAATTGTGGACTAAATTGCTTTTCCTTTTGTAGTGATTCAGCATGAGCGCTTAAAGCTCCAAAACTAGAAAAGACAAGCGCCATGCTTAATAGTGTAGATGTAGTTTTTTTCATTGATACTCCCCCTAATAAAAGTGCTAATATTCAGAAATAAAATCTTGCATTTTAGTTAAAAATTATAAATATAAATGTTGGATAAACTATACTTTCGACACAATTCATACCAATCCTCTATGAATTGAAAATTTCTTGGGAAATTTTTTCTGATTATGTCGAATCGATATTTTTCACATATTGTAGGGAGAAAGTGAGGAATGCTATGAGGGAAATGGAGTGATGGTATGAAAAGGCTAATAGTAAGTGGTAGTGTAGTGTTGTTTATGTTTTTATTTTCTATCACTATTACTAGTGCAGAAAATAATAGTGTGAAAGTTGCTTTTATTCGTCATCATAACCTTTGGATTAAAGTTGATGGGAAAGAAATACAGATTACAAAAGGAGAGTACATAACAGGGCCGAAGTGGTCACATGATGGAGAATGGCTAGCATATGTAAAAGGGAAGAAACAAAGTATTCTTGAGTTATATCGGATGAAAGATGGAAAGAAAGTTACGCCGTTTCACTCAGAAGCATCAAATTATCAATGGTCACCAACAGAAAATATAATTGCATTTATATTTACAGGTACATTAAATACATTTGATGTAGAAAAAAAGAATGCAGATTTTGAAAATGTATCGGCTGGTGTAGGGGATTATGCATGGTACCCCGATGGAAAGAACTTTCTTGTATCCTCTGAAGCGCACTTACTTCCAACAGGATGGACAGGTGCTCAGCTATATGAAGTGCAAAAAGATGCACATATGAATCCTCACAAAATGAAGCATTTGTATGCATTGCCAAATGAACATGATGATTTCCTAGCGCTAGTAGCAAGTGGCTTTAAGTGGTCACCAGACCAAAAGTGGATTTCATTTTTAGCAGTACCGACAGCTTCATGGTCAGCTGATAGTAATACGCTTTGCTTAGTTCGTGCAGATGGCAGTCGGTTTGAAAAAGTAGATCAAATGTTATTAAACGCACAATGGTTTCAATGGGCACCATCAAAAAATATATTAGCTTATATTGAAGGGAGCGGAAGAGTTGCATTAGAAAATAAGCATTTAAAAGTAAAGGAATTGCCAGCACTTCAGCAGAACATATTTACGCCGAAAGGATATGTTGATTGGGATTTTGTATGGAAGAACGATAGAGTAATTATCGTTTCACGAGCAAAAGAGGCAGGGATAGAAACTCCACCAGAAAAAAGGCCACTACCATCTTTGTATGAGGTCGATAGTACAAGTAATGCACAGCATCAAATCACAAAGAAAACGAACAAGCAAGGGGATTACCACCCGATCTTCATGAAGAAGAGTAATCAATTAATTTGGATACGTTCAGACCGTAAGAAAGCGGATGTATGGCTTGTTCATAAAGATGGGAAACAGGAAAAGAAGTGGATTGAAAATATAGATGTACCAGCGTGGTATTATGAGAAATGGAATTGGGAAAATGTCATCTCGGTGAAATAACAATAAAAAACTGCCTAAAAGATCATTTTAGGCAGTTTTTTATTGTTATTTATGCGTTTTATTTGGCTTTTTTTTCGCTGGGTTTCCGTTCCCTTGGCGCTTTCTATTTTGTTCATCTTTTGCTTGTTTTTCATGCAGTGTATCTAAAAAGTCATTCGAGTTACTCATTTTTCTATCGCTCCTTTCATTTCGTCCTAATTACTATAACCATTTAGGAGGATAATCATGAGTTAGAAGTTAGGCACTTAATTTTCTTCGATAATGTAAGTAAAATATTCCATACATAACAAATAGCATGAGTAAAACTTGTAACTCTACATTTTCCTTTAAAATAGCTGCGATAGGGTCTGGTAAGTACGGTGATTTATCGTTTGTGCTTAAACCTAACCATTTATTTAAGAGGCTAATGGTACAAAACATAAAAACACCGGACCAGCTTGCCGCAATTGCTTTTTGTTTAATTTTTGTTTCACGTTCATCATCTGTAATCCAAGGATTAGCAGTTTTATCACTACTAAAGAAGCCGTTTATATATCCCCATACAATCATTCCAATAAAGACAATTATCCATTTCATATATGTAATTCTCCTTTCGGTGTAAAAAGTATTTTACATGTGATATTGTAATATTTTACAAAGATTAGTGTCAAACCTTTTTTACATATCGTTTTTTATACAGCAGGAATAAAGAATGCAATAGGGAAGAAATATGTGTGAGGATTTTATAGTAAGAGGAGGCTGAATATGAAACTTGTTTTTGTTCGGCATGGTGAAGGTGAACATACAACGGATTTACCGGAAAGCTTGCAAATGTTGGATCCATCATTGACGAGAGTAGGAAGGGCTCAAGCTAAATTACTTCAACTTGATGTACCATTGCAAGAAACGGATATATTAATTGTTAGCCCTACACTTCGAACTTTGCAAACGGCGACAATATGGAGTGCGAAAGTTGCTTGTCAAAAAATCGTCCATCCATATGTATCTCCGCGTATTTTTCCTTATCGAGAAGGAGCGAAAACATTACCGTGCGATTATATAGTAGATCAGGGAATGATAACAAAGTTATTTCCGCATTTTTCGATAGAGAAAAGCTCAAATAATCAGTTATGGAAGGAAGGTATAAACACTATTTCAGAGAATAGTTTTCAGCAAATAGTAAATGAATTTCTTCTTTGGTGTTATGAACTGGGTGCTGAAAGAATTTGCATTGTATCTCACGATGGAACAATTACAGCATATAGGCAATATTTACAGAAAGTCGTTTTAACTAGATCAGATTTTTTGAAAGAAACGGGCATATATGAAATGGATTTATCCCATAAAATTCTGATTGATAAGGGCTGATTATAGGATGGGGGTTGTATGTTGAATATTGCATTAGTAGTTGGTTTTAATTCGGATTTAGAGGCGCAATCAATCCGAGCATCTCTTGAATATTTTGGTGCAAGGGTTGTGACATATTGGATTGGTAGACCGAAAGATTTTGTGGAAGTTCTTTCTGGAAAGAACTTATTTAACGATATTAATTATATTATTTTTTGCTTTCATGGTGAAGAAGGGAAGTTTGTCATGGAAGAGTTAGGCGAAGAAGTATATGAACAAGATGAACCGAGAGGGTATTTTGGTACAGAAGAAATTTATAAATATGCAAAATTGCATAATACACATATTGTAAATAGCGGGTGCACGTTAGGGGAGAAAAATCTAGCAAAATCTTTTTTACATAGTGGGGCGAAATCATATATTGGATCGATTGATTATGTAGATGGAAATGCAGCACTTATGTTTACTATACGCTTATTTTATGGGGTTATTAACCATGGGAAAACGTTAGAAGAAGCGTTTCAAGAAGCGAGTTTAATTGATGAGGAGACACATACATTTCGATTCTATAATTAGTGTGAAACACATTTATTCTATATTCGAATAAACGTGTTTCACATTTAACTCACATTTTTTTTACATTTTTTTCAATGAAAATGATTATCACTTGTGGTATGATATGTTCAAGTTTTTACAGGTAATAAAAGTTACTATATAAACATTAGTTTTTAATGTTTCATACGCATGTCACAGATTATTCATAATTAACATTTGAAAAATAAGTAACTAATGTTATTATATAATCTGTAACTAACTTAATTACAACTTTAGGAGGAAGATATGGTTATTCAATTTTTAAGAGAAAACAAAGCAGTTTCTTTTGTATTAGCAGTAATTCGAGTATATCTTGGTTACACATGGTTAATGGCAGGAATCGGTAAACTACAAGGAAAAGGATTCGATGCAACAGGTTATTTGCAAGGGGCAATTGAAAAATCTAAAGGTGCACAACCGGCTGTTCAATCTTGGTGGGCATCATTCTTACAAGAATTTGCAATTCCAAATGTAGATTTGTTTAATACACTTGTAACATGGGGAGAAATTTTAGTCGGAATTGGTTTAATTGTAGGCTGTTTAACAAAAACAGCGGTCTTTTTTGGCCTTGTAATGAACTTTTCCTATATGTTTAGTGGGTCAATTGGTGTGAACCCTGAGATGGTTATCTTATCTATGTTTGTTCTTGTTTCCGGTATGAACGCTGGGAAATTTGGAATGGATGGCTTCGTTATCCCGAAAGTATTAGGATCAAAAACTCAAAAACGCCAAAAGCAAGCTGCTTAATATATGAAAACGGGTATCTCAAAATGAGATACCCGTTTATGTTATTTTTCAACTTTGATCGGATTGTTCTTAAAGAAATCTTTTACATACCCGACAAATTCTTGTGGTTCTTGGCGAAATGGTGCATGATAACCTTTTTCAATAATATGTAAAGTGCTATTTTTTAAGAATTGATGATACGTTTCTCCTTCTTTCCAGGATACGCTACTATCATTTCTGCCCCATATAATTAAAGTTGGCTGTTTTATTTCATTTGCATTAATTTTAAGACGTCTAGGCCATAATTTCATTTTATTATAATGCTCTTCATCATTACGTTTGAATTTCACTTTGCTTTCATCATAATCTGTAATAGAAGAAACGGCATTTAAATCAGTCGACAATTGTAGTTTTGGTGAGCCTTGTTTATTAACGAATGTATGAGGGCCACCTGTAGCATCAGTTAAAATAAGGTGAGTAACTGCTTCAGGATATAAATATGTTAAATTTAGAGAAATTTCTCCCCCCATGGAATGCCCCAGTATTGCGAATGAATCATACCCAAGTTTTTTCATTAATTTATAATACAAATTTGCATGAGTTGGAAAAGAATAATAAAAATCCATTGGCTTAGATGAGCGCCCGAATCCTAAAGCATCTACAGAAATAATTGTATGATCTTTTGCTAAATCGGAATAAATCTTTTGAAAACCATCTGATGACCCTCCAAAGCCATGAATCATAAGTAAAGGTGGTTTTTCATTACCAATCTTTTTAAAGTAAATGGTTTGACCATCTATTTCTACCATTTTTTCCTCGGTAGCTAGTTTCGCTGTAATTGTATTTTTAACTTGTTTTACTTGTTCTACTGGCTTTTCTGCTGCACTACATCCTACTAATAGTGTAAGAGTAAGACAACCTACCATAAAATAGCTAAATCGCTTCAATTAGGTGTCTCCTTTCTAACATAACGCTGTATCTATCATAGCAAATAGCATATTACGATTTCCAGGAAGTTGGCTACCATTTTTTATCATAAGAGGTGAAAGGAGCGTTTCTTGGAAATTTTCTGTTTGAAGAAATTTACGGAATGTAAATTGTGAGTGTGGGACATCAATTCGTATTATACCATTCCAACATTCACATATCTTTTTTAATAATTGAATAGCATCTTCTTCTTGCTTGGCGATAAGTGGATTGATACATAATATATTGCCCTTTTGTATGCATAATGAAAAAGCTTCTATACAGTTATTTCTTTCAATTTTAAAAGAGTGTACGGCCCTTGGTAATAGCAAAGAGTAAAGTAGAGAACGATTCATACCAGTTGCAATTTGATCCAGAGAAGTAAGAGATATAAGGTCTTCTTCTTGTACTTGTTGTAAGTGAGAAGGGTACGTCTTAATAGTTTGCTTTTCAAAACGATGAATCGTTGTTGCTGTTTGAAATCCGCATGATGTGTATAGAGGTTCGCCAGCTTTTGTCGCAATAAGTGCAGTGGGTTGTTTTGGATGAATTTGTTCCAAGCAATGATTTAGCAACATGCGCCCTATTCCGCGTCCTTGAAAATTAGGGTGAACGATTAACATACCAATGGAAGCGAAGTTACTTGTAAAGGGAAATACTCCTCCAGTCGCAATGAGTTTGTTTTCATGAATGTAACCTACAAGTGTGCCGATAGAAAGATACATTTCGAATTGTTTTTTCATAAAAATTTCATCGTGTAACCATCCAACAGATTTGCAAAGATTAAGTAATTCAAAAATAAAAGACTCATTTAGCTTTACTATTTTCATAAAGGCTCACCGCATTTCTATTTATTTTCATAAACATAGAGTCAAAATGTAAAAAAAGAGATTTACGTTAAATGAAATCCAACTTGTTTATATTTAAATTGTAAAGGGCGGAATGATTGATACAAAAAGACAAACTTATACAAATTATAACTGATATTTACATAAGTTAACAAAAAATTTACATACAGCTAATTTTCTCTTAATAGTCTTCCATTAAATTTGATAGTGGGAAATGAATAACCTAATTAGGGGGACAAGACAGTGAAAAAGTTTGTGAAAAAAGCATGGCCATTTGCAGTTGTGGCATCATTAGCAGTTACTTCGGTAGCAACATGGAATTTTACTCGTTCTAGTGAGGTTAATGCAGATGAGAACGGAAGCAATGCAAAGATTAAAAATGTTATCGTATTAATTGGGGATGGTATGGGCCCTTCATATATGACGGCTCACCGTTATATGAAAGATAATCCAAAAACCTTTGAAATGGAATCTACAGAATTTGATAAGCATCTTGTAGGAACACAAAAAACATACCCAGAAGATGAACATGAAAATATTACAGACTCTGCATCGGCAGCAACAGCTATGTCAGCAGGAATTAAAACATATAATGCTGCAATTGCAGTTGATAATGATAAAGCGGAAGTGAAAACAGTTCTTGAGCAAGCGAAAGAAAAAGGGAAATCAACGGGACTCGTTGCAACTTCTGAAATTACACATGCAACACCAGCTGCTTTCGGTGCGCATGACATTAGCCGTAAAAATATGGACGCAATTGCAAATGATTATTTTGATGAGAAAATTAAAGGGAAGCATAAGGTAGATGTTATGCTTGGCGGCGGCGTAAAGAACTTTGTTAGAAAAGATCGTAATCTTACAGAAGAGTTTAAGAAATCTGGTTATAGCTATGTAACGGATCGAGATCAATTGTTAAATGATAAAAATGATCAAATTCTTGGTTTATTTGCACCAGGTGGATTAGATAAAATGATTGACCGCAATGAGAAAACACCTTCATTAGAAGAAATGACTAATGCAGCAATTGAGCGTTTGAACAAAAATAAAAATGGTTTCTTCTTAATGGTGGAAGGAAGTCAAATCGACTGGGCTGGACATGATAATGATATTGTTGGTGCAATGAGTGAAATGGAAGACTTCGAAAAAGCTTTCAAAGCAGCGATTGAGTTTGCAAAAAAAGATAAAAATACGTTAGTTGTTGCAACGGCAGATCACGCTACTGGTGGCTTATCTTTAGGTGCCAATGGCGAGTATAACTTTAAAGTAGATCCAATTAAAGCTGCAAAACGCACACCAGACTTTATGGCAAATGAGATTGCAAAAGGTGCAAATGTAGAAGAAACATTGAAAAAGTATATTGATTTACAATTAACTCCAGAAGAAATTCAAGCTGTAAATGATATAGCTCCGTCAAAAGATGTAACAAAGATTGATAATGCAATTGAAGATATTTTCAATAAGCGCTCGGTTACAGGCTGGACAACAGGTGGACATACAGGGGAAGATGTGAACGTGTATGCATTTGGTCCAGGTAAATACTTGTTCTCTGGCGTTCAAGAGAATACAAATATAGCGAAACGTGTCTTTGATATTGTTGGCGGTGGCGATCCGAATAAAGGAAGACGCTAATTAAGAGCGAAAGTGAGGCGGAATGCCTCACTTTTCTTTTTAGGAGTTGGGAATATGGGGAAAATATTTAGAAAATTAAGGTTAATTTTAGTGTTTGTAGTACTACTAGTTGGATGTCAACAAGAAGAGAATAATGTAGCACAAAAATCTACTACTAAAAAAACTGAGGAAAAGGTACAAATAACAAAAGAAGAAGAGAGATCTATTCAAGATGTTATTCATACATTTGTGCGAACGACGAATGAAAAAAATCTTGCAGAACATATGGAGTTATTTTCAAAGAAGATGCCTAGTGCTGAAGACTTAAAAACACAAAAAGAAGCCGCATTTCAAAAGGGAAATAAGAAAATTGAATTGGAACATATAGATATGAAAGTTAGTAAAGTAGGGTATGTTATTGTTGAAACGAAAGAAAAGGAAGTAGACGACAGTATTACTCTTCAAAAGAAAGTACAGTATGCTCTTGGAAAAGAAGAGGATAAATGGAAGATTGAAGAGGTTCGAACGATAGAGAAAAAATAATGTGAAACTTTAATAAGTGTGGAGTCGTACTTCCCAAAAATGATAGAAAAAAGGTTCTCATTGGCGAGAACCTTTTTTATAGTGGTAGCATAATTTGATTTGAGCATGCCTCAATATCATCAATATCTTGACGAATAGTGGCCATTTTATTATCCAGATCTTCAGCTTTCATTGCTGCATCATGTAGTTCATCTTTTAAATACTCCGGTATTTTCCCTTCATATTTATAATAAAGTTTGTGTTCTAAACTTGCCCAAAAGTCCATTGCCAGTGTACGTAACTGAATTTCTGCAAATACATCTTTTGTACCAGAATTTAGTGATAAAGGGTATTTAATGATCATGTGTAAACTTTTATATCCGTTTCGTTTTGGGTTAGCGATATAATCTTTTACTTCTATGACTTCCATATCTTCGCGTTTTTGAATGACTTCTTTCAAATGATAGATATCTTCTACGAAGCAACATGTAATACGAATACCAATAATATCTTGTAAATGTGTTTGAGCATTTTCAACTGTTGGTAATAAGCTTTTGCGCTCTAGTTTTTTAATAATACTTTCAGGTTGTTTTAGTCTTGTTTTTATATGTTCAAACGGGTTGTAATCCTCTAGAAATTGAGCTTCCCGGTTCATAATTTCAAATTTAGTTTTTAACTCTTCTAAAGCAAATGTATATGGTAATACAAAAGCTTTCCAGTAGTTAACTGTTGATTGATTATATTCCATTTATATACACACCTTTTCCTATTTGCAAGTGAGGTCGTTATTATACTAAATACCAAATCATATAAGCGCAAGCAGCAAATGATGAGATCATAAAGCGATATTTAGTTTTCATACTTTCAACTCCTTTCGAGTAAGATTTTATATAAATAAACGTGATTGTTAATAAGTTCACTATGTACAGTTTCTATAGTAATAGATTCGTGTGAATTTCGTATGAACTAATTGTTTCAGCTTTTTGTCTTTTTTGCTGTTAATCATAATTATTATTCGGATTTAAAGTGTTTTTATTTGATTTATCTATTTGGATAAATTAATGTATATTTAAATTTACAGTTATCGAGGAGGATATATGGTGAACTTTG
Organism: Bacillus sp. 2D03; assembly: GCF_003946765.1. Lineage (NCBI taxonomy): Bacteria > Bacillati > Bacillota > Bacilli > Caryophanales > Bacillaceae > Bacillus > Bacillus sp. 2D03. The sequence continues at coordinate 385,999 of NZ_RPSJ01000001.1, read as the reverse complement.
AAGAATTAGCAATTGCTAGACGTTCTGCAATGAAATTTATACAAGGTATAGAAATCTCTGATGAGGATTTTAAAAAAATATTTGAGTTAACTAAGCTTTCTCCATCTTGCTATAATTTGCAGCACACACATTATGTTGTAATTCGTGATCAAGAGCGAAAAGAAAGATTAAAAGAATTAGCTTTTGGTCAATATAAAGTATCGAGTGCATCAGCGGTAGTGCTCGTTTGTGGTGATAAAAAAGCATACCAAAATGTTGAAAATATTTACTTCGGTATGAAAGTTTTAAAAATGATTGATGAATGTGAATATGAAGATACAATTAGGCAAACGAAAGGTTTATATGAAGGAAAAGGAGAGCGTTTCATGGAGGATGAAGCGATTAGAAATGCTTCGTTAAGCGCGATGACTTTTATGTACGCAGCTAAATATTATGGCTATGATACATGTCCAATGATTGGTTTCGATGAAAAAGCAGTACAAAGTGAATTGAATATGCCGGAGCATATAGTACCTGTTTTAATGATTACGATAGGAAAAAGTGATACGACTAAAACTCGCCCACGAGGATATCGAAAGCCGATTAGTGAGTTTGTTACATACGAATCGTTTTAATAAAGTGAAACTTTTAATCAGTGGGGGTCTTACTGCCCGTTAATGCGGGAGAAAATTTATTTAACTATAAAAACAAGGGGATTTTAAATGGAATCTTCTTGTTTTTGCAATTGACAAATAGAATGAAGTTTTATAATATATAAATCGTAATCATTACGTTTTAGTTGCGATCTTTGAAAGAAAGGAGAAATAAATATGCGTGTAAATATTACATTAGCTTGTACGGAGTGCGGCGATCGTAATTACATTTCTAAAAAAAATAAACGAAACAATCCAGAACGCATCGAACTAAAAAAATATTGTCCACGGTTAAAGCGAGTAACGTTACATCGTGAAACGAAGTAGAAGACTAGAGATATCTCTAGTCTTTTTTGTTAATAAATTTTAGTTTTCTTTGTTATAATTACCTTAAATTGTAAGATTGAGGAGGGGAATAATGAATCAAAAAGATAAAGAGAGAAAAGAGCGAGTGGCTCATATTATTGATATTCCAGGTGATTATAGGCTTGTTGTAGATGATCAAGAAGGGGTTGATGACCCGTATCATTTATTGTGGTGGGCACATAAAGATGATGAGGAGAAACAGATACAAATTACATTAAATAGACATACTGGTAATTTAATTGAATTTAGGATAGATGATGAAAATTCTTTTTCAAGTGGCAAGGAAGCGATAGAGGAGAAGAAGGCAAGAGAGATTGCAAATGCGTTCTTGAAAAAATATACAAAAGAAGGATATGAATTCTATACATATGTAACGGTTAAGGACGACAGGCGCGGTTGGAAAGAAGTAAATTATATGCAAGAAGTGAATAGCTATCCATTGCCGAATACAGGGTGCGTTGTGCGAGTGCACCCTTCAGGTAATGTTGTGCATTTTCATTACAATGGACAAAAAGCTATAGAGAAAAAAACGTTATGGCCAAGTGAAATTGTTGAGGAGAATATCGTTTTAGAAAATTTGAAAGCTAGACAAGATATGAGACTTGTATTTGTAGATTTAACATACTCTTCATGTGAGTATGAAAGCGGGGAAGAAGTAAAAGGGTACCATCTTGTATATGAACCAGAGCCTAGTCATGCGTTTATTGATGCAAGTACAGGTAAAGATTTATTTGGACCAGATCATTATAAATTACCTTCGGCTGTAGCTGTTGAAAAATCGAAAAAAGGTAACGAACGAGGTGACGTATTCGAATTATTTGACTGGAATAAAGAAGGTTTTACAAAAGTAGATGAGACAGAAAATGATGATGAAATAAGGATGGAATTTGTTCCGAAAGAGGAATTACAAAAACAGAAAGAAGAAAAGGATCCATATTTAATGAATGAATTCTTTAAAAAGCATTTACCGATGTTGAAATATAATAATTTAGTTAGCGTTAAAATTGATAAATTAACCAATGAATTAACTAGTTTTATAAAACTGACAGATGATAAAGAAGTAAAGCAAATACTGTCTAGAGAGGAATGTTTACAAAAAGCACTTCAATTTTTAGAACGAGTTATTCCAGATATCACACAATATCTGCGTCTTTGGGAGGAACGTGAAGAAGCAGAAGATGGGATTGAAAGATTTATCTTTTCTGTATATATAAATGATATTCCGGCAGAGTATAACCAATTTATGATTAACATCAATGCAGAAAATGGTGCTGTTATGCACTACTCGGGGGAGTCTAGCAACTTTATAAAAGAATTGCTCACATATGAAATAACACCAAAAGTAACTAAAGAAAAAGCGTTAGAAATATACAGAGAGGCTATCCGAGTTAAATTAGAATGGTTTTTAGATCATGATGCAGAGGAAACGAAATACAAACTACTTTACAAACAAACGACAGATGAAAAACATAAAGAACCTTTTAATTGTAGGCGGGAAATTCGTTATATTGATGCCCAAGCGGGGAGAAAGATTTGGAGTAAGTAAAATAAAAAGAGTTATTTTTCAAAGAAAATAACTCTTTTTATTTTTATACTTTGCCTGTTCGTTTTTCAAAAGTAAATGTGATAGGAAGATTGGAATGAGAACTATCACTTTTAAATATTACTTTCCATTCTTTAGTATGGGCTTTAATTTCAAAATTAAGAAGATTCATCGCTCTACGTTTATCTATTTCTAAAAACATATTATGAATCTCTGGTTCTTGCTGTAAATTAAGAGCCTTTAGTGTGACTGTAAATGTGAAAAAATTCTGCCCTTCATATACTATTTTTGATATTTTTGTTTTTTGTTTATTTAACAGCACATAAAAACGGTCTGATGGAGTTAATTGTACAGAGTCATCAGTAATTTCATTCTCGCTATTATGAAGTTCAACTAAGAAAGATGTACTATGGGAAGAATCTTTTTTGCTTGTAATCTGTAATTCAGTAGGAATCATCGGTATTTCATAAAAATCATTCCTTATTATGTTGTTGTAATCCTCTGAAAATTTACGAACTTCTTTTGGAAAAGAGTCTTCTTGTGTACTTAAAAAAGTTTTGTTTTGCTTTGGAATTTTTTTACTAAAATTTAATGTTTCTTTAAAGTAATAATTGGATCCAGTTAAAAATAAACAACTACAGATTAATAAAAAAATTCGATACGGATTTTGAAAGTGAAAGAATAATAGTATACATGTAATAATTCCAATTACATAGAAAATAAAGATAAGTAGTTCTAGTTTTGAGTGAAAGGAGAAACCATAGTTATGAAAAAATTTTATTCCAGTTATAATTTGAGCTCCAAAAAATAAAGAAATTCCAAATTGAAAAAATAATAAATCAGGCCCTCTTTTAATAACAAAAGTAATGAACGAAATGAAAAGTAAAAACACCCCTAAATAAATTGTTACATTTAATAATCGTTCTAATGTAATCATGAATAGTGTCCCCTTTAATAGCATATTCATATATAAATAACAATTTTATTTAATTATAATATAACGATAAAATATTTTAAATGTTAGAAGTGTTGAGTTTTATAAATAAACTGTACAGACACAAACAACCTCACGCCCACATACACATAATAAAGACCACTATTTTGGCGGAGGTGAAAGGTTTGAGTCTATTCGCCGCAATTGGATATATGGTTCGAGAAGTGTTTGTCTTTGTTTCTTATGTGAAGAACAATGCGTTCCCGCAGCCGTTATCATCAGATGATGAGAGAAAGTACTTAGAGTTAATGGAGCAAGGTGATGCTCAAGCGAGAAATCTTTTAATTGAACATAATTTACGGCTTGTAGCTCATATCGTTAAAAAATTTGAGAACACAGGAGAAGATGCAGAAGATTTAATTTCAATTGGTACGATCGGGCTCATTAAAGCGATCGAGAGCTATTCTGCAGGAAAGGGAACGAAGCTTGCGACGTATGCAGCACGCTGTATTGAAAATGAAATTTTGATGCATTTACGTGTACTAAAGAAAACGAAAAAAGATGTTTCACTTCATGATCCGATCGGGCAAGATAAAGAGGGCAATGAAATATCGCTTATTGATATATTAAAATCAGAGTCTGAAGATGTAATTGATATGATTCAGCTTAGTATGGAGTTAGAAAAAATTAAAGAGTATATCGATATTTTAGACGAAAGAGAAAAAGAAGTGATTGTGAAACGTTTTGGACTTGGGCTAGATAAGGAGAAAACACAGCGGGAAATCGCTAAGGCGCTTGGTATTTCTAGAAGCTACGTATCACGGATTGAAAAGCGTGCTTTAATGAAAATGTTCCACGAGTTTGTAAGGGCAGAGAAAGAGAAAAAAGCGAAAGAGTAAAGTGTATTAGAAGCAGCCATATTTAAAATGGGCTGCTTTTCTTATTGTAAATAAGAAAAGAAAACGCGTTATGCTAAGAAGAAATACATGTTCACTGTTGAAAATGACGGATTCTATCTGTAATATTAGAAGGTGCTAAATAATTTAAGAATAATACCATACTTAGTTTTCTGTATATATAATAAGGCTGCTTTATATGATATGTGGGAATAAGAACCAATTTTACATATGATATAGAAAGAAAAGAAGGGAAAACTAAAGTTATAGACTGATTAGGGGGTTTCGCAATTTGCGACGTACATTATATCGACTTATGATAGAACTTACAAATGGTCGCTTTACTTCTTATATATTACGTAAATTTGCACAATCTCGTTTGAGCTCTATCATTATTCCATCGTACGCGAAAGTTTTTCAAATTAATCAAGATGAGATGGAAAAGGGTTTGAAGGAATATAGAACATTGCATGAATTATTTACGCGTAAGCTAAAAGAAGGAAAGCGTAGTATTGATACAGATGCATCGAGTATCGTTAGTCCTGTTGATGGTGTTTTTGCAGATCATGGTCCTATTGAGGATGCAAAAACATTTGATATTAAAGGAAAGCGCTATTCAATTGTGGATATGCTAGGTAATGAAGAACGTGCAACGCGATATGCAGGCGGTACATATATGGTAATTTATTTGAGTCCAAGTCATTATCATCGCATTCATAGTCCGCTTTCTGGTTCTGTGACTGAAAGATTTGTACTCGGTAGAAAATCATATCCGGTAAATGCAGCTGGTATGGAATACGGGAAAGAACCACTGTCAAAAAATTATCGTTCTGTTACAGAAGTAAGCAGTGATGGCGAGCATATGGCTCTTGTAAAAGTAGGTGCTATGTTTGTTAATAGTATCGAGCTTTTGCATGAGAGAGACACTGTTCAAAAAGGTGAAGAAATGGCATACTTTACATTTGGTTCAACAGTTGTGTTATTGTTTGAAAAAGATATGATAGAAGTAGTGCAGGAATTAAAGAGTGGACAAGAGCTTCGTCTTGGTGAAAAAATAGCTACTCGCTTAGCTCATAAATAAAGAAAAGCTTTTATAACCGTAAGTAAGAGTTATGGGCAAAGATACTTAATGATGAAATCCCCTAGATGGGAGTACTTGTTTATTCGAGAGCCATCGTAGATGGCTCTTTTTACAAGGCATCTAATAATTTATCCTGTAACTGTTTGATTGGTAAGGGCTGATTAAACTTTCACTTTATATGTAATCAAGATGATTTGACAAGCTTGTCCTCTAATGAGCGTCTAATGATTTCTTGTTTTATAAGTAAAATGAAGTCGGGATTTAATTTTAGTTCTTTTGCTTTATAATAAGACTCAGTGAGTAACTCAGTGGATAACTGTTCCATATGTTTTGTTTTCAAGGTGAGTCACCTCCTAATAATATAAGGATTGATTCGTTGATGCATTTAATGTACCAAAAAAATATGACAGTCACAAACGAGTGGTTATCCACATAACTAGGTGGATAAAGTGTGTATAGTTTGTTAGTAAATTCCAAATTAACTGAAAAATTAATGTGGAAAATGTGTACAATTTTATCCACAGGTTATATATCGAAAAATGTTGTCGAAAAATTTTATGAAAAATCCTCAAAGAGGTGAAAGAAATTGAAACTATTTTTACCAAATGAATATGTGAAAAATGTATATCATGTTCAACCAGAAGATTTAAAAAAACGTGGGATTAAAGGCGTTATTACTGACTTAGATAACACTTTAATTGAATGGGATCGTCCCAATGCAACGCCACAACTTGAAAAATGGTTCTTGGAAATGAAAGAGCAAGGCATTCAAGTAACGGTCGTTTCAAATAATAATGAGCAACGTGTGAAAGATTTTGCTGATCCATTAGGTATTCCATTTATTCATAGTGCACGTAAACCATTTGTTCGCGCATTTAAGCGTGCGATACAAGAGATGCGTTTGCAGCCAGATGAAGTTGTAGTAATTGGAGACCAGTTACTGACTGACGTGCTTGGTGGAAACCGAGTAGGCCTTCATACAATTTTAGTTGTACCGGTAGCACAAACGGACGGATTAGTAACGCGCTTTAATCGAAAAATTGAACGAAGAATTATGAAAAATATGAAGAAAAAAGGTTTAATTAACTGGGAGGAATAAAGTTTGACTGAAACAATTAAATGTATTGGTTGCGGTGTAGAAATTCAAACAGAAAATAAAAACGAAGTGGGGTATGCTCCTGCCTCATCTTTAGAGAAAGAACAAGTCATTTGTCAACGTTGTTTTCGCCTGAAGCATTACAATGAAATTCAAGATGTATCGTTAACAGATGATGACTTCCTACGCATTTTAAATGGAATTGGAAAATCAGATGCATTAGTAGTCAAAATTGTAGATATTTTTGATTTTAATGGTAGCTGGTTACCTGGCTTACATCGTTTCGTAGGGAATAATAAAGTATTACTTGTTGGAAATAAAGCTGATTTAATTCCAAAGTCAGTAAAACATGATAAAGTAAAACATTGGATGCGCTATAGTGCAAAGCAGCTAGGATTAAAACCAGAAGATGTCTTTTTAATTAGTGCAGCGAAGGGACAAGGAATTGCTGAACTAGCAGATGCTATTGAGTATTATCGCGGCGGCAAAGATGTTTATGTTGTTGGATGTACGAATGTAGGGAAATCGACATTTATTAATCGTATGATTAAAGAATTTAGTGATGAGACTGAAAATGTAATTACAACATCTCATTTCCCGGGAACAACACTGGATTTAATTGATATTCCATTGGACGAAGAGTCTTCTTTATATGATACGCCAGGTATTATTAACCACCACCAAATGGCTCATTATGTTGGAAAGCAAAGCTTAAAGCTTATTACACCAACAAAAGAAATTAAGCCGATGGTATTCCAATTAAATGAAGAACAAACGTTATTCTTTAGTGGATTGGCACGTTTTGATTATGTAAGTGGTGGTCGTCGTGCATTTACTTGTCACTTCTCGAATCGCTTAACAATCCATCGTACAAAGCTTGAGAAAGCAGATGAATTATATAAAAATCATGCCGGGGATTTACTAAGCCCACCAACGCCAGAAGAATTAGCAAATATGCCTGAGCTAGTGAAATACGAATTTAATATTCGTGAACCTAAAACGGATGTTGTATTCTCTGGATTAGGATGGGTTACTGTGAACGAACCAGGAGCAAAAATTGTTGCACACGTACCAAAAGGAGTAAGTGTTTCACTACGTAAATCTTTAATTTAATATGGAGAGGGATTTATGAAACAATTATATGGTGTAATCGGAAATCCAATTGGACATTCATTATCACCCGTTATGCATAACGATGCATTTGAACACTTGAATATGGATGCCCATTATCATGCGTTCCTTGTTGAAGAGGAATTGCTAGGGGAAGCAGTAAGAGGTTTAAAAGCATTAGGTATTTCAGGATTTAATGTAACAACTCCGCACAAGGTTGCTATTATGGAGTATTTGGATGAGATTGACCCATTGGCAAGGAAAATCGGTGCAGTAAATACAGTGGTTCATAAGGATGGAAGATTAATTGGCTATAACACAGACGGGATTGGTTTTGTTCGAGCGCTGCAGTCAATTAGTAATGAACCACTTCAAGGGAAACGTATTTTGTTACTTGGTTCAGGTGGTGCTAGCCGAGCTATTTATTTTTCTCTTGCTGATGTAGGTGTAAAAGAGATTGATGTAGCCAATCGTACAGTAGATAAGGCGAAGGAACTTATTGCTGCACGTACGGCCGATGTTAATTCTGTTGCTTTGTCGTTAGAAAAAGCGACAGAAGAACAAGGAAATTATGATATTATCATTCAGACGACAACGATAGGTATGCATCCGCACGTAGAATATACGCCATTACAAATTTGTTCGTTAAAAAAAGGAACGATTGTATCAGATATAATTTATAATCCATTTGAAACGAAAATTTTATGTGAGGCAAAAGAGCAAGGTGCAATCATTCAAAATGGTATTGATATGTTTGTTTATCAAGGAGCACTTGCATTTGAAATGTGGACAGGACGCACGCCAAATATCGAGAGAATGAAACAATTAGTTATAGAAAAGCTTGGAGGCTAACATATATGTTAACAGGAAAACAAAAAAGATTTTTACGTGCACAAGCACATCATTTAACACCAATTTTTCAAGTAGGAAAAGGCGGAGTAAATGAAAATATGATTAAACAAATTGCAGATACTTTAGAAGCTCGTGAGTTATTTAAAGTAAGTGTATTACAAAACTGTGAATTTGATCGCCGTGAGGTTGCGGAAGAACTTGCAAAAGGTGCACGTGCTGAAATCGTTCAAGTAATTGGAAGCACAATCGTTTTATACAAAGAATCAAGAGAAAATAAACAAATTAAGCTTCCTCGATAAAAAGATTAGCATGCGCTATTTTTATCGCTGATGCGTAATGATGTAGAGAGCGAAACCAATTGAACTTTTATTAATAGCAACTCTCTTCATTCCTAACCGAGGAGAGTTGCTGTATATAAAAGGAAGGGGCGTTTCTTTTGAGGAAAATTGGCATCATTGGCGGTACATTTGATCCGCCTCACTATGGACATTTGCTAATTGCAAATGAAGTATATCACGCTTTGAACTTGGAAGAAGTATGGTTCTTGCCAAACCAGATTCCGCCACATAAACAAGGGCGGAATATTACAAGTGTAGAAAGTCGTTTACATATGTTGGAGCTCGCGACTGAGGCAGAAGAACACTTTTCTATTTGTTTAGAAGAGCTAAGTAGGAAGGGCCCATCTTATACGTATGACACTATGTTACAATTGACGAAGAAGTATCCGGATGTGCAGTTTCACTTTATTATTGGTGGGGATATGGTTGAATATTTACCGAAGTGGTATAACATTGAAGCTTTACTTAATCTTGTAACGTTTGTTGGAGTTGCAAGACCTGGGTATACATTGCATACACCATATAAGATTACTACAGTGGAAATTCCGGAATTTGCAGTTTCTTCATCCTTATTACGTGAGAGATATAAAGAGAAGAAAACGTGTAAATATTTACTTCCTGAAAAAGTACAGGTATATATCGAGAGGAATGGGTTGTATGAATCGTGAGAATGCACTGCATATTGTCAAACAACAAATGCATGAAAAACGTTATATACACACAATTGGTGTAATGGAGACAGCGATTGAGCTTGCTAAGTTATACGGTGTGGACGAGAAAAAAGCAGAGATGGCAGCTATATTCCATGATTATGCGAAATGTAGAGCAATTTCAGAAATGGAAGAGATTATTAAACGTGAAGATTTGCCGAAAGATTTACTTTGCTATAACAAAGAGTTATGGCATGCACCTGTTGGGGCATACTTAGTAGAAAAAGAAGTAGGCATTACGGATTCTGAAATTTTGCAAGCTATTACATATCATACAAGTGGTCATGAGAATATGACGATGTTAGATAAAGTGATTTATGTAGCTGATTACATTGAACCTGGGCGAAAGTTTCCAGGAGTGGAAGAGGCTCGTAAACTCGCATATACGGATATAAATCAAGCCCTATTATTTGCGTTAAAGAGAACAATTCAATTTTTAATGGAAAAAGATCAGACGATTTATCCATTAACATTCCAAACATACAATGCAGTTATCAAGGAGGAAATGAGTAAATGAACGATAAAGAATTATTAGTATTAGCGGCAAAAGCAGCTGATGATAAGAGAGCAGAAGATATGGTTGTCCTAAATATGCAAGGTATTTCACCAATTGCAGATTATTTCATTATTTGTCACGGAAATTCAGATAAACAAGTGCAAGCAATTGCACGTGAAATTAAATCAAAAGCACATGAGTTCCAAATCGACGTACAACGTATGGAAGGGTTTGACGAAGCACGTTGGGTATTAGTTGATCTTGGAGATGTAGTTGCTCATGTATTCCATAAAGATGAGCGTAATCACTATAATTTAGAGCGTCTATGGGGCGATGTGCCACGTGAAGATATTACAGAAGAGTTAGGCCAATGAAATACGAACAATTTGCATTGTTGTACGACGAACTAATGAATGATGTCCCTTATGATAAATGGGTGGAATTTACAGAGGGAAGTTTACAGCAGGCAGGTATGAAAGAGGCAAAAATTCTTGATGTAGCATGCGGTACAGGTAATGTAACCCTGCCGCTTGTGCAAAAGGGTTACGATTTAATAGGTGTCGATCTTTCAGAAGAAATGTTAACAGTCGCTCAGCAAAAACTAGGCGGAGAAGGGCATTTTATTCCTTTTTACCAACAAGATATGCGCGAGCTTGATGTTCCGGGTGAGTTTGACTGTGTAACGATTTTTTGTGATTCATTAAATTATGTATTGCAAGAAGATGGAGTACAAGAAACATTTAGAAGAGTATTTCACCATTTACGTCAAGATGGTTTGTTTTTATTTGATGTACACTCTTTATATAAAATACATCATGTATTTCAAAATGAAACGTATACAGTGAATGGAGAAGAAATATCTCTTATTTGGAATTGCTTCCCTGGTGAAGAATCAAATAGTGTAGAGCATGATTTAACATTCTTTGTTCAAGATCCAGAAGAAGATGTGTACCATCGGTTTGACGAATGTCACGTGCAACGTGCATATCAAGTGGAAGAGTTAACGAAATGGCTTGAAGAAGCAGGCTTTACAGTGCTTCGTGTAACAGGTGATTTTGAGCGACTTGAAGTTACAGAACAAACAGAGCGTATTTTCTTCATGGCGAAGAAAAACGGATAAAAACAAAAGCAACCGAGAAGGTTGCTTTTGTTTTATAAAGAAGATGTATTTTTAGTTCTAGCATAATCTAAAGATCGTATGCGTAAAGTGTGGGAATAGTAGTTGAAGTGAAAATGTATTGTAAAAAAGTAAGTATTTATAAAAAGGATTTGGAATGAAAATGACGTATTTATTATGTGTGTTTATTGAATTGCTGATCAACGCATTCTAAATCTTCATCAAATTTTTCATGTGTTCGCTCGATTAACTTATGGAACATATCTCCAACGTGTTCTTCTAAAACCCGAATGCCTTCCCCAGTAACGCCGCCTTTCACGCAAACCTTTTCTTGTAAGGTAGGTAATGTGAAGATTTCTTTTTCAAGTAATTTCCCCATCCCCACGACCATTTCACTTACTAAAGTAGTAGCCTCTTCGTGTGTAATATTTGTTTTATCTACAGCAGCGTTAATGAAGCATTGTAGTAAATAACTAAAGAAAGCAGGACCGCAACTTGCTATATCAGATGAAACGCGCGTTATATCTTCTTTTATTACAAGAGGTGTAGAAATGTTTTTGAATAGACGAAGTAGTTTTTGTTGCCATTCTTCAGAGCAATTATCTCCAAATGTAAATAGTGAGGCGCCAGAGAGCGCGCGATTTGTGATACTTGGAATGATACGCGCGACGTGGCAAGGTACGAGAGTCTCTAATTGTGATGGAGATATTGGACTTGTAATAGAAACTAAGCACGTTTCATCAGAAAAATGTTCAGCGTATTTTTTTAGGATAGGGTATATATCTATCGGCTTAACACAAATAAAAATAAGTTGTGATTGTTCGATTACTTCCGGGATTGTTTTTGCTATCTGAACAGAAGGGTATTTTTCTTTTATATGATATGCTTTTGCAGGCGTCCGATTAATGATTGTAAGGCAAGAAGGTTTGACAGCACGGGTTTCTAAAAATGCATCGATTAGTATATTTCCCATGTTTCCTGTCCCTATAATTCCTATGTTCAAAGTTTCATCCCTCCTTCGTAACAGCTTTCTCCTAAACAATATGAATGATGTTATAAATTTATGATTAGAGGTGTAAAATGATGTGGGATTTTCCGAAAAAGTGGTTAGGTTTAGTAGCTATTATTGGAACTTTACTTTTTCTTGTTTTTTGGAAAACGAATCAGAGTGTAGAACGAACGCCTATTACAATGAATGTACAAGAGAAGGAGATAGAAAAAAAGGGTAAACCGAAAATATCGGATACAAAGGAACAGAAAAGAACAATTATAATTGATGTGAAAGGAGCGGTTAGTAAAGAAGGGGTATATGAAATGAAGGAAGGAGATCGCGTAAAGGATGCGGTTCAAAAGGCTGGTGGTTTTTTATCAGAAGTAGATATGAAAAAAGTAAATTTAGCACAAATTGTACAAGATCAAATGCTTCTTTATATACCGAGTAAAAATGAGTCAGAACAAGGGGTGCTTACTTCTTCTAAGGAAGATGGCAAGATTCGAATAAATACAGCGGCGAAAGAACAACTAGAAAAAATTACAGGGATTGGCTCTCGAAAGGCAGAAAGTATTTTGAAATATCGAGAAGAACATGGTCCGTTTCAGAAAATAGAAGATTTATTAGAGATTGATGGGATTGGTGCGAAGTCTCTTGAAAAGATAAAAGATCAAATTATTATTCCGTAAAAGATTGACGAAGTTTTTCTTCTTTCGCTACACTACAAGTAGACAAAAAAGTAGGTGAAAAATATGGAACGAATTTCATGGGATCAATATTTTATGACGCAAAGCCATCTACTATCTTTGCGTAGTACATGTACAAGGCTTGCGGTAGGAGCGACAATCGTTCGCGATAAACGAATTATTGCTGGTGGGTATAATGGTTCAATTAAAGGTGGCGTACATTGTATAGATGATGGTTGTTACGTAATCGATAATCATTGTGTTCGGACAATTCATGCCGAAATGAATGCTTTATTACAATGTGCCAAGTTTGGTGCGAAAACAGAGGAAGCAGAAATTTACGTTACGCATTTCCCTTGTTTACAATGTTGTAAGGCGATTATTCAAAGTGGTATTACAGCGGTTTATTATGCACAGGATTATAAAAATCATCCATACGCCATAGAGTTATTTGAACAAGCGAACGTAACAGTGAAGCACGTTCCGCTAGAATATGATATTGCTGCATTAGAGGAGCAAAAACGTTATACAGAGTTGAAAGAATTATTTGCGTCTTTAGAAAAAGATAATTTATCAATGGAAGAATTACAGCATGTATTCACGAAAGCAAAAATGATGCTATAAGGAGTGAGTATAAGTTGCAGGAACAATGGGGGTATGTTGCAATCTCGTTTATAATAGGGGTTGCAATTGCTTTTTCCTCGTCACTTTTATTGATAGTTTTTTGCCTCTTTTTAAATGTTTTCTTCTGTTTATATCGCACTTCGCGTAAAACCTTCATTTTTTGTATTGTAGCGTGCTTTAGTAGCGCTATATACACTTCCTATGTTCAAACGTGGAATAAGCCTCTAGGGGAGTCCTATGGAGTTACAAGAGGGGTTATACAAAATACACCGCTTGTTAATGGGGATCGCCTATCTTTTCAATTTGAAGATCAGAATAAAAATATAGTGCAGTTAAGTTATAGAATCAAATCAGTCTTGGAAAAGAAAAAAATGCAACAATTATACGCAGGGATATCATGTGTATTCGAGGGTGAGAGGAAAGAACCGGAAACAGCTCGGAATTTTCATGGTTTTAATTACCGTGATTATTTATACAAACAACATATTCATTTCACATTTGAGGCTACATATATTTCTGAATGCTATAAAACATCACTGTCGCTCACGCAATGGATTCTTCTTTTGAGGCAACAAGCAATCTCGAAAGTTACAGAAATGTTTCCAGAGCAATCAGGTGCTTTTATGAATGCATTACTATTTGGTGATAGACAACAAATGACGTTTGAAGTGGAAGAGCAATATCAACAATTTGGTCTTGTACATTTGTTAGCAATTTCAGGTTCGCACATTGTATTGTTAATGGTGATAGTATATTTTATTTTGCTAAGAAGCGGTGTGACAAGGGAGGTAGCAACAATTTGCCTTATCGTTTGTATTCCTTTGTATATGGTTTTAGCAGGGGCGTCACCCTCTGTTATAAGAGCTTCTATAACAGGAGTTTTGATGTTGATTGCTTTTATGTGCTCGATTCGTTTATCTAGTTTAGATGCTTTAAGTGTAACAGCTATATGTATGCTTATATATGACCCTTATCTTGTTTTTAATATTGGATTTCAGTTTTCATTTGTAGGTAGCTTCGCTTTACTTTTGTCTGCTCCGTTATTGTTAGGGAGTAGCAACGGAGTAATCCGAAATTCTATTTATATTTCTATCATTTCACAGCTCGTTAGTACTCCGATTTTGTTATATCACTTTGGTTATTTTTCTCCATATAGCAGTCTCCTCAATCTCTTATACGTTCCGTTTTTATCTATCATTGTATTACCATGTAGCATTATTATTTTACTGTGTATGCCAATTGTCCCGTTTCTCGCAAAAGGATTTGCGGATGTATTATCAATAGGCTTGAGTATGTCTAATGATTTTCTAAGTTATTGTGAAAGTTTACCATTTACCCAGCTTATCTTCGGGGAAACGCCCTTCAATCTTGTAGCTGTATATTGCGCGAGTATTGTCAGTATATTGATGGTTTGGGAACGGAGAGCGCCGAAAAAAATAGTTTGTATAGTTGCGAGTGTATTTCTTTTTATTAGCACATGTCATTATATATATCCATATTTTAGAGGAAGCGGAAGTGTAACATTTATTGATGTTGGACAAGGTGATGCAATATTAATTCGCCTTCCGTATGATAAAGGGATTTATCTTATTGATACAGGTGGAACGCTTCGTGTGAATAAGGAAGAATGGCAACAAAAAAAGCATGAATTTTCTGTTGGAAATGATGTTTTAATACCCTTTTTACAAAAAGAAGGTATTAAAACAATTGATAAATTAATCGTAACGCATGGAGATGCAGATCATATAGGTGCTGCGCAAGAATTATTATCATATATACCTGTAAAAGAAGTGGTATTTGGTCGAAAGGGAAAAGATGCAGTATTAGAAAAAGTAGTAAAGAAACGGGCATTAGAAAAGGAAATGAAAATAACTGAAGTGGGGGAAGGGGAGAGTTGGAGTGTAAATGAAGCGGAATTTTTCGTTTTAGCTCCAAAAGGAAAAGAAAAAAGCGAAAATAACGCTTCAATTGTAATATGGGCAAAATTTGGAGGGTTGAAGTGGCTATTTACAGGCGATTTGGAAGAAGAAGGGGAAAAGATTTTAGTAGAGGCATATCCAGATTTACAAGTGGATGTTTTAAAAGTTGCTCATCATGGGAGTAATACGTCATCTATAGAGCCTTTTTTGAACGTCATACAGCCTCGTGTAGCGATTATATCTGTTGGTAAGCAGAATAGGTATGGACACCCGCATAAAGAAGTGATAGAGCGTTTTGAGAAGATGGGGAGTGCGATATGGCGCACGGACAAGCAAGGTGCTATTTCCTATGTTTTTAAAGGGGAAAATGGAACCTTTAAAAGTAAAATCACATATGATAAAACACATAATAGATGAAAAAGAGAAGACTGCCATGAAGTGGCAGTCTTTAAGAACCGATAAATTTAATAACAGTTGCAATGATGAAAAGTGTTGCGAAAAAACCAAATGAGACGATAAATCCTACCCCTGAATCAATAGCGTCATTGCGTTTACTTTGAACGTTTTGTTCAAAATCATTCATTTAGAATCCCTCCCCAACATTCCACTTTAGTATAAAATATTGTCAGAAAAAAATCTACAATTTCCATATGAAGAGAAAACGAGCTTTTTTGTTACTTGTAAATCATGAAGTAATGTGAGTTTTTCGTTTCCAAGCATGTTAACAGTTGGCACTTATACTCAAATTTTTATTGCGAATAATAAAGGGAAGGTGATTACCGCACACCAATAAGAAACCCGGGGCTTATTGCGTGGCGTTTAATATAAATAAAGGGACGGGTTATAAAGCCTGTTCCTTTGTACTTGTAAAACAACAGCTAGGGCATTAGTATAAATATATATTGCCAAGTTAGGGAGTAGGAAAAAGTATGAGTGATATACATAAAAAAATTAAAAAGAAACAGTTTGCTCCGTTATATTTAATATATGGAACGGAAGCTTTTTTTATAAATGAAACGATAAAGCTTATTACGACAGAAGCACTTGAAGAAGAAGATCGAGAGTTTAATGTTGTGACATACGATTTAGAAGAAGCGTATTTAGAAGATGTGGTTGAGGATGCGCGTACGCTTCCTTTCTTCGGAGAACGGAAAGTACTGTTAATAAAATCACCGCTATTTTTGACTTCGCAAAAAGAAAAGTTAGAGCAAAATATAAAAATTTTAGAAGAATACATTGGTGAACCTTCTCCATTTTCTATTCTTGTTTTTGTTGCGCCTTACGAAAAACTTGATGAGCGAAAAAAAATTACAAAACTATTAAAGAAAACAGCAGATGTAGTAGAAGCGAATGCGATGCAAGTACAGGATGTTCAGAAGTGGATTGTTGCTCGTGCAGATGAAGTGCATGTGCATATTGATAACGCGGCTGTTAGTTTGTTGCTAGAGCTTGTGGGAAGTAATGTAACGATGTTGGCGAAGGAAATGGACAAGTTAACGTTATACGTTGGTATGGGCGGAGAGATTACGACGAAACTTGTTGCAGAGCTTGTGCCAAAATCAGTTGAGCAAAATGTATTTGCTTTGACAGAAAAAGTGGTGAAAAAAGATATTGCAGGTGCAATGCAAATTTTGGATGGATTATTTACGCAGCAGGAAGAGCCGATTAAATTGCTTGCGTTATTAGTGAGTCAATTCCGCTTGTTGTATCAAGTGAAAGAGCTACAGCAACGTGGTTATGGACAAAATCAAATTGCGTCTCATATTGGTGTACATCCGTATCGTGTAAAGTTAGCAATGAATCAAACGAAGTTTTTCTCTTTTGAAGAATTAAAAAAAGTGATTATAGAATTAGCGGAAGCTGATTATAGTATGAAGACGGGAAAGATGGATAAGAAGCTTGTGCTCGAATTTTTCTTAATGCGATTAAATCATATGTGATGACACAAAAAAGTTCATGTATTTAGTGCATGAACTTTTTTGTATATAAAAAAACGATCCAAATGGATCGTTTTTTAAACGCCTTACGCGTTTACTTGTTTCGCTAAGCGAGATTTTTGACGAGCTGCAGCGTTTTGGTGGATAAGACCTTTACGAGCTGCTTTGTCAAGTTTTTTAGAAGCAGTTTTGAAAGCTTCTTTAGCATTTTCAAGATCGTTATTAGTAACTAAAGCTTCTACAGTTTTAACAGCAGAACGCATGTCAGACTTGATAGAAGCGTTATGTGCACGACGCTCTTCGCTAAGTTTAGCGCGTTTGATAGCAGATTTGATGTTTGCCATACTTTTCACCTCCCTGGTGCAATCGAATGACTCGATTCTTACATAGAACAAGTGATATTCTATCAAACGGTGAAGAGAATTGCAATAGTATATCCATGAAATTTCACGTAAAGGAAAGAATGACCTTATATAACTTTGGGAAATCTAACGATATTTACTATGAATTACGGAGGAGATACGATGAAAGAACCATTAGATTTAAGTAAATATAGCATTAGAACTGACCTTGCTGTAGAAGCTCATCAAATGTTGCAAGAAAGCCAAGAAGAACAAAAAGGGATACAGGGAGTTATTGTAAAAGAGAGAGAAGAAGAAGGTACTATAATTACAAAAGTAACGATTGATGAAGCTGCCTCTGAAGCGATGGGGAAAAAACCTGGAAATTATTTAACACTTGAAGTACAAGGGATACGTCAGCAAGATACAGAACTTCAACAAAAAGTGGAGCGTATTTTTGCAAAAGAATTTTCTTGTTTCTTAGAAGAGGTTGGAGTTACAAAAGAAGCAAGCTGTTTAATTGTAGGTCTTGGGAATTGGAATGTAACACCAGATGCTCTTGGACCGATAGTTGTAGAAAATGTATTAGTAACGAGACATTTGTTTCAATTGCAGCCTGAAAGTGTAGAAGAAGGATTTAGGCCTGTTAGTGCAATTCGGCCGGGGGTAATGGGGATTACAGGAATCGAAACGAGCGATGTTATTTATGGAATTATTGAGAAGACGAACCCGGACTTTGTAATTGCAATTGATGCATTAGCTGCCCGTTCTATTGAACGAGTAAATAGCACGATACAAATTTCTGATACTGGAATCCATCCTGGATCAGGGGTTGGGAATAAACGTAAAGAACTAAGTAAAGACACATTAGGTATCCCTGTTATCGCAATTGGTGTTCCGACTGTGGTCGATGCTGTTTCGATTACAAGTGATACGATTGATTTTATTTTGAAACATTTTGGTCGAGAGATGAAAGAAGGAAATAAACCTTCACGATCTTTGTTACCAGCGGGATTTTCATTTGGAGAAAAGAAAAAATTAACAGAAGAAGATATGCCGGATGAAAAGAGCAGAAATATGTTTTTAGGTGCTGTTGGTACGTTGGAAGAAGAAGAAAAAAGAAGGCTGATTTATGAAGTGCTATCTCCTCTTGGTCATAATTTAATGGTAACCCCAAAAGAAGTAGATACTTTTATTGAGGATATGGCGAATGTAATAGCGAGTGGTTTAAATGCAGCGCTACATCATCAAATTGATCAAGATAATACGGGAGCATATACACATTGAGGGGAACGAATGATTATGGTTTGAGTCGCTTTGCGCTTTTGTGTATATGTAGTGTAGCTTTATGTTTACTTATGATGATAGCAGGAGTGGCACTTGCTAATCATGGTTTGAAAAGTATGAAAGGCTATCAGCAATTGTCATATGAACAAATAGCTCATATGACAGGGACAGAAAGTACAGGTGCTGAATCAGAAATTTTGGGTAGCTCGTTTTCGGCCTCAGAAAAACAACAGCAATTAGAACGTTTAAGAAGTTTTAATGTTGTAGAAGGAATTGGGATGGCGGTAGCAAGTGTAGCTTATGAAATGACGAAGTTCGGGACGGATATAGTTGTTGGGAAAATAAAAGAAATTTTTAGCTAAGAGTAACATGGGAGGCGGTTGTTTTACTGATTTGTAGGACAGCCGTTTTAAAATTTGAAAAGGGTTTGTCTCTTATGGTTTATTCGCATAAGATATAGATAGAATGATTTGTATCGTAAGCAGCACGAGTTTTCATTGAATCTTTGTTGCTCTATTGATATAATCAGTGCTAGTGTATATTGGCGAGACTATTAGGAGTTGAGAACATAGATGAATAAAGAAGAAAGAGCAAAAAGACAGTCCAAAATTCGTAATTTCTCTATTATTGCTCATATTGACCACGGAAAATCAACGTTAGCAGACCGTATTTTAGAGAAAACAAACGCGTTAACACAACGCGAAATGAAAGCTCAGTTGCTTGACTCTATGGATTTAGAGCGTGAGCGTGGTATTACAATCAAATTAAACGCAGTACAATTAAACTATAAAGCAAAAGATGGTGAAGAGTATATTCTTCATTTAATTGATACACCAGGACATGTCGACTTTACGTACGAAGTATCTCGTAGTTTAGCGGCTTGTGAAGGCGCGATTCTTGTAGTAGATGCAGCGCAAGGTATTGAAGCGCAAACGTTAGCAAACGTATACTTAGCGCTTGATAACAATTTGGAAATTTTACCAGTTATTAATAAAATCGACTTACCAAGTGCGGATCCAGAACGTGTACGTCAAGAGGTAGAAGATGTAATTGGTTTAGATGCATCAGAAGCGGTACTTGCTTCTGCGAAAGCTGGAATTGGTATTGAAGAAATTTTAGAACAAATTGTTGAAAAAGTACCAGCTCCGTCGGGTGATTCAGAAGAGCCATTACAATGTATGATTTTCGACTCTTTATATGATCCGTACCGCGGTGTAATTGCTTATATCCGTGTTGTAAATGGAACAGTAAAAGTTGGCGATAAAGTACGTATGATGGCAACGGGTAAAGAATTTGAAGTAACAGAAGTAGGTGTATTTACACCGAAAACTACGCAACGTGACGAGTTAACAGTAGGTGATGTAGGTTTCTTAGCAGCATCGATTAAAAATGTTGGTGACACACGTGTTGGTGATACGATTACACATGCGAAACGTCCAGCTGCAGAGCCGTTAGCAGGTTACCGTAAGTTAAACCCGATGGTATTCTGTGGTCTGTATCCAATTGACTCTGCTCGTTATAACGATTTACGTGATGCATTAGAAAAATTAGAGTTAAACGATTCTGCTCTTGAGTTTGAACCAGAAACATCTCAAGCGCTAGGATTTGGTTTCCGTTGTGGTTTCTTAGGGCTTCTTCACATGGAAATCATTCAAGAACGTATTGAACGTGAATTTAAGATTGACTTAATTACAACAGCGCCAAGCGTTATTTATAAAGTTTATTTAACTAACGGTGAAGATGTTATTGTTGATAACCCATCTAATATGCCAGATCCACAGTCTATCGATCGTGTAGAAGAGCCGTTTGTGAAGGCTTCAATTATGGTTCCGAATGACTATGTTGGAGCTGTAATGGAGATTTGCCAAGGTAAACGTGGAACGTTTATTGATATGCAATATTTAGATGAAACGCGTGTTACATTAACATATGAAATCCCGTTATCAGAAATCGTATATGACTTCTTCGATCAATTGAAATCAAATACGAAAGGGTATGCATCATTTGACTACGAGTTAATTGGCTATAAACCATCTAAACTTGTGAAAATGGATATTCTTTTAAATAATGAACAAGTGGATGCTTTATCATTTATCGTACACCGTGATTCAGCGTATGACCGTGGTAAAGTAATCGTAGAGAAATTAAAAGAATTAATTCCGAGACAACAATTTGAAGTGCCAATTCAGGCGACTATCGGAAATAAAGTTGTAGCACGTTCTACAATTAAAGCGATGCGTAAAAACGTACTTGCAAAATGTTACGGTGGTGACATTTCTCGTAAGCGTAAACTTCTTGATAAGCAAAAAGAAGGTAAAAAACGTATGAAGTCTGTTGGTTCTGTAGAAGTACCGCAAGAGGCATTTATGGCTGTACTGAAAATGGATGACAACTAATATTTGAAATAAAAAAGAAGTCGTTTGTGCGGCTTCTTTTTTCTGTATAATTACTTTTTAGACATCTGAGCAGCTCTCATTTACAATAATGAGAGAGCTTTTTAGTTCATATAGAGTTAGGAGATTGTTAATGTCCGAAAATATTCGAAAAGATATTCAAGATAAAATACAAAATGGTAATTTTAATTGTGAAAAGGAATTGACGCTTTCTATTATTAGTGGAAAGTGGAAAGTTGTGATACTGTGGCATCTTGGTGTGGAAGGGCCACATCGTTTCAGTGAATTACAACGGTTATTCCCAAGCATTTCTCATAAAGTTTTGTCGAACCAATTAAAAGAGTTAATGGAAGATGGAATTGTTGATCGGACAGTATATCCCGAAATTCCTCCTCGCGTTGAGTATTATATGACGGAACTAGGCATGTCACTTTTACCGATCGTTGAAATGATGTATGATTGGGGAAAAATGCGAATGGAACAAATTCGTAATACGTTAGAGAAGTAGAGAACCCTCCGGAGTGCGGAGGTTTTCTTTTTAGAAAGGTAGGAGTTATATTTGGTACAAGCTGCATATATTCATATTCCGTTTTGTCAGCACATTTGTCACTATTGTGATTTTAATAAAGTGTTTATTGAACGCCAACCGGTTGATCAATATTTAGATTATTTAGAGAAGGAAATAATAAATACGGTTCAAAAAGTTCCGTTTGATAGTATAAAAACGATTTTTGTGGGCGGGGGAACTCCGACAGCGTTAAATATGGAACAGACAAAAAAATTACTCGAGATTATTAATCGTCATTTGCGTCCGTTCGCCCCAAATTGTGAATTAACATTTGAAGCGAATCCAGGAGATCTGCCGAAAGAGAAGTTGAATGTACTGCTAGAAGGTGGAGTGAATCGAATTAGTTTTGGTGTGCAAACGTTCCGTGATGAACTGCTTGAGAAAATCGGGCGCAAGCATACGAGGGAAGATGCATTCCTCGCGATTCGAGAAGCACAGGAAGTAGGATTTAAAAATATTAATGTAGATATTATTTATGCTTTGCCAGGACAGACGATAGAAGATGTAAAAGAAACATTAGATATTGCTTTTACGCTTGGTGTACAACATTTCTCTGCATATTCATTAATTGTGGAACCTAAAACAGTGTTTTATAACTTAATGAACAAAGGGAAATTGCGTCTTCCGGGTGAAGACCATGAAGCGAAAATGTATGAAATAGTAATGGATGAAATGGAGAAACACGGTTATAACCAGTATGAAATTAGTAATTTCTCAAAAGGTGACAATAAAAGTAGACATAATCTCACATACTGGAATAATGAAGAGTATTATGGATTTGGAGCTGGAGCTCATAGTTATGTGAACGGGGAACGTATTCAAAATGTAGGTCCGCTGAAGCAATATTTTAATAAAATTGATGAAACAGGATTTCCGTATTTAGATGTTCACAAAGTGACGGAGAAAGAAAGAATGGAAGAAGAGCTGTTCTTAGGGCTTCGAAAAACAAAAGGTGTTTCTAAAACGGCGTTCCGCAATAAATTTAATGTAGAGATGGATCAAGTTTTCGCGAAGCAGTTACAAAGCAACCAAGAGCAGGGATTGCTTGAAGAGGAAGATGGGCATGTGCGTTTAACGCGAAAAGGAAAATTATTAGGGAATGAAGTATTCCAATCATTTTTGATTGACTAATTAAATGTTCCATAGGCGTGAAAAAGTTTCATTATTTCGTGACGTTTCCGTTGACAATTGAATGTCAATTTTGGTAAGTTATTAATAGATTTAGCACTCAAAGACAAAGAGTGCTAACAGAGGTGATGATGAGATGCTTACGGAACGTCAGCTCTTAATTTTACAAACAATTATTGATGACTTTATTGGATCAGCGCAGCCCGTTGGGTCTAGAACGTTGGCTAAAAAAGATGAAATTACATTTAGTTCAGCTACTATTCGAAATGAAATGGCGGACTTAGAAGAATTAGGTTTTATTGAAAAAACGCACAGTTCTTCTGGACGTGTTCCTTCTGAGAAAGGCTACCGATTTTATGTAGACCATCTTTTAGCACCGCAAAACTTACCGAACGCTGAAATTGTACAAATTAAAGATTTATTTGCTGAAAGAATTTTTGAAGCGGAAAAAATTGCACAACAATCTGCTCAAATTTTATCAGAACTTACGAATTATACGGCCATTGTTCTTGGACCGAAGTTAAGTACAAATAAACTTAAAAATGTACAAATTGTGCCGCTTGATCGTCAAACTGCTGTCGCTATTATTGTAACCGATACAGGGCATGTACAAAGTAAAACGATTACCGTTCCGGAATCTGTTGATTTATCAGATTTAGAAAAAATGGTTAATATTTTAAATGAAAAGCTATCTGGCGTACCGATGGAAGAACTTCATAATAAGATCTTTAAGGAGATTGTTACAGTTTTACGTGGGTATGTTCATAATTACGATAGTGCAATAAAAATGTTGGATGGTACATTTCAAGTTCCGTTATCGGAAAAGATATACTTTGGAGGAAAAGCAAATATGCTTTCGCAGCCAGAGTTCCATGACATTCAAAAGGTTAGATCTTTACTTACCATGATTGATAATGAAGCCGAATTTTATGACATTTTGCGTCATAAACAAGTCGGGATTCAAGTGAAAATTGGTAGGGAAAACTCTTCGACGGCTATGGAGGATTGTAGTTTAATTTCTGCAACATATTCGATCGGCGAAGAGCAACTTGGAACAATTGCTATTTTAGGTCCTACGAGAATGCAATATTCTCGTGTAATTAGTTTGTTACAGTTATTTACGAGACAATTTACTGATGGACTTAAAAAGTAAATGAGAGTAATACATTCGCTCAAGTGATGAAATTTTCATTGCTGTGTGTAATATATAATGCTTAGGTAATCATGCTATGCATGATACCTAATACCTTTTAAGGAGGTGAATATTGTGGAAGAGCGTAACGAACAAGTGGTAGAAGAAGTAAAAGAAGCGCAAGTTGAAGAAGCTGTCACGCCAGAAAACAGTGAAGAAACTGTAGAAGAAAAAAGTGAGGCTGCTCTTTTACAAGAAAAAGTAGATGAGCTACAAGCGAAACTAACGGAAACGGAAGGTCGCACATTACGTCTACAAGCTGATTTTGAAAATTATAAGCGCCGTGTCCAAATGGATAAACAGGCTGCTGAAAAATATAGAGCACAAAGTCTAGTTTCAGACATCTTGCCAGCTCTTGATAATTTTGAAAGAGCAATGCAAGTGGAAGCGACTGATGAGCAAACGAAATCCTTGTTACAAGGTATGGAAATGGTGCATCGTCAATTGTTAGAAGCGCTGACTAAAGAAGGTGTGGAAGTGATTGAAGCTGTTGGTAAACAGTTTGATCCTAATGAACACCAAGCTATTATGCAAGTGGAAGATAGTGAATTTGAATCAAACGCGGTTGTGGAAGAATTCCAAAAAGGTTATAAACTAAAAGACCGTGTGATTCGCCCATCAATGGTAAAAGTAAATCAATAATTTACATAAAACTAGGAGGATTCGCCATGAGTAAAATTATCGGTATTGACTTAGGTACAACAAACTCTTGTGTAGCTGTTATGGAAGGTGGAGAACCAAAGGTTATCCCAAATCCAGAAGGAAACCGTACAACACCTTCTGTTGTAGCTTTCAAAAATGAAGAACGTCAAGTTGGGGAAGTTGCAAAGCGCCAAGCAATTACAAACCCAAATACAATCATGTCTGTTAAACGTCATATGGGTACAGACTACAAAGTAGAAGTTGAAGGTAAAGAGTATACACCTCAAGAAATTTCTGCAATCATTTTACAAAACTTAAAAGCTTCTGCTGAAGCATACTTAGGTGAAACAGTAACGAAAGCTGTTATTACAGTACCTGCATACTTCAACGATGCAGAGCGTCAAGCAACGAAAGATGCTGGTCGTATCGCTGGTTTAGAAGTTGAGCGTATCATTAACGAGCCAACAGCAGCAGCACTTGCTTACGGTTTAGAAAAACAAGACGAAGAACAAAAAATCTTAGTATATGACTTAGGTGGCGGTACATTTGACGTATCTATCCTTGAGTTAGCAGACGGTACATTCGAAGTTATTTCAACTGCTGGTGACAACCGTCTTGGTGGCGATGACTTTGACCAAGTTATCATCGATCACTTAGTAGCTGAGTTCAAAAAAGAAAATAACATTGATTTAAGCCAAGATAAAATGGCGCTTCAACGCTTGAAAGATGCAGCTGAAAAAGCGAAAAAAGATCTTTCTGGTGTAACACAAACTCAAATTTCATTACCATTCATTAGTGCTGGAGCTGCTGGTCCATTACACTTAGAATTAACGTTAACAAGAGCGAAATTCGAAGAGCTTTCAGCAGGTCTTGTTGAAAGAACATTAGAGCCAACTCGTCGTGCATTAAAAGACGCTGGTTTTGCTCCAAGCGAATTAGATAAAGTTATTCTTGTTGGTGGATCTACTCGTATCCCAGCTGTACAAGAAGCTATTAAACGTGAAACTGGTAAAGAGCCATATAAAGGTGTAAACCCTGATGAAGTTGTAGCATTAGGTGCTGCAGTTCAAGGTGGCGTACTTACTGGTGATGTAGAAGGCGTTCTATTATTAGACGTAACTCCACTTTCTTTAGGTATTGAAACTATGGGTGGCGTGTTCACGAAATTAATCGAGCGTAACACTACAATTCCAACAAGTAAGTCACAAGTATTCTCGACAGCTGCTGATAATCAACCAGCAGTAGACATTCACGTATTACAAGGTGAGCGTCCAATGTCGGCTGACAACAAAACGTTAGGTCGTTTCCAATTAACTGACCTTCCACCAGCACCACGTGGTATTCCACAAATCGAAGTAACATTCGATATTGATGCGAACGGTATCGTTAACGTACGTGCGAAAGACTTAGGAACAAGCAAAGAGCAAGCTATTACAATCCAATCTTCTTCAGGTCTTTCTGATGAAGAAGTAGAACGTATGGTACAAGAAGCGGAAGCAAATGCTGACGCTGACCAAAAACGTAAGGAAGAAGTTGAACTTCGTAACGAAGCTGACCAACTTGTATTCCAAACAGACAAAGTTGTAAAAGATTTAGAAGGTAAAGTAGATGCAGCTGAAGTTGCAAAAGCAACAGAAGCGAAAGAAGCATTACAAGCTGCAATTGAGAAAAACGAGCTTGAAGAAATTCGTGCGAAAAAAGATGCTTTACAAGAAATCGTACAACAATTAACTGTTAAATTATACGAGCAAGCTCAAGCAGCTGCTGGTCAAGCAGAAGGTGCGCAAGGTGCACAAGACGCTGGCGCAAAGAAAGACAATGTAGTTGACGCTGAGTTTGAAGAAGTAAAAGAAGACAAGTAATTCAACTGTAAACATAATAAGTAAGATGACAAAAAGTCAAAGTCAAGCGTGCCTTGACTTTGGCTTTTTTCACGAATGAGAAGCGATGTGTGAGGATCTTAAGTTTTTCGCTTTGCATACTGTAAGTGAGGAAACTTTGTTGCAAAGCACTTTCTTTCGGTGTTAAAATTACGTTTATGTGAAAGATTCGGGGGTTGTAAATTTATGAGTAAACGAGACTATTATGAGGTCCTTGGACTTAGCAAGGGCGCTTCAACAGATGAAATTAAAAAAGCGTATCGTCGTTTGGCTAAAAAATACCATCCAGACGTAAGCAAAGAAGAAAATGCAATTGAAAAGTTTAAAGAAGTACAAGAAGCATACGAAGTGTTAAGTGATGATCAAAAGCGTGCACAGTACGATCAATTTGGTCATGCTGGTGCAAATCAAGGATTCGGTGGATTTGGCGGCGGAGGAGACTTCGGCGGTGGCTTCGGTTTTGAAGATATATTTAGTTCTTTCTTCGGCGGTGGCGGTGGCAGACGTCGTGATCCAAATGCTCCGCGCCAAGGTGCTGACTTACAATATCAAGTCACTTTAGATTTTGAAGAAGCTATTTTTGGTAAGGAATTAAATGTGGAAATTCCAGTAGAAGATCCATGTGATACTTGTAAAGGTAGTGGAGCAAAACCAGGAACTTCAAAAGAAACATGTAAACATTGTTCAGGCTCTGGTCAAGTGAGTGTAGAACAAAACACGCCGTTTGGTCGTATCGTAAACCGTCAAGCTTGTGGTCATTGTTCAGGAACTGGACAAATTATTAAAGAAAAATGTACGACATGTCACGGTTCAGGTAAAGTTCGTAAACGTAAAAAAATCAATGTTAAAATTCCAGCGGGTATCGATAATGGTCAACAAATTCGTGTGTCTGGAAAAGGTGAAGCCGGCGTAAATGGCGGACCAGCAGGAGACTTATATGTTGTCGTTCATGTAAGAAATCATGAATTCTTCGAGCGTGAAGGAGATCACATTATTTGCGAAATGCCATTAACATTTGCGCAAATGGCGCTTGGTGATGAAGTGGAAGTTCCTACTGTTCATGGTAAAGTGAAGCTGAAAATTCCAGCAGGAACACAAACTGGAACAGAATTCCGCTTAAAAGGAAAAGGTGCTCCGAACGTACGTGGATACGGCCAAGGAGATCAATATGTAGTCGTTCGTGTTGTTGTACCGACGAAATTGACTTCGCAGCAAAAAGATTTATTACGTGAATTTGCAGGACAAGAAGAGCAGGATGATAGTTTATTCGGAAAGCTTAAACGTGCTTTCAAAGGGGAATAATGGAAATAAAAAATGGAGTTGGTAAATTGTGAAATGGTCAGAAATTAGTATTCATACAACAGAAGAAGCAGTAGAAGCTGTCTCTCATATTTTACATGAAGCTGGTGCTAGCGGAGTTGCGATTGAGGATCCAGCGGAGTTAACGAAAGAGCGCGAGCAACAATATGGTGAAATTTATGCATTGAACCCAGATGAATATCCGGCGGAAGGTGTATTAATAAAAGCGTATTTCCCGCAAACGGATTCTTTACATGAAACGATTGCAGGTGTAAAATCATCTATTGATGTGCTTCCATCTTACGACATCGAAATTGGTACTGGAAATATTACCGTTAACGAAGTCAATGAAGAAGATTGGGCTACTGCTTGGAAAAAATATTACCATCCAGTACAAATTTCTGATACATTCACAATCGTACCGACTTGGGAAGAATATACACCATCTTCTCCTGATGAAAAAATCATTGAATTAGATCCGGGTATGGCGTTTGGTACAGGAACTCATCCAACAACAACGATGTGTATCCGTGCTTTAGAAAAAACAGTACAGCCAGGTGACACTATTATTGATGTAGGAACAGGTTCTGGTGTACTTAGTATTGCGGCTGCAAAATTAGGTGCGTCTTCTGTTCAAGCATATGATTTAGATCCGGTTGCGGTTGAAAGTGCAGAAATGAATGTACATTTAAATAAAACAGATGATATCGTGTCTGTTGGACAAAATAGTCTTTTAGAAGGTATTGAAGGTCCTGTTGATTTAATCGTAGCTAACTTATTAGCAGAGATTATTCTATTATTCCCTGAAGATGCAGCAAGAGTTGTGAAGTCAGGTGGATTATTTATTACATCGGGCATTATTGCTGCGAAGGAAAAAGTAATTTCTGAGGCGTTAGAACAAGCTGGATTTACAATTGAAGAAGTGTTACGAATGGAAGATTGGGTAGCAATTATTGCACGAAATGCGTAATATAGATTTTAGTCTATAATGAAAAGGGGAGTCTCTCACTATAAGGTGAGAGACTTGCCGTTTGTTATATGAAAAATGATAACGTTTCGTTCTTTTCGTAAGTGTTGACTTACGAAAGGAACGAAACTCTACTAAGGTGATTATATGCAACGTTATTTTGTAGAAGAGAAATATGTAAATGAGACAAGTATTCGGATTGTAGGTGATGACGTACATCATATCGCAAGAGTGATGCGTATGTCAGCTGGTGATCATATTTATTGCTGTGTAAACGGAAAAACAGCAGTATGTTCAATTGATGAAATTACCAGTGAATTTATTAATACGGCTATTGTAGAATGGGTAGAGGCGTCAAGTGAACTTCCTGTTTTCGTGACGATTGCAAGTGGACTGCCAAAAGGAGACAAGCTAGAGTTAATTTTTCAAAAAGGAACTGAGCTTGGGGCAGCTGCATTCTTACCATTTCAAGCATCTCGCTCTATCGTAAAATGGGATGCGAAAAAAGCTGATAAAAAAGTTGAGCGTTTAAGAAAAATTGTGAAAGAAGCTGCGGAACAATCACATAGAAGTGAAATTCCAGAAGTACATGCTCCGGCATCATTTAAGCAATTGCTTTCAATGAGTGGTGAGTATGATGTTTGTCTTGTTGCTTACGAAGAGGAAGCAAAACAAGGTGAGAAATCTAATTTTGCGAAAGCTTTAACGACAATGAAACCAGGTCAAAAGCTATTGATTGTATTTGGCCCAGAAGGCGGTTTAGCTGAGGAAGAGATTACAGCGCTTCGTGAACATAAATTTGTACCATGTAGTTTAGGACCAAGAATTTTAAGAACAGAAACGGCGCCGTTATACGCGTTAAGTGCTGCTTCGTATCATTTTGAATTGATGGGGTGATGATCAATGTCAACTGTTGCGTTCCATACGTTAGGTTGTAAAGTAAACCACTATGAAACAGAAGCCATTTGGCAATTGTTTAAACAAGGTGGTTATGAAAGAACAGAATATGAAAAGAAAGCTGATGTATATGTTATTAACACATGTACAGTAACGAATACTGGGGACAAAAAAAGCCGTCAAGTAATCAGACGTGCTGTGCGTCAAAATCCAGATGCAGTTATTTGCGTAACGGGATGTTATGCACAAACATCTCCAGCTGAAATTATGGCGATTCCGGGTGTAGATATTGTAGTTGGTACACAGGATCGTGAAAAGATGTTAGGTTACATCGAAGAATTCCGTAAAGAGCGTCAACCAATTAATGCTGTCCGTAATATTATGAAAACACGTGTGTACGAAGAACTTGATGTACCTTATTTCACGGATCGTACACGTGCGTCTTTAAAAATACAAGAGGGTTGCAATAACTTCTGTACATTCTGTATCATTCCTTGGGCGCGTGGTTTAATGCGTTCTCGTGATGGAAAAGAAGTTATTAAACAAGCACAACAATTAGTGGATGCAGGCTATAAAGAAATCGTATTAACGGGTATTCATACAGGTGGATACGGCGAAGACATAAAAGATTATAACTTAGCTGGATTACTTCGTGATATGGAAGCGGAAGTAGACGGATTAAAACGTCTTCGTATTTCTTCTATTGAAGCGAGTCAAATTTCAGATGAAGTAATTGAAGTGTTAGATAAATCTGAAGTAGTTGTACGCCACTTGCATATTCCGTTGCAATCTGGTTCTAATACTGTATTAAAACGTATGCGTCGTAAATATACGATGGAGTTCTTCCAAGAGCGTTTAGATCGTTTGAAAGAAGCGTTACCAGGCCTTGCGATTACATCTGACGTAATCGTTGGTTTCCCAGGTGAAACAGAAGAAGAATTCATGGAAACATACAATTTCATTAAAGAGAACCGCTTCTCTGAGTTACATGTGTTCCCTTACTCAAAACGTACAGGAACACCTGCAGCACGCATGGAAGATCAAGTTCCTGAAGATGTGAAGAACGATCGTGTTCATCGTTTAATTGAGCTATCTAATCAATTAGCGAAAGAGTACGCATCAGCGTTTGAAGGTGAAGTGCTTGAAATCATTCCGGAAGAGCAATTTAAAGAGGGCGACCGTGAAGGGTTATATGTAGGGTATACAGATAACTACTTAAAAATTGTATTTGAAGGATCAGAAGAATTAATTGGTAAGCTAGTGAAAGTGAAAATTACGAAAGCTGGTTATCCATATAACGAAGCGCAATTTGTTCGTGTTCTTGAAGATGATGTAAAAAAAGAATCAGCTAGCGCATAAAAAGAGCGTGCAACCGGAAACGGTTTGCATGCTTTCTTTATTTGAAGCGGTTAAGTACTATAAGGTGGGGAGGCGTTTCATGCATCCCTGTATGAAAAAAGATGAAATGATAAAAATATAGTTGTCTTCATCAGTAAAGGATACTAGCTATTTGCATAACTTTTGAAAAGGAAATGCTTCTATTCTTCTTTTATTCTGCCAAATAGTTGACCTGAAGTGATAAAATGTATTATAATCGTAAAAGACATGCTGAAGAAGTGTTTCTTTTTGCATGCTGAAGTTAGTATGTAAGTGTGATGTTTCGGAGGGAGGGAAAGAGAATGTCAAAAACAGTCGTTCGTAAAAACGAGTCTTTGGAGGATGCACTTCGCCGTTTTAAAAGATCGGTTTCTAAAACTGGTACACTTGCTGAAGCAAGAAAGCGCGAGTTTTATGAAAAACCAAGTGTAAAACGTAAGAAGAAATCTGAAGCGGCAAGAAAGCGTAAATTCTAAGAGAGGGTGTAAGTTATGAGTCTTCTCGGTCGTTTAAACGATGATATGAAACAAGCGATGAAGAATAAACAAAAAGAAAAATTAACCGTTATTCGTATGGTTAAGGCTGCTTTACAAAATGAAGGTATTAAACTGCAACATACTCTTACTGAAGAAGAGGAAATAACAGTTTTAGCTCGTGAAGTAAAACAGTATAAGGACTCCCTCCTTGAATTTAAAAAAGCTGGTCGTGAAGACCTTGTTAATAAACTGCAAAGTGAAATTCAGATTTTAAGCGCATATTTGCCAGAGCAATTAACTGAAGAAGAACTAGTTGATGTAATCAAGCAAGTTATTTCTGAAGTTGGTGCGACTTCTAAAGCGGATATGGGTAAGGTGATGACTGCTGTTATGCCGAAAGTAAAAGGTAAAACAGACGGATCACTTGTGAATAAGCTGGTTATCCAGCTATTAGCGTAAAAAAACGTCTCATTTCGTATGAGACGTTTTTTTATTGTTCTTATTAAGGAGAAACGCTATATTGCTTAAAAAGGGTTTCTGTAAGTGATAGAAACCCCTCTAGTTAAAGTTTCAATTTATTATTTCCTTGTATAATTCCGATTCTACACCTGTTCTTACTTCCTTGACTAAAACTTCTTTCGCAAATAAAAGCTAAGTACCGAACCTTCTGAAACTCAGATTGAAGTTTTATAGCTTGCTCTTCAGCATAATCCTCAAAGGTAATGAAAGAGATTCTAACTATTTTAGATTTTGCATCAGTTGCATAAAATGGCCGGATATTACTGTCGGTAACTTGTTTTATAACATTCAAAATTTCTTGACCAAAGCCAATTTCCTTTCGTATTTCCTCATTTATTAATTCATTTTTTAATGAACCCTAATATTTTTTGAAATTCATATAACAACCATCTATAAAATATTCTTACTTAAAACGTAACATTCAGAGTGGAGAAATTTTCTTTTTTTGATTTTATCCCTCATTAACGGGCAGCCCGATTGGTGAGGGTTGATTAAAGTTTCACTTTATCTCATGTGTCCAATAAATGACAACTACTTATTCTATGGTCAGTATGTCACGTCCAGAACGAATTGTAACAGTTTTTTTCAAGTTTCCAACTTCTCGCTAGGCTTAATTTCTTAATGTAACTTGTACTGATATCCTGTAGGGGCGCATATTCTTGTATTAATACTTCTATTATTAAAGGTAACATCCTCTAATCCATCATTGTCCTGACAAATATGATTTCATATAGCGACTGTTTTAATTAACATGATATGAACTCTTACAGAATATAGTTATGTTAGTGAAGTCGTTATAACACGATAGGCGCTTGTGAAGAAATACATATATATGGGATGAGAGGGGGTCTTTCGAGATGAAGAAATTAGAACAAATGAAAAATTGGTTGACAAAACAAGTAGACCTACCAGTGGATGTATTAATGGATCTACCTCGGATTACTCTTGTTGGGCAAATACATATTTATATAGAAAATCATCGGGGGTTATTAGTGTTTTCAGATAAAGAAGTGCGATTGCTTTTAAAACACGGTCAATTATTAATTAAAGGACAATCCTTTGTTATTAAAACGATTCTTCCAGAAGAGCTTTTACTCGAAGGGATAATTGAGCAAGTAACATTTTTAGAAAATGAAAAAAAAGGTGATTGAAGTGAAACTTCCATTTGTGAAGTTTTTCTTCTTTATCCTGTAAAAGTTCCGTTGATAGAGACGGATTACAGTTTTACTCGGTTTCATTTTAGTACGAGCTATTTTAATGCTTCAAATAAAAAGTAGTATATCTACTTTTAGAAAGGTAGTGAAGGTGGTAAATGAAAAATAAATGGTTTATAAAGTGGCTTGGATATGTAAAAGTGCGAATTGAAGGTAGAGGAGCGGAACGGTTTGTTAATGAATGTGTACGGAGGAATTTATTAGTTTGGGATGTTAAAAAGATAGCTGATGAAACGTTAGTTTTTTGTATATTGTTACGCGATGTGAAAAAAATAAAACCAATTTATAGAAAAAATGAATGTAAATTATATTTTATTGGACGTTATGGTTTTCCTTTTTGGAATAAGCGTTTAATTAAAAATAGTGGATTTTTAATTGGTTTTTTAATTTTCTTTTTTGGTGTGATTGCAATGTCAAATATGGTTTGGAAAATTGAAATTACAGGAGCAAAACCTGAAACAGAATATATATTGATGAAAGAATTGGATAAAATGGGTATTAAAAAAGGGAAACTACAATTTCAAATGCCGAATGTAGAAGATGTACAACGCCATTTGACAGATAATATTAATGCCATTACTTGGGCGGGACTAGAAGTAAGAGGAACGACGTATCATTTTAAAATTGTTGAAAAAAACGAACCGAAGAAAGAAAAGGAACAAAGGCCGCAAAATTTAGTAGCAAAAAAAGAAGCGATTATTACAAAGACGTTCGTAGAAGTTGGAAAGCCGGTTGTACTGAAAAATGATCATGTAGAAAAAGGGCAGATTCTCGTATCAGGAATATATGGTAATGAGGAAAGTCCGACGATTGTTTCAGCGAAAGGTATTGTGTATGGAGAAACGTGGTATACATCTAAGGTGGATGTCCCGTTAAAGACGCAATTCCAAGTGTATACTGGTAATGTATACAATGAACATTTTCTTAAATTTGGGGATACGAAAATAAAAATATGGGGATTTCAGCATGATAAGTATAAACGCTCTCGTACTGAAAGTGTAAAGCATGATGTGAAATTATTTGGTTTTACACTGCCGATTGCATATGAAAAAGATGTTGTGAGAGAAGAGGAAGAAGCGAATCGAGAATATACAGAAAAGCAAGCGCTGAAAGTAGCGAAAGAGATGGCCGAAAAAGAACTAAAGAAAAAATTGGATGAACATGCTATGATTGTAAGTGACAAGATTTTGAGTAAAGAGGTTGAGGCGGGTCAACTAAAGGTCACATTGCATTATACTGTGGTTGAAAATATTGCAGAGCCACAACCAATATCCGAATCCGATATTCAAGGAGACTGAGTAATGGCAGAACAATTAGTAGAAATGAACCAACAATTGGAAAATACTAACGAAGCAATCGCTCTTTTTGGAGTCAATGATGCACATTTAAAAGTAATTGAACGAGAACTGAATGTATCGATCGTAACTAGAGGAGAAACTGTTCATGTATCTGGGGCAGTTGAAACGGTGACACTCGTAGAAAAAATCTTACAGCAATTACTTGTTGTAATTCGTAAAAGTATATCAATTTCAGAGAGAGATGTTGCGTATGCAATTCAGCTTGCACAACAAGGGAAAATTGCTCAATTTGAAGAGTTATATGAAGAAGAAATTTTCAAGACTGCAAAAGGTAAATCCATTCGTGTAAAAACAATGGGGCAAAGACGATATATTCATGCGATGAAGAAGAATGATATTGTCTTTGGGATAGGGCCTGCAGGAACTGGAAAAACATACTTAGCTGTAGTAATGGCTGTGAGGGCTTTAAAACAAGGGTATGTAAAGAAAATTATTTTAACAAGACCTGCTGTAGAAGCTGGAGAAAATTTAGGTTTTTTACCAGGGGATTTGAAAGAGAAGGTAGATCCATACTTACGCCCATTATATGATGCCTTACATGATATTCTTGGACAAGAATATACGCAGCGTATGATGGAGCGAGGAGTAATTGAAATCGCGCCGCTTGCTTATATGAGGGGGCGTACGCTTGATGATTCATTTGTTATTTTAGATGAGGCTCAAAATACAACGGGTGCTCAAATAAAAATGTTTTTAACAAGATTAGGTTTTAGTTCTAAAATGGTTATTACAGGGGACCCTTCACAAGTAGACTTGCCAAAAGGGGTAAAATCAGGGCTATCTATAGCTGCTAATATTTTATCTGGTGTATCAGGTCTGTCATTTATTACATTAGAACAAACGGACGTTGTGAGACATCCATTGGTGCAACGTATTATTGAGGCATATGATAAAATGGAATGATCCTATTTGTCAGGATCATTTCTTTTTGTATGATAAGGTTGGCGAACGTCATATTTTTTACTATCATGAAAGATAAGGAAAATAAACTATAGGTACTAGTGTATAAAATGTTACCTCAAAGTATCGTTTGGTAGAAGAAATGAAAGCTATAAATAGTTTCACTTTATTTCTGGAGAGGAGAAGGTATTGAAATCATGTCAAGATCTCAAGAAATTTCTAAGTGGTTTCGTAATTTACAACATTCGAAAAAACTAAGTTGGATTTCTTACGTTGTATTAGGAGCGGTGCTGTTTTTTGCGCTTATGAATAATGTAAAACCAGAGCAATTAGATGTTAATATGTATTCTATTGCGAAAAAGACAATCCATTCTCCTATAAAAATTGAAGATAAAGTTACAACGGATAAAAAGAAAAAAGAAGCCGCTACAAAAGTTGAAGATCAATATACATATAAAAGTGAGTATAAACAAAACAAAGTTGATATTGTGAATGACGTCTTTGCTAAAGTGGATGAAGTGGTGCAAGAGATTAAAGCTGTTGGACCGGATGATCAAAAAAAGATGACTGATGCTGAGAAAGTGGAGAAGTTAAAAAAGAAACTACCCGCTGACTTAACGAAAGAATTATCTGATTCAAACTTACTAAGTTTGATTAATGCAGATTCGAGTCAATTAGTATTAGCGAAAGATGCTGCGGTCACAGCAATTAATAGTATCATGACTGAGCATATTAAAATGGACGAATTGAAAGATGCGAAAGAACGATATGTAAGTGAGATGAATAGTGTTAATGTTGATAATGGTTTAAAAGAGTCGATTAAGGCGCTAGGAAGATATGCAATTTCAGCGAACTATTTTTATGACCCGATTTTAACGAAAGAGAAGAGAAAAGCAGAGGAAGATTTAGTTCCACCTGTTTATATTCTTCAAGGACAAGTTCTTGTTAGAGAAGGTGAAACAATTTCAAGTGATGTGTATAATCAGTTGAAATTAGTTGGTTTGTTAGAAAAAGGGAACGGCTTTCAACCTTATGTTGGATTAGCGGTACTCATTGGTGTGTTACTATACTTTATGCATAAACAATTTGAATTATTTTTAAAGAGAAAAAGAGAAGATAGACCGTATGTTTTAGCGTATATTACAATTTTGTCTATCACAATTGTCTTAATGAAAATCATTAGTTTGTTTCAAAAACTTGAATACGCGGGGATTGCATATGTTGTCCCAGTTGCGATGGGAACAATACTTGTAAAACTAATGATTGGTGATCGATTTGTCTTTTTAACGAGTATGATTTTTTCTGTATGCGGAAGTATTATGTTTAATGAAGGAGTAACGAGTACATTAAATTATAGTGTAGGGATTTACGTATTGTTAAGTTCATTATCGGTTAGTATTTTCTTGCGAGAAAAAAATCGTCGTACAATGATTTTACAAGCTGGTATACTCGTTTCTGTATTAAATGTAGTCGTATTGGCGGCGCTCTTATTATTACGTAATGGGAATTTTTCGCCTCTTGAAATTGGTACGCAATTATTAATGGCTTCGCTTTCAGGGATTATATCATCCGTTTTGGCTATGGGGATTTTACCATATTTAGAAAGTGGACTTGGAATCGTATCAAGTATGAAGCTTATGGAACTATCAAGCCCAAATCATCCGCTTTTACGCAGAATTTTGTTAGAAGCGCCAGGGACATATCATCATAGTGTAATGGTAGCGAATCTTTCTGAGGCTGCTTGTGAAGCAGTCGGGGCAAATGGTGTATTAGCGCGTGTAGGGGCATATTATCATGATGTAGGAAAAACAGTACAACCGCAATTTTTTATTGAAAACCAAATGGGAATTGAAAATCCGCATGATAAATTAGATCCTGTAACGAGTAAAGATATTATAATTGCTCACGTAACGGATGGAGTAAGAATGCTCGAAGAATATCATATTCCACAAGAAATTATTGATATCGCTGGGCAACATCACGGTACAACGTTACTGAAATATTTTTATTATAAAGCTATTAAAGAAGATAAAGAAAAATATACAGAAGAGATGTTCCGTTATCCAGGTTCAAAAGCAACTTCGAAAGAATCGGCAATTGTTGGTATTGCTGATAGTGTAGAAGCTGCGGTACGTTCTATGAATCACCCAACGCCAGAACAAATTAATAATTTGGTGCAAAGTATTATTAAAGATCGACTACAAGACGGTCAATTTAGTGAATGTGATTTGACGTTTAAGGAACTACAAATCGTTGGAAAAACGTTGTGTGAAACGTTAAATGGTATTTTCCATTCGCGTATTACATATCCGGAACTTCCGGAAGAAAAGGAGAAAGAATGAGTTTGTTAATTGATTTTATTGATGAAACAGAAGAAGTAAAAGAAGCGTATATGAGTTTAATTCGTGAAGTGTTAGAAAAAGCAGCTCAAATGGAAAATATCGAGGATGGTGCGGAGGTATCGGTGACATTTGTAGATAATGAGCGCATTAGAGAAATTAATCGTGATTACCGAGATAAAGATCAACCTACAGATGTAATATCCTTTGCCATGGAAGAAATGGGAGAAGGAGAAATGGAGATTGTTGGTGCAGAGATGCCGCGCATGTTAGGTGATCTTATTATCTCTATTCCAAGGGCGAAAGAGCAAGCTGAAGAGTACGGACATTCTTTCGATCGTGAACTTGGATTTTTGGCGTTACATGGCTTTTTACATTTACTTGGTTATGATCACATGACAGAAGAAGATGAAAAAGAAATGTTCGGAAGACAAAAAGAAATTTTAGAAGCTTTTGGATTAGGACGATGAAAAAAGGAAAACTTATAGATAGTTTTGGATATGCTATAGCTGGTATATTCTTTTGTTTTCGTCATGAACGAAATATGAAAATCCATTATTTAGCCGCAGTCATTGTTATATGCTGCGGCTTTTATTTCCATATTACGAGAACAGAGTGGATGATATTACTTATTGTAATAGGTAGTGTAATGAGTTTAGAAATGGTAAATACGGCTGTGGAAAAAACAGTAGATTTAGCGACTGCCGATATTCATCCATTTGCAAAAATTGCAAAGGATGTTGCGGCAGGAGCGGTTTTATTGTTTGCAATTATAGCTGTTATAATTGGTGCTATTATCTTTTTACCGTATATGGTATAGTTGCATTCCGAAGCTTTTATTAAGCTTTGGAAGTGCCGTAAGGGGCTTTAATGAGAGAGTGTACCTCTTCATAGCTGTGAACAGGAAGGATGCGGGAATATGAATAGTAAACAATTAATTCTAGAAGCAATCGAAGCGCGTAAACAAGCGTACGTACCATATTCTAAATTTCAAGTAGGTGCAGCACTATTAACGCGCGGTGGAAAAGTATATCGTGGATGTAATGTTGAGAATGCATCATATGGCTTATGTAATTGTGCTGAAAGAACAGCTTTATTTAAGGCGGTTTCTGAAGGAGATAAAGAATTTGTAGCCATTGCGGTTGTAGCAGATACAAAGCGCCCAGTACCTCCTTGTGGAGCATGTCGACAAGTTATGGTAGAATTATGTAAACAGGATACGAAAGTATACTTAACAAATTTACATGGTGACGTTCAGGAGACGACAGTCGGAGAATTGTTACCAGGAGCATTTTTAGCGGAGGATTTACATGAATAGAAAAGGTTATAAATCAGGTTTTGTCTCTATTATTGGCAGACCGAATGTTGGAAAATCTACATTTTTAAACCGTATTATCGGTCAAAAAATTGCTATTATGAGTGACAAGCCACAAACGACTCGTAATAAAATTCAAGGCGTATATACAGAAAATGATTCACAAGTAATTTTCATTGATACACCAGGAATACATA
Organism: Bacillus sp. 2D03; assembly: GCF_003946765.1. Classification (NCBI taxonomy): domain Bacteria; kingdom Bacillati; phylum Bacillota; class Bacilli; order Caryophanales; family Bacillaceae; genus Bacillus; species Bacillus sp. 2D03. Next base: position 346,382 of record NZ_RPSJ01000001.1, on the reverse strand, counting down.
AACCTAAACATAAACTAGGTGACTTCATGGTGAAGATGGCGCAAACGACATTAAAAGAAGTTGATATCGTTCTGTTTATGGTTAATGCTGTCGAAGGCTTTGGTCGTGGTGAAGAATTCATCATCGAGAAGTTAAAAGAAACGAAACAACCAGTATTTTTAGTTATTAATAAAATTGACCAACTTCATCCAGAGCAATTACTAGAGTTAATTGATCAATATCGTAAACTACATGAGTTTGCAGAAATTGTACCAATTTCTGCGTTAGACGGTAATAATGTGGACGCTTTAATTGGAACAATTAAAAAGTATTTACCAGAAGGACCACAATACTATCCAGATAATCAAGTAACGGATCATCCGGAGAGATTTATTATTGCAGAGCTTATTCGTGAGAAAGTACTACATTTAACACGTGAAGAAGTGCCGCATTCTGTGGCTGTTGTTATCGATGCGATTCAAAAGCGTGAGGGCGGGGCAGTTTATATAAATGCAACGATTGTTGTTGAACGTGCATCACAAAAAGGAATCATCATCGGAAAACAAGGGAAAATGTTAAAAGAAGTTGGTAAGCGAGCTCGTTTTGATATTGAAGCGCTACTTGGTTCTAAAGTATTTTTAGAAGTATGGGTAAAAGTGCAAAAAGATTGGCGTAATAAAATGTCTCAGCTTCGTGACCTAGGTTTCCGCGAGGATGAGTACTAAAATAGAGTCAAGCTGTAATCAGTGGATGGTTGGTTCATCCACTGATTATTGGTTTTTATGAACTTTGATAAATTAGGAAAAATTTTTCTCACATGAAAATGGACAAAATGGGTCAATTTAATAACAACAAAGGAAATTGGTTTATAGGCTACGCTTATTGAGAAAGGTGGATTCTTATGCTAGATTTTACCTGGAAGTTTTTCTCCAAAACAGGAAGCATTGAAACGTACTTGCTTTTGAAAGAAATGGAAAAAGACGTAAACGATGAGATGGATCAACATGAAGAGGAGCTAGCGCATCTAGACTCTCCAATTTCTTGACCCGTTTTGTTCAAACCTTGGATGGTGACGAACATGTTTCAAAAAGTTGAGGGCATCGTTATCCGTACGACAGATTACGGAGAAACGAACAAGATTGTTACAATATTCTCAAGAGAACTTGGTAAGGTAAGTGCAATGGCAAGAGGGGCAAAAAAACCGAAAAGCCGATTAGCATCTGTGTCGCAATTAATGACACATGGCCAGTTTCTTATTCAAATGGGATCTGGGCTTGGAACATTGCAACAAGGCGAGATTATTTCAACTATGAAAGAAATTCGCGAGGATATATTTTTAACTGCTTATGCATCATTTATTGTTGAATTAACTGATAAAGCAACAGAAGATAAAAAACATAATCCGTATTTATTTGAAATGTTATATCAAACGTTGCATTATATGTGTGAGGGTGTTGATCCAGAAGTATTATCATTAATTTATCAAACGAAAATGCTTCCGGTATTAGGGATGCGCCCGTACTTTGATACATGTGCGATTTGTCATCAAGAAACAGACTTTGTCGCCTTCTCCGTTAGGGAAGGCGGTTTTCTGTGCTCACGTCATGCGGAGCAAGACCCGTATCGTATACCGGTAGGAGAAGCTGTTCATAAATTATTACGTCTTTTCTTCCATTTCGATTTACATAGGCTCGGAAATGTATCGGTAAAGGATAGCACAAAAAAACAAATGCGTTTAGTATTGAATACATATTATGATGAATATTGCGGAATTTATTTGAAATCAAGACGTTTTTTAGAACAACTTGATAAGTTTCAAATATAATTTTGGGCCGTATACGGTCCTTTTTACATACTTTCTTTTTCGAATAGCATATTTAGTATATAATATTTAAGAGATAGTATAACTTTTTTCGTTGTGCATTAAAGGTGGTGATTATCATAGAGCTGAATAAACGGCAAGAACATATAATTCAGATTGTAAAAGATCACGGTCCTATTACAGGGGAATCAATTGCAGCGCAATTGGGTCTAACACGTGCGACGCTAAGACCAGACTTAGCAATTTTAACGATGGCTGGTTATTTAGAAGCACGTCCACGCGTAGGTTATTTTTATACGGGTAAAACTGGGGGGCAGTTATTATCTGAAGCTGTTAAGAAAATTAAAGTACAAGATTATCAATCTAGACCGGTTGTAATTGATAAAAATGTTTCCGTGTACGATGCAATTTGTACGATGTTTTTAGAGGACGTTGGTACATTGTTCGTTGTAGATCAGATGACTCTATTAGTTGGTGTTGTGTCTCGTAAAGATTTATTAAGAGCGAGCTTAGGAAAGCAGGATTTAACCTCTCTTCCGGTTAATATTATCATGACAAGGATGCCAAACATTGCGATGTGTCGTAGAGAGGATTCTTTATATGATATTGCGATGGAATTAATAGAAAGACAGATTGATGCAATGCCAGTTGTAAAAGATACGAAACAAGGTTTAGAAGTGATTGGGCGAATTACAAAAACAAATATTACACGTGCGTTTGTAAATTTAGTAAATAACGAATAAGTGTAATTTGTTTAAAGTGAGGTAATGTAATGGATAATAAAATCGTATATGTCGTATCTGACTCTGTAGGGGAAACGGCTGATTTGGTTGTTCGAGCAGCAATGGGGCAATTCCCGTTTGCTCCTGATATTAGACGTGTACCGTATGTAGAAGATACAGGGACATTAAAAGAAGTGATTTCGATTGCTAAGAGTAATCAAGCACTTATATGTTTTACGTTAGTTAAGCCTGATATGCGCAAATATTTAGTAACAGAGGCTGCAAAAGAAGGGGTAGAGGCATACGATATTATCGGCCCTCTTATTGATCAAATTGAAGAAATTACGGGGCAAGTGCCGAGATGTGAGCCAGGCGTTGTCCGTAGGTTAGATGAAGAATACTTTAAAAAGATTGAAGCGATTGAGTTTGCTGTGAAGTATGATGACGGCAGAGATGCACGAGGTATTTTAAAAGCGGATATCGTGTTGATTGGTGTTTCGCGTACATCAAAAACACCACTTTCCCAATATTTAGCTCATAACAAACGCTTGAAAGTTGCGAATGTACCACTCGTGCCAGAAGTTGACCCACCTGAAGAACTATATCAAGTGGCAAAAGAAAAATGTTTCGGTTTGAAAATTACGCCAGATAAGTTAAATCATATTCGAAAAGAACGATTAAAGTCACTTGGATTAAGTGATGGAGCAACATATGCAAATATTAATCGTATTCAAGAAGAAATTGATCACTTTGAGGAAGTAATTAGTAAAATAAATTGTCAAGTAATCGATGTATCGAATAAAGCAATTGAAGAAACAGCAAATATTATTGTGAATGCAGTGCAAAACCAAAAAATGTTTTAGCACATTTACCAAAGGTGAATGTGCTTTTTTCGCTCGTGTGAAATATGGTACCTATGGATTTTGTAATAGATTGTAGTGTAATGGTTATACTTATACTCCTTTGTCTTTTAGTATATTCAAGGTGTGAGTTTGTCATCCTGAAATGTAAGATGAAAAAATAAAGGGATATGTAGCGTAGTTGAAGAAAATATATTATAATAAAAAATTGTGATAAAAACCTATATTTTACGTTTAGACTTTAATTTTTCAGAATAAACTAGGGATAGGATTTACGAAAAAGACATGTAATTACGTTAAATCGACAAAATCTATACAAGAAAACGCACATTATGGAAGGATTCACAGAAGGGATGTAGAATACAGAAATATGCAAAGCATTGACAACATATTAGTTGGTGTGGATGTATATCCCGTGAAGGCTGAAATTGTGCAAGTTGGAGCGGAATTTCATGTCGGAATTTTGTTTGTCGCATCATATGCTCATCCTTTAAGGAAATAGCAAGGCCATTGGATCTTTGTAGATACTGAACAAAATGGAGTTGATCGTTATATGGATCAACATGAAAAAGTTACAAATCTCAAGATCAAACGGTATATGTGGCTTGCTACTCTTCTTATAAAAAGGTGTATATGTATTGTTTCTAAGAGATACATTTGTAACAGATGAGCAAATGTATACAATTTTATATAGCAAGTATGTATATGCGATTTATGCAGATAAAGGACCTATAGGAAAGGTTTAAAATCGTTTATACAATGTAATCGGCAACACTTTTTAACAAGTTTAGAAAAATATTGTCGAATTATAAAGGAATTTTTTAATTTATATCGAATACAAAATACGACACGGAGATGGAGTTATGGGGAACAGAATTCCCGAAGAAGTTGTTGAACAGATTCGGACATCATCCGATATTGTAGAAGTCATTGGTGAATACGTTCAACTTAGAAAACAGGGGCGTAACTATTTCGGCCTTTGTCCATTTCATGGTGAGAATTCTCCTTCATTCTCTGTTTCATCTGATAAGCAAATTTTTCATTGCTTCGGATGTGGAGAAGGTGGAAATGTATTTTCCTTTCTAATGAAAATGGAAGGACTGGCTTTTACCGAGGCTGTTCAAAAGCTAGGCGAAAGAAATGGAATTGCGGTTGCAGAGTATACATCAGGGCAAGGACAACAAGAAGACATATCTGATGACACTGTCATCATGCAACAAGCTCATGAATTATTGAAAAAGTATTATCATCATTTATTAGTAAATACGGAAGAGGGAAATGAAGCACTTTCATATTTATTAAACCGTGGTATTACGAAAGAGATGATTGAGAAGTTTGAAATTGGTTATGCATCACCTGCTTGGGATGCAGCGACGAAAATTTTACAAAAAAGAGGTTTATCGCTGTCTAGTATGGAACAAGCTGGCCTTCTAATAAGAAGTGAGAAGGATGGTAGTCATTATGATCGCTTCCGTGGAAGAGTTATGTTCCCGATTTATACGTTACAAGGTAAGGTGATAGCGTTTAGTGGAAGGGCGTTAGGAGATGACACTCCGAAATATTTAAATAGCCCTGAAACACCGATTTTTCACAAAAGTAAATTGTTGTATAACTTCCACCAAGCAAGACCGTTTATTAGAAAACGTGGGCAAGTGGTTCTTTTTGAAGGATATGCCGATGTACTAGCTGCGGTAAAAAGTGGTGTGGAAGAAGCTGTTGCGACAATGGGAACAGCTTTAACTGAAGAACAAGCAAAACTTCTGCGACGTAACGTTGAAACTGTTGTTCTTTGCTATGATGGTGATAAAGCAGGGCGAGAAGCGACGATGAAAGCAGGGCAATTATTGCTAAAAGTTGGTTGCCAAGTGAAAGTCACATCCTTGCCAGATAAGCTTGATCCTGATGAATATGTGCAACAATATGGAACTACTGCTTTTGAAAATCTTGTGAAATCAAGTGTGAGTTTTGTTGGTTTTAAAATAAATTATTTGCGTTTAGGGAAAAATTTGCAAGATGAGTCTGGCAAAGAAGAATATGTGAAGAGTGTTTTAAAAGAGTTATCGTTGTTACAAGATGCGATGCAGGCAGAGTCATATTTGAAGTCATTATCGCAAGAATTTTCGTATTCAATGGAAACACTTTTGAACCAATTGCACCAATATCGCAAAGAACAAAAGGTACAGCAAAAACAAATAAAGCAGGTTGCTAAACCGTCTCAAGTCGTTCAAACAAAACCGAAGTTAACAGGTTTTGAAAGAGCGGAAAGAGAAATTATTTACCATATGTTGCAAAGTGCAGAAGTAGCTGTTCGTATGGAATCCCATATAGAAGATTTTCATACAGAAGAACATAAAGGGATTTTATATGAACTATACGCATATTATGAAAAGGGAAATGAACCTTCAGTCGGAACATTTTTAAGTTGGCTCTCTGATGAAAAGTTGAAAAATATTATCACTGATATTTCGACGGATGAATTTATTAATCCAGAATACACAGAAGAAGTGTTGCAAGGCCATTTGGAGACGCTTAGACGGCATCAGGAAAAACTTGAAAAGATGGAAATTATCTTTAAAGTGAAACAAATGGAAAAAACAGATCCTGTAGAGGCTGCTAAATATTATGTAGCATATTTACAAAATCAAAAAGCGAGAAAATAGCTTTTTTGATAAAGTTTTAGTATAATGAATGTTTGTATCTCGCGTAAGGAGGGGAACAGATGGCTGACAAACCAGCTCGTTCTAAACAAATTGAAACTGAAATGACCCTTGAGCAAGTGAAAGAACAACTCACTGAGCTCGGAAAAAAACGTGGCGTTCTTACATATGAAGAGATTGCAGAACGCATGAATGGATTTGAAATTGAATCCGATCAAATGGATGAATACTATGAATATTTAGGTGAACAAGGCATTGATTTAGTTGGTGATAATGACAACGAAGAAGGCCCTAATAATCGCCAAATTACAAAAACAGAAGAAGAGTTTGACCTCAATGATTTAAGTGTACCACCTGGGGTTAAAATCAACGATCCTGTTCGTATGTATTTAAAAGAAATTGGTCGTGTAGACTTACTATCTGCAGAAGAAGAAATTCGACTTGCAACGCGTATTGAAGAAGGCGATGAAGAAGCGAAACGTCGTCTTGCAGAAGCAAACTTACGTCTTGTAGTAAGTATTGCAAAGCGCTATGTAGGCCGTGGTATGCTTTTCTTAGACTTAATTCAAGAAGGTAATATGGGTCTAATTAAAGCTGTTGAAAAGTTCGATTATCGTAAAGGTTTCAAATTTAGTACGTATGCAACTTGGTGGATTCGCCAAGCTATTACACGTGCCATTGCAGACCAAGCGCGAACAATTCGTATTCCAGTTCATATGGTTGAAACGATTAATAAGTTAATTCGTGTACAACGTCAATTATTACAAGATTTAGGTCGCGAACCATCTCCTGAAGAGATTGGTGAGGAAATGGATCTTGCTCCAGAAAAAGTACGTGAAATCTTAAAAATTGCACAGGAGCCAGTTTCTCTTGAAACACCAATTGGTGAAGAAGATGACTCCCATTTAGGTGACTTTATTGAAGACCAAGAAGCAACATCGCCTGCGGACCATGCAGCCTATGAATTGCTAAAAGAACAATTAGAAGATGTGTTAGATACACTAACAGATCGTGAAGAAAATGTTCTACGTCTTCGTTTCGGTTTAGATGATGGACGAACTCGTACGCTTGAAGAAGTTGGGAAAGTATTCGGCGTAACGAGAGAGCGTATTCGTCAAATTGAAGCAAAAGCACTTCGCAAATTAAGACATCCAAGCCGTAGTAAGCGTCTTAAGGATTTCTTAGAATAGGTTATTTTTTAAGTTTACTTCACTTTTGTGAAGTAAACTTTTTTATTTTGTTAATTTTTGTTAAAATTTAGCTATGGGCAACGATTACAATTTCTTGTAATTTATTTTACAGAATTGTCTTTTGATTTGCAAATGCTCATTTTTCGATTTTTCGATTAATTTTGTTTATTATATACAAAAATATATGTAGAAAAGCGAAAAATATGATGAGAAACGTTAATAATTATCGAAATAATAAGCGATATGACAATAAAAAACAATAAACTGAATTTATGGAATATTTTTAACAAGTATTAGTTTGCTCTTTTCTGATAGAGCGTTTTCAAGTACAATATAAATGACTGAATCATCTAACTATTTAGGGGTATAGAGGGGGGAGAAGAGATATGAAACGTAATCCGCTGATTCCGTTCGCTCTTATTGCAGCATTGGGTATTATCGTTATGTTTGTATTTTCATTTCAGGGGCTAAATAAATCTAAAGAGTTAGCTGATGCAAAAAATGGCGGGAAGCCAGCACAAACAGCATCAAAGCCAGAGGATATTGTGAAGCAAAGCTGTACGAGCTGCCATGGTGATCAGTTACAAGGGGCAGTTGGACCTAACTTACAAAAAATTGGTGGGAAACTTTCAAAGGATGAAATTAAAGAAATTCTTTCGAAAGGAAAAGGCAATATGCCTGCCAATATAGTTCCAGCTGATCAAGCCGCTAAAGTAGCTGATTGGTTATCGAAGAAAAAATAAAGTTCCGTATGACAAGCCTTTTGCTTATGCAAAGGGCTTGTTTTTCTATATTTTCTAAAATACGATGAATGATAGAGCGGTGAATTGTTGTTATGGGCTTGCAACAACTACTATAAATTCATTATCATGGAGACAGACTGACAAGAGAAGGAGTAATGGAAATACATGAATGAAGTAAAGCTTTCAAAACGATTAGAAGAAGTTGTACGTGAAATACCAGTAGGGTCTACAGTTGCTGATATTGGATCGGATCATGCGTATTTACCGTGTTATACAATTATAAATAATATTGCTACAAAAGCAGTTGCAGGAGAGGTTGTAGATGGACCATTTCGCTCTGCGCAAGCAACTGTAGCTGAAAGTGGTTTACAAGATAAAGTAGATGTGCGTAAAGGGAATGGATTAGCTGTTATCGCACCAGGAGAAGTAGATGTAATTACGGTTGCCGGAATGGGCGGAGCGTTAATTCGTGACATTTTAGAAAGTGGTAAAGAGAAATTAGAAGGTGTAACACGTTTAATTTTACAGCCTAATATTGCAGCGCATCATATTCGTGAATGGTTTATTGAGAATGGTTGGGAGCTTATCCATGAAAAAATCGTAAAAGAAGATGGGAAAATTTACGAAATTTTAGTAGGGGAGCGCGGAAATGTTGTAGCGCCTTACTCTGAAAATAAACAAGCTGAATTGTTTATGGGACCATTTTTAATAACAGAAAAAAGTGAAGCCTTCGTTGAAAAATGGGAAGGAGAATTAAAAAACTTCCAAAATATTTTAAAACAGTTGGAACGTGCGGCTGATTCTGAAGAAACAAAAGCGAAGCGTGGGGAAGTAGAAGCGAAAATGAAAATGATAGGGGAGGTTTTATCATGAGTAAAATTCCAAACGGCCATGAAATTATTTCTTTATTTGAAAGTATGTATCCGAAGCATTTGGCAATGGAAGGAGATAAGATTGGTCTGCAGATTGGAGCGCTTAATAAACCCGTGCAGCACGTATTGATTGCGCTAGATGTAACGGAAGAAGTTGTGGATGAAGCAATTCAATTAGGGGCAAATGTCATTATTGCTCATCATCCTTTAATTTTTAACCCGTTAAAAGCGATTCATACAGATAAGGTGTATGGGAAAATTATTGAAAAGTGTATTAAAAATGATATTGCAATCTATGCAGCGCATACAAATGTGGATGTTGCTAAGGGCGGGGTAAATGATTTACTTGCTGAGGCGTTAGGATTGCAAAATACAGAAGTTCTAGCACCGACATATGCAGAAGAAATGAAAAAAGTTGTTGTGTTTGTGCCAGTCACTCATGCAGAAGAAGTAAGGAAAGCATTAGGAGACGCAGGTGCTGGTCATATCGGCAATTATAGCCACTGTACGTTTAGTAGCGAGGGTACAGGCACATTTGTACCTCAAGAGGGGACAAATCCTTATATCGGGGAAACTGGACAGTTAGAACGTGTAGAAGAAGTACGAATCGAAACGATTATTCCAGTTTCATTACAGCGGAAAGTGATTAAAGCAATGGTAACGGCACATCCATATGAAGAAGTAGCATACGATGTGTACCCGCTTGATAATAAAGGTGAAACGTTAGGCCTGGGAAAAATAGGATACTTACAAGAAGAAATGACGCTTGGTCAATTTGCAGAACATGTGAAACAATCATTAGACGTGAATGGGGCAAGAGTTGTCGGTAAGTTAGATGATAAAGTGCGTAAAGTAGCTGTACTTGGTGGAGATGGTAATAAATATATAAACCAAGCGAAATTTAAAGGAGCAGATGTATATGTAACTGGTGACATGTACTATCATGTTGCTCATGATGCGATGATGCTCGGTTTAAATATAGTTGACCCAGGACATAATGTTGAAAAAGTAATGAAACAAGGTGTACAAAAGCAACTGCAAGAAAAAGTGGATGCAAAGAAATTAAATGTTCAAATTCATGCTTCGCAGTTACATACAGATCCATTCACATTTGTATAAGAAAAATAAAAACCGTTGCTCCATTAGGGCAACGGTTTTTATTATTGTTCTTTCTTCACCTTTACGCGAGGTAATATCTTTTGAAGTGGTACTTTTCTAACTCTCTCCCACGTTGTTGGATTCATTGGGTCATATTGCTCTAAGAACGCGATAACTTCTTTTGTAATCGGCGTTGGAGTAGAAGCACCTGCTGTAACAGCTACGTTTTCTACACCTTGTAGCCACTCTAATTGAATTTCGCTTACATCAGCAACTCGATATGCTTTTGTACCCGCGATTTCTTGTGATACTTGTGCTAAGCGATTTGAATTGTTACTTTTCGGATCACCAACAACAATTGTTAAGTCTGCAACATCAGCTTGTTTAGCGACAGCTTCTTGGCGAACTTGAGTAGCTAAACAAATTTCTTTATGGAATTCTGCTGTTGGGAATTTTTTTTGAATGTCCTCCATTAAATGTTGAACATCCCATTGACTCATCGTTGTTTGATTCGTTACTAAAATTTTATCTGTTGGAATTTCTAATGTTTTTAAATCATCGGCTCTTTCGATAAGGTGAACGATGTCAGGTGCAATACCAACTGCACCTTCTGGCTCTGGATGATTTTTTTTACCGATATAAATGACATGATACCCTTCCGCTTTCTTAGCTTCGATAAGGTCATGCGTCTTGGTAACATCTGGGCAAGTGGCATCGATTGTTGTTAAACCTTTTTCTTTTGCGCGTTGTTTAACTTCTGGAGAAACACCGTGTGCTGTGAAAATAACAGTACCAGAATCAATTTTATCTAAAATTTCTAAGCGACTTGGACCGTCTAATGTGATGATTCCATCTTCTTCAAAAGCGTCTGTAACATGTTTATTGTGAACAATCATACCTAAAATATAAATGGGTCTCGGCAATGATTTATCTAATGCAGCGTTACGTGCAATTACCATTGCATCGACAACACCGTAGCAATAACCACGAGGGGAAATTTTAACAATTTTCATATGAGTAATCCTCTCCTTCTAAACAAGGGATACTTTTGTGCATAGTCTTTTACATTATAAAGGAGGAGTGGATAGAAAACAAAGGATTGTTACACATATAGTTTTGGTTTTGTTGCTGTTTGTTGAACTGGTTCTTTCGGTAACTCTTTTTCTATTACAGGTTCAATCACTATTTTCTTTCGTTTTCGTTTCTTTTTTTGAGGTGCAGGAGGCGGACTTTCTACCTCAACTGGCTCTGTTACATTTTCCGTTTGATTTTCTTCCGTACTTTTTCCAGAGGTGAGGATTTTAACAATGCTTGGTAGACTACGCATAATAGGACCATACTGTTCGACGACAGGACCTACAGATTGAACGACTTGGGATACTTTTTCGATGTTGTTTATCATATTAGTAGGATTCGAAATTAAGTTCGAAAAGAAACTGCCGATGCCACTGCTTGCTGTTGCGGCAGCTGTAGTTGCGCCGCCGCGCGTTTCATTTGATTCATACATTTGAGGCGGTATCATTTGCTCAGGATGTTGCTGCATGTATGGTTGATATTGTGGATGTTGCTGCTGATATTGTTGCTGGTATTGCTGCTGATATTGCTGTTGATATTGTGGCGGCGGTGGTGGTTGCTGATGCATCATCAGTTGCCCTTCCATTTGTCGGTAAGGTGGAACCATTTGCATAAAAGGCTCGGTTGGATCGTGTTTTTTAAAAAGCTTAGCAAGAAAACCTTTCTTTTTTTGTGCCATTGGTGGTAGTTGTGGAATTGGATATGGTGTATAAGGTTGCTGCCCTGGATTCGGATACATTTGCCTTGTAGGGGATTTCGGAAACATGTGAGAAATCCTCCTTTCTTCAGTTAGGTATATACACATACAATATGCAATAAAAGGGAAGAAGGTTAGTTTTTGAAGTGAAAACCTAAACTAAAGATGGATTTTACTTGTAGATTTCGATATAATGTAGACTTGACTGATTTGTGCGCGCAGTAGAAATTTTAGAAAGAAGGTGTAACTTATGACACAACAAACTTTTACACAGTATGATTTTAAACCATTTTTAATAGATGCAGTTCGTGAACTACGCTTTACAGAGCCGACAGGAATTCAGCAGAAAATTTTCCCGGTCGTGAAAAAAGGTGTAAGTGTAATTGGACAATCCCAAACAGGTTCTGGGAAAACACATGCATACTTACTTCCTACATTAAACAGAATTAATGCAAGTCGTGAAGAAGTACAACTTGTTATTACAGCGCCTACTCGTGAGTTAGCACAACAAATTTACGAAGAAATCGTGAAATTAACAAAGTTTTGTGCGGAAGACCAAATGATTACAGCACGTTGTTTAATTGGTGGAACTGATAAACAACGCTCAATTGAAAAGTTGAAAAAACAACCTCATATCGTAGTTGGAACACCAGGACGTATTAAAGATTTAGTAGAAGAGCAAGCATTATTTGTTCATAAAGCAAATACGATTATTGTCGATGAAGCAGACTTAATGCTTGATATGGGATTCATTCATGATGTAGATAAAATTGCAGCACGCATGCCTAAAAACTTGCAAATGTTAGTTTTCTCTGCAACAATTCCTCAAAAACTAAAACCGTTTCTGAAGAAGTATATGGAGAATCCAGAGCATATTCATATCAATCCAAAACAAGTTGCAGCTGGAAACATTGAACACTATTTAGTGCCTTCTAAACATCGTAATAAAATTGATTTAGTGCATAAAATGCTACTTCAATTTAAACCGTATTTAGCAGTTGTTTTCACGAATACGAAAAAGATGGCAGACCAAGTTGCTGATGGATTAATGGAACGTGGCTTAAAAGTTGGACGAATTCACGGGGATTTATCACCACGTGATCGTAAAAAAATGATGAAACAAATTCGTGACCTTGAATTCCAATATATTGTTGCGACTGATTTAGCAGCACGTGGTATTGATATTGAAGGGATTAGCCATGTTATTAACTATGAGCTACCATCAGATTTAGATTTCTTCGTTCACCGCGTTGGAAGAACAGCACGTGCGGGGCATTCTGGTATTGCAGTGACGATATATGATCCAGCAAACGAAGAAGCGTTAGATAGTTTAGAAAAACAACGTCATATTGAGTTCAAGCATGTAGATTTACGCGGAGATGAGTGGGCCGATTTAGGTGAGCGTCGTCGTCGTAAGAGCCGTAAAAAACCAAATGACGAACTTGATGTTATGGCAACGAAAGTTATTAAAAAACCAAAAAAAGTAAAACCAAACTATAAACGTAAACTTGCAACAGAACGTGACAAAGTGAAGAAAAAATATGGCAATAAAAAAAGATAAGGGGTTTCCCTTATCTTTTTTTTATCCCGCTATTTGTGGGAGGTGTAATCAATATGGATAGAAAAGTATTGATTAAAGTTTCACTTAATCCAGCTAATTTAAATGAAAAGTATAGTCTGTATAAATAGTCATATAAATTTGTGTAGTGCATCTTTTGTGAACAAACAATTCACTACATATTTCTACAAATTATGCTATCATTATATCTATTGTATATTGAAGAGGTGATTGTATGTTAAAGATTGGATCTCATGTTTCCATGAGTGGTAAGAAAATGTTATTAGCAGCAAGTGAAGAGGCTGTTTCATACGGTGCAACAACGTTTATGATTTATACAGGTGCACCGCAAAATACACGAAGAAAACCAATTGAAGAATTGAACATAGAAGCAGGAAGAAAACATATGGAGCTGAACGGAATTGAGGAAATTATCGTCCATGCGCCGTATATTATTAATGTTGGGAATACGACGAAGCCAGAAACATTCCAATTAGGAGTAGACTTTCTTCGCATGGAAATTGAAAGAACATCGGCATTAGGTGTAGCGAAACAAATTGTTCTTCACCCAGGAGCGCACGTTGGTGCTGGAGCAGATGCTGGTATTCAACAAATTATTAAAGGGCTTAATGAAGTATTAACGCCAGAACAGACGGTTAACATTGCGTTAGAGACGATGGCAGGAAAAGGAACAGAATGCGGTCGTAGCTTTGAAGAAATTGCAAAAATTATTGATGGTGTAAAATATAATGAAAAGCTATCTGTATGCTTCGATACATGTCATACGCATGATGCAGGATATGATATTGTAAATGACTTTGACGGCGTATTAAACGAATTTGATAAGATCGTTGGTATAGATCGTTTACAAGTACTTCATATTAATGATAGTAAAAATGTACGCGGAGCAGGAAAAGACCGTCATGAAAACATTGGATTTGGTCACATTGGGTATAAAGCATTGCATCACATTGTACATCATCCACAGTTAATGCATGTACCAAAAATTCTTGAAACACCGTATGTAGGGGAAGATAAAAAAGATAAGAAGCCACCATACAAATTGGAAATTGAAATGCTGAAAAACGGCACTTTTGATGAAGGGCTTCTTGAAAAAATTAAAGCGCAATAAGGAGGGGGAAATCCCCTCCTTATTTTAGTAGTTGCTGAAATAATGTATTTACTTGTTGGGCAGTGGCAGGGGAAGTTACTTTTGCGATTTGTTTTAAGAGCTCTAGTCGCTCGTTGTTATCGTAAATATTAATATTTTTACCCTTCATAAGTAAAACGATTTGATCAGCTTGTGCGGCTGTAATGGGAACTTCATATTCTTTGCTATATTTTAATAACTCTTTTGTAGAAATATGATTTAATTTTTTATTAACAATTTGTTTAATGAGGTTCATCTTATTATCCTCCTTCACGCGTTCTTCTATCGAAATATATGAGCATATAGCTTGTACATATTCGTATGGAGTTTCTTTTTTCATGAGGAAAAGAAGCGTATGTTATAATATAAGGACAAAACTACAGAAAAAGAGTAAAGGGAGGACTTATGGAGCAAAAGCAACATCGAAAAGAAAGTGTTATTCATCTCATTTATCGTTTAGTTATGATTATTTTTGGAGCAGCATGCGCGGCGGTAGCAATTGAACTATTTTTAATGCCAAATAAAATTATTGATGGTGGAATTATTGGTATTTCTCTTATATTAGATTATCTTACTCCTAACATTTGGTGGTTAAGTTTTTCTACTTTAGTCGTTGTTCTCAATATCCCATTTATGTATTCCGGTTATAAGCAAATTGGAAAAACATTTATGTTATCTTCGACATTTGGTATTGTAGCGTTAGCTTTCATTGAGTCAACGTTACATGCGGTACCACCATTTACAACAGAACCTATTTTAGCGACAGTGTTTGGTGGTCTTATTTTAGGTCTTGGTGTAGGACTTGTAATTCGTCATGGTGGATCGCTAGATGGAACTGAAATTATGGGGATTTTATTAACGAAGAAATTACCATTCTCTGTTGGTGAATTCGTAATGTTTGTGAACTTATTTATTTTTGCATGGGCAGCATTTGTGTTTGGTGTGGAACAAGCGATGTATTCTGTTATGACGTACTATATCGCATTTAAAACGATCGATACAGTAATTCAAGGGCTAGATGAAACGAAGGCGGTTTTAATTGTATCTGATCAATATGAGGAAGTATCAAACGCGATTTTGCATCGTCTTGGCCGTGGAACTACAAAGCTTGTAGCGAAAGGTGGTTACACGGATAAAGAAAAAGAAGTTATTTATGCAGTTGTAACGCGTCTAGAAGTGACGAAGTTAAAATCAATTGTGCATGAAATTGATGAAAATGCGTTTGTTACGATTATGAGCACGCAAGAGACAAATGGTGGTAAGTTTAAATCGGCTATTCACTAAAAAGTTTATAGGAATATTTTTCGAAAGCAGAGAATTTTTCTCTGCTTTTTGTTATAATAGTAAGGTTTCTTGAAAAAATAGATATATTTTAGGCAGATTGGTTTACAACTATAATAAGCTGTACTATAATTCAAATAGATATAAATCGGAATCATTCTGAATTAAAATAGGTGAGATGCTATGAATAATATATTAGAAATTGAAGGTTTAACATTCCGATACGAAGATCGGAATGTGTTAGAAAATATTAATTTGCAAGTTCCGAAGGGAGCTTTTTTAGGTTTAGTGGGACCGAATGGTTCAGGTAAATCAACTCTACTTAAGTGTTTATTAGGTGTTTTAAAGCCAAAAGAAGGAAGCATTCGCGTGTTTGGCGTTGATAGTAAGAAGTTTAAGGAATGGAACAAAGTTGGTTATGTATCCCAAAAGGCAAATAGTTTCAATTCTGGTTTTCCAGCAACTGTTTCTGAAGTTGTGTCAATGGGACTTGTTTCGAAAAAAGGGCTTTTTCGCTTTTTCACAAAAGAGGATAAGAAAAAGGTAGAAAAAGCAATTGCTGATGTAGGGATGAGTGAGTTTCAAGGTCGTAACATTGGAGAGCTTTCTGGTGGACAGCAACAGCGTGTATTTATTGCTCGTGCGCTCGTTAGTGATCCTGAATTGCTTATTTTGGACGAGCCTACTGTTGGAATCGATGTAAAAAATGTGGAAAGTTTTTACGAAATATTAGAGGATTTAAACAAAAGGCTCGGGATCACATTAATTCTTGTTACTCATGATATGGGAGCTGTTACTGAAAAAGTAACACATGTTGCATGCCTAAACCAACATCTACATTTCCATGGAAATGTAGAGAAGTTCCGAGAGTTAGAAGATGCAGAAATGTCCGTCTTATATGGACATCATGTTCATCGTTTAGAACACGAACATGAGCATCACGGGAGGATATAATGATACAAGATTTTTTACAATATGACTTTTTACGTAATTCTTTATACGCAGGTATTTTAATTGGACTTGTTGCACCGCTAATTGGTGTGTTTGTTGTTATTCGTCGTTTATCTCTTATTGCGGATGCATTAAGTCACGTGACGTTATCGGGTATTGCAGCAAGTTTATTACTTGAAAAAACCATTTTTACAGGTGGGTTTTTAAACCCCTTATATATGGGGATGATTTTCTCGATTGGTGGAGCGCTACTAATCGAAAAGTTACGAACTGTATATAAGCACTATCAAGAATTAGCAATTCCAATTATCCTTTCGGCAGGGATGGGGGTTGGAGTTATTTTCATTTCACTTGCAAATGGATTTAACACAGACTTATTTAGTTATTTATTTGGTAGTGTCAGTGCTGTAACAAGTACAGATTTAATTATTATTGGGATTGTAGCAATTGTTGTTGTTGCGACAATTATTTTATTATATAAAGAGCTGTTTCTATTATCATTCGATGAGGAATACGCAGTATCAACTGGTTTAAGAGCGAAATGGATTCACTTTATTTTCATTATATTAGTTGCTCTTGTCATTGCAGTATCAATGCGTGTAGTGGGGGTTCTTCTTGTATCATCATTAATGACGTTACCAGTTGCAGCAAGTATTCGTATTGCTAAAGGATTTAAACAAACAATTTTCTTTTCCATTTTATTCGGTGAAATTGCAGTAATTGGTGGAATGTTTGCTTCGTATCAACTTGATCTAGCGCCAGGTGGTACAATTGTTATGATAGCAGTTCTTATTTTAATCGGTGCGATTTTATGGAAGAAGAAAAAAACTGCATAAAGTAGGGATAGGTATGAATCTAACAGAAGCTTTACGCCTAATGAAAGAAAAAGGATACAAACATACTGGAAAAAGAGAAGAGATGCTCAGATTATTTGCAGCGCATAATCGTTATTTAACTGCGAAAGACGTTTTAGAGCATATGAAGGACGATTATCCAGGACTTAGTTTTGATACGATTTATCGTAACTTAACAGTTTTTGCTGAGATTGGTGTTTTAGAACAAACGGAATTAAATGGTGAAAAACATTTTCGTTTTACTTGTTCTATTATGGAACATCATCATCATTTTATTTGTTTGGATTGTGGGGGAACGAAAGAGATTACTTCCTGCCCAATGGATTTTATGAATAAAGATTTTACCGGTTATGAAGTAACGGGTCATAAGTTTGAAATATATGGTCGTTGTCCAAAATGTGCAAAGTAAAAGCTCGTCGGTTATATAACTGACGAGCTTTTTTACGTAGAAAAGAAGGTTGCTCACAAATATTGTGGCAACCTTCTTTTTATTGTTCTTGTGTCTCTTTTTCTTTTTCTCGCTCAGCAGCCATTTCAGCAGCAATTACGTCGATCTCTTTTTTCAGTTCTTCTACCATTGTTTCTTCTGGTACTTTACGAACGACTTGCCCTTTACGGAATAATAATCCCTCTCCACGTGCACCGGCAATACCGATATCAGCTTCACGAGCTTCACCAGGGCCATTTACAGCGCAACCAAGTACTGCAACTTTAATTGGTACTTGAAGTGTAGAGATGTATTCTTCCACTTCGTTAGCGATGCTAATTAAATCGATTTCAATACGACCACAAGTTGGACAAGAGATAAGTGTTGCTGCGTTAGACGCAAGACCGAATGATTTTAATAGTTCACGAGCAACTTTTACTTCTTCAACTGGATCAGCACTTAATGAAATACGTAATGTATTTCCGATACCTTTATTTAAGATTGCTCCAAGACCAGCAGCACTTTTTACAGTTCCGGCAAACAATGTTCCGGACTCTGTAATACCTAAATGTAATGGATAATCAAAAGCACGAGCAGCTTTCTCGTATGCTTCAATTGCTAAGTTAACATCAGAGGCTTTCATAGATACGATAATATCGTGGAAATCTAAGTCCTCTAAAATTTTAATATGATGTAGCGCACTCTCAACCATACCATCTGCAGTTGGGTACCCGTACTTTTCTAAAATGTGACGCTCTAATGAACCAGCGTTTACACCAATACGGATTGGAATACCGCGCTCTTTTGCTGCATTTACAACAGCTTCTACTTTATGGCGACGACCAATGTTACCTGGATTGATACGTACTTTATCAATGCCACCTTCAATTGCTTTTAAAGCAAGGCGATAATCAAAATGAATATCAGCAACAAGTGGAATGTTGATTTGTTTTTTTATATCAGCAATAGCATCTGCTGCGCGTTCATCTGGAACGGCAACGCGGACGACTTGACAGCCGGCTTCTTCTAAACGCTTAATTTCAGCAACTGTTGCTTCAACATCATGTGTTTTTGTTGTTGTCATACTTTGTATAATTAATTCATTATTACCGCCGATTGTTAAATTACCGACTTTAACTGGACGTGTTTTTGTACGATGAGTCATTTCATTCACGAATAGATCGCTCTCCTTATAAAAGAAGTTTCTTATTTAGTCCCTCATATCAATGATAGTATACGTGATATAGGGCTATAGAAACCGAAGTACTCGGTTTCACTTTTACTATTGTATCAGCGCCTTTATGTAATTGACAAGGATTAAGTGATAGCTTATTGATATAAGGGGAATTTATAAGACTTTCCAATTTGTATTTTTGTAGCAGATGTACTTTTGTTTAATTGTTTAAAGTCGTCAATGACTTTTTCTATGGAAGGAATTTTTTTCTTGTTAATTTGTTCTGTAATAGAAAGAACTGTCTCACCAGTTTTTACTTCAATTGTTTTATAAGATACATCCGTTTCTTTTTCTGTTTTGTTCTCTTTATTTTGTTGACTGTCTGTGTTTTCTTTTTTAATCGTTTGAGCAGCAGTTGTTTTTTTATATGAACTTAACATCGGTAAAGTACCGATTTTTATATCGTAATAAAATATATAACCGAGAACAAGCACGAATAGGAATATACCTAATCTCTTCATATTCTTCACTCCTTTGCTAGGAATATATGCTTGTCCAAAAAAAAAAATGCCTATTTAGGCATTTTTTTCGTTCTTATTTTTCTTTCGGTTTTGGAACTTCTTTAATCGTTAAGTACAGAACAATTAAAACAACTGCGATATAGATGAATGTTGATCCAGGTACGACAATCTTACATGCATCCATAATCATAAAGAAGATTGTTGGGATTGTGTAGCTGTATGCAGTTAGTGTCCAAACTTGTTTATAGGATAGTTTACGTTGACCGCTCATAGCAGAACCGATGAACGCAAGTAAAGTCACGCCTACAAAAGTGATGAATAATTGGAATAGGTACACTAAGAATCCAATAACAAATAATAAAATCGGATAAATATTATCGAATAAAGAAATAAATTCTTGTAGATCTTTTTTCTCAAGAGATGCACCTAACAAATCGTTATAAGAATACGTTTGTGTTTGACCATTTCCCATAGAGACTACTTTATCTTTTAAAACAAATAAACCTGTTTTATTTTGATATTTTTCTAGGTCTGTTGAATTTGGATCAAATACGAAAAGTGCATTTCCTTCTTCTTTTTCAATAGGTTGATCAATATCGGCTTTTAGTTCGCCATTTTCAATTTTAAAATCAGGTAAATCTTTATCGATGACTTGATTTACCATGCTTACACCATCTTGGATAAAACTACCGTACAAAAAAGTTCTTGGAATAGTAGTAATTAAGCAAAGTAGCATAATATACAAAATGGTTTTACCGATTTTTTGAAAACGGAATAGCGCCATATCTTTAGGCGAGTATATGCTTTTTACGAATTGGGTAAATATGGACATAGATTCACTTCCTTTATGTATGTATAAAATCATTGTAACGTAGTAATCTAGAGAATCTCAAGATATATTATATTTACATATAGTGGAGATAACTAAATTTCTTTTTATTAACTTTCTTCTTTTAAATAAGAAAAATACAATTGACACTTTTCTTTTCTATATGGTAAATTTATCTTACCTTTCTTAAAGGGCATATCCGATAGGAATTCCTTTATTTGATATGTTGTTACATACATAATTGTGGACCCTTAGCTCAGCTGGTTAGAGCAGACGGCTCATAACCGTCCGGTCGTAGGTTCGAGTCCTACAGGGTCCATATCCATTTCGCATGTTTATTATGTTAGCAGGAAGCTTCCTTGTAGAAGGAAGCTTTTTTTACGGAATATATGAGCATTTTAATTGAAAAGAAGTGGGAATTTTGCTACTTTAATGATAGCAAGACAATGTGATTTATTTGTTTGCACCCTATGGCAATTAGGGTAGAATGAAGTTGTATGTCACTTAAGTGGCAATACATAAACTGGGAGGAATATAACAATGGCAAAACACGAATTACCAAATTTACCTTATGCGTATGATGCTTTAGAGCCTCACTTTGACAAAGAAACAATGAACATCCATCATACAAAACATCACAACACGTACATTACAAACTTAAACGCTGCTTTAGAAGGTCATGCAGAATTAGCTGACAAAAGCGTAGAAGAATTAGTTGCAAACTTAAACGAAGTACCAGAAGCAATCCGTACAGCAGTACGTAACAATGGTGGCGGACATGCTAACCATACATTCTTCTGGACAATCCTATCTCCAAACGGCGGAGGACAACCTGTAGGTGAACTTGCAACTGCAATTGAAGCAAAATTCGGTAGCTTCGATGCATTCAAAGAAGAATTCGCAAAAGCTGGCGCAACTCGCTTCGGTTCTGGTTGGGCTTGGTTAGTAGTAAACAATGGTGAGTTAGAAGTAACAAGCACTCCAAACCAAGATTCTCCTTTAACTGAAGGTAAAACGCCAGTTATCGGTTTAGATGTTTGGGAGCATGCTTACTACTTAAACTACCAAAACCGTCGTCCAGACTACATCGGTGCATTCTGGAACGTTGTAGATTGGAACGCTGCTGAAAAACGTTACCAAGAAGCAAAATAATCGTAATAAATATAGAAAAAGCTAGGGGAGAGCCCCTAGCTTTTTTCTATGCTTTCCTTTTACATAATTGGGCTTGTCTTTGGAAGACTAGAACATGAAGTAAAGGAGAGTTGTGTATGAAATGGAAACATATAATTGGTGACGTTGAAGTGAATCGGGATTTAGTGTTATTGCTCCTTATAGGAGGTTTATACACGCTCGCAATTTCTTTATCGAATACGTTTGTAAATATTTATTTATGGAAACAAACACAAAATTATGTGAATCTTGGCTTGTATAATTTAGCCAGCGTGGTATTACAGCCTCTCACATTTCTTGTAGGGGGGAAATTAGCGAAACGTATCGATCGCTCGATTTTATTACGAATAGGGGTAGGAACGCTCGCAATTTTTTTTATCGTTGTCTTAGTAGCAGGAAAAAGTGCTTCTCAGTATATTTTATTAATGGGGGCTCTTTTAGGAGTAGGATACGGTTTTTACTGGTTGGCTTTTAACTTATTGACATTTGAAATTACGGAACCAGAAACAAGAGATTTCTTTAATGGGTTTCTTGGACTTCTTACATCCTTCTCTGGAATGATCGGACCAATAGCAGCAGGATACACAATTTCACGTATGGAGAAATGGAGTGGTTATACTGTTATATTCTTTCTTTCATTAGTTCTATTTGCAATTGCTGTCGTCTTAAGCTTCTTTTTATCTAAAAGAGAATGTGAAGGGCGTTATGAAATCGTGCAAGTATTGAAAGAACGACGGATTGATAAAAATTGGGGAAAGATTACACGAGCTCATTTTTTCCAAGGATTGAGAGAAGGAACGTTTATTTTTGTCATTTCAGTATATGTTTATTTAGCAACTAATAGTGAGTTCGCATTAGGGAAATACAGTTTAGTGAACTCTGCTGTATCCTTTGTATGTTATTACTTAGTTGCTCGTATGTTAAAGAAGGAGTGGCGAAAAAAAGCAATTTTACTTGGAGGCATTATTTTATATGCTGTCGTCTTTTTAGTTATTTTCAATGTTACATACACGAAATTACTTATTTATGCGGCATGTATTGCAATTGCATATCCTATTTTACTTGTTCCGTACGGATCAATGACATATGACGTAATTGGTAGAGCAAAAAATGCGAGAGAATGGCGTGTGGAATATGTCGTTGTTCGGGAGCTGTGGTTAAACGCCGGAAGAATCTGTTCCATTTTAAGTTTTTTATGTGCTGTACTATTCTTTCCACCTGAAAAAAGTTTACCTTACTTATTATGTATTTTAGGTGCTGGACATTTTCTTATTTATTTTGCAGTTAAAAATGTCAAATATGATGAGGGAAATGCGAGTAAAACAAGTGTTGTAACGCAAGGGAACGCGCAAAACCAAACTGAACCAGAAGGTTAACTTCTCGTTTGTTTTATGCTAGAATAGAAAAAGATGTAAGACAGCAGTGAGGACACCTGTATGAAGGTGTCCCTTTCACATTACATAGCTGTTGGTAGAGGGGGTTTGTATGAGCAAGAAGCAGAAGCAAAATAAGAAAAAGACCCACGTTCCTTTTCGATTAAACGTGTTGTTTTTCTGCGTGTTTTTAATGTTCTCCGCGGTTATTGTAAGGCTCGGATATGTACAAATTGTTCGCGGTGAAGAATATAAGAATGAAGTGGAGAAGAAAGAAAACTCAACGATAAGTAATCCTGTACCGCGTGGGAAAATATTTGACCGTTATGGGCGACCTGTAGTAGATAATGCAGCCGTTCGTACTATTACATTTACAAAAATGAAAGGATCAACTGCAGAAGATCGCTTAGAAACAGCGAAAAAGCTAGCAGATTTGATTGAAGTACCGACAGATAAATTAACAGATCGTGATAAAAAAGATTATTGGCTTGCTATGCATAAAGAGGAAGCTAAAGAAAAAATTACGAATAAAGATCGTCAAGAGTTTAAAGATAAAAAAATTGATGATAAAGAATTAGACGAGCGTCAGCGAAGTCGTGTAACAGAAGAAGAGATTAATCAATTATCCGCAAAAGATCTAGAAATACTCGCGATTAAGAGTAAGATGGACGGCGGATATGCAATGACACCTCAAGTTATTAAAAAGGATGCTACAGAAAAGGAATATTCGATTATTAGTGAAAACCTAGCAGCATTACCAGGTGTAGATACGAATGTTGATTGGGAGCGAAAATATACGTACGATGATTTATTCCGAAGTGTACTTGGTGGGGTGTCGACATCTGATGAAGGCTTACCGAGAGAAAGACTAGATTACTATCTTGTTCGTGATTATAATCGAAATGACCGAGTAGGAAAAAGTTATCTTGAACAACAGTATGAAGATAGCCTGCACGGTACGAAAGCAGAAGTTAGAAATGTTACAGATAAAAACGGTAATATTTTAGAAACGATTAATGTATCAAAAGGACAAAGTGGTAATGACCTGAACTTAACAATTGATATGGAATTACAAAAGCGCGTGGAAGATATTCTTGCGAAGAATTTAATGAGGTTTAAAGGAAGCGAACCTCTTTTAGATCGCGCATTTGTTGTAATGATGAACCCAAAAAATGGTGAAGTTTTATCTATGGCGGGGAAACAATTAGTTAACGAAGATGGCCAAACGAAAGTAAATGACTTTGCATTAGGTACCATGACAAGTTCTTATCCGATGGGATCAACTGTAAAAGGTGCAACAGTACTTACTGGATATCAAACTGGTGCGATTCAACCAGGGGCAGTACAATTGGATGAACCAATTAAATTAAAAGGTACACCTACGAAGTCGTCTTGGAAAACGATGGGATACATTAATGACCTTACAGCTTTAAAAATGTCTTCTAACGTTTATATGTTTAAAACAGCGATGAATATCGCCGGTGTTCCATATGTGAGAGGTGGTACGTTAGATATACCTCAAAAAGCATTTGATACGATGCGTTATTATTTCGGACAGTTTGGACTTGGTGTAAAAACAGGAATTGATTTACCGAATGAATCTGCTGGTCAGATGGGTAAGAGTAGTCAACCAGGTTTCTTACTAGATTTATCAATTGGACAGTATGATACGTATACACCGCTTCAATTAGCGCAATATATTTCGACGATTGCCAATGGTGGATATCGTATGCAACCACAAGTTGTAAAAGAAATTCGTCAACCGGCAGTGAAACCAGATGAAGTTGGGAAAGTTGTTCAATCTATGGAACCGAAAGTATTAAATCGTATTGATATGCCGGAATCGCAAATTAAACGTGTTCAAGAAGGATTTAGACAAGTGTATAATGATTCAGGTGGTACAGCTACAAAGTACTTTACAGGTGCAAAATATAAAGCTGCTGGGAAAACTGGTACAGCTCAAACTGTGTATGGTGGAGATAAAGAGATTGGTAGAAATGCAAAAGGTGAACGTGTGGAAACATATAACTTAACATTAGTAGGTTATGCGCCACTTGAAGATCCAGAAGTAGCATTCTCTGTTGTCGTTCCATGGGTACATGATGATAAGACTGGTATTAATGGATATATTGGTCGTGAAATTATGGATGCTTACTTTGATTTGAAAAACAAAGAAGTAAATGGTGAAGCTCCAAAAGATGATAAAGACAATAAAAATAAAGATCAAGATGATGAATAAAAAAGTTGTAAAAAAGCACACTATATGAAAAGATAGTGTGCTTTTTTTTATGGTTTATGCATATCGTGTAATAAATGTGGACAAGTATACAACATTAAAAAAAACGCAGCCGTATAAATGATACTTGTATATGATGGGATAGGGGATAACTGTTTTATAGGGAAATCATCAGAGGAAATGAATAGCTACTACTGAATTAAAATTGTATCGTATGTTGATTTTTGTGGAACTTTACAAAACTTTTACAAACAATTAAAACCGAATTAATAGTTTAGCAGTATTCTTATATCTGTAATCCTGTTATTTCCGGTTACTTCTAGGAGGAAGAACACGTGAAATGGATGCGTACACCGATTAAGATTTTCGTATTATCAATATGGTTCCTCTGTTTTGAAATGTCTACTGCATTTGCTTTAAATGATACGGGAGAAGTGAGAGTTGATGGATCCTCAACGGTTTTTCCTATTATAGAAGCAGTAGCGGAGGAATATACAAAGGTGCATCCAGACGTGAAAATTTCCATCAGTATTTCTGGAACTGGGGGAGGATTTAATCGTTTCAGTAAAGGAGAAGTAGATATAAATAATGCTTCGAGAGTAATGAAACAAGTCGAGAAAAATGAAATGAAGAAAAACTCTATTCAGTTCACACCATTTGAGGTTGCTAACGACGGTCTTACGATTGTTGTGAATCGCCATAATACATGGATAGACGATATGTCAGTAGACGAGTTACGACTACTTTGGAGTGAAGATGGAAGAGAGAAGCGATGGTCACAAATTCATTCAACATGGCCACGTGAACAAGTGAAGTTTTATGCACCAGGCGTAGACTCTGGTACGTATGATTATTTTCAAAATGTCATCTTACAAAATCATCGCATTGTAAAAAAAGTCTCTTTGTCTGAAGATGATCAAGTTATTATGCAAGGGGTAATGAATGATAAACATGCCATTGCTTTTGTAGGATATGCTTATTATATGGCTAATCGAGATAAGGTGAAAGCAATAAAAGTAAATGGTGTATTTCCGACGAAAGAGACCATTCAATCAGGTAAGTATAAGCCGTTATCTAGGCCGCTACTTGCTTATGTGAATAATGCATCTATCCGAAATAAAATGAATGTAGCAAACTATGTTGAGTTTATGATTCAGCATGTCGGTAACCTCGCTGAAGAGGTCGGGTATGTAAAATTACGAAAAGAAAAATACAATGAACAGCTACGTATGTTAACAGAAATAAAAAGGTAATGTCGGGGTGGAAAGGGGTTTTCATCTTTGGCTCATAATGACAAAAGTCAAATTACATTTTCTGTACAACATTTGATTGAAAGAAATATAAAGCAAAGAAAAAAAACGCAGCGAATCAATCGAATAGTGCCTTTATTACTAAAAATAATTGCTAGCGTTTCTATTGTGACGACACTTGGAATTATTTTTACGCTCTCTAATGAAACAATCATGTTTTTTCAAAAAATATCATTATACTCCTTTTTGACGGAGAAAGAATGGTTACCATTTTTTGAAGATCCTAAATTCGGTATATTACCACTTATATGTGGAACGTTCCTTGTAACAGCAATTGCTATGTTTGTAGCAATTCCTATCGGTTTAGCGTGTGCCGTATTTTTAAGCGAATATGCTTCAAATGGTGCACGGAAAATATTAAAGCCGATGTTAGAGCTATTAGCAGGTATCCCGACAATTGTATATGGTTTTTTTGCATTAACAATTGTTACGCCGCTTTTACAAAGGCTTATACCAGATTTACAGTTTTTTAATGCGATTAGTCCAGGAATCGTTATCGGATTTATGATGATGCCTACAGTTGCATCTCTATCTGAAGACGCGATGAGAGCTGTGGCGAAAGAGACGAAAGAAGCTTCATTAGCACTCGGAGCGACGCGGTTTGAAATGGTAAAACAAGTGGTGTTTCCGTCCGCTTTTACAGGGATTATGGCAGCGATTATATTAGCGGCTTCTCGTGCAATTGGTGAAACGATGATTGTTGTAATTGCAGCAGGATCCACACCGAATGTATCGCTTGATCCAACACATTCTATTCAAACGTTAACAGCCTATATTGTGCAAGTAAGTTTAGGTGATGCTCCGCATGGAACGATTACGTATTACAGCATGTATGCTGTAGGTGCAACGTTATTTTTGTTTACTTTTATTATGAACATCATTTCGCAGTCTATTATGCGCCGTTTTAGGAGGATGACATAATATGCGAATGTTGAATCATAAAAAAATACAAAAAAACATGGCATCACGCTTTTTAAAAGATCGAATTTACAAATTGTTATTTTATATAGCAATTTTATTTTCAATGGTAATTTTGTTTTTGTTACTTTTTCAAATTGTTGAAAAAGGTATAAGTTATCTTTCAATAAATTTCTTTACAAATTTCGCTTCACGTAATCCGAAAGAAGCTGGTATTGCTGCAGCTTTGTCAGGGACAATATTATTTATGAGTATTGTTATACCTGTTTCTTTTATATTTGGAGTTGGAACAGCGCTTTATTTAGAGCAATATGCGAAGGAATCTCTATTTAAAAAAATAATAGAGATTAATAATCAAACGTTAGCAGGAGTACCATCCGTTGTATTTGGATTGCTTGGTTTAACTATTTTTGTATATGCTCTTCATTTAGGAGAGAGTATAGTTGCAGCAGCACTGACGATGAGTTTACTCGTTTTACCAACAGTTGTTGTGGCGAGTCAAGAAGCAATTCGATCAGTACCAAGTGTATTATTAGAGGGTTCTTACGGATTAGGTGCTACGAAGTGGCAAACGATGTATCAAATTGTATTGCCATATGCTTTCCCAGGGATTATAACGGGCTGTACGTTAGCGATATCAAAAGCAATTGGAGAAGCTGCACCACTATTAGTTATTGGGGCACTTGCGTTTGCAAATTATGTTCCATTTAGTATGTTTGATAGATTTACAGTTCTACCAATTCAAATTTTTAATTGGATGAGTAGGCCACAAGAAGAATTTCAGTATGTAGCAGCAGCTGGGATGATTGTTTTGTTAGGTTTGTTGCTATTTATTAATATATTTGTTTTATGGTTACGAAATCGAAAATAAGTTGGAAGTGGATGAAAGGGGAATTCAAATGGTAGCAACAGTAGTAAATGTACAGGTGAAAAACGAAGAGAAAATCGAGACTGCGCCAAAGAAGGTAGTATTTGATACGAAAAACTTAAATTTATGGTATGGGGAAGACCATGCTTTAAAAGATATTAATTTAAGTATTCATGAGAATGAAGTTACAGCCATTATCGGTCCAAGTGGCTGTGGTAAATCAACTTATTTAAAAACATTAAATCGCATGGTAGAGTTAGTACCGATCGTTCGAACTACAGGTGTAATTGAGTATAGAGAACGCAATATATTTGATAAATCATATCCAGTTGAAGAATTAAGAACACATGTAGGAATGGTGTTCCAAAAGCCAAATCCATTTCCAAAATCTATTTATGAGAATGTAGCATACGGTCCAAAAATCCATGGTATTCGTGACAAAAAGACATTAGATGAAATTGTTGAAAAAAGTTTACGTGGAGCAGCGATTTGGGATGAGTTAAAAGATCGTTTGCACGATAATGCATACGGTTTATCTGGTGGACAGCAACAGCGTCTATGCATCGCGCGCTGCTTAGCTATTGAGCCAGACGTTATTTTAATGGATGAGCCAACATCGGCATTAGATCCAATTTCAACATTAAAAGTAGAAGAATTAATTCAAGAGCTAAAGAAAGATTTTAGTATTGTTATCGTAACGCATAATATGCAACAAGCAGCGCGTATTTCAGACAAAACAGCTTTCTTCTTAAGCGGGGAAGTTGTGGAGTATACAGATACAAACAAATTATTTACGACTCCTTCAGATAAGCGTACAGAAGATTATATTACAGGTCGATTTGGTTGATATCGTTTCAAAGCTAAGAGCAAATGCCCTCTTAACAGAGGGCATTTCTTATTTTATCTTACTGTTAATAGAGAAGTAATACTTCTCCTTATCTTAAGGTTTATTACAAGCATAAAAGCCCGATTGATGAGGGTTGATTAAAGTTTCACTTTTATATAATGGCACATAATATTGAGGGGGAAGAAAAATGGTAAGAGAACAGTTTCAAGGTGATTTAAAAGCGTTACAGCAAAAGGTGATCGAGCTTGGAGAATTAGCAAATGCGGCTTTATTGATTGCTATGGAAGGTCTGCATACAAGGGATGTAGAGAAAGCGTTAGAGGTCATTGATGGTGATTACCGCATGGATAATTTAGAAGAGGAAATAAACGATCTTGCGCTTATGCTCATTACGAAGCAGCAACCTGTAGCAAGTGACTTAAGAAGGATTTTTATTTCAATTAAAACAGCGACAGATTTAGAGCGTATTGCAGATCATGCTGTTAATATTGCAAAGGCTACAATTCGTCTTGGGGAAAAAGAAGTGGCTGTTAGTTTGCACAACCTGGATGAAATGTTTGCGGTTGCAAATGAGATGTTGCATTTAGCGTTAGAAGCATATGAACAAGAAAATTTAACTTTTGCGAAACAAATTGCTGAAATGGATGATTCCGTTGATGAAATATATGGAAAAGCAATTCGTGAGTTTATATCTTCGGTTCCGGAACAACCAGAAGCAATTACGCAAATTACACAATTATCATTTGTCGCGAGATATATTGAGCGTGTAGCAGATCATATTACAAATATTGCTGAAAATGTCTTTTATTTAGTAAAAGGAAAGCATTATTTATTGAATGAGTAGGAATTAAAGTAGGTGATGGGAAATCACCTGCTTTTTTTAGTCAAAACATGACAAAAAAAGCTCGTTGTTTCCTTTAGTTTATGATGATAAGATGTATCATAATGTAATGGAAAAATTAGTATATATGTTGGTCGTTAATAAGTATTATTTAACAATTAATAGTAAGCGCTTTCCTGTTGTTTGAAATGTACGTTTTTATAGGTGAGAAATTTAATTATATGGTCTTCTAAATGAGGATTTGTTTAACTAATCAAGTTTATGCTGCTAGTTCATGTGGGATAGGGAATATACATATGGTATATGGAGTTACTGAACATTATATAAGTGGAGGCTGAAGTATATGAAGGGGGTTATTTTAGCTGGAGGAAAAGGAAGACGCCTTAGACCATTAACATGTAATACTCCAAAGCCGATGTTACCATTATTAGAAAAACCAGTTTTAGAATATAATATTGAGTTATTACGTCAGCATGGTATTCGTGAAATTGCAATTACTGTTCAATATATGAGTACGACCATTAAGCAATATTTTGGTGACGGTAGTAAATGGGGAGTTAACTTGTATTATTTTGAAGACTCTCCTCCGCTTGGCACAGCAGGGAGTATTAAACAAGCAGAACAATTTTTAGATGAAACATTTGTTGTGATAAGCGGGGATGCATTAACTGACTTTCAATTATCAGAAGGAATTAGGTTTCATGAACAAAAGAAAAGAATGGTAACAATGTTTGTGAAAGAAGTAGAAAATCCACTCTCATTTGGATTGGTTGTAATGAATAAAGACCAGGAGGTTACACGATATATAGAAAAGCCGGGCTGGAATGAGGTAGTATCTAATGTTGTGAATACAGGCATATATATTATGGAGCCAGAAATCTTTTCTTACATACCGCCTAGACAATTTTTTGATTTCAGTCATGATGTGTTTCCGTTATTGGCAAACAAAAATGTATTATTCGCATATTTGTCAGAAGGTTATTGGTTAGATATCGGCACATTTAATCAATATCGACAAGCACAATTTGATTTGTTAACGAAAAAGTTACAAGTACCTATTCCTTATACGGAAGTATTACCGATGGTATGGATGGGAGAAGGGGTGACGATTGGTAAAGGGACGAAAATTCATGGCCCCTCTTTTATTGGAGAAGGAGTAAAGATTGGTACAGGAGCTGTAATTGAGCCATATTCTATTATTGGGAAAAATAGTATCGTTTCAAGTTATTCTCATCTTCAAAAAAGTATTGTTTTTGCGAATGCCCACATTGGGAAGTATTGTGAACTATTAGAAACGACAATAGGAGAGCGTACAATAGTTGAAGATGATGTTACACTGTTTCAAAAAAGCGTTGTAGCGGATCACTGTCATATCGGGAGAAGTACGGTAATTAAGCAAAAAGGAAAAGTATGGCCTTATAAGGCGATTGATAGTCATTCGATAGTAGGAGCGGCTGGTATTCAAGAGAGTGAAATGAGTGCAGGGTGGTTACAAAAAAGCCGCATTGTAGGAAGAGGGAATGTTGAAATTACTCCTCAGTTTATCGTAAAGATTGCGATGGCGTATGGTTCTCTTTTTACAAAAGGAGAAAGTATATTAATTGGAAGTCAAGAAAATATAGAAACAACCTCTTATAAAAATTTATTTTTACATGCTATTCATGGTATAGGGATTCATACGATGGAATGTAAAGAAATGAACGAGTCACTTTTTCAATATAGTGTTCATCATTTGCAATGTGCAGGTGGTGTTTTCATTCAAGTGGAGAATGAGAATGAGATTGTTATAAAGTTATACGGTCAAGCTGGCATGCCGTTAACGTATAAGCAGCAAAAAGAGATAGAACAAGTATATATGTCCGAATTGTTTTATTACGTGCATGAGAAAGAAATGGGGCGTAATAAGCTCGCTCATGTTTCTATGAATGAGTATATAGAAGTTATATTGGAGCATATTGATATCGAGAAAATACAGATGCAGAAGTTTCATCTTCTTATTAATAAGAGAAATGATACGTTGCAACATTTACTCATGCTCTTTCTGCAAAGACTTGGTTGTACAGTTACATGGATTTATGCAAGCGAACAAAAAGATCATGTGAAAGCTTTGATGAAATCAAGTAAAGCGAATATGGCTCTTATGTTTTCTGAGCAAGGAAATCATTTCGAGTTATACGATAAACATAGTAATATTTACCAAGGTACAGATTTGGAAGAGGTAGATATTCCAGATTTCTTACTCGAATCGACAGGAAATATTTACCCAATGTCTTTGAAGTTAGGGGAATGTTATCTTCTATTTTATACGCAGGATGAAAGAAAGTCGTTTCAAGTAAGGTGGAAGCGAGATATTTTATATCGGATTGGAAAATTATTTGAGCTAATAGCATTGCAAGGAAAAACGTTTCTCAGCATAGTGGAGCAATCACCTCCGCTCTATTTACTTTATGATGAAGTGGTATGTTCATGGAATGAAAAAGGGGAAATTATGAGGAAATTATTGGATGATATAGAAAGGAAGGGAGAAGGTATATTTGAAGGAGTACAGTTCAAATATACTGAAAAAGAGTGGTCTTATATCGTTTCTGACACAAAACAACCAAAATTTTTGGTGTATTCACATGCTAGAAACCCAGTAATAGCAAGGGAAAACATGAAAAATCTTATAGAAAAAATTAGACAATATCAAAAGGTGTAGAATTTTTATTTTAAAAGTGGTATTATAGTATAGTCTGATTTAAGTTATTAGTACTGGAGGGAAATAAGAATGCGTGTGAATATTACTCTAGCATGTACAGAATGCGGAGATCGTAACTATATCTCAAAGAAAAATAAACGTAACAACGCTGAGCGTATCGAGCTTAAAAAGTATTGCAAGCGTGACAAGAAGTCTACGTTACACCGTGAAACAAAGTAAGCAGTAGGAATATTTTCCTACTGTTTCTTTTTTTATTCGATTCCTATGTTAAAAGTGATACACTATCAGCATAGAGTAAAGTGTCACTGTAAGGGGGAGAGTGTGTGAAAGCAGAGAAAGTACGTTTGCGTAAACAAATAATAGAACACATGAATTCTTTATCAGAAGAACAGTATACAACTTTATCAGAACAGATTGCATTTTCGTTGTATGCGCAAAAAGAGTGGGTTGAAGCTAAAACAATTGGAATTACTCTTTCAATGGAAAATGAAGTGAATACATATCCTATTATCGAAAAAGCTTGGGAAGAAGGAAAGAAAGTTGTAGTTCCTAAGTGTAATAAAGGAACAAGAACGATGTCTTTCCGGCAAATTAATAATTTTGATCAATTAGAAACGGTGTATATGAATTTACGTGAACCGATTCCCGGGCTTACGGAAGAAGTGAATATGGATGAAATTGATCTTCAAATTGTCCCAGGCGTAGCTTATACAGAACGAGGAGAGCGAATTGGGTACGGCGGTGGCTATTATGATCGTTATCTCGTGCATTATAAAGGGAAAACGCTATCATTAGCGTATGATTTTCAAATGGTAAAACACATTCCGGTAGAGCCATTTGATAAAAACATAGAAAAAATTATTACAGAAAAAGGAACAATGCTTACAAATAAGCTTGTATAGACAAATAAAAATTGACGAGACTTTTTCTTCTTGATTATAATAAAATATGTGAACGTTTTCTTATTATAATTTTTTATAGTAAGTGAGCATAGAGGGTGATGAAATGGTATCCATTTATGATATTCAGCAATTGCTAAAGAAATTTGGTACGATTATTTATACGGGAGATCGAATTGCAGATTTACAATTAATGCAAGATGAATTGCGTGAATTAAATCAATCACAGCTAATCGATCCACAAGACTATCAAACAGCTTTATTTTTATTGAAGCAAGAAATTCAAAAAGAGCTAAATAAGAATTAGATAAAGGTAGGTAAGCAACATGGAAGAGAAATGGTTAGTTGGTGTTGACCTTGGTGGTACAACGATTAAATTAGCATTTATTAATGTATACGGTGAAATTTTACATAAGTGGGAAATCCCTACGAATACAGGTGAGCAAGGAAAACATATTACACTTGATGTTGCGAAAGCAATTGATAAAAAGCTAGAAGAATTAGGCGAATTGAAGAGCAAGTTAATTGGTATTGGTATGGGAGCTCCTGGTCCTGTACATGTGGCGTCTGGAATGATTTATGAAGCGGTTAATTTAGGGTGGAAAAACTATCCGCTAAAAGATTTATTAGAAGTAGAAACAGGATTACCTGTTGTTATTGATAATGATGCAAACTTAGCAGCGCTTGGTGAAATGTGGAAAGGTGCTGGTGAAGGTGCAAAAGATTTAATCTGTATGACACTTGGTACGGGCGTTGGTGGTGGTGTAATCGCCAATGGTGAGATTGTACACGGCGTGAGTGGTGCTGCTGGTGAGATTGGACATATTACAGTCGTTACAGAAAATGCTTTCCCATGTAATTGCGGAAAGTCTGGTTGCTTAGAAACAGTAGCATCTGCGACAGGTATTGTACGTGTTGCTATGCAAAAAATACAAGAGACTAATAAAGAGAGCATGTTGCGTTCTATGTTAGCTGAAGAAGGACGTATTACATCAAAAGATGTCTTTGAAGCACTTGGACAAGGTGATGAATTAGCAGGTGAAGTAGTAGAAAAAGTAGCTTCTTATTTAGGATTAGCTGTAGCAAACCTTTCTAGTACATTGAACCCAGAGAAAATTGTTATTGGTGGAGGCGTGTCTAAAGCTGGAGATGCGCTATTAGAACCAATTCAACGCTATTTCGAGCAATATGCTTTCTCACGTGCTGTAAAGAGCACGAAGTTAGCTATTGCAACACTTGGTAATGATGCAGGTGTTATCGGAGGAGCTTGGCTTGTAAAAAAGCACAAATACGAAGCGAAGATGATATAAGTTGTGAAATATGAAAAGAGGAAGGGGGGAACCCTTCCTCTTTTTTGTGTGAAATCTCGATGAAGAATAAAGTGTAAACGAATTAAGCTGCTGGTGGATACCCGTTATATAGAACAGTCATGATCGTAAACCATCCGAAAACGAGTACAGTTGCAATTGCAAAGCCGCTCGCGAAAAAGTTTTTTTCACGAAGTGTTCTAAGCGTAGCAAATACAGCTAACAGAGTGACAAGTGTAAAAATAATAACAAGGCCCATACAATATCCTCCTCTGTCTACCCATTTCTTATTATGAGTTTTTGGAATATTTACTCTTTTATATTGTACATGTTTTAAAAATGATTGTCGAGATAGCATCCTTTCTTTTCTTCAGAGAAAGAAATGTTGTATCATTAAAAGTAAGTTTAATAACTGGAGGAGATTTTCATATGAAATGGATACAAATGCCGTTAGGCCCATTACAAACAAATGCTTATATTTTAATGAACGATCAAAAAGAGTGCATTATCTTTGACCCTGGTCATGAAGGTGAAAAGCTCGTTACATATGTACAAGAAGAACAATTAAAACCATTAGCTGTTTTATTAACACATGCTCACTTTGATCATATCGGTGCTGTTGATGCGGTAAGAGACACTTTTCATATTCCTGTGTACGTACATAAAGAAGAAGCAGATTGGTTAGGAGATGCAACTGTAAACGGCTCTCAAATTTTTATGATGAACCGCAGTATTACAGCAAAACCAGCGGATCATATTATTGATGCAGAAGGTACATTAACAATTGGATCATTTAATTTTGAAATTTTTGAGACACCAGGACATTCTCCAGGAAGTATTTCTTATTATAGTAAAGAGGCGAATGCTGTATTCTCAGGAGATGTATTGTTCCAAATGAGCATTGGAAGAACAGATTTACCTGGTGGAAGTTTCGCTGAATTAATTGGAAGTATTGAAGAGAAATTATTTGTATTACCAGATGAAACAGCGGTTTTATGTGGACATGGTCCAGAAACAAGCATTGGCTTTGAAAAAGAAAATAATCCGTTTTTACAATAAGGAGTCATTATGGGAATGGAGCTCATTTTAAGAGAATGGATGGGGAAAGAAAAGGATTATTCAATTTCATATAGTACGTATATGAACCTTGTATTGTATACAGAAGGTCATGGATATTATATGAAAGAACGTGAAAAGATTGGAAGACAAGGGGATTTTTTTACAAGTAGCAACGTATCCTCTGTGTTTGCAAAAACTTTTGCTAAACTTTTTATTCGTCTTGTTGAAAATGGTGAAGTTGCTCCGAATATTTGTGAAATTGGCGGAGGAACAGGGAAGTTTGCCTATGATGTTTTACAAGAATGGAAGCAATTATCTCCAAAAACCTTTATTGATTTAAACTATTCAATGATTGAAGTGAGCCCCTTTCATAGAAAATTACAGCAGGAGCACCTTGGCTCATTTTCTAATGTATCGTACTATACCTCCTATAGTGAAATGGGAGATTCTTTCGAGGGAATTCTTTTTTCGAATGAGTTGTTTGATGCATTTCCTGTTGAAATAATTGAGAAAAGAAATGGTATGTTGTATGAAGTACGTATTACATATACAGAGGAAGGAAGCCTTTCAGAAGTATGTAGGCCGTTAGATAAAAGAATTGGTCGCTATTTATTGAAATATAATATTCATATTGCTGAAGGGCAACGTTTTGAAGTACCAATTGTGATGGAGGAGTATATAAAAGAAATTGCGAAATGGTTTCAAAAAGGTATATGTATTACAGTTGATTACGGATACACAAAAGAAGAATGGATGCATCCAGCACACCGTGAAGGAAGTTTGCGAGGGTATTATCAGCATAAGCTAATACGTAACCCACTAGCGCATCCAGGTGAAATGGATCTTACTACTCATATTCATTGGGACGAGCTAAAGGAGATGTTTAGTATGCAAGGAATGAATGCAGTATGGCATAAGAAACAATCTGAGTTCTTG
This sequence comes from Bacillus sp. 2D03, assembly GCF_003946765.1. NCBI lineage: Bacteria > Bacillati > Bacillota > Bacilli > Caryophanales > Bacillaceae > Bacillus > Bacillus sp. 2D03. Next base: position 309,461 of record NZ_RPSJ01000001.1, on the reverse strand, counting down.
TTAGCTGCAGGGATATTAGAACAGCTTACGAGCCATCAAGATACGAATCCTTTTTCTGAAACGCAAAAACAAAATCGAGCTGTTCGTTCTATGATTTTGAATGGAGGAGTAGGGAGTGCATTTGATGTTGTTATACATACAAAAGATATGCAACATTTACATTTGGATCGGTATGTAACAATATAAAAAACAAGACACAGTATATACTGTGTCTTGTTTTTTAATACGACTTATGTAGTATTATATATTTCCTCTCATGATATATATTTATATTAAAGATATGAGATGAAAAATATAGAATACGTTCTTTTTCTTCGATTATTAGTCCCTAACCTAATAATACGCGAACGAGTTGAATGATTGTTTCATTCTCTACTTTGTAATAAATTTCTAATCCTTTTCTTTCACTAGAAACGATTTTAGCGCTTTTTAATTTTGCTAAATGCTGTGAAATTGTAGATTGTGGCATGTTTAAGCCAGTATACATTGTAGAAACGTTGCTTGGACCGCGCTCGATTAATCCTTTTACGATACATAAACGAACAGGATGAGCTAGCACTTTTAATAATTCTGCATTACTTTCATATAGTTCTAATTCTTTTTGAAAGGTTTCTAACATGTTCTTTTCCACCTCCGTGTGAGCTATTATACCATACTATACATACCAAAAATTTAAAGAAAAGAAAATAGTTGTTGCAGAAAAAAAGTCCTAAAGTAAAGAAATTGTAAGAAAAGAGACCCTGATGTAAATAAAATAGGTAAATTAGCATGTTTTTGTAAAATGACATTTTTGGGTGAAAATTTCGATGCGTTTTAAAAATTGAAAGATATAGATATATTTGTAACACAATTTTATCATGATTTTCTTATTCTTTCAAATGAATATACGAAATTTTTAAAATAATATGACAAAGGAATTATAATGATATATATAGAATATAAAACAGGTTAAAAGAAAAGAAGCTGAATGTAATTCGCTTCTTTATGGTGATAATGAAATATTTGATTACGGCTGATAAATCTTAGGATGATCAATTCATTAGTCATTTATTCTAAAATTCATCTTTTAGCAACGTTAAAAATCTGTGATTCCATATGTTCTCATAAAAATCAATTGTCTCTTTTGCGGACATAAAAGGATTATTCAACGTAGAGGTTGTTTTCTGTACCATAAAGTTTTCGTATCCTAGTCCGTGGGCAAACTTAATCGTAGCATCCATACAGTACTCTGTTTGGGCGCCACAAAATTCAATGCAATTTACAGATAATCGATCTAAAATTTCTTTTAAGTTTGTTTTATAAAATGAATTTGCATGTGTTTTTCTTACAAAAAAATCTTGTTCTTGAACATCTAGATCGGTATGAATAGCCCAAAGTTCTTTCTCGGGTACTAAATCATCATCACAATGTTGAACAAAAAGGATTGGTTTATTTAATTTTCTGTATGAATAAATTCTTTTATTTACTTTTGTTAGTAAGTTCTGTAAATCAAATAAATGCTCCTCGCTATAACATACGCCATTTTGTAAATCGATAACGATTAAAATATCTGAACAAGTATCCATTATTTTCACCCCTTTTTATTTCTTAATATATCAATTAATCCATTATTTAGAAATAGATGATATACTTTTATTTTTTTATGGACTATAAGAAAAGAAGAAATTCAAATGAATATAACTAAAACGCAGAAAAAGAAGATATGAAAACCTAATCTCATATCTTCTTTTTCTCTATGCATTTACAGGTTCTTCTACATAAGAAAGGGCATTTTCAAAATCGGATATTAAATCGTTAACATTTTCAAGACCGACTGATAACCGAAGTAATGAATTAGAGATTCCTCTTTCATCACGAGCTTCTTGCGACAGTGCTGCATGTGACATTTTTGCTGGATAAGAAAGAATTGACTCTACAGCTCCTAAACTAACTGCAAAAACAGGTAATCTTACTTTTGATAAAAATTGGCGGAGTGCATCTTCTGACTGCAAAGTAAACGATAAGACCGCTCCAGCTGATGTTGCTTGAGATTGTTGAATATCAAATCCGAGATGTGTTTGTAATCCCGGATAATAGACATTTTGTACTTTAGCATGCTCTTGTAAATAATGTGCAATTTTATTCGCATTTTTAGCTGAATGCTCGAGGCGTACATGCAATGTTTTTAGACCGCGAAGTACGAGAGAACAATCTTGAGGTCCTAAAATAGCACCGAATGCATTTTGTAAAAATCCAAGCTTTTGAGCGAGTTCTGCATCCTTTACTACTGCTAATCCGGCAGTAACATCACTATGACCAGCAATAAATTTTGTAGCACTATGAAGAACGACATCAGCTCCAAGTTCAAGTGGTTTTTGGAATAGTGGTGTCAAAAATGTATTATCAACAAAAGTAAGAGCGCCAATAGATTTTGCGAGTTTAGAAACCTCGCGAATATCTGTCACTTTTAAAAGTGGATTAGAAGGTGTTTCTACATAAAAGAGCTTTGTATTTGGTTTCATGTTTTGTTTTATTTCTTCTAAATTGGTCATATCAACAAATGTATGTGAAACACCGTAACGGGAGAGTACCTCAGTCATCACTCGGTAAGTGCCTCCGTACACATCTTCTGAAATGAGTACGTGATCACCTTGTGAAAGAAGGAGGAATGCAGTGGAAATCGCTGCAATGCCTGATGCAAAGGCGAATCCTTTTGTTCCGCCTTCTAATAAAGCAATGATATCTTCAAGAGCTTCACGAGTTGGATTTCCTGACCTGCTATAGTCATATTTTCCGAACGTATCTACATCAAACTGGTGAAAAGTTGATGTGTTATAAATAGGAACGTTCACAGCGCCTGTTTGCGAGTCATGTTTATATTGGTTGTGTAGTAAGAGTGTATCTATAGAATAGCTCATATTCTTACACCTTCTTTTACGAGTTTAATGGCTTGCTTTAAGTCTTGAATTAAATCGTTACTATTTTCAATGCCAACTGAGAATCGAAGAAGACGATTGCATACGCCGTTTGCTGTTCTAATTTCTTCAGGAATATCAGCATGTGTTTGCGTTGCTGGATAAGTCATTAAACTTTCTACACCACCAAGACTTTCGGCAAATGTAATTAAGGATAAAGATTGTAAGAATGGATTAATCCAAGCTTCATCTTTAAGGCGGAATGAAATCATGCCGCCTCTTCCTGGATAAAATACATCTGTTACCCCGTCTTCATCGCTTAAATACGCAACAACTGCTTTCGCATTTTCTTCATGTTGTCTCATGCGAAGCGCTAACGTTTTCATACCGCGAATTAATAACCATGAGTCAAATGGGCTTAAAACTGCACCTGATGCATTATGATAATGAGCGATTTCCTCGCAAAGTTCCTTTCCTTTTGCAACGACAAGCCCGCTTAGTACATCGTTATGTCCCCCTAAATATTTCGTTGCGCTATGAAGTACAATGTCAGCACCTTCTGTTAATGGTTGCTGTATATAAGGTGTGTAGAATGTGTTGTCTACAATAAGAAGTAGTCCGTGCCTTTTCGCTACAGTTGCGACAGCAGCAATATCAGTAACTTGCATTAATGGATTAGTTGGAGTTTCTATGAAAATAGCCTTCGTTTCAGTTGTGATAGCTTGCTCAATTTGTTTAATAGACTGTGTATTTACGTATCTACATCGAACATTCCACTTTTTTTCATGCTCAGAAAATAATCGATACGTTCCCCCGTATAAATCTTCAGATACAATAAGTTCGTCTCCAGAGCGGAATAGAGAAAGGACGAGGAGAACAGCCGCCATCCCTGAACTACAGGCATAACCTTGTTCGCCATATTCTAAGTCTGCAATCGCCTGTTCTAAAAGACCGCGAGTTGGATTGCCAGTTCGTGAATAGTCAAAGCCAGTAGATTTACCAATTCCTTCGTGACGATAAGCGGTTGAGAAATAAACTGGTGGATTAACCGTTCCAGTTGTAGTTTCACTACGATTTCCGATTTGTGCTAGTTTGGTTTCGATTGTTGACATGTGAAAATTCCTCCTTTTTAAATTGAAACATTAAGTGAATATAAAATAAAAAAAGCCTTCTAAGAAGAAGGCTTTCGGTTTGAATAGAGTCTTCTTCTCATCTGTCAAATCTTTCACAATTTGCTGGAATTAGCACCTTATTAACAAAATGTTAATGGTTGCTGAGGCGTCACAGGGCCAGTCCCTCTACCTCTCTAGATAAGAATGTTCGTATGAAATTTTTATTATGTTTTTAACTTTACAATAAAAGATAATTGAATTGCAACTTTATTTTAAATAATTTTTATTTTTCCGCAAGTGTCATTGACTTTTACTTTTGTGCATGCTAAATTTATTAAAAAATTAACAAACATTGTTAAAAGGGGAACGCATTTCCTTTTAGCTACATAAATAAAATAATAAAGACAACTCTTATTGAGAGCGGTGGAGGGAAAGGCCCTGTGAAACCCGGCAACCTTCAAACGAAATGTTTGAAACGGTGCTAATACCTGCAAAACGAATGTTTTGCATAATAAGAGGAGGAACAATTATGTCCCCCTCTTCAAAGTGAAGAGGGGGTTTTTATATTGATAGAAATGAGGGAGATTCGTGAAATTACTAGATTTATTATCAAAAGGAATTGTAATAGGTGATGGTGCGGTTGGAACGTTATTGCATTCACATGGTTTGCAAAGTAGCTTTGAAGAATTGAACGTATCTGATCCAGATCTAATTATATCCATTCATAAACAATATGTAGCTGCTGGAGCAGATGTAATTCAAACGAATACGTATGGAGCAAATGAGGCGAAATTACGTATGTATGGTTTAGAAAATCAAGTTACAAAAATTAATAGAGCGGCAGTGAAATTGGCGAAAGCATCTGTGACAGATAAAAATGCAATTTTAGGAACAATTGGTGGTATGAAACATATCGGAGCTGTTACAACGACTGATATGGAAAGGGAGTTTATATTACTTGAACAGGCGGGGGCTTTACTAGAAGAACAGGTTGATGGATTACTATTAGAAACTTTTTATGATGAATTTGAATTACTTCATGCTGTTAAAGTGTTGCGTAAGCAAACGAATATTCCGATTGTTGCGCAATTAGCGTTACATGAAGCAGGTACGACTCAAAATGGAAATGATGTCAATGAAATATTAAAGCAGTTTATAGATTACGGTGCAAATGTTGTTGGATTGAATTGTCAACTGGGGCCGCTTCATATGACGGAAGCTTTCAAAATGATATCGATTCCGCAAAATGGCTATTTATCAGCATACCCAAATGCAGGTCTCCCGAATTATGTAGAGGGACGTTACGTATATGAGGGAAGCCCAGCTTATTTTGAAGCGATGACACCGAAATTTATTGAGCAAGGTATTCGGTTATTGGGTGGCTGTTGTGGTACGACTCCAGAACATATTCAAAGTATGAAGCGCGCTGTTGCGAATATTACCCCTGTAATAGAAAAAGAAACGATTCAAAGGCCAAAAGTCGTTCATACGCATGAGAAACGTTCGAAGGCTCACGTCACTCTAGCAGAGAAAGCAAAAAAACAAACGACAGTTGTAGTGGAATTAGATCCACCGAAAACGTTAGATACACAGCGTTTTTTTGAAGGAGCAAGAGCGTTAAAAAGAGCGGGAGCAGATGCTATTACTCTAGCAGATAATTCATTAGCATCGCCTCGTGTCTCTAATATGGCGATGGGTGCGTTATTAACGAAGCATGATATCCCAGTATTGACGCATTTAACGTGTAGAGATCATAACGTCATTGGACTACAATCTCATTTGTTAGGTTTATCGGCGTTAGGGATGGAAGAAGTGTTAGCTTTAACTGGTGATCCAGCGCGCGTTGGTGATTTTCCCGGTGCCACTTCTGTATATGATTTATCCTCTATTGAGCTTATTAAAATGATTAAAGAAATGAACGATGGACGTTCAATTTTAGGGAAATCAATTGGACCGGCGACAAGGTTTTCTGTAGGCGGCGCATTTAATCCTCACGTGAGGCACTTAAAAGCAGCGGTTAAGCGAATGGAGCGAAAAATAGATGCTGGAGCGGAGTATTTTTTAACTCAGCCAATTTACGATATCAAGTTAATTGAAGAAGTGTATGAAGCGACAAAGCATTTGGAACAACCTATTTTTATTGGAATTATGCCGTTAGTAAGTAAGCGGAATGCAGATTTTCTTCATTTTGAGGTGCCGGGTATTACTCTTCCTGAAGAAATAAGAGAGAGAATGGATGGACATGAAACGAAAGAGGCAGCAATTGAGGAAGGGATTCGCATTTCACAAGAATTGATCGATGCGGCGATGAAATATTTTAATGGTATTTATCTTATTACACCATTTTTAAAGTATGAAATTACAGAACATCTTGTTAAATATGTAAGAGAAAAGCAAGAAGTGAAAGAAGGTATTAATTGATGAAGTGTATAGAAGAAAAATTGAAAAATAGCATTTTAATATTAGATGGTGCAATGGGGACAATGATTCAGCAAGAGGATTTAACTGCTGAAGATTTCGGAGGAGAAGAGTACGAGGGCTGTAATGAATATTTAGTGGAAACAAGACCAGACGTTATTTTAAAGATTCATAAAGCTTATATTGAAGCTGGAGCGGATATTATTGAAACAAATACATTTGGGGCAACGAATATTGTACTAAGTGATTATGAGCTGTCTCATTTAGATGAAGAACTAAATGAAAAGGCAGCACTTTTGGCGAAGCAAGCTGTTAAAGAAAGCGGGAAGGAAGTATATGTTGCGGGAGCGATGGGACCAACAACGAAAGCAATTAGTGTTACTGGTGGTGTGACTTTTGAAGAATTGATTGAGGCTTATACAAGGCAGGCACGAGGATTATTAAAAGGAGAAGTTGATGTATTACTCGTTGAGACGAGTCAAGATATGCGTAACGTGAAAGCAGCTTATATTGGAATTCAAGCCGCTTTTGAAGAACTAAAAAAAACGGTTCCTATTATGATTTCAGGTACGATTGAGCCAATGGGAACGACTCTGGCTGGGCAAACAATTGAAGCTTTTTATTTATCAGTAGAACATATGAAACCATTATCTGTTGGGTTAAACTGTGCGACTGGTCCGGAGTTTATGAGGGACCATATTCGTTCACTATCTGATTTATCGGAGTGTTACATTTCTTGTTATCCAAATGCAGGTCTTCCTGATGAAGATGGACATTACCATGAATCTCCATCTTCTCTTGCTGAAAAGGTGAAGCGATTTGCTGAAGAAGGATGGGTTAATATTATTGGTGGTTGTTGTGGCACGACACCAGAACATATAAAAGCAATGAAATCCGCGCTAGCATCTCTTAAGCCTCGTGACCACCATGAGAGAGAAGGACATGGAATTAGTGGATTAGAAGCACTGCAATATGATGAGTCTATGAGACCGTTATTTGTAGGTGAAAGAACGAATGTTATTGGGTCACGTAAATTTAAACGATTAGTAGCAGAAGGGAAATTTGAAGAGGCTGCTGAAGTGGCAAGAGCGCAAGTGAAGAAAAATGCTCATATTATTGATATTTGTATGGCAGATCCTGATCGCGATGAAATAGAAGATATGGAAAACTTCTTAGCAGAAGTTACGAAAGTTTTAAAAGTACCGATTATGATTGATTCAACAGATGAAAATGTGATGGAACGAGCTCTTACTTATATTCAAGGAAAAGCTGTTATTAATTCAATTAATTTAGAAGATGGAGAAGAACGATTTAAAAAAGTGACACCGCTTCTTCAGAAGTATGGTGCTACTATAGTTGTAGGAACAATTGATGAAGACGGTATGGCGGTTAGTGCGGAACGAAAGATAGAAATTGCGAAAAGAAGCTATGAATTACTTACAAAGAAGTATGGGATACGCCCGTCAGATATTATTTTTGATGCACTTGTGTTTCCGGTAGGGACAGGTGATGAAGAATATATTGGTTCAGCGGCAGCGACTATAGAAGGAATTCGCCTTATTAAAGAAGCGTTACCAGAGTGTTTAACGATTTTAGGGGTAAGTAACATATCATTTGGTTTACCACCGGCTGGACGTGAAGTATTAAATTCAGTCTTTTTATATCATGCTACGAAAGCAGGATTAGATTACGCAATTGTGAATACGGAAAAATTAGAACGCTATGCGTCAATTCCACAGGAAGAAAAACGCCTTGCAGATGCATTACTGTTTGAAACGACGAAAGAGACGTTAGAAGAATTTACAAACTTTTACCGAGTTGCTAAAAAGAAAGATATCGTTGTGCAAGAAACGTTAACGCTTGATGAAAGACTAGCAAATTATATTGTAGAAGGTACGAAACAAGGATTACACGAGGATTTAAGTCTTGCGCTTGAAGAAGGAAGAAAACCTCTTGATATTATTAACGGTCCGCTTATGACAGGGATGGATGAGGTAGGACGACTATTTAATAATAATGAACTTATTGTTGCTGAAGTATTGCAAAGTGCTGAAAGTATGAAAGCTGCTGTAAGCTATTTAGAGCCACATATGGAATCTAGTGATAGTGCGAAAAAAGGGAAAGTATTATTAGCAACTGTAAAAAGTGACGTGCATGATATTGGGAAAAATCTCGTTGAAATTATTTTAGCAAATAACGGATATGAGATTATTAATTTAGGAATTAATGTACGTTCGGATCGAATTGTTCAAGAAGTACAAGAAAAGAAGCCGGATATTATAGGCCTTTCCGGTTTATTAGTAAAATCAGCGCAACAAATGGTAACGACTGCTGAAGATTTAAAAGCAGCAAATATTGATGTTCCGATTGTTGTAGGTGGTGCAGCGTTAACGAGAAAGTTTACAGATAATCGGATTTCACCATCATATAAAGGGCTCGTTTGTTATGCGAGTGATGCGATGACGGGGCTCGATATTATTAATAAGCTTCAAAAAGAAGAAGAGCGTGAGAAGATGAAACAGGATAAAAAAGAACGTCATCTTCATATCGTAAAAAAAGAGGAGAAGAAAGTAGAAATTCCAGCAGTAATTGAGCCATTACCGAAGGCTGAAGTTATCGTGCCTGATTCAACAAAACGAATTGTATTACGCGATATTCCGGCCTTTCATCTCGCTCCATTTTTAAATAGACAAATGCTACTTGGGCATCACCTTGGATTAAAAGGAAATGTGAAGAAGCTTTTGAAAGAGGGAGATAAGAGAGCACATGAATTAAATGATTTAATAGATGAATTATTGCAGGAAGGACAATCTTGGTTAAAGCCGAAAGCAGTGTATCAATTTTTCCCAGCGCAAAGCGACGGACAAAACATTGTAATATATGATCCAGAAGATCATACGCGTGTTATAGAGCGTTTCACATTCCCTAGACAAGGAAAGGCTCCCTATCGTACTTTAGGTGATTATTTGCGCCCAATAGGAGATGAGATGGACTATGTTGCTTTCTTATCTGTTACGGTTGGGGAAGGAGTTCGGGACATTGCTGAAGAGTGGAAGGTGAAAGGTGATTACTTACGTAGTCATGCCATTCAATCGTTAGCGCTTGAATTAGCGGAAGGACTTGCTGAAAAAACACATATGCTCATTCGTGACCGCTGGGGCATTCCGGACTCACCTGAACTGACGATGGAAGAACGTTTCCGTACGAAATATAGAGGAATACGAGTGTCATTTGGTTATCCGGCGTGTCCAGAACTTGCAGATCAAGAAAAGCTATTTCGCTTAATTCATCCAGAGGAAATAGGTATTTCATTAACAGAAGGATTCATGATGGAGCCAGAAGCGTCCGTAACGGCTATGGTATTTTCTCACCCTGAGGCAAGATATTTTAGTGTATTATAGTCTAGAAGGGGGAGACGTATGAAGAAAATAGTCTTTACAGGTGGCGGTTCGGCAGGACATGTAACACCTAATTTAGCCATTATCCCATATTTACAGGAAGACAACTGGGATATCTCTTATATTGGTTCTCATCAAGGTATTGAGAAAACGATTATAGAAAAGGAAGGCATTCCCTACTATAGTATTTCGAGTGGAAAGCTACGTCGTTATTTTGATTTGAAAAATATAAAAGATCCTTTTCTTGTAATGAAGGGTGTTATGGATGCGTATGTAAGGATTCGAAAACTAAAACCAGATGTGATTTTTTCAAAAGGCGGTTTCGTATCTGTACCAGTCGTAATTGGAGGATGGCTAAATAGAGTACCAGTTTTATTACATGAATCTGATATGACACCAGGACTAGCAAATAAAATTGCGCTTCGTTTTGCTTCGAAAATATTTGTTACGTTTGAAGAAGCAGCGAAACATTTACCGAAAGAAAAAGTAATATATACGGGATCTCCTGTACGTGAAGAAGTGCTGAAGGGAAATCGTGAAAAAGGTTTAGCGTTTTTAGGTTTTTCACGTAAAAAGCCAGTTATTACGATTATGGGAGGCAGCTTGGGCGCGAAAAAAATTAATGATACGGCTCGAGAAGCATTACCAGAACTTCTTAAAAAATATCAAATTGTTCACCTTTGCGGAAAAGGTAACCTTGACGAAAGTTTACAAAATAAAGAAGGATATAGACAATTTGAATATGTACATGGAGAACTGCCAGACATATTAGCGGTAACAGATTTTGTTATTTCACGCGCGGGCTCCAACGCAATTTTTGAATTTTTAACATTACAAAAGCCGATGGTTTTAATTCCATTATCGAAATTTGCAAGCCGTGGAGATCAAATATTAAATGCAGAGTCCTTTGAAAGGCAAGGGTATGCCTCCGTATTATATGAAGAAGATGTAACTGTAAAATCTCTTATAAAGTATGTCGAAGAATTGAATCAAAATAATGAAAAGTATAAAACAGCACTAAAAAAATATAATGGAAAAGAAGCAATTAAAACAATCATTCAAAATATTTCAGAGGCATGATGAAACAATCATGCCTCTTTTAGTAGGGTGAAAGATTCCAAGAATTGATATTTTTATGTTACAATAAAGTGAAACTTTAATCAGTTGGGTTCATCCCACATCTAACTTCTTTACTGTTACTAAATTTTGAGGAGGTAGTCTTACTGCCCTCAAATAGCGGGATAACAAATGGGTTAATAGGGAAATTCCAATTAATGAGGCGTGAAAATACGAATGGATTAGGAGTGACTGTGTTGGAGCTAAGTCTCTATGAAAATACTGCACTTATTATATGCTTTGTGTTGTACGTTGGTAGTGTTATTGTTTATATTTCAAGGAAATTTTCGCAAGAAAGAGAGCTTGAAAAGTCAGAGATAACAGCTGAACTAGAAATGTTAGCTGATGAAAGTTATAAAAAACAAAAAATAAAAGAAGACCATGAAGCATCCCATCATTTAAACGCAAATAAGTTTTAAAGATGGGGATTTTTTTTGAAGTTGTTCTTTATTATAGCTATAACAAATAACGCTAAAAAGGAGTTTCCCCATACACAATGAAGGAGTGTATATAAATGAATTTTTATATCGCCTCAGGTTTCCAAAATAAACATCTTGTACATTCCGTAGCAAATGAACTGAAACATGCAGGATGGCACCATACATATGATTGGACCAAAAATGAAAGAGCAGCGAATGAAGAACAATTAAGAGAAATTGGTCAGGAAGAACGAAATGCTGTAAAAGAAGCGGATGTATTTTTACTTATATTAGATGGCGGAAACGGGAGCCATACAGAGTTTGGAATGGCGATTGCACTAGAGAAAACGATATATGTATATCATGCAGGAAACCCGCTCCAAACAACGTTCTATCACTTGCCAGAAATAAATATTTTTGAAGGAGATGTAGCTGAGTTTGCATCTTTTGTTATGAATCATGTGAAATAATAGTAACTACCTAAAAGGTTATAAAAGTGATCTTTTGGGTACAGTGATGATAAGAAACGTATATAAAGGAGTACATAATATGAAATTAGAAAATGGATGGGAAACGAGCTTTTTAGAAGTCGTACAAAATAGTGAATTTAAGAAAGAGGCACTTCTTAGTCAATTGCTTTGTCAGGATAGTGAAGAAGTAGAAGAGCTTGTGGATGATTACGGCTACGAAGAACTTGTTGAACGTGAACATGATGATGAGTTAGCTGAAATCTTAGGAGAAGAACTTTTTAGTGAGATGGAACGCCAAGTATTCTTATCTTCAAACCCAGAAGAAAAACTTATTTCATTCGTCAATGGATTAGGTTTTCATGTGCTAGATTGGATCGTTCTTCTTGAAACAGAATTTGGCATTGATAGTGCAAACTTTACATCAGATGCTGTGAAGGTGTTAGAAAAGCGTTTCAGACAGTTTCCATACATAGAGGACAAGACAATTTTTGATATGACATTTGGAGAATCGATGGATGTATTAGAATCTGTTACAGGATTACAACTAAAGGAAAAGATGAACGTATAATGAAAAAAGAACGTGATTGGATCACGTTCTTTTTTTACATAATAATAATTTTATCATCTAGTTTTGTCTGCCCGGTAAGAAGTGCGTTTAAATATTCCACTTTTCTTATACAAGCTTGTATATGTCTTTCAATCTCTTGTAACTCTGCTTGGTGATGCGTTTCAATCGGATGAATTTGTACGTTGAATTTTTCAAATTGACTACTATATGTTATTTCTGCATAGCCGCTCATAATATCGGTTTCGTTATGAAATAAAAATTGCTTCGTTTTGTCACAGAATGATACATCCTGAAAGCCATATACTTTTAATGCTTCAATTACTTTTTTAATCATTTTTGTATTCATTTTTTAACCCTCTTTACGAAGTTCTACTTATATATTATAACATAAAAAATTACATAGAAAGCGCTTCCAAGTGTATTTTATTATAAACTTTACGTTTCAATCACAAAAATGAAACAAAGAAAAAATAATTGTAAAGAAGGAAGGACTCTTTTATTGTTTCGTCATATATATAGAGAAATAGTGCAATGAAAGGAAATTTTCCGAGGTGGAGATCGTATTTCCAATTTGAGCGCAGTAAAAGAGGTGAGAATTTTGAACTTTGATATTGTAGGACAAAAAGCATATATAAAAGATGGACCGCATCGGAACCGAATTGGAATTGTAAAGAAAAACGAGACAAAATTAGCATCGCAGTTTGCTATTGTAATTGGAGAACAAATCATTGATGTAGAGCTCAAGGATATCGTGTTAGTTGGAGTAGACGTAGGACAATTTCATAAATGGTGCGAACAAAATGGTTATTTGTGAAAAGGACGGGCTGTGAGATAATGAAATATATTTGAGGAAAGAGGATATGTTATTATATTCTCTTTTTCTATGTTTAAGGAGGCGAAAATGAAATATAAAGAACAGGAGTTTACGTTGGAGTTAAAAGAGAACATTCAATGTATGGAGAAGGAAATAGAGCGAATATCACTTAAACTGCATAAAGAGTATGCGCATTTATACATAGAAAAACACATGGAATTAGATATGGGATTTGCAAGAGAAAAAGAGAATCCCTTTGAGGTGGGTTATTATTCATCAGTTGCCATATCTATATTAGATGAAGAAAAAGAGATGATTGAATTTCACTATATTCCAATTTAGAAATGCGAAAGAATCTTGTTAGGAATGTCAATTCAATCAAACATTTTTGGGAGTAAGAAAGTAGGGGAACTTGTTGATGAATCTTGTTATGAGATTGAGGAGGAGTTAAAAGAGCAACTAGAAGAATACTTGGAGTAAGAATTCTCAAGATAAAATCTATAAAGAGGGAACGGAATAAAAAAGACGCTAACAATTGTATGTTAGCGTCTTTTTTTCATTATGAAGCAATTTCACCAGTTTTTGTATCATCTTGATTGTACGTATCTTGATCTAATTCACCAAGCCATTTACTTGAAATAAGACCTGCTGTCATAGAACCACTTACGTTAAGAGCTGTACGCCCCATATCGATTAATGGCTCAACCGAGATAACTAGAGCAACAATACCGATTGGTAAGTTCATTGTAGATAGTACGATTAAAGCTGCGAATGTTGCGCCGCCACCAACTCCGGCAACACCGAATGAGCTAATAGCGATAACAGCGATTAAAGTTAAAATAAATTGTGGTTGTAATGGATCAATTCCTACAGTTGGAGCGACCATCATTGCAAGCATTGCTGGATAAATACCTGCGCAACCGTTTTGTCCGATAGATACCCCAAATGAAGCTGCGAAGTTTGCAATTCCTTCGGAAATACCAAGCTTTTCTTTTTGAGCTTCAATATTTAATGGCATCGCACCAGCACTAGAGCGAGATGTGAATGCAAAAGTTAGTACAGGGAACACTTTTTTCAAATATTGAATTGGATTTAAACCAGACAATGCAATTAATAATAAGTGAATGATAAACATTACGATAAGTGCTACGTAAGAGGCTAACACGAAGTTACCAAGTTTTAAAATAGCATTTATATCGCTACCAGCAACTGTTTTTGCCATAAGAGCTAATACGCCGTATGGAGTAAGGCGTAAAATTAATGTTACCATACGCATTACGATTGCATATACAGCATCAAGCATTTTCTTAAATAGTTCTGCTTGTTCTGGATATTTTCGTTTTACACCTATAAAGGCAATGCCGATAAAGGCTGCAAATATTACGACAGAAATTGTTGATGTTGGACGAGCGCCTGTTAAATCAAGAAACGGATTTGTAGGTAATAGCTCTAATAATTTATCTGGAATTGTTGTCTTTTCAATAGAAGTAAATCTTTCTTCAACTAGTTTCAGACGAGCAGATTCTGCATCACCTTGTTGCAAGCCTGTTGCAGATACATCAAATCCTGCACTTGCAGCGATACCGACAGCTGCAGCGATTCCTGTAGTAAGAATTAAAATTCCGATAATAAGACCACTGATTTTACCAAGGTTTTTCGTTAACTGTAATTTTGTAAAGGCTGAAATAATAGATACTAAAATAAGTGGCATAACGATCATTTGAAGTAATTTCACATAACCGTTACCGATTAAGCCAAACCAAGTATTTGATTCAATAATTACTTTAGAAGTTGGTTCATAAATAAATTGTAATATAAGACCGAATATAATTCCGACTCCTAAAGCAGTAAATACACGTTTATTAAAAGATACATGCTTACGTTGCATATAATATAATACGCCAACTAAAATGAGCATGACTGCAACGTTAATTCCGACAAGCAGTGTATTCATGTTGATTCCCCCTAATTCCAATCTGTTATATAGAATATAAGGCAATAAAACCTATAAGTCAACTAGGAAATTCCGGAATTAAAAAAAGATGGCAAAATGCCATCTTTTAATGTCCAGCCCCAGGGACAAGTAAAAACGTCGTGTAGTATGTAAATCCTATGAAGAAAACAGTTAAATATGCCCCAAATACGTATATATACATACGCTCTGTTAATTTTAAATAGCTTAAAAGTACGAAGAAACCTGTTTGTCCTAAAAATAGTAGTGCGGTCTGTTGCATATCCCCTACGTAAAACATAACCGAGAAAATTCCAGTCCAAAAGCCGAGAACGCGAAACATGCGCTCCATGCCATCTCCCTCCTTTTCTAAAAAAAGTAAACCTCACCTCATTATAGTTTATTTTTCTTACTATTGTAAATATTCATTCATATAAAAAGAAGCCAATTATTATTGGCTTCTTTTTATATGAGAAATTAAATTGTTAGTTTATAATTACAAGATTTACATCCATCTAATAGACTATCATTTCGAGTTAATTCCATGTTAGGGAATAGGATTTCAAAAATTCCTTTCATCATATCTCCGTGCATGTTACAAATTTCAGTTGGATGATGAACAGCAACTTCTTTAAATGGACAATTGTGTACATCATAGAAAATTTTTGTTCCATCTGCACTTAATTCAAATGCAGGTGATAAGCCAGCTGTTGAGAAAGCTTCTTTTGCAATTTGAACTTTTTGTTCCACTGTTAAAGCATCTTCACTCACATTTAAACGTTGCATATGTTGTTGCATTAATTCAGCTCCGAATTGTTTTCCTGTTTCGTATAGCGCTTTCTCACCAGCAGCGCCAAGGCTAAGTAAAGAATTAAATGCGATTCTTGCTAATAATTGATAATCACGGAATGGAAATTGTAATTGGATAACATCTTCAGATAAGACATATAATCTGCTCGGTCTTCCGCCTTTTCCAGTTTTCTTCGTTTCCGATTTTAGCATATGAACATCTTCTAATTTAGATAAATGTAAACGCGCCACGTTTGGATGAATATCGAATTCATCTGCAATTTCTTGTACCGTTACGTAACTATGTTTTTGCGAAATATATTTATAAATGTAATAACGAGTTGGGTCAGATAATACACCTGTAATTTTTAAAGCTTGTTCCATGAGGATCTCCACCTTTATCACTTTATCCAAGATAATAACATTATAATACAGATAAACATGAGTATAGGTAATTTCAGACAATAATTCGGAAATTGTTCATAATTTCACAAACATATTTTTCCTTTTTTCTCTATTGAAAATACAAAAGTCCAAATTTTTATTGTGCATGTTTTCATGCTATATACATAGTGAGGAGGGAAAAGTGATGAATGGGATTGAAATTTTTGCGAATACAATTTTAAAAGAGGCGTGTAGGGTACAAGCGTCAGATTTACATATTGTGCCCCGGCAGAAGGATGTAGCAGTGCAACTACGTATAGGAAAAGATTTAATGACGAGACAGTGTATTGAAAAGGAGTTTGGAGAAAAACTTGTCTCACATTTCAAATTTTTAGCATCTATGGACATAGGAGAGAAACGGAAGCCACAGAATGGTTCGTTGTATTTGCAAATTGATGGACAAGAAGTGTATTTACGCCTTTCAACACTTCCAACAGTATATCAAGAAAGTCTCGTTATTCGCCTTCATTTACAAGCATCTGTTCAGCCCTTATCACATCTTTCGTTATTTCCAAGTACGGCAGCAAAACTACTCTCGTTTTTACGATATTCACAGGGGCTACTCGTGTTTACTGGACCGACTGGATCTGGGAAGACGACGACAATGTATGCATTATTAGAAGTAATTAGAAGAAAGAAAACACGTCGCATCATTACACTTGAAGATCCTGTTGAAAAAAGAAGTGACGATGTATTACAAATTCAAATAAATGAAAAAGCGGGTCTCACATATGAAACAGGATTAAAGGCTATTTTACGTCATGATCCAGATATTATTTTAGTCGGTGAAATCCGGGATGAGGAAACAGCAAAAATAGCTATAAGAGCAAGTTTGACAGGACATTTAGTAATGACAACGCTGCATACGAATGATGCGAAAGGAGCAATCATTCGTTTCATGGATTATGGTATAACGAGGCAAGAGATCGAACAGTCTTTATTGGCTGTAGCTGCACAGCGACTTGTCGAATTGAAGTGTCCGTTTTGCAGAGGAAAGTGCTCAACTTTATGTAAATCAATGAGGCAAGTAAGGCAAGCAAGCATTTATGAGCTACTATATGGACATGAGTTAAAACAAGCACTTAAAGAAGCAGATGGAGAATGTGTTACTTACAAACATGAGACTTTAGAATCGTCAATACGAAAAGGATATGCTTTAGGTTTTTTAGAAGAAGATGTTTATGTTTAAGAAAACTTGGAGTTTAAGTGATCAAGTAGTATTGTTGAAACGTTTAGGAGAATTATTAGAAAAAGGCTACTCTCTTTTACAAGCATTAGAATTTTTACAGTTTCAATTACCTGTAGAAAAGAAAGTACAATTGCAGCGCATGATTGAGGGGTTAAAAGATGGGGAAAGTCTACACGATTCTTTTCATCAGTTAAAGTTTCATCAGGACATGTTAAGTTATCTATTTTATGCCGAGCAACATGGTGATATTTCTTTTGCTTTGCAACAAGGAAGTGCACTTCTTTATAAGAAAGATAAGTATAGGAGAGACATGATGAAAATAATGCAGTATCCTATGTTCTTGATGTTTTTTCTACTAATCATGCTTTTTATTTTTAACCTCATTTTATTACCTCAGGTTGAAATGGTTTATAGTTCGTTCGGTTCTAATACACCACTACTTACAGAACAAATTTTAAGTGCAATAAAACTGCTACCATACATTATTTTAACCGCTATTTTAACTGTTATTATTGGATGTAGTTTATACATGTTGTATTTTAGGAAACTTCCACATATTAGACAGGTAAAAATCATGCTTCGTATTCCTCTCATCAAAACATTTCTTATTTTAAAGCATTCACATTATTTTGCTACTCAGTTGAGTGGTTTATTAAATGGTGGACTATCAGTATGCGAAGCTTTAACAATAATGATGGAGCAAAGATATCATCCGTTCTTTCAATATGAAGCGAATCGGATTGAAAGACAATTAATTGGAGGAGAACAGTTACAATCTATCATTGCTAAAAGTGGGTATTACGAGAAAGAACTTTCTTATGTTATTACGCATGGACAAGCAAATGGCAATTTAGGGATTGAATTAGGTGACTATAGCGATCTTATTATGGAAAAGATGGAACGAAAAATTAAACATATGTTAGTTATCATTCAGCCTATTTTATTTACATGTATTGGAGGAATCGTTGTCCTTATGTATTTAGCGATGATTATGCCGATGTTTCAAATGATGAATTCTATTTAGGAGGCATTTGTATGCAGAATGAGGAAGGATTTACTCTGTTAGAGATGCTATTAGTAATGGTTGTCATAACTATATTATTACTATTAATTATTCCAAATGTAGTTACACAGCGTTCATCGGTCCAAGGAAAAGGGTGTGCAGCTTACATGAAATCTATAGAAGCGCAAATACAAGTATATCAATTACAACATAATAAAATTCCATCGTTAAAAGAACTGGCAGATGAAAAGTATATTACAACTGATAAGTGTCCGAATGGCGAATCTATTCATATATCAGATGATGGCACAGTATCAATTAGGGCATTGTGAAACAACAAGGGTTTACTTTTTTAGAAATGTTACTCGTTTTATTTGTTATTTCTGTATTAAGTATAGTTACGTATTTTAGTGTTCATTCCTTATACGAGCGACAAAAAGTTGAACAATTTTTGAGACAGTTTTCAAATGATATTTTGTATATGCAGCAATTAGCGATAAACCGTCAAAAGCACTACACATTACGTTGGCATAAAGATAGAAATATGTATGCTATAAAAGAGTCAGGTACAAAGTATTATATCGTTAAGCGAGAGTATGAAGAAGATATACAAATTGATTTGCATACGTTTCCAAATCCGATGACATATAATCCAAGTGGAAATATTAATAGAGGTGGTACGATTATAATTTCGTATAGAAATTATAAATATGAAATTGTATTTCAGCTTGGAAGAGGGAGATTTACGTATCGTGAAATGTCAAAAAGGATCCATAATGGCTGAAATGATTGTATCGTTAAGTGTTTTAATGATGGCTGTATCGTTACTACTACCGCAAACAGTATTAGTTATGCAAGAAAGAAAAAATATACAAATTCGTTATAAGGCAACTGGATTATTAAAAAAAGAAGCAGCTATATATATGTATGGAAATGAAGAAAAGCGAATAATAGAAAAGAATATAAATGGAATTGTGTATTACACATATTGGGGAGGCAATGAAGTTTGTACCATGTGGAAAGATGTGAAAGACAGAATGATGGAACAATGCTTTTATGTAGGAGAAAAAATAAATTAGAATTTGGTTTTTCATTAATAGAAATGATTGTATGTCTGTTTCTATTATCAATATTTTTTTTGCTCTTTCCCCGCCTACATTTCATTGAAATGGAAAATAAACAGTCGAAAGGGTTAAATGATTGGGAGTGGGATGTGTATTTAGGGCAAATGCAATTGGAGTTTCGTGAAGTATCATCTGGAGAACAGCTAGCATTTGAAAATGGAGAAAGTATTTTACAATTCCGATCGCGTAATGGGAGTGAAGTATCGTATGAAAAAGAGAATAGTCGTCTTATAAGAAAGGTAAATAGGCGCGGGAGGGAAGTTGTTTTACAAAATATTGGAACGGTTTCTTACAAACTAACACCTCATGTACTCATTATAAATGTGAAAGATACTAGTGGGAAAATATATGAAGGTGTAGTTATGCGATATAGCGAAATAGGAATAAACGTATGAGAAAGCAAAAGGGATTTACAATGCCTGGAACGATTATCTTTCTTATTTTATTAACTTCTTTTTTTATATACGAAACAAATATGTTGTTTACAGATAAAAATTTTTATATAGGAATAGAACAAAAATTTTTATTGGATGAATTACTTAACCGATCTATTACAGATATAAAAAAAGACTTACAGCAAAAAGAAAAAGAAGGTACATTTTTCTTTCAGTATGAAAAGGGAGAAGCGAGTGGAAATTATGTCTTTGAAAATGATTTAATTCTCGTTGCTTTGCAGTGTACACTCAAACAGGAAGCTTTCTATACGGTGAGTTTTCGGTATAGAAAAAAGGATGGGAAAATAGTCGATTGGATAGAAGGATAATATGTAAAATATATATATAGATAAACCAGGATTTCCTATTGTAAATTGAATTGATTTTTTAGAAGAAATGGATAAATATAATGATTAAAAGTTTAAATTTTCTCAAAAAAGAGAAAGGTAGAAAGAATATGATATATTCATGCTATCCAATCATTATTTTTAGGGAGAATAGGGAAATGACAAACAACAATCAAATAGGTGAAAATAAGGAACAAACTATTTTTGATCATAAAGGAAATAAGATTATGACAGAAGATAGAGAAATACACATTATTTCAAAATTCGAAGAACCTCTTATTGTCGTATTAGCAAATGTAATAAGTGATGAAGAGTGTGATGAATTGATTGAAATGTCTAAAAATAAAATGGAGCGTTCTAAAATTGGTTCATCACGTGATGTAAATGATATTCGAACAAGTAGCGGTGCATTTTTGGAAGACAATGAACTTACTTCAAAGATTGAAAAACGAATTTCATCTATCATGAATGTTCCGGTGGCGCACGGAGAAGGATTGCACATTTTAAATTATGAAGTGGATCAACAATATAAAGCACACTATGATTATTTTGCGGAACATAGTAGATCAGCTGCTAACAATCGTATTAGTACGCTTGTAATGTATTTAAATGATGTAGAAGAAGGCGGAGAAACGTACTTCCCAAAATTAAATCTTTCTGTACACCCTAGAAAGGGAATGGCAGTATACTTTGAGTATTTTTATCAAGATCAATCACTAAACGAGCTTACGTTACACGGAGGGGCACCTGTAACGAAAGGCGAGAAATGGATTGCAACGCAGTGGGTGAGAAGAGGTACTTATAAGTAAAAGCGAGTGTTACGTTTTGTTCTTTATAGTATAAGAACAAAACGTTTTTTTATTAAACAAAGTAGCATCTTTCGTTATAATAACAATTAATAAATGACGATTGAGAGGACAAGAAATGAAATCTATATACATAACCGGCTACATGGGAGCAGGGAAAACAACAATTGGAAAAGCGTTAAGTAAAGAACTTCAAATGGATGTTGTAGATACTGATCAAAAAATCGAAGAGAAGCAAGAGAAGGCAATTCGAAAAATTTTTGCCGAAGAAGGCGAAATGGCTTTTCGGGAATATGAAAGCGAAATGTTACGTGCGCTACCAGTCCATAATGTTATTATTACAACTGGTGGGGGAATTATTGAACGAGCGGAAAATCGCAAGTGGATGAAAGAGAACGGAACTGTCGTGTATTTATATTGTGATCCGCATGTAATTGCAGAAAGGCTTCGGGAAGATACGACACGTCCACTATTTCAAAAGAAAGATATAGATGCATTCGTAAAGAAATTTGAATCACGCCGAGCTTATTATGAAGAGGCTCATATTCATATCGATACGACAAATAAGTCTGTAAAGCAAATTATGAATGAATTAAAGGAAAAGATTAATGTATAAAAAAGTGGACATACTAATCAAGTAGAGGTGATGATAATATGTCTACTAATGATTATGTTCGCTTTGTGACGCAGCAGTTTGTGTCGTATATGGATGCTCCAAAAGAAGATCGAAAACAAAAGAAAGAACAACGCCGTGCTGAAAAAGAGCCATTTATGAATAAGTGGTTTGGTGTTATGCCGCTGAGTGCTGCTTTGTTTTACCGAAATGTAAAAAGTAAAAGAAAAAAATCAAGTTAAATTTTAGTCATATGTTTAGCAAACCAAAAATCCCCTAGTGTCTTATTACACTAGGGGGTTTTTATTTACTGCACGGATTCTTGTTCTTCCGTAACGGCATGTATTTTATTATTTACCCAAACAAATCCAATTCCGATACAAATGGAAATGCCCCAGCCGACAGCGGTCATAATCGCTCTCATTTCACCATAGCCATCTACACCAAAAACAGAGATGAAATAAATTTTTAAAAAGCTTTTTAATATAAATTGCAGTCCGAAAAATAACGTTAAATATTGCAGTGCTGGATATATACGACTATCACGATAAAGCTCACGACTTTTATCGCGGTCATGGCCTTGCAGTGCGGCAATATCCGCAGCGAAATATAACATGAGTGGTTTTTTTATGAAAATTGTACAGATGACGATAATACCGAGTACGATGTGATAATATGCATCATTCCACAACATTCGTTCAGCTGACCCAGATAATAAATCTACCGTTGTATTAGAAATGAGTGTAATTAAAATAAAGAACCCTGTCACGTTAAACTGTTTTTCTTTTTTAAAGGTATACAGTGTATAAATAATCCCCGGAACAGAGGAAAGTAACATCGCGTAATAAGGATCGATATAAGGTTTTGCAAATTTCCAAATGAGGAATGGGATTACGAGATAAAAGACAAGATCTAATATAGCTTTTTTATTTTGATTCATACAAAGCCTCCTTAAGTCATACATATATTTTATAATATAATTTCTGAAAATTGTATAAGGTTTAATGGGAAAAGAAAAAATATATCAATTTTCGAGGGGTTAGTAGATTGAAAAAAATTGCCCCTAGCGTAGTAAGTTTTTTTAGTATATAATAAAGGAAACGCTTTCATTTTGATTTGTTCACAAAATGGACGGAAAATCACATATTTACTATCGATATGTTGCTTTATAATGAAACTAATTAAATATACATGCATACAATATTGTGAAATAAATAACATAAATAATCTATATAAATGTAAACGTTATCAAAAGAGAGAGGTGGAGACAATGAGTAAATTTTTCTTCAATCATAATCCAGCAACAGTAGAGGATGGAAGGCTTGTTAAATATGCTGAAATTATTTATGGAGAAGGTGGCCGTTCTGTATTAGAAAA
Source organism: Bacillus sp. 2D03 (assembly GCF_003946765.1). Taxonomy (NCBI): domain Bacteria; kingdom Bacillati; phylum Bacillota; class Bacilli; order Caryophanales; family Bacillaceae; genus Bacillus; species Bacillus sp. 2D03. The sequence continues at coordinate 286,175 of NZ_RPSJ01000001.1, read as the reverse complement.
TTTAATGGTGAAGGCATCTATCAGATTGCGTGATCGTTATCCGAATAAATCTGACGAGCAGATCTCGAACCTAGTAAATAAAGGCATCCATGATATGTTTCAAAAATATGTGAGCGAGTAAGAGTGGCCAATGGCTGCTCTTATTTTTTTGTATAAGGATTGTAACTCTAGCTGAAAATAAACATGTATTCTGAAAAACGTAAAAAGGAGTGGGAAAGATGAGCAATGGAATTGGACGTTCGAAAGAAAATCTTCCAACTGATGCAAATCATGTGAGCGCGAAGGATCGTGCGTATCAAAAACGCATGGCAAAGCAAAAACAACAAGAGCGTAATGAGGATAGAGAGTAACTCGAAATAAAGCTCCTTCTAAAGCAGAAGGAGCTTTATTTTGATAGAAAATGATTCGCGGTAACATAAAAGAGTCCACCGTTAATAATTTGCACTGTAATACGTGGTTCATACTGTTCTTGCAGAGCTTGTTTTTCAATTTCATAGCTCTCAGGAAGTTCGTCACTTTCTTCATAAAAACGGTTTAAAAGGTCTAAATCATGATTCCAACGCACTCTTGCTTCTTTTGCCCACGTATGGTCATCTTCTGCAATTATATTTTTTAAAGCGTCTTCTATACGTTGTAAACCACTTTGCGGTTTAATGATAGGCGAGAGCGTAAAACAAAAATCAGGTATTTTTGGTGTAAGTTTAATGTTTGTTAATGTTTCATGAAAGTTTGCCATCATTGTTCCAGAAATGAGATGAATACCAATCGAGTGAAGGATGTCTTTTTTTCGATCACATTGATAGGAAACTTTTATATTAATACCGAGCCAAGGGTGGAGCGGTGTATGTGTTGCCCCATTATGTCTTACATCCTCATATAAACGTATGTATGAGCCTAATTCTTTTGTCGTTTGGAAAATTTGATGTAGACGTGGTGAACCGTAGTGAATAAGCTCACCATCATTTTCTTCATTTTCTGGATTTGTAATAAGAGTAAGGCGCATCGGATTCGGTACGCCTCCTGTTTTCTCAAGATAGTGCCAATAAAAAGGGCGATTCATTAATAATTTATCCATCTCAATTGTTAACTGTACATCTAATAAATGAGGAGAACGTTCTAAAATTTCACAGTTATTCGCCTCAAAGAAATTGTATAAGTAATTATGAATTTCATGTTGCTGCATAGCCTTGCACCTCAGCTTCATTTCGTTTCGCAAAGTCGATAATAGATGTTAAGTTTTCCATCTTAATTCTAATTTCACCTTCGCTTTTTGATTGCGCGAAAATTTCTTGAATGTGCGCGTCGATGTTTTTCATATTAATTCTCGTTAAAATTTCATCGAGTTCACCAATAACACGCTCGAATAAGTTGATTTTTTCATATAACAGTTTCAGAATATGTTCTTCAACAGTATGCTTTGTAGCTAAGTTATAAATATGAACATCATTTTTTTGACCGAGACGGTGAATACGTCCGATTCTTTGCTCAAGACGCATTGGATTCCATGGCAAATCATAATTGATCATATGGCTACAAAACTGTAAGTTAATCCCTTCACCACCAGCTTCAGTTGCAATTAATACTTGTGCGTGGTTTTGGAAAAGCTCCTTCATCCAATCTTTCTTCCCGCGTTTAAACCCGCCGCGGAATGGAACGGAAGAAATACCGTGTTGTTGTAAAAACCATTGTAAGTACATTTGTGACGCTCGATATTCTGTGAAGATAACGACTTTATCGTCAATTTCTTTTATAAGCTCAAGAGCTTTATTTGCTTTTGAGTTGAAAGGAATATGATTAATTTTGTCCATTAGCACATCGATATGTGGATCTTTTATATAATGTTCGTTTTCTTTCTGTCTTTTTTCTACATGCTTTTTCAATGAATAGTAAACAGCCTCACGACTACTACACGCTTCCCGTTTTAAAGTTAACGATGAGAAAGCAGATGTGAAGGCGTCTTGTCCTCGCCAATTCTCGATATCATTATATAGAGCTTGTTCTTGTTCATTAAACTCAACAAAAATTGTACGTACATGTCTCTTCGGCCAATCGATACCGGTATTATGTCGTCTATTTCGCACCATTACTTTATTAATGAGAGCTTTTAAGTCTTCATCTGATTCGGCTGAACGATTTTTGGAAGCGTAATATTCTTCAAAGTTGGATTGATTGCCTAAATGTCCTGGCTTTAATAAAGAAACAAGGTTAAAAATTTCATCAATCTTATTTTGAACAGGAGTAGCGGTTAGTAATAAACAAAACTTCTTTTTTAATCGTTGTGCAAATTCATAGTTTTTTGTTTTATTATTTTTCAGTTTATGTGCTTCATCGATAATAATAAGGTCATATTCTAAGTTCAAAACGATATCGCGATGTGGTGAACGTTTCGCAGTATCAATTGATGATACGATTACGTCAGCTTGTTCCCACGAGTAGCTTTTCTTTTGTGCTACAGCGGGAATGAAAAACTTTGTATTCAGTTCGTATGCCCATTGTGATACGAGAGAGGCTGGGACAAGTATAAGTACCTTTTTCACAAGCCCGCGGACCATGTATTCTTTCAAAATAAGTCCAGCTTCAATAGTTTTTCCAAGGCCTACTTCATCTGCTAGAATCGCTTTACCGTTCATTTGTTCAATCACATTTTGAGCGACTTCTAATTGATGCGGAAGCGGCGTGAAATGGGATAAATGTTTCGGTGCTTGTAGTCCATCAAAAGTAGGAACAAGTAACGATTTTTCTGTTTCATAAGCTAAGTGATATAAATCCCAGTTTGTCCAAGGACCATCTTCGTCAATTCTATTCAAAAAATTGTTTTGCCACGTCCGATCTACGGAAATATCGACATTCATTACGACTCTCCCACCTTTTATAAACTAAAGTAATTATTTTTTAATGTATGATGATTTGCCTTAAAAGAAGGCATAATTATCGTTATTAAAGGCTATATGATAGACAATAATAAAGTATTAAATCTCAAAAGCTGTATTTATTGTGTTTTAACATAAAAAATTCTAAATTATTTTTTATGCTAGAATATTGATGAAATATAGCGAATGATGTTAGGATAATGGTGTGAAATGTGTGGAATCTTTCGTATTTTATCCAAGAAAGTGATTTTTTATTTACGCTTTCATAAAAAAATATAATGAGATTCCGTATATCCTATCTTTTCAGAATGAAAATGTTTAGAAAAGGGAAGCAACTTTTATTGATTTGTCAAAGCATAAGGGGGAGAGAGCATGATTACATTACAACGTACACCGTTATTTGATGTATACGCGAAGTATGGTGGGAAAACAATCGACTTCGGTGGTTGGGAATTACCAGTTCAATTTTCAAGCATTAAAGAAGAACACGAAGCTGTACGTACAGCTGCAGGTTTGTTCGATGTATCTCATATGGGAGAAGTTGAAGTAAAAGGTGTAGATAGTTTAGCATTTTTACAACGTGTTGTTACAAATGACGTATCTACCTTAAAGGTAGGGGGCGCACAATATACAGCTATGTGCTACGAAAATGGTGGTACAGTAGATGATTTATTAATCTACAAACGTGGTGAAGAAGACTATTTATTAGTAATCAATGCATCAAATATCGAGAAAGATTACGAATGGCTAGCAAGTCATGTAATTGGCGATGCGACAGTAGTCAATGTTTCTAGTGAAGTTGCACAGCTTGCAATTCAAGGACCAAAAGCAGAAGGCATTTTACAAAAAGTTGTGTCAGAAGATTTGAAAGAAATTAAGTTCTTTAAATTTAAAAACGATATTCTTGTAGATGGAATTCCAGCACTTGTATCTCGTACAGGTTACACAGGTGAAGATGGATTCGAAATTTACTGTAAGAGTGAAGATGCTGCAAAACTTTGGGAGAAACTTCTTGAAGTTGGAGCAGAAGAGGGCTTAAAAGCATGTGGTTTAGGTGCTCGTGATACACTTCGATTCGAAGCAACATTACCACTTTATGGACAAGAATTATCAAAAGATATTACACCGATTGAGGCTGGAATTGGCTTTGCGGTAAAAACAAATAAAGAAGCAGACTTCTTTGGAAAAGCAACGTTAAAAGAGCAAAAAGAAAACGGTGCGCCTCGTAAATTAGTCGGCATCGAAGTAATCGAACGTGGAATTCCTCGTACGCATTACCCTGTATTTATTGGTGAAGAAAAAATTGGGGAAGTAACGAGTGGTACACAATCTCCAACGTTAAAGAAAAGCATTGGTTTAGCACTAATTGATGTAAAATACGCAGCAGTTGATACAGAAGTAGAAATTGAAATTCGTAATAAACGCGTCAAAGCAGTAGTTGTTCCAACACCATTTTACAAACGTTCAAAGTAACGGGGAGAGGGGTAGATTTCATGTTGCATCGTTATCTTCCAATGACAGAAGAAGACAAAAAAGAAATGTTACAAACGATCGGCGTTCAAACGATCGATGAATTATTCTCTGATATTCCAGAGAGTGTTCGTTTTAAAGGGGATTTAAAAATTAAAGAAGCAAAATCAGAGCCAGAGCTTTTAAAAGAGCTATCTCAAATGGCTAGTAAAAATGCTAACTTAAAAGAATACGCTTCTTTCTTAGGAGCAGGCGTATACGATCATTATGCTCCAGTAATTGTAGATCATGTTATTTCTCGCTCAGAATTTTATACAGCTTACACACCATACCAACCGGAAATTTCACAAGGGGAATTACAAGCAATCTTTGAATTCCAAACAATGATTTGTGAATTAACAGGAATGGATGTAGCAAACTCTTCTATGTATGACGGGGGGACAGCTTTAGCTGAAGCGGCAATGTTAGCAGCTGGCCATACTCGCAAAAAGAAAATTCTTGTATCTAGCGCGGTTCATCCAGAATCAAGAGCAGTGCTTGAAACGTATGCAAAAGGTCAAAATCTTGAAGTTGTTGAAATTAATCATAAAGATGGTGTAACAGATTTAGACGTATTACAAAGTGAAGTAGATGATACAGTTGCTTGTGTAATCGTTCAATATCCAAACTTCTTCGGACAAGTTGAAAAATTAGCTGATATTGAAAAAATCGTTCATCAACAAAAATCATTATTTATCGTTTCTTCAAATCCATTATCATTAGGCGCATTAACACCACCAGGGAAATTTGGTGCTGATATTGTAATCGGTGATGCACAACCATTCGGTATTCCAACGCAGTTTGGTGGACCGCACTGTGGTTACTTTGCAACAACGAAAGCATTTATGCGTAAAATTCCAGGACGTCTTGTTGGACAAACTGTAGATTCAGATGGTAAACGTGGATTTGTATTAACGTTACAAGCACGTGAACAGCATATTCGTCGTGATAAAGCGACATCTAACATTTGTTCAAACCAAGCGTTAAATGCATTAGCAGCTTCTGTTGCAATGACGGCACTTGGCAAACAAGGTGTGAAAGAAATGGCACGTCAAAACATTTCTAAAGCACAATATGCAAAACGTCAATTTGAAGCGAAAGGCTTCACAGTAACATTTGCTGGACCATTCTTCAATGAGTTTGTTGTAGATTGCAAACGTCCAGTGAAAGAAGTAAACGATGCATTATTACAAAAGAATATTATCGGCGGTTACGATCTAGGCCGTGATTATAAAGAGCATGAAAACCATATGCTTGTAGCAGTAACTGAGCTTCGTACAAAAGAGGAAATTGACACACTTGTAAACGAAATGGGGGCTATCCAATGAAGAACCAAGACCAAGCACTTATCTTTGAAGTGAGTAAAGAAGGACGCATAGGATATAGCTTACCCAAATTAGATGTAGAAGAAGTGAAACTAGAAGATGTGTTTGAGAGCGATTATATTCGAGTAGAAGATGCAGAGCTACCAGAAGTATCTGAACTTGATATTATGCGCCACTATACAGCACTTTCAAACCGTAACCACGGTGTGGATTCTGGATTCTATCCACTTGGATCTTGTACGATGAAATATAATCCGAAAATTAATGAGAGTGTAGCTCGTTTCGCAGGATTTGCAAATATTCATCCGTTGCAAGATGAAAAGACAGTACAAGGTGCAATGGAATTAATGTACGACTTACAAGAGCATTTAATTGAAATTACAGGTATGGATACTGTTACTTTACAACCAGCAGCTGGTGCACACGGAGAATGGACAGGTTTAATGTTAATTCGTGCATACCATGAAGCGAATGGTGACTTTAACCGTACGAAAGTAATTGTGCCTGACTCTGCTCACGGAACGAACCCAGCATCTGCAACTGTAGCTGGTTTTGAAACAATTACAGTAAAATCAAATGAAAATGGCCTTGTTGACTTAGAAGACTTAAAACGTGTTGTAAACGAAGAAACAGCAGCACTTATGTTAACAAATCCTAATACATTAGGTCTATTCGAAGAAAATATTTTAGAAATGGCAGAAATCGTCCATAATGCAGGCGGTAAATTATACTATGATGGTGCAAACTTAAATGCGGTATTAAGCCAAGCACGCCCAGGAGATATGGGATTTGACGTTGTGCATTTAAACCTTCATAAAACATTTACAGGTCCTCACGGCGGTGGTGGCCCAGGTTCTGGTCCAGTAGGTGTGAAAGCTGATTTAATTCCGTACTTACCAAAACCGATTTTAGAGAAAACCGAAAATGGTTATCACTTCAACTACGACCGTCCAGAAGCAATTGGTCGTGTGAAACCATTCTATGGTAACTTCGGAATTAACGTTCGTGCATACACGTATATTCGCTCTATGGGGCCAGATGGATTGCGTGCAGTAACTGAGTATGCGGTATTAAATGCGAACTATATGATGAGAAGATTAGCGCCATTCTACGATCTTCCATTCGATAGACATTGTAAACATGAATTTGTATTATCAGGTCGTCGTCAAAAGAAACTTGGTGTACGTACATTAGATATTGCAAAACGTCTGCTTGATTTCGGTTATCATCCACCAACAATTTACTTCCCATTAAATGTGGAAGAATGTATTATGATTGAGCCGACAGAAACAGAATCAAAAGAAACATTAGATGGTTTCATTGATAAGATGATTCAAATCGCTAAAGAAGTAGAAGAAAATCCAGAAGTTGTACAAGAAGCACCGCATACGACAGTCATTAAACGTTTAGACGAAACGATGGCTGCACGTAAACCAGTTTTACGTTATGCGAAGCCAGCTCCTGTACAAGTTTGATTAAAATAACAAAGGAAGAACTCGCTGAGGCGGGTTCTTTTTTTGTATGGATAAACTGTCCGTAAATGCCCGATTGGTTCAACTAATAATCAGTGGGGATGAACAAAAATCCCCACTGATTAAAGTTTCACTTTATGCAGAAATAGTGAAGAAAATGTTAAAAAAATATGTTTTTTGTTTCCTAATGGTGTAAAGGTGTAGTTTTATAGGTAGTTTTGTTGAAAAAGTCGGTTTGATAAAAGTATTTATTTTTGTTAGAATTTTATTGAAATTAAGAAGATGTGATGAGGCAAAGATTACTCATTTTTATGTATATGTGAAAAAACGAACAAGACGGGGGTGAAATTTTGGGATATCGATGTTATAGAATGGTATACCATTTAGAAAATGGAGAAACAATTAAAGATGTAAAAGAATTTTGCTATCGAGACCAAGGAAAAGTGTTAGAAAGAGTAGCAAATCGTGTAATGGATAATAGAGAAGTGACGGCGATTGATAAACAAGGAACAATCATTTCAATAGCATGTGAGGACATTGTAAAGGTGGAACTTGATTACATAACAGAAAGTTAACCTTGAGTCATATCGAATTATTCGATAAAATAAACTGTTGAATGGTGAAGTGAGAAGAGAGGAGTTTATCATGGGTAGTACAAGACACTTTTATATGTTTATCTTAGCGTTTGTTCTTGTTGTGGCATTAACGATTTACTTAATCGTTGACAGCAGCTGGTACAACACAGTTCATCCGGCATTCCTTCTGTTTATGTATATAGGAATTGCAGTAGTAAGTTTCGGAATGAGAGACGAGATGTTAGATCGCTTTGAAAAGTGATACATATACGAAAGACCAACAGGAAAATGTTGGTCTTTTTTTCTTGCTAAAAATAGGATGGTGTGTATATACTGTGTATATAAGGTATATACAGTATATACACAAACTGGAGGAAAACATGAATATTATTATTTCGAATTCTTCCCAAGACCCTATTTATGTGCAAATAAGAAAACAATTAAGCCAGCTTATTTTAAATGGCGGTTTAAAGGGTGGAGATCAATTACCGTCTATTCGTAGCTTAGCGAAGGAATTACAAATTAGTGTCATTACAACGAAGCGTGCATACGAGGAGCTTGAAAAAGAAGGATATATAGAAACTGTTGCTGGGAAGGGGACTTATGTTTCACGTAAAAATAATGAACTATTAAAAGAACAAAGGCTTCGCCTATTGGAAAGTAAAGCGGAAGAGATTGTGAATGAAAGTAAAGCGTTGCAGCTTTCACTTGAAGAATTACAGCAGATGATTGCGTTTTTATATAAGGGGGAATGAGAGAGATGTTAGAGTTAAAAAACGTTTGTAAAAGTTATGAAGGTTTCGCAGTGAAAAATATAAGTTTTACGTTACCACGCGGATATATTATGGGGTTTGTCGGACCGAATGGGGCCGGGAAAAGTACGACGATCAAAATGATTATGAATTTAATTAAAAAAGATAACGGAGATATAAAAATTTTTGGCAAGGACAATAAGAAAGCTGAAAAGGAAATAAAACAAAATATCGGCTTTGTATATGATGAAAATCATTATTACGAAGATTTAACGTGTGAACAAATGAAGCGTATTATTGCACCGTTATATAAAAAGTGGGACGAAGAGCAGTATCAATCGTATATGCATAGATTACAAGTTCCAAAGTATAAAAAAATTAAAGAATTATCAAAAGGAATGAAAATGAAATTTGCGATTGCAATCGCACTTTCGCACCACGCAGAGTTTATTATTATGGACGAACCGACAGCAGGGTTAGATCCAGTTGTTCGAAGTGAATTACTTGATATGTTGCAAGAAATTGTAATGGAAGATGAAGTATCCGTATTATTCTCAACGCACATTACAACAGATTTAGAGCGCATTGCAGATTATGTTACGTTCATCAATGATGGAGAAATTATATTTACTGGTGAAAAAGAAGACTTAATGGAGAACTACGTAATCGTAAAAGGCAGTAATGATTTATTAGACCGAGAAGGAAAAGAACTATTTGTTGGATTACGAAAAAGTAAGTTTGGTTTTGAAGGTTTAGCGAAGGATAAACAAGGAATCATCGATTGGTTTGGAAATGAGGTTGTACTAGAAAAGCCTACATTAGATGACATTATCGTTTACACTGCGAAAGGGAGAGGTGCCTATGCGTCAGCTCGTATATAAAGATTTGTTCTTTTTTCGGGTAATGTGGTTAGTGAATTTTGTTATGCCTCTTTTGTTTTTTATGTTAGAGCCAAGTGGTGAATTTTTATTTCCGATGAGTTGTCTATTTATAACCCTCTCCTCCGTTATGACGTTAACCTTTATGGATGAAAGAAATAAAAGTGACATTATTATAAATAGTTTACCAGTAAGTCGGAAGGATATCATTATTGCTAGATATATTTCCTGTGCAATATTTATTGTCGGTGCCATGGTTTCAACTATGATAATTGTATTCCTTTTAAGAGGTATTGCTGTTATTGATGATATTGGTGTATACCATCCTAATTTTTATATTGAAATTCCATGGTATGTAGTGGTAAGTGGAGTGATTTATTCTTTAGTATTTGTGGCGACATTTTTTCCTAGTTATTATGGTACAAAATCAAAGGGCATGAGAAGTATAGTATCAGCGGCAGCAATGGGGATTGGTGTACTTCTTTGGATGTTTATTAGTGATGATCTGAACAAAGCTACACCACCATTTATAAATTGGATTATGAATCCATTACATTTTGGCATATTTATAGTTGGATTAATCACACTAGCTAGTGTCTATATCGTTTCTATGCTTCTTACAATTAAAATTTATGAAACGCGTGATTTATAGAGAGGAGAATTCATATGCAACAGTTGATTTTGAAGGAGTTTTTTTTACAGAAGAAGATGTTTCCTTTCTATTTTTTAATCCCTATTTTATCTATTTTTAAGAATTCCGTTGAACCAATGGGGATTGCAATAGGAGTATTTATAACATGTAGTACGATTATATATATTTCTTTTTATTATGACGAGAAAAGTAAAGCAGAAAAAGTATTAGTGAGTTTGCCTATAACGAGAAAAGAGATAATTATAGCTAAATATATTTCAAGCACATTATTTATTATGGCTGGTTTGAGTGTAACTTTTATAGTCGTAATATTAGGGAATATTTTATTGAACAGAGATATAGTTATGCCTGGATATGCAATATTTTCAGCAATAGTAGCAACTTTGATTTATTGTGCAGTAACGATACCGACTAATTACATTGGGGGATATAAAGTTATTACTGTCTTGAATTTGATTATGCTTTTTCCTTTAATGGGTATGATTGGTCTTATGTGCAATATTTTTGGTGATAAAACAATTATGTTAAAAGTACTTCACTCTCAAGAGGCTACACAAGCAATGGGTGTTCTTAGTATCGGAGTATTAGTGAGTATATTCGTATCCATGTTCCTCTCAATGAAAATGTTTCAGGAGGCAGAGTTATAGAAGGGACATTTTCATATTAGGAGGTGTAATACATGATCAAGCAACTAATTTTAAAAGATTTCATCATTCAATGGAAATTTTTAATTTGGTACATACTGTATCCTGTTTTCTTTTATATGGCCTTAACAGATACGGAAAATTTATTCATCATTATGTCAGTAATTATTACAATTGGGGCAACAGTAAAAACATTTGAAGCAGATAGTAAAAATGAGAGTGAAGTTATAGTAAATAGTTTACCAATATTGAGAAAACAAATTGTGTATGCGAAATATATAGTAGCAATAATTATTCTTTTTATAAGTGTAACGGTCGGTTGTTTCACGATAGGAATGAAGAGCGAGGTTAACTTATTTGAATTTATTGAAACGACAATGGTTGCTAGTATTAGCTTTATTTTAGTGTATTTAAGCTTTGTTCTACCAATATCTTTTTGGTTAGGATATAAAAAAACTATTCTTATTACAATAGTAATATTCATGGCGCCGATTGTTATTTTAGAAACTTTGTTTCAAATCAACTTGGAACAAATTCAATTATATAACAGCATGTTATTCGTTAGTTCAATATGCATGTTCATAATATCTATCTTTGTTTCAGTAAAAATATATAAAAAAAGAGAATTTTAAAAGGTGCCTTAAAAAAAGGCACCTTCTTCAATAACGACAATACGAGAGCAGTAGTTTATAAAAAGAAACGCTATTTGGCACATCTTTCGGAGTATGTAATATAAAGCTGAAAACGATGATGAGAATAAGAAATAGGAAAAATAAAAATAGGATTTGCTTATGTATAGAATTTTGCATATTATCCACTCCTTTTTTTGGGTAGTATGTCCAAAAGAAAGGAATGTATGAAAAAAATTGGAGGGGGAACAATGGGGAAACGAAAATTGTTATTTGAAATAGGAGTATTATTTTTGTCAATAGGTCTTTTGTTATCAAATTTTTATTCAGACATACCATCACCGTTTCCTAATTTGCATAAAGGAATTGGTATAAGTATTGTTATAATTGGTCTGTTTTGTCTTATCACATCTAACTTCTACAGAAAGTCTGAATGAATATAAAAAAGGACAGTTACTCTTTTTCAGAAGTACTGTCCTTTTTAAATAACTTATTCCATAGTTTGGCGATACTCCATATAATGACGATTGCAATGGAGGCGATAATGGACCAAACAATCGATATAATTTCAAGTGTCATGTTAGGAAGGAATGTGAGAATGGATAATACTTTATGAAACAATGATTCTATTATATGAAAACTTATTTGTAATAGAATGACGATACAAAGTGTGATCCATGCTAATATTTTCTTTCCTTGTTCTTTCCACATGACATTCACCTCACGTTAGCTTAATAGTTTTAAGCCAACAGCGCCGCATAAAATGCAGCTTAAGAAAGCAAGACGACGCCAATCTGCTGATTCTCGGAAAATAAGGATGCCTAGAAGTGCGCTTCCGGCAGTTCCAATTCCAGTCCAAATCGCGTAAGCAGTTCCCATCGGTAATGTGTTCATCGCAAGAGATAAGAAGAAGAAGCTTACGCCGAAGTTAGCGATCAAGATAACTTTTGGTGCCCAGCCTTTCTTTTCAGTGGCTACTTTCATAAAGAGTACACCAATAATTTCACAAATACCAGCTAGAATTAAAAATACCCAAGCCATTTTATGCAGCCTCCTTCGCTTCTTTTTCTTCTGTTACTCGTTTTAAACCAATTACTCCGAAGAAGATTAAACCGATTAATAAAACTTTTACGATAGAGAAAGGTTCTCCGAAAACGAAAATCTCAGTAAGAACGATTCCACCAGCTCCAATACCTGTAAAGACTGCGTATACAGTGCCGACAGGTAAATCTTTATAAGCTCTAAATAATAAGACGAAACTAATTGTAATTAATAGAGCAACACCAGCCCATTCAAGTGGTGCTTCCGCGTGTTTTAATCCAATCACCCAAAAGATTTCAATAATACCAGCTAAGATTACATAAATCCATGCCATTTGTCATTTCTCCTTCCTACCAGTCGTTAGGTAAAGGGCTTAAAAACGACGCATTGCAAAGGAGCAATCCGTCAGTTTGAAAGGCCTCGCCAAAATACTTGCCAAGAGGCGTTTAAACGAGTCTCAAAGCGATTTAAACCTGCGAATAGTAGTTCAACCATAAGTCCGTCCAGTAAGCATAGGAAAGCTTCTAGAGCGTCTTTCACTTCAATGTTATGCAGTTCACTTTGCTCGTTTGCCTGTTTAAATACAGGGAATAAAAGTTTTCCGACGTTTTCAATGTGCGCATTCGCTTTTTCGATAATTTGTTCGCGAAATGCATCAGGCGGAAAATAAGAAGTTCGTAACCAAAACATTGATTCTTCACTTTCACCAAATCGTTTTGCGTAGCCCTTTAGTAATTGTAAGAGCAATTCTTCAGTAGACGAATTTGAAAATTTTTCGATATCGTCAGTGAAGCTTTGTAAATCTTTTTGAAGAGCGGATTCTAAGCATATAAAATATAGCTCTTCTTTTCCTTTAAAGTGTGCGTAAATCGATGGCTTTTTAATCCCAACTTCTTGAGCAATATTTGCTAATGAAGTTCCTTCGTAGCCGTAGCGTGCGAAATGAGAAAGTGCTACAGCTTTAATGCGGTTTGCTGTCATTTTAATCCCCTACCTACCGTTCGTTAGGTTCATTATATGAGATGGAAAATATAAAGTCAATAGGTGAAGAGCTGAAAAAGAGCGTTATAGGTAACGCTCTTTTTAGACAGTCTCTCGCTCAATTAAATGGAATGAAAGCTCTTTTGTACTGCCGACAATTTGCTCGCTTTGAATCTGCTTATGAAATAAAGAAAAAGCATGTGAGCCCATTGCGAGACCGGGATGTTCAATTGTGGAAATTTCTAATGCCTTTGAAATTTCATGATTATCAAATCCAAGGATAGCAAGGTCTTCAGGTACTCGAATACCATGTTTTCGAGCCTCTGTTAATAAACCAGCTGCAACTTGATCGTTCGCTGTGAAAATAGCAGTTGGACGATTTGTCATATTTAAAATACGATGGAGTATTTGTGCTCCGTCCTGCATTGTATAGCATTGGTGGAAAATCCATTCAGGATGCAACGTTTTCCCTTCGTTACGAAGTGTATCGGCGAACGCTTTTTCTCGCTCTATGGAATTTACACTTGTTTTTCTTGCTAAACAAATTCCGATTTTTTCATGGCCTCTACTTAGTAAATAGGCAGTACCGAGACGGAAACCTTCATAATGATCTACGTAGATGGATGAAATGAGGGGATGCTTCATTTTTTCACATGAAATAATAGGGGCAAATTTTGCAAAAGGTTCGATTTGTTCCCAAGAGCTCGTTCGGGAGCAAATAATCATCCCATCAAATTGTTTCATTTTCATCATTTCAAGAACACGAATTTCTTCAATTCTATCGTAGTTCGTTTGACATAAATTAATGTGATAGCCAGCAGCTAACGCTTCGTTTCCGATTCCTTCAATAATCGTACTGAAGTAGGGGAGGTTAATGAAAGGAAGCATAACGCCAATTGTATATGTTTTCCCTCTTATTAAATGGACAGCATTTATATTTTTTGCGTAGTTTAATTCTTCAACAGCATCTAGAACACGCTTACGCTTTTCTTCTTTTACGTAAGGGTGATTATTCAGGACACGAGAAACAGTTGATATCGATACACCAGCAGTTTTAGCAATTTGTTTTATATTGGCCATATGTATCACCTCTTTCCCTTATTATAAAGGGAAAATAATAAGAAAGAAAAAATCTTGACCTGAAAAGCTTTTCACAAACTATGGTATTAATAAGACTTCTTTTTATTCGCGTAACCTTTTCACTTGGGCGTAAGAATGATAGGGGTCTTTTTTGTTTGCAAAAAGTGTTGTCAAAATGTGTGAGAATAACGTGGAAAGTTTTCAAAGGTGGAGTTTGGTGACAAAGCGAATATGAAGAGAATATCAACGCTTCGTTCGTTAAGAGAGCGGTATGAAAGGGCGGAAACAAATTGAAAAAAAGAATCATTTGTTTCGTGTTTTCTAGTTTCATGCTTAGTTCGTGTTCGTTTCAGCAAACGATGCAAGAAGAAAAACACTTTGTGGGAACAACAGGAGGAGCTATGGATCGTGTTACGGATCCTATTCCGCTAAAGGAACTTCCAAAATATTTTCCGGTGAAGTTTAAAGTTCCAACGTTTTTACCGTACGACATTACAAGTGATGTGAAGGGGGAAGTAAGAACGCTTGGGAAAAAGAACACTGTCTTAACGATTAAATATAAACAGAAGGAGTCAGGTAGAAATGAGTATATTGAGTTAAATGTCGCGAACTTTCCTTATAGTTTTCCGGATCTTGTGGAAGAGAAGCGATTTCAAGAACAAATGAAACTGAATAATGGAACGTCTGCTTATTTTAAAAATAAAGATGATTATGAACGTGGTGACGAATTTGCTACGCTTATATGGAAAGAGAAAGGAATTGAATATCAACTGCTGTATCGGAATGTAGAAGAGAACGATGAAAAGGTAATCAAGCAGAATTTATTATACATTGCGAATAAGATGAAATGAAAAAACTAGCTGATTTATTCAGCTAGTTTTTTGTATGTTATTATTTCTTTTTAATTTTGCCTGTCCAAGATTTAAATCCACCTTGTAATTGGTAGAAATCTTTGTAGCCTTGTTTTTTTAAGTATTGCGCTGCACGACCTGTACGGAATCCGCTTTGGCAATATAAGTAAACAGGTTGATCTTGACGAAGTTCTTTATGGCGAAGGCGAATTTGTGATAACGGAATGTTACGTGCACCTAAAATATGCCCTGCGTTATATTCGTCTGCTTCACGAATATCGATAAGCTGTGCTTTACGGTAGCCAGCGCGAAATTCTTCTTCTGTAAGAGTTTTAATTAATTTTTTCTGATAGAAGTACATCCATACAGTGTAGCCGATAAATGCTACGATTACGGCTAATAAAATAATCCAAGTTGTTGACACGATTCTATCGCTCCCTTTTTTCTTATCCTACTTTCAATATTATAATGCCCTTATGTATTTATGCAACAGATTCATTTGCATATAAGAAGAAATTTCGTATTCTTTCACAAATTTTGTCGAATTTGGTAGACTAGAGAATGTGAAAAATAATTGGTTATATGAGGTGCAGGATGGGAAAAGAAAAATGGTGTTATATTAACTCTGGTCAATGTTCACCGGCATTTAATATGGCGTTAGATGAATGTTTATTAAATTGGCAAAGTGAAAAGAAAATGCCACCAACAATTCGTTTTTATGAATGGGAAGTACCAACATTAACAGTTGGGTATTTTCAACGTGTTGAAAAAGATATTAATATGGATGTAGTTAACGAAAAGAAATATGGATTCGTTCGTCGTCAAACAGGCGGCAGGGGTGTACTACATGACAAAGAGTTAACGTATAGTGTTATTGTGTCTGAAGATCATCCGAATATGCCGAAAACAGTTACAGAAGCGTATCGTGTTATTTCGCAAGGTTTATTAGATGGTTTTAAGGCATTAGGGTTAGAAGCATATTATGCAGTTCCAAAAACAGAAGCAGATCGTGAAAATTTAAAAAATCCACGTTCAGGCGTATGTTTTGATGCACCATCTTGGTATGAAATTGTAGTGGAAGGACGAAAAATTGCTGGTAGTGCTCAAACACGTCAAAAAGGTGTTATTTTACAGCATGGATCGATTCCATTAGAAATTGATTTAGATGAACTATATGATCTATTTTTATTCCCAAATGAACGTGTGAAGGAACGTATGAAGAGTATGTTCTCTTCTAAAGCAGTAGCAATTAATGAATTAACAGACCGTACATTTACGATAGAACAGTTAATTAAAGCGTTTGAAGTTGGCTTTGAAAAAGGATTGGATGTAGAACTTGTTCCATATGAATTAACAGAAGAACAGTTACATGAAGTTCAAACGTTAGCGAAAGAAAAGTATGAAAGTAATGAGTGGAATTATAAAAAATAAGAGGTGGCGATAGCCACCTCTTATTTTTTTATAGTAAATTAAGTACTTTTTCTACTTTGATTCCTTTATCTTGTAAAGAACGAAGGCGACTTACAACGTCCATAATTTCTTTGTCAAATGTAACGCTAATACCTTGGCTTTGTAGTTCTTCTTTTAAGCTTTCAATAGAATCATCTATGTCGATGCCAAGCTCGTAATCTTGACAAACTTCAATTGTCTTTTTCACGAGTTTAACATAATTTTCTTGTAGTTTTGAATTTGTTTCAGTCAAAGCAGGCTGCTTCGGTTTTGCAGGAGCAACCGGTGCTGTCTCTTGCTTTGTAACTGGAGTAGGGACTGCTTTTTTCACAGGCGCTGGAGTAACTAGTTCTACAGCTGCTTCTACGCTTACTGGCTTCGGTGTCGGTACCGGAGTAGGCTTAGGTGCCATAGCAGGTGTTTCCACACGCGTAACAGGCTTAGGAGCAGGCGTAATTGCTTTTGGAGCTTCTACAACTACTTCTTTTTTCGGTGCTGCTTCTACCTGTGTTTCTTCTTGCTCGGCAGCTTCTTTATTTTCTTTACTCCACATAACGCGTTCAATTTCTAGAGAAACATTGTTTTTGTTCATCGCTGTTAATGTAACTTTACCAACTTCAGCGTTTCCAGTGAAATCAACAATTTTATAAATAACACTCTTGTTCCAATCCACGTTTCCGCTCAAAAATAATTCTTCGTTACATTTCGGCGTTAAGCCCTCGATTTTAATTTCTGCGTTTACACCGTTTTCACTATATACCATAATTAGCGAAGCATTTACATCTTCGTCTGCTAACATTAGTTCACGTACCATTTTGCCGGTGCGTACTTGCGTTTTCTTCTTAACTGACATCTAATTTCTCCTCTCAAAAATTCAGTAATAATAAAAAAATCGTATAACGAAAAATAATTGCTCACGAAGATTTATGATACCGATAATAAAAGCATCACGTCAACAATTAACTTTAATTATTTTGCATTTTTCTTATTTTCTTTATGAAATTTTTCAATTTGTAAAATTAGACAGAAGAAAAAACAGCCTTTTGAAGGGCTGTTAAAAATTTGATTTTTTGTATAGTAGTTTATATAAAATAAAAAATAAGATTGCGATTAAGGCGTTTTGCCAAAAGGTTAGATGATAAATGAGATAAGGTTGCTTTTGGAAATAAATATTTAAGAATACAGCGGAACAAAATGGAGTAGCAAATGCGAATCCAAATAGAATTCTTCTTTTCCAATTCATTTTCTGATCAAAGGAGTAACGCTTTAATAAATATAAAATAAATAATATACCTAGTATAATTATTGAAACAGACAAAGTAGTTCCAAGGATGCTAAAAGGCGGACTTGATAATGTATTATTTTTTTCAAAGAGAAACATAAAAAATGAAATAATTGCATTTATGCCAAACTGTATAGCAAGAAGTAAGCTAACAGAAAATCCAATTAAAGAAGTTTTTTCTAACTTTGTTTGGGTTGGTAAAGCTGATATAAGTTCATCACAATAAGATTGTAAGTCATCACCAAAAATGTCATAAGCATTTTTATTTTCTACTTGTGCTTCGATAAGATGATCTAATATTTCTAACAAAAGTTCTTCTACTTGATGTTCGGGTACATTAGATAACCGAAGATATACTAGCATATCACCATAAGCAATTTCGTTTTCGGAAGTTAGAAGCTCACGTTTTTTATTATTCAATTCAATCATGTCTTGTGCATTCATCCCTATCACTCCCCCTGTAATAAGTTATTTACCGTAGTAGAAACCATTCCCCAGCTTTTTTTAAATTCTTCAAGTTGTTCTAGCCCTTTATCGGTTACGTGATAATATTTTCGCTTCGGACCGAGTGAGGAAGCTTTTAATGTGCCTTCGATCAATTTTTCTTTTTGCATACGTAATAATAATGGATAGATGCTTCCTTCGCTTACGAATGTAAAGCCATGTTTATTTAATTTTGTGCTCAGTTCATATCCGTACACTTCTTCTTGTGAAATGATGTATAGGATGCAACCTTCTAGTACACCTTTTAACATTTGGCTGTGCATGATTTCACCACCTTTTACTCAGGTAACTTGCGTTGCAAGGTAGCTGGTATCCAAATTATAACCCCCAGTAACTTGCAACGCAAGTTACTGGGGTGGAAAACTTTAATGTCCCCCATACTAACGAGAGGGCGAAAAGCATATGAGACCATTTATGCCAAAGCTCGTTTACTTTGAACGAAAGGCACTTGAATATCCACTTGGTTTTATAGTTGCGCCAATTTAAATGCATGAAGAATGGGAAGAAGGAACCGTAAACTATTTGAGCGACAAAGATATGACGATACCAAATTTAACGTTTGAATTGATTCAGCATCGTTTTCCAAAACCATCGGAAAATATGTATATAAAAAAGATGATGCAGCAGTATTAAAAGAAACGATAAGAGGTTATATAAATGAGTTTTTTCCTAATGCAGAAATACAATATTTTACTTAAGGGGGGTCTGTATGCAAATACAGATTCTTTTTTGTTTTATATATTTAGGCTCGTTTTCAACTTGTCACGTTATTCTTTCTGGTGTATCATTTTATTGATTGCTTCGTACGGAATAAGCAAAATGAACTTGGATGGAGGAAACCGATGCCTACCCCTAGTATGGAAGATTATATTGAACAAATTTATTTGTTGATTGATGAAAAGGGTTACGCCCGCGTATCTGATATTGCTGAAGCGCTTAGTGTACATCCATCCTCTGTAACAAAAATGGTGCAAAAATTAGACAAAGATGAATATCTAATTTATGAAAAATATAGAGGGCTTGTATTAACAACAAAAGGTAAAAAAATCGGAGAACGTCTCGTATATCGTCATGACTTGCTAGAGCAATTTATGCGTATTATCGGTGTGGATGAAAGTAAAATTTACAATGATGTAGAAGGAATTGAACATCATTTAAGTTGGGAAGCAATTGATCGCATTGGTGATTTAGTGGAATACTTTGAACAAGATGCAGTCCGAGTGGAAACACTTCGTGGTGTTCAAAGAGCAAATGAAGAGAAAAGTAATTAAGGGGAACGTATGGCGTTTCCTTTTTTATTTCAATTCGAAAAGGATGGGAGAATTATGAAAGCAATTATTTTTGATTTTGATGGATTAATTGTGGACACAGAAACGATATGGTTTCACTCTTTCAGAGATGCTGTTCGTGAATACGGCGGGGAACTACCTTTAGAGGAATTTGCGAAATGTATTGGAACAACAGATGAGGTACTTTATACATATTTAAATGATCAATTAAAAGAGAAGTTTAACAAAAGTGCATTAAAAGAAAAAGTGGCAACTTTACATAAAGAGAAAATGAGAATACCAGAAGCTCGTGACGGGGTAAAAGAATATTTAGAAGAAGCGAAAGAAATGGGATTGAAAATCGCACTGGCTTCTAGTTCGTCTAGAGAATGGGTTATTCATTTTTTAGAAGAGCTACAGATTCGAGAATATTTTGAAGTGATTAAAACGAGAGAAGATGTTGAGAAGGTAAAACCAGATCCAGCTCTTTATCGAGTTGCAATAGAAGAATTAGGAATTAAGCCGTCTGAAGCTGTTGTATTTGAAGATTCATTAAATGGATTGAGAGCAGCGGTTGCAGCGGGATTAACGTGCGTTGTTGTACCTAATGATGTGACACGGAATTTACCATTTGAAAATCATCATCTTCGAATTGAAAGTATGAGAGAGAAAAGTTTAAAAGAAGTGCTTCAAAGTATAAAAAAAGACCGTATTTCCTAAAAGGAAGCACGGTCTTTCTTTTTGCTTTTTTTGCCTTCAATGACAGTTAAATGAGACTGTTTTCTTTTTCGTTTCAAAGTGGGAGAATTCCCTTTTTTGCTTTTGTCATTAGAAGTATTTGACTTAAAGAAAGAATTGCCTAGGGGTGCTACATTTTGTTTCCCATGTTTGCGGTTCGATTGTTTTGCCGCACGCTTATATGAGCTTTGTGAATTTGCAGAACCATTGGAATTTGTAAACATCTTGTATAGCAAGTAAAAGATACCGACAACAAGTAACATGTACCCGATATTTCTTAATACACCCATGGGATTTGTAATAACAGATGAAACAAGGCCGAATATTGCCAATCCGATAATAAGCACAAATATAGCGAAAGTAAACGAACGACCGTTCATAAGGGACACCTCCTAAAAACGTATATTAAAATTAGTATATTAACGATGAGGAAAGGAGTTGAACACCATTTTTAAATAATTATTGTTTGTTCTCTAAACGTAATAATTCTTCAAACGATGCAATTGCTACTTCCACTTGATCATCTGTTGGTTCTTTCGTTGTTAATAGTTGTAGCCATAATCCAGGATATCCAAGTACGCGTAATACAGGAATATCTCGTAATCGATTTGTAAATTGCAATACTTCAAAAGAAATACCAAGTACAACTGGAATTAATAAAATTCGGTTTATAACTCGTGCCCAAAGAGGATCTGTAGGGACTAGGAAATAAACGAACATTCCAATAATGACTGTAAATATAATAAAGCTACTGCCGCATCTATAATGGAGACGAGTTTGCTTTTGAACGTTTTCTACAGTCAGAGGAAGGTTATTCTCGTAAGCATTGATTACCTTATGCTCTGCACCGTGATACTGAAATACCCGCTTAATAAGTGGGGTTAAAGAAATAAAGTATATATAGCTCAATAATAGCATGAGCTTAATGACACTTTCGACAATAATTTGCCCAGTATGAGATGGGAAAATCGGTCTCGTTAATTCAGCTAATAGTGCAGGAACTGCTGTGAAAATGACTTTACCGAATATAAAAGATAAAACGCCAACAGCTGCAACTCCTAATACCATCGTTAATTTTGATTGTTCTTCTTTTTTATTTGCAATTTGTTCATCATCTTCTGGGTGGACGTCAAATCGTTCTGAAGCGAAGTTTAAATGTTTTGCTCCATTCGCACTTGCATCCACAATAGCGGCAATCCCTCGTAAAAATGGAATTTTTTTTAGGGTAGATAGTACTTTATTACGAACGCGTGGTAATCGATAAAATTCAATCGATTTATCTTTACGACGAACCGCTGTAACAGTATATTCTCTACCGCCAAACATAACTCCTTCTATGACCGCTTGCCCGCCATATATTTGTTTTGACTCTTCTGTCATGTTAACACCAACCTGTATTTGTTTCTCTCTTATGTAGAAAAAGAGGCAATTGTCATACTGGGTTCTGTCGTTTTGAAATAAGACAATCACCGAGTTTCCTTTATTTTATCGGCAAATACAAGTAGATGACAAGGGAAAATGTTATGAGAGTCGGACATTTCTTATTCTTTTTATAGACAAATTTCGCAGGATTTAAACATGCTTCAAAATAGTTTCGGGCATACTATTGAGCGGAGGTGTCGATGTGAGTCAAGAACAATTAGGAACAAGGAATTTTGTGCAGATTGGTTTGTTTGGTGGAATCTTTTGGGGCGGGATATGGTATTTCCTTCATATATTTTCATTCACGGAGGCGGGCCCGAATTATTTCCTTTTACCATTTGCGTTTGGAAGTTGGAAAGAGGGTGTATGGGGCAATGTGTTCGGAATAGTGTGTATGGGACTTCTTTCAATTTTAATTGCCTTTTTGTATAAAGCATTTTTTGCAAAGTTTGAAGGGATTATAGCGGGAATTATTTATGGGCTATTTTGGTGGGCACTACTGTTTTTGGGGATGGGTTTAATGGCTCCTGTTATTAAAAGTGCGCTCCATTTACCAAAAGAGACAATTGTGACGACAATATGTATTTTTATATTGTATGGTGTGTTTATAGCATATTCTGTTTCTTACGCAGTAAATAGCAATAAAGCAGAACAAGAAGGGTAAGAGAAGACGAACTATTCAAATAAGTAACTCCTATGTTAAAATATTGTATAGATATTTAATATTAAGGAGTTTTAAGAATATGAAAAAGTTACTCCTCGTAAACGGTCCTAACCTAAATCGCCTCGGTGTTCGTGAGGTAAATGTATATGGAAAGGGCACGCTAACGACACTTGAAGCAGATATGAAGCAAGAAGCAGAAACAATGGGAGTGGAGTTAGAATGTTTCCAATCGAATCATGAAGGTGCCATTATCGACATTATTCATGAAGCGGAAGATATATATGAAGGGATCATTTTAAATCCGGGAGCATTTACGCATTATAGCTATGCGATTCGTGATGCCATTGCGAGCATTTCGATTCCTGTTATTGAAGTACATATTTCTAACATTCATCAGCGTGAATCGTTCCGTCATGAATCTGTGACGGCAGCTGTTTGTGCAGGTCAAATTGTAGGATTTGGTTTTTATGGCTATAAGTTAGCGTTATTTGCATTAATGGAGAAATTGAGGGAGGCATAAAGTAATGGAGAAAATTGAAAGATTACGAAGTGCATTTGATGAGGCTGGTATTGACGGTATTTTGTTAACAAATGAACATAGTCGTAGATATATGGCTAACTTCACAGGAACAGCAGGCGTTGTTCTTATTTCAAAAGATCGTGCTCAATTTATTACAGATTTCCGTTACGTCGAGCAGGCAAGTAAACAAGCGGTTGGATATGAGGTTGTACAGCACGCAGGATTGATCATTGATGAAGTGGCAAAGCAAGTGAAAGAGCTTGGAATTCAAAAGCTTGGTTTTGAGCAAGATACTCTTACATATAGTTCTTATTCAGTGCATAAGGAAGCGATTGATGCTGAATTTATCCCGACTTCTGGACTTGTAGAAAAGTTACGCTTGATAAAGACTGATTCAGAGATTAAGATATTAAAGGAAGCTGCACAGATTGCAGATGCTGCCTTTGAGCATATTCTATCATTCATTCGCCCGGGAGTATCTGAAATTGAAGTGTCAAATGAACTTGAATTTTTCATGAGAAAACAAGGAGCAACATCTTCTTCGTTTGATATTATCGTTGCTTCAGGTCTTCGTTCGGCATTACCGCACGGCGTGGCATCTGAAAAAGTGATAGAAACAGGAGATTTCGTTACATTAGACTTCGGCGCTTATTACAAAGGATATTGCTCTGATATTACTCGTACGATTGCAGTCGGTGAACCATCTGATAAATTAAAAGAAATTTATAATATCGTTTTAGAAGCACAACTACGTGGTGTGAACGGTATTAAAGCTGGTTTAACAGGTCGCGAGGCTGATGCGCTAACGCGTGACTACATAACGGAAAAAGGATATGGTGAATACTTTGGACACTCTACTGGTCATGGAATAGGTCTTGAAATCCATGAAGCACCAGGTTTAGCATTCCGTTCTCATACAGTACTTGAACCAGGCATGGCTGTAACAGTAGAACCAGGTATTTATATTCCAGGTATTGGCGGCGTACGTATTGAAGATGATATCATTGTGACAAGTGAAGGTAATGAAGTAATTACGAAATCACCAAAAGAACTTATTATTTTGTAATACACAGGAGGATTTTTTTACATGATTTCAGTAAACGATTTTCGTACAGGTTTAACAATTTCAGTGGACAATGCCCTTTGGCAAGTACTTGATTTCCAACACGTAAAGCCAGGTAAAGGTGCTGCATTCGTTCGTTCTAAACTACGTAATCTTCGCACAGGTTCTGTTCAAGAGAAAACATTCCGTGCAGGTGAGAAAGTAGAAAAAGCACACATCGAAAACCGTCGTATGCAATACTTATACGCAAGCGGTGAGGCTCACGTATTTATGGATAACGGAACTTATGAGCAAATCGAACTTGGTGAAAAACAAATCGAGCGCGAGCTTAAATTCCTAAAAGAAAACATGGAAGTAGCAATCATGACTTACCAAGGCGAAGTACTTGGTGTTGAACTTCCAAACACAGTTGAATTACAAGTTACAGAAACAGAGCCTGGTATTAAAGGTGATACTGCTTCTAACGTAACAAAACCAGCTACATTGGAAACTGGTCTTGTTGTACAAGTACCAATCTTCATTAACGAAGGCGAAATGCTTATCATCAACACTGGTGAAGGTAAATACGTTTCTCGTGCATAGTAAAAAAGCACTCGTGATAATTCACGAGTGCTTTTTTATAGGAAATAGGGTAGATAGTAAATAGCTGTTATTATAAAACTGACTAAAACAAGTGAAAGAGTACCCATAATAGATGGAGTCAAAACAATTTGAAATGGTTTTATTTCGCCAGTCTCAACGCCAGTTAATGTTTTACTTATTGCGTGATCTGTAATGTTATTTCTATGGTTACTCATAATAATTAACCACATAATTGCAAATATTGCTAAACTACCAAGGAAAAAGGTCTCTATAAATGACCAACCGACCAATAATGAAAAAAGATAAATAAGAGCTAATTCTACTACAACGGTTAAACTAACTTTCGATGCCTTCATATTTTTTCCCCTCATTCTTTAATTTCAACCAGTTTAAAAAATTTTCACGTGACACGACATGCAGAGAGCAAGGTGACTTTACTTCTTTCTCTAGTGCAGCGTGTTCGTCTGGAAACTTGTTTTCCACATGCAATGAAATATAAGGTAGTTTTTCTTGTGCTTTTAAAGAGCGGATATTATTCGTTTTAGCACCAGCAAATACGTAGGAAAGTTGTAAGTCTAAAAAGGCGATTTTAAAGATTTCTTTTTTAGCAGCCTCGTTATAGCCTTTTCCCCAGTACGGATAGCCGAGCCAACTACCAATGTGAGATTGCTTTTTCTCATTATTAATATGTTTAAGTGTGGTGAGGCCAATTATTTCATTTTCTTCATTCACAATCATTCTCGATAAGGATTTCTTTTGACGCTCTTCTTCTATTGCGAAAAGAAGAAATGTTTTCGTGTCTTCGATATTTTCTACCGTTATCCCCAATGCATTTTTTATATGTGGATCACTTGATAGCTCGAAAATCACATTTGTATAGCATAAATCTAGTGGTAATAAAGTGACGTGCTGCATGGTTTAAACCTCTTTTAAACTAAATATACCATAATATACCGTTAAATAATATGAATATTCAGATTTTAATTCAGACTTTAGAGAAAAATTATGTTTTTACTTCTGAAATAGACAACCTCTGCATATGGTTGTACAAATATATTCTTTTTTAGAATACGAAGTTAGTAACTGTTACGGGAGAAGGTGGAAGAATGAAACAGTGGCTAGCGGCAATGGAAACATCCGTGCTTGTTATGGGGGCACTTCGATTATTTTCAGGTAGTGCGGAGATATTTGCTGCTTTGCTTATGCTTTATGTGAATGATGCGAAGAAAGCGTTGTTTATAAATGGTATGTTGGCGTTTGTTGGACCTACCGTATTAATTTTAACAATGACAATTGGGATAGCGAGTGTAGCAAGTGAAATTTCTTTCTTGAAGCTCTTTTTTCTAGCGCTTGGAATTTGCTGTATTTTTATCGCATTACTGAAATAGTAAGTCGAGTATAGTGGGGAGAAGCCGATGAAAGAGGTATTAGAAGTTTTACCAAAAACGATGAAGTACTTAATTGAAGAATGTAAGCAATACGATGCTTTAGAGGAAATTCGTGTTCGAATTGGAAGGCCGCTAGAGTGTATTGCACACGGAAAGGTGTTTTTTTATGACTATATCACTACTGCAGAGGATGCTATTTACTTATTGAATAAGTTAAGTCAATTCTCAATTTATACGATGGAAGAGGAATTAAAACGTGGGTATGTGACGCTTCGCGGAGGGCATAGAATCGGGTTAGCAGGAAAAGTCATTACAGAAAAAAGCGCAGTGAAAATGATTCGTGATGTCTCTTCCTTTAATATTCGTATTGCTCGTCAAAAAATAGGGATTGCTGAACCGCTTTTGCCATATTTGTATGAAAAAAGGTGGTTAAACACGATGGTAATTGGCCCTCCCCAAACGGGAAAAACGACACTCTTAAGAGATGTAGCACGTTGCATGAGTCAAGGGGTAAGTGCTTCGGAAATTCCTTCCTGTAAAGTGGGGATCGTTGATGAACGGTCAGAAATTGCTGGTTGTGTGAAAGGGATCCCGCAATATGATTTTGGTACCCGAGTCGATGTGTTAGACGCATGTCCAAAGGCAGAAGGAATGATGATGATGATTCGTTCTATGAGTCCTGATATTTTGATCGTAGATGAAATTGGCCGTAAAGAAGATAGTGAAGCAATTATGGAGGCAGTGCATGCAGGTGTCCAGCTTTTTATAAGCGCACACGGATTTTCCTATGAGGATGTTGTGAGACGTCCATCGCTCAAGGCAGTGCTAGAGCTTGGTATATTTGATAGGTTTGTGGAGTTGTCAAAAGCGAGGGGTCCAGGAACGGTTATGCAGGTGAAAGATAAATATGGAAAACCAGTGTTATCAAATAGAAAGGCTGAGGGCGTATGGTGAAAATATTTGGTGCAGTGTTAATCGTTGCGGTCAGCACCTTTTTCGGGTTTTCGTACGCTAAAAGATACAGTGAGAGACCGAGGCAACTTAGGTTATTAAAATCAGCACTTCAATCATTAGAGGCAGAAATTATGTATGGACACACACCTTTATCTGAGGCTGCCGAGCGATTAGTTAAACAAATGCCAAAGCCATTAAATTGGATATTTCAAAGTTTCGCTAAAAAACTAGAAAGTGGAGAACAAACAGTAAGGGAAGCTTGGATAGATAGTTTGAAAGAGAATTGGAAGTTGACGGCTTTTCAACAAACCGAGTATGAAATACTGCAGCAATTTGGTGAAACGCTCGGGCAACATGATCGTGAATCACAACAAAAACATATTCGCTTATGTATTACACATTTGGAGAGAGAAGAAGAGGAAGCGAAAGCTTTACAACTGCAATACGAAAAAATGATTAAGAGCTTAGGGGTACTAGCAGGGCTACTTATTGTAATTTTACTGCTATAGGGGGGGAGAAAGGCGATGTCCATTGATGTTGGATTAATATTTCAAATCGCCGGAATCGGCATTGTTTTAGCTTTCATTCATACTGTACTAAAAGAATTGAAGCGTGAGGATATTGCAAATTGGGTTATCCTTGTCGGTTTTGTCGTCATTTTATTTCATGTTGCATTTTTAATTAATACGCTATTCGACAAGATTAAAAGTGTCTTTCTCTTCCAGTAAAGGAGGCGGTTCGAATCGAAATTATACAAATTGTCGGATTAGGCCTCGTTGCTACGTTTTTAGCTGCTGTTTTGAACCAGCATAAATCTAGTATTACATCTTTATTTATTGTGTTCGTAGGTAGCGTGATGTTTCTTATTTTAATCGATCAAATTCATTCTATTTTACAAATGATTGAGAGAGTAGCGAGTGAAGCGAAAGTTAGCAACGTCTACGTGGAAACGTTACTAAAAATTATTGGAATTGCTTATATTGCCGAGTTTGGAGCTCAAATTACAAAAGATGCTGGTCAAGGTGCCATCGCTTCGAAAATTGAACTTGCTGGGAAAATCTTAATTCTCGTTATGGCAATTCCTATTTTGACGGTTGTAATTGAAACTATTCTCGGATTTTTACCGACGGGATAAGGGGGAGTGAATGTTGAGGAGGTTTGGAGCTAAGCTGCTATTTGCTTGCTTCCTTTTCTTTTCTTTACCGGTTGTTGTACAAGCTTCTCCTGTAGAAACAAACGTCGTTGATCAACAATTGGATAAGCTCGGAATTGAAGATGTGAAGCAATTTTGGGACGGGCTTGTTACAAAATATGGTGGCTATTTGCCAGAGAGTCAAAAAGGGAGTTTTATGGAGTTTGTAAAGGGAGAAAAAGAATTCTCTCTAAAAGAGTGGATGATAGGGTTATTAAAATATTTATTTCATGAGCTTGCAGCTAATGGAAAACTGCTTGGCACACTCATTATGCTCACAATCTTTAGTGCATTGTTGCAATCACTGCAATCCGCTTTTTCAAAAAGTAGTGTAAGTAAAATTGCTGATGCTGTTGTATATATGGTACTTATTATTTTTGCTTTAAATAGTTTTTATGTCGTTATGACATATGCAAGAGAAACGATACAAACAATGGTAGATTTCATATTAGCGCTATTGCCAATTTTATTGGCGCTTATAGCGACTGGTGGCGGGGTTGTATCTGTATCTTTCTTTCATCCGATTATCATTTTCTTAATGAATACAAGCGGGCTTCTTATGAATTATATCGTTCTACCGCTTTTATTACTGGCAACGATATTAAGTATTGTAAGTACAATGAGTGATCAATATAAAGTTACAAAATTGTCCAAGCTTCTGCAAAACGTTAGCGTTGGGATTATCGGTATCTTCTTAACGATTTTTTTAGGGGTATTATCTGTACAAGGAACAGCGACAGCCGTTGCTGATGGCATAGCTGTGAAAACTGCTAAATTTGTAACAGGAAACTTCATTCCAGTAGTTGGAAGAATGTTTACGGAAGCGGCAGATACTGTTATTAGCGCATCAGGATTATTGAAAAACACAGTCGGAATTATTGGGCTCGTCATTTTATGCTTAATTGTTGCTTTTCCTGCGATTCAAATTTTCTGTATTGCATTTATTTATAAATTCGCAGCAGCAGTATTACAACCGGTTGGCGGCGGAGCAATTATTCAATGTTTAGACATTATTGGAAGAAGCATCATTTACGTATTTGCTTGCTTAGCTATCGTATCATTTATGTTCTTTTTAAGTATTACAATTATTATTGCTGCGGGGAATATTACACTTATGATGCGGTAGGAGGTGAAGAGTATGCAATTTGTTACAGAGTGGATCAGAAATATTATCGTTTTTTTGCTCTTAGCGACAATGCTTCATCTTATTCTTCCAAATTCGAATTTGCAAAAATACGTTAAATTCGTTGTAAGTCTTTTGTTAGTCGTATTAATTTTAACACCCCTTTTTAAACTATTGCAGACAGATGTAAATGAAGTAATTGCAAATTTTAATGAAGAAAAGTACGTAGCAGAAGGATCTGTAAAAAATTCAATAGATTCGAAGAAAAAAGAAATACAAGCTCTAACACGTGCATATAGTTTAGAAGAGATGGCTACCAAAATGAAAAAAGAAGTAGGAAAAGAGTTTGAGAAAAAGTATGGTATGACTGTCTCTGAAATACAAATAGTCGCAGCAGAAAATATAGAAGAAGTAAAGTCAGAGAAAGATATTCAATCTGTTGTTGTGACGTTGAAAGAAAAAGAACGTAGTAAAAATGATGCAATCGAAACAGTAAAGCCAATTGAAATTAACACGAAAGAGCCTCCAAAAAAAGTGGAAGAAACGAATGGAGAAATGAAAGATTTCTTTTCAAGCAGGTGGCAACTAGAGGGTAAACAAATCCAAGTTCAGATGGAAGGGAGGACAGGTAGAGTAAATGGACAATAAAGATAAAAATTCGAAGTTCTCATTTTTTCGAAACTTATTGAATGGGGATCAAAAAGAAAGCAACGAGAAGGGTAAAAAGGTAACACCTAAGTTTTTACTTGTCCTACTCATACTTGGAATTTTGCTTATGTTTTCTAGTAGTCTCTTTTCAAGTAAAAAAGAAGAAGTACCTGTATTTAAAGAACAAAAAACTCAAAACCAAGAAAAAGACGTACCAACTTTCGGACAAAAAAGTAATGATAGTATGTCAAATGTAGAAAAATATGAAAAAGCGTATGAACAAGAATTAAAAACTGCTTTAGAAGAAATAGCAGGAGTAAAAGACGTAACGATTAAAGTGAATTTAGATTCATCTGAAGAAAAAATTTTAGAAAAAAATACAGTGAAACGCTCACAAACAACAGGTGAAACAGATAAAACAGGCGGTAAGAGAGAAGTAGAGGACGAGTCTCTTGATGAAAAGACTGTCATTATACGTGAAGGGGATAAAGAAACTCCTGTTGTTTTACGAACAGAGAAGCCGAAAGTACGTGGTGTTCTTGTAGTAGCAAAGGGAGTGGATAATATACAAGTTAAAGCAATGGTAAAAGAAGCTGTGATAAGGCTGCTAGATGTACCGGCCCATCGCGTTTCAGTTTCACCGAAAAATTGATAGGGAGGAAATAAAGTGTTAAAAAAACAAACAGTTTGGTTATTAACGATGTTAAGTTTAGTTGTTGTACTATCTGTGTATTACGTGACAACTCCTGACAAAATGAATACAGCATCGCCAACAACAGGTGAAAAGATTGGACAAGAAAAACAAGGTACTGATAAAGCAGTAACAAACGAAGCGCCTAAAGAAACTCCGAAAAAAGAAAATACAAGCAAAGAAACAACAAATAAAGAAACAGACAAAAAAGAAAATGCAAAAAAAGAAACAAGTAAAAAAGAGGGCAATGTATCAGTTCAATCAAGCGATGAGAATTTCACAGCTTTACGTATGCAAATGGAAGATCAGCGTAGTGAACAAAAAGCAAAATTACAAGAAGTGATGAGTTCAACAAAAGCTTCAGCAACAGAAAAGAATAAAGCGAAAGAAAATTTTGATGCCATTACGACAATGGAAACGAAGCAAGAATTACTTGAGACAGTAATTAAATCTCAAGGAGGATATCCAGATGCTCTTGTAAGAGCTGATGGTACTGATATTAGAGTAACGGTTAAAGCGGCAAAACATTCACAGAAAGAAGCAAATAAAATTATTCAACTTGTAAGAAGTGAAGGTGGATCAAAAGATGTAGGTGTGAAATTTGATCCACCAGCGAAATAAGTGAAACCTTAATCCGTAGGGATTTCCCTACGGATTATTATCTTTTACTAAGCAAAGGGTATGCAAATAGTAAAATAGAGTATGTAAGTAAACGTGTGTATAGAAAAAAGCTATCATTTTCGATAGCTTTTTTCTATTTCGTCTTTGTAATTATTTTTACTATGTTCAACTCGGAATGGAGAAACACGTTGTGAGTAAAAGATTAATGGTTCATGGTACTGATGATTACTTTTTCCGGATTTGACGTGGATGCAAAGAACGCATGCCCAAACGATTACGGCAGGTAAAAAGAGAATGAGCCATATCATATTTCCACACCTCGACACAATATATTTTCTACACTTTGAACATACTATTCTTATATGAAGGAATGATGAATGGCGTGTAAACAAAAAAATAATATTTGGTAAAAATATGTTGTTGACTATAGATGTGTGAAGAGTGTAGAGGGGATGGCATGTTTGCTGTGTAACGTTTTGAAAAAGTAGTGAATGTTTTTTAAGAAGTGGTCTTGCCAATTTCGTGTGAAACTTGGTATTATTACTAGGTATTAAATTTTTGTTGGAATAATATTTTTACAGGAGTTTCGATTTATTATAAAGAAATATAAATTGGAATGTTTAAAAAATTTATCGTAAGATGGAAATAGTAAATATTTCTATTAGTTAATGAAATATATTTTCTAATAGAATACATCGTATTTTTACAGTCAATCTAGTTTTCGTGACGAGAATCTGTAAAAACGGGACAAACAAGAGTATGGGAGTGGATTTTACATGTTTAAAATTCAAGAAGTTCGCGAATTAATTAAATTAATTGATAGCTCTAATATTGATGAATTTGAATACAAAAAAGACGGTACAACAATCAAAATGAAAAAGCGTGGTAATGAAGTTGTTGCTGTGCAAGCACCTGCAGCAAAACAAGCTATGCAACCAGTAGCGCCTGTTGAAGTTGAAACGAAAGTAGCAGCAGCACAAGCAGAAGCGCCAAAACAAGAAGAGAAGAAGGTTGTTCAAAATGAAAACCTACATAAAATCACATCACCGATGGTAGGTACATTCTATTCTTCTTCTTCGCCTGATACACCTCCATATGTAAGTGTGGGGGATAGAGTATCGAAAGATTCTATCGTATGTATTGTCGAGGCTATGAAGTTATTTAACGAAATTGATGCTGATGTAGAGGGCGAAATTGTTGAAATTCTTGTTAATAACGGACAGCTTGTTGAGTATGGACAACCGCTATTTCTTGTAAAAGCGTAATAAGGGAGTCTTTGTGATGATAAAAAAAGTATTAATAGCCAATCGTGGGGAAATTGCTGTACGAATTATTCGTGCTTGTAAAGAAATGGATATTGAAACAGTTGCAATTTATTCAGAAGCAGATAAAGAGTCACTTCACGTACAGATTGCAGACGAGGCGTATTGTGTAGGACCAACGATTTCGAAAGAAAGCTATTTAAATTTGACAAACATTATTAGCGTTGCGAAGTTAACAGGCTGCGATGCTATTCATCCGGGATACGGATTTTTAGCAGAGAATGCAGATTTCGCGGAGTTATGCCGTGAATGTAACTTGATTTTTATCGGTCCAAGTCCAGAAGCTATTTCAAAGATGGGCACAAAAGACGTTGCTCGTGATACAATGAAAGAAGCAGGGGTTCCGATTGTACCAGGTTCACAAGGGATTATTAAAAATACCGAAGAAGCGATCGAGCTTGCTAATCAAATTGGATATCCAGTTATTATTAAAGCGACTGCAGGTGGCGGTGGAAAAGGTATTCGTGTTGCACGCCATGAAGAAGAGCTTATAAAAGGAATTCAAATTACACAGCAAGAAGCTAGTACCGCTTTTGGGAACCCTGGTGTATACTTAGAAAAGTACGTTGAAGATTTCCGCCATGTTGAGATTCAAATAATGGCAGATACACACGGAAATGCCATTCATTTAGGAGAGCGTGATTGTACAATTCAGCGCCGTTTGCAAAAACTATTAGAAGAAAGTCCATCACCTGCACTTGATGAAGATATTCGCAAGCAGATGGGTGAAGCGGCAGTTAAAGCGGCGGTAGCGGTTGATTATACAGGTGCTGGTACGGTTGAGTTTATTTATGAATATAAAACGAAAACCTTTTATTTCATGGAGATGAATACGAGAATTCAGGTTGAGCATCCGGTTACTGAAATGGTAACGGGAATGGACTTAATTAAAGAGCAAATTCTTGTTGCTTCAGGAGAAAAGTTATCGTTACAGCAAGAAGAAGTACAATTTAATGGTTGGGCAATTGAATGTCGAATTAATGCGGAAAACCCTGCCAAAAAATTTATGCCATCTCCAGGTAAAGTAGAAATGTACTTACCACCAGGAGGATTTGGTATTCGCGTCGATTCAGCTGTATATCCGGGATATTCAATCCCACCTTTCTATGATTCGATGGTTGCTAAATTAATTGTTCACGGAAAAACACGTGAAGAGGCAATTGCAAAAATGAAGCGCGCACTTAGTGAATTTGTCATTGAAGGCGTACATACAACAATCCCGTTCCATTTGCAATTGCTAGATCATCCTGATTTTGTAAAAGGTGAGTTTAATACGAAATTTTTGGAAGAGCATGAACTTGTGACGCAGTGATACATTAAAGGAGGTTTTTTTCATGGCTGAACATATGTTAGATATGGGTCAAGATACAACTCTTGGTAAAGTAGAAATTGCACCAGAAGTAATTGAAGTAATTGCAGGTATTGCAGCTGCTGAAGTAGAAGGTGTAGCGGCAATGCGCGGTAATTTTGCTACAGATGTTGTTGAGAAGTTAGGTAAGAAAAATCATGGTAAAGGTGTAAAGGTTGAATTAGCAAACGAAGATATTATCGTTGACCTTTATGTTGTAATGTATTTTGGTGTAGCAATTCCAGTTGTTGCACAAAAGATTCAAGACAATATTCGCCAAGCACTCTTTACAATGACAGGACTTGAGCCAAAAGAAGTGAATGTTCACATCGTTGGCGTAACATTCGAAACACAAAAAACAGAAATCGAACCAGTGTAAGAATGAAAAGGTGCCTAGTAACATAGGCATCTTTTTTATCGTTTCATTTCTTCACAAATTACAACCCTCTAATTATTATACTATTTCAAAAAATAAGAAATAAACAAGAAAATGTGTCGTTTTTCCAAAAAACGTACATTGTGATAAGATATGGAACTTGAAGTTAATCTTTTTATTATTTTTCAGCCTTGTAACCCGTGTGTGAAACGATAAATTGTGTTATTATCATTGTATTATAAGGTTGGAAAATCAATGAAAACTGTAAGAGTAAGTGAATTGACGGCTTATAAATTATAATAATATAACAAAGTATAAGGAAAGACTTGAAGCATAAAGGAGAGTTACAATGAAACGTAGGACGGCTAGAGAAAGAGCAATGCAGGCATTATACCAAATGGATATTACAGGTGAATTAGAACCGAAAGTAGCAGTGGAAAACACGCTGGATGAAGGCGAAGAAACAAATGAGTTTCTAGAGTCACTTGTAGTAGGTTTTGTAGAAAATAAAGAAGCAATCGATGAAGCGATTCGTCAAAACTTAAAAAAGTGGAAGCTTGAGCGTATTAGTATTGTTGATCGCAGTATTTTACGTGTAGCTGTGTATGAAATGAAGTACATGGAAGAAATTCCACACAACGTAACAATTAACGAAGCAATTGAAATTGCAAAAACATTTGGGGATGAGGAATCTCGTCGTTTTATTAACGGCGTTTTATCTAATATAAAAGATACACTGTAAATTCTTTAAGGGGGAATCTTAAAATGGTAGCAGTAATCATCAAAGGAAATGAAGTTGCGGAGAAAAAACGAGCACAATTAACAGAAGAAGTTGTGAAGTTGAAAGAGCAAGGTATTGTACCAGGATTAGCAGTTATTTTAGTTGGAGAAGATCCAGCATCTCGTTCTTATGTGAAAGGAAAAGAAAAAGGCTGTGAACAAGTAGGGATTTACTCAGAGCTAATTGAACTTCCTGAAACAATTACTGAGGAACGTTTGCTTGCTGAAATCGATCGCTTAAATGGAGATGACCGTATTAATGGCATATTAGTGCAATTACCTTTACCAAAACATATTGAAGAAAAAGCTATCATTGAAAGAATTTCACCAGAAAAGGATGTAGACGGATTTCACCCAATCAGCGTGGGACGTATGATGACGGGACAAGATACATTCCTTCCATGTACACCGCATGGTATTGTAGAATTAGTAAAAGAAACAAATCTTGATATTTCTGGAAAACATGTAGTAGTAATTGGAAGAAGTAATATTGTCGGTAAACCAGTGGGACAATTGTTTTTAAATGAAAATGCCACTGTAACATATTGTCATTCTAAGACGCAAAATATGAAAGAGTTATCGAAGTTAGCTGATATTTTAATCGTAGCTGTTGGACGACCTAAAATGATAACAGCGGATTATATTAAAGAAGGAGCGGTTGTAATTGACGTTGGTGTTAACCGTTTAGAAACAGGAAAACTTTGTGGTGATGTTGACTTTGACAACGTGTTAGATGTTGCGGGTTACATTACACCTGTGCCAAAGGGTGTTGGTCCAATGACAATCACAATGCTTCTTCATAATACTGTTGAATCTGCCAAACGTGCAGGTGTCGTTTGTAAATAATTTGAGTCGGCTATGAGGAGAGAGAAATGGAGAAGCAATATTTAACCGTTACAGCGTTAACACGCTATATAAAAACAAAAATAGAATATGATCCGCATTTGCAGTCTGTTTGGTTAAAAGGTGAAATTTCCAACTTTAAAAATCATAGCCGTGGCCACATGTATTTTACATTGAAAGATGAAAATGCAAGAATCGCAGCGGTTATGTTTGCGGGCCATAATCGTAATATTAAATTCAAACCTGAAAATGGGATGAAGGTACTCGTGAAAGGGAAAATCTCTGTTTACGAGGCGAGTGGTTCTTATCAAATTTATATTCAAGACATGCAGCCTGACGGAGTCGGGAATTTACATTTAGCGTACGAACAGTTAAAAGTTCGTTTAGAAGAAGAAGGACTTTTTTCTCAAGTTTATAAAAAAGCGATTCCTCCTTACGCTAAAACAATAGGTGTGATTACGTCGCCAACAGGAGCAGCGATTCGTGATATTATAACAACGATTAAACGTCGTTATCCAATTGGGAATGTTATTGTATTTCCGGTACTTGTACAAGGGGAGTCAGCGGCTCCCTCGATTGTACAAGCGATTCGTACAGCGAATGAAATGGGAGAGATAGATGTACTAATCGTTGGTCGTGGTGGAGGTTCTATTGAGGAATTATGGGCTTTCAATGAGGAAATGGTTGCAAGAGCAATCTTTAAGAGTGAAATTCCTATTATTTCGGCAGTAGGCCATGAAACGGATTTTACAATCGCAGATTTTGTTGCAGATTTACGCGCGCCAACACCGACTGCAGCAGCTGAGCTGGCAGCACCTAACATTATAGAGTTACAAGAAAAGGTATTACAAAGAACTCTGAGATTGCAAAGAGCAATGAGAGAGTTAGTACATAAAAAAGAAGAAAAACTACAAGTGTTGCAAAAATCGTATGCGTTCCGTTATCCAAGACAAGTATATGAGCAAAAGGAAGAGCAATTAGATAGAGCGCTAGAACAGCTTGTTTTAGCGAAAGAGCGCTATATTGATAAAAAGATGAATCAGTTAAAGCAACTTTCATTTTATTTAGAGAAGCACCACCCATCTCAAAAAATTATGCAAACGAAGGTAGCTGTTGAAACGTTGCAAAAGCAATTACAACGTGAAATGCAAACGTTACTTCAAACGAAAGAATTTGCCTTTGTAAGAGCTGCTCAAAAACTTGAAGCGTTAAGTCCGCTTAAAGTAATGATGAGAGGGTACGGGCTTGTATATGATGAAGAGAAGCAAGTGTTAAAAAGTGTGAAAGATGTAAGCCTTGGAGATGCTGTTTCAGTTCAATTACAAGATGGAATACTAGATTGTAGCGTATCAGGCATAGAGGAGCGTGAATTGAATAATGGAAAATAAATTAAGCTTTGAAGAGGCAATTTCGCAACTTGAGCATCTTGTTTCTAAGCTAGAACAAGGTGACGTACCTTTAGAAGAAGCGATTTCTTATTTTAAAGAAGGTATGGAATTATCTAAGCTTTGTGATGAGAAGTTGAAGAATGTACAAGAACAAATGGCAGTTATTCTTGGGGAAGATGGAGAGCTTGAACCGTTTACTGCTTTAGGAGATGAAGCATAGTGACGATTGCTTTTGATACTTTTTTGAAAGAAAGTAAAACTTTCGTAGAAGAAAAACTTGTAAGCTATGCAAATGAATTACAATGTCCAAGTGTACTTCGTGAAGCGATGGCATATTCTTTGGAAGCGGGTGGAAAACGTCTCCGCCCGTTACTTTTGTTTGCAACATTACAAGCGTTTGGGAAAGAAAGAAATCTTGGAGTAGGTGCAGCTTGTGCTCTTGAAATGATTCATACATATTCATTAGTTCATGATGATTTACCTTGTATGGATGATGATGATTTAAGAAGAGGAAAGCCCACAAATCACAAAGTATTTGGTGAAGCGATGGCAGTTTTAGCAGGAGATGGCTTATTGACGTATGCTTTTCAAGTTATTATGGCATATGAGCAAAAAGAAATTTCTGCCGAAAAAAAAGTAAGACTTGTACTTGAACTTGCAAAAGCAGCAGGACCAGAAGGAATGGTTGGCGGACAAGTGGCAGATATGGAAGCTGAAGGGAAACGCCTTACGATTGATGAATTGGAGTACATCCATAAACATAAGACCGGAAAACTGCTTGAATTTGCTGTACTTGCGGGTGCGATACTTTCTGATGCGACAGAAGAGCAAGAAGAAAAGTTGCTTACGTTTGCCAAATATATCGGTCTAGCTTTCCAAATTCGAGATGATATTTTAGATGTCGAAGGAACTGAAGAAGAGATTGGAAAACCGATTGGTAGCGATCTTTTTAATGAAAAGAGCACATATACAACGTTGTTTACTGTAGATAGAGCAAAAGATATTTTAGAAGAAACAATTGCAGAAGCAAAAGGTGCGATTAGTTCCTTGCAATTACAAGATGAATATTTACTATCTATTTGTGATTTGATTGCAAAACGTAATAACTAATATAACAGCGTTTTCATTTGTTGAGTCATTCATCATTTTATGATATAAATGTAGGAAAAGGTTTTTCTTTTCTTGTTATTGGCAAAAATATATGTAGATTACATTGCCGTTATCACTTCGTGTTAGCGGCTATTTTTTTCATCGCCTAAAGAAATATGGTTTATAATAGGATTAGGGCGCAATAGACTGGTTAATAGCGGGACAAGACGAAAAATAGAAAAGAGAATTTCTTGTTTTGTGTAAATGTTTTTTATAATATTTGACATGTTGACAGATTATGAAATGAAAGTGAGTGATCCATGTGGATCTAACGCAAATTCAAAACCCTAGTTTTTTGAAAGATATGTCTATCAGTGAACTAGAGGGATTGAGTGAGGATATTCGTAAGTTTTTAATTGAAGAGCTCTCTCAAACAGGTGGACATATTGCACCTAATTTAGGTGTAGTAGAACTCACAATTGCTCTGCACAAATTATTTGATAGCCCGCAAGATAAATTTTTATGGGATGTAGGACATCAATCCTATGTACATAAAATTTTAACTGGACGTGCGAAAGAGTTTGGTACATTAAGGCAATATCAAGGTCTATGTGGTTTCCCGAAACGTTGCGAGAGTGAGCACGATGTATGGGAAACTGGTCATAGCTCGACTTCGTTATCGGCTGCAATGGGAATGGCTCTGGCACGTGATTTAAAGAAAACGAAAGAATATGTTATACCAATTATTGGAGATGGTGCTTTAACAGGCGGAATGGCTTTAGAGGCATTGAACCATATTGGACATGAAAAAACAGACATGATTGTTATTTTGAATGATAATGAAATGTCAATTGCACCAAACGTTGGTGCGCTTCATAATGTGCTCGGTCGTTTACGTACCGCAGGAAAATATCACTGGGTAAAAGATGAATTAGAGTATATATTAAAGAAAATCCCAGCAGTTGGCGGGAAAGTGGCTGCGACAGCAGAGAAAATAAAAGATAGTCTTAAATATTTACTAGTATCTGGTGTCTTTTTCGAAGAGTTAGGCTTTACATATTTAGGTCCAGTCGATGGGCATGATTATGAAAAGTTATTCGAAACGTTGCAATATGCAAAGAAAACAAAAGGCCCAGTGCTTGTTCACGTTATTACGAAAAAAGGAAAAGGTTATAAACCGGCTGAGAGTGACGTTATTGGAACTTGGCATGGAACAGGACCTTATAAAATTGAATCAGGTGACTTCGTTAAGCCGAAAGAAGTTGCACCAGCATGGAGTGCTGTCGTTAGTGAAACAGTACTTAAGCTAGCGAGAGCGGATGAGCGTATCGTAGCAATTACACCTGCAATGCCTGTTGGATCAAAACTTGAGAAATTCCAAAAAGAATTCCCAGATCGTATGATTGATGTAGGTATTGCAGAACAGCATGCTACAACAATGGCAGCAGGTATGGCAACGCAAGGAATGAAGCCATTCTTAGCAATTTATTCAACATTTTTACAAAGAGCATATGACCAAGTTGTTCATGATATATGCCGCCAAAATTTAAATGTTTTCATCGGAATAGATCGCTCGGGATTAGTAGGAGCAGATGGTGAAACGCATCAAGGCGTATTTGATATCTCATTCTTACGTCACTTGCCGAATATGGTGCTTATGATGCCGAAAGATGAAAATGAAGGGCAACATTTAGTTTATACGGCGATGCAATATGAAGATGGACCAATCGCATTGCGTTATGCTCGCGGTAATGGACTTGGCGTTCATATGGATAAAGAATTAAAGGTGATTCCAATTGGTACGTGGGAGACGTTAAAAGAGGGTACACAAGCAGCTATTTTAACGTTTGGTACGACAATACCAATGGCAATGGAAGCAGCTGAGCGTCTTGAAAAAGCTGGGGTTTCAGTGAAAGTAGTGAATGCTCGCTTTATTAAACCAATGGATGAAGCATATTTACATGATCTTCTAGGAAAGAATATACCGATTTTAACGATTGAAGAAGCTTGTTTAATCGGTGGTTTTGGAACAGGAGTAGTTGAATTTGCATCTGAAAATGGTTACCATAGTGCATTAGTTGAACGAATGGGTATTCCAGACCGCTTCATAGAGCACGGAAGTGTAACAAAATTATTAGAAGAAATTGGTTTAACGACAGATGCTGTTATAGACCGTATTCATACAATGATTCCATCAAAACAAAAAAGGGCGTAACAAATGAGCGTAAAAAAAGAAAGAGTAGATGTACTATTAGTAGAGCGAGGACTTATAGAAACGCGTGAGAAAGCAAAGCGCGCCATTATGGCCGGACTCGTATATGCAAATGAGATGAGACTTGATAAGCCAGGAGAGAAAATCTCGCAAGATACTGAGATTACGGTGAAGGGACAAGTTATGCCGTATGTAAGTCGTGGTGGTTATAAACTTGAAAAGGCATTAGAGACATTTCATCTTGATTTACAAGATAAAGTTATGATAGATATTGGTTCATCAACTGGTGGCTTTACAGATTGCGCGCTTCAAAATGGAGCGAAATTATCTTATGCATTAGATGTAGGATACAATCAACTAGCGTGGAAATTACGTCAAGATGAGCGTGTTGTTGTAATGGAACGAACAAACTTCCGTTACGTGACACCAGCAGACTTAGAACGTGGTTTACCTCAATTTGCAAGTATTGATGTTTCATTTATATCATTAAAGCTTATACTGCCAGTTTTAAAAACAATGCTTATGCCTAACGGAGATGTAGCAGCGTTAATTAAACCGCAGTTTGAAGCTGGAAGAGAGCAAGTTGGGAAAAAAGGTATCGTTCGCGATAGAAAAGTACATGAAGCTGTTGTAGAAATGATTGTCGAGTTTGCTTTAAAAGAAGGCTATGATGTGGAAGGTTTAACATTCTCACCAATTACGGGTGGGGATGGTAATATTGAATTTTTAATTCATCTGAAATGGCATGGTGAACGTGAGAATGGCGAAAATCATTCTCCGATTTCTATAGAGCAAGTTGTTACAGAAGCGCATGACGTTCTAAAACAAAAAGGGAAAGGGGAATAACATATGTTGTTCCTCTTTTTGCTGTAATTGTATAATGATTGTAAAAACAATTGTGTACAAGAAACGAATTATAAGTTAACATAAATAAGTGAAGTATACCAATGTTTAAACTATGGTAAGAGATAGTGTGAGGTGCAAATGTATGAACAAAGGTCAGCGCCATATTAAAATCAGGGAAATTATTGCAAACAAAGAAATTGAAACACAAGATGAATTAGTTGATATTTTACGTAATGAGGGATTTAATGTAACGCAAGCAACAGTATCGCGCGATATTAAAGAACTGCACTTAGTGAAGGTGCCATTACATGATGGGCGCTATAAATATAGCTTGCCAGCAGATCAACGATTTAACCCGTTACAAAAATTAAAACGAAATCTAGTGGATTCATTTGTAAAATTAGACACGGCAGGACATATGCTTGTGCTAAAAACATTGCCTGGTAACGCTCATTCACTTGGAGCACTTATTGATCATTTAGAGTGGGATGAGATCATC
Organism: Bacillus sp. 2D03; assembly: GCF_003946765.1. Taxonomy (NCBI): domain Bacteria; kingdom Bacillati; phylum Bacillota; class Bacilli; order Caryophanales; family Bacillaceae; genus Bacillus; species Bacillus sp. 2D03. The sequence continues at coordinate 244,104 of NZ_RPSJ01000001.1, read as the reverse complement.
GGAACCATCTGTGGTGATGATACTTGCTTAATTATTTGCCGTACACCTGACGATACAGGTGTTGTCTCTGATCGTTTCTTAAATATGCTGTAACAAAAAATCTTGTTTGCTTTCCATCGTAAAGTGGAAAGTGAACAAGATATTTTTATTGGTTAAAAATATGAATTTTCAATTGTAATATAATATTTTGTTTGCATAAAGTTAAAAAATAGATGGATTGACCCGTAAAACAAATGTTTGGTACAATGAAGCGGGTTAGAAGAGTATATACATACAAATATATAGCATGATTATTTGAATGAAGAACTGAGAAAATCCTTTAGTAAGGGATTATTTTATAACGAGGTGAATGGGGCATTGTTATCGGAATTATCGATTAGAAACTTTGCTATTATTGAAGCATTAAATATTTCTTTTCAAAAAGGTTTAACGGTTTTAAGCGGTGAAACAGGGGCCGGAAAATCGATTATTATTGATGCAATTAGTTTACTTGTAGGTGGCCGTGGGTCAGCAGAATTTGTTCGATATGGAACAGAAAAGGCTGAGATTGAAGGGCTATTTTATGTTGAAGATGAGAAGCATCCATGTATTGAAAAGGCAGAAGAGTTAGATATAGAAATAGAAGATGGTATGATTATTTTAAAGCGTGATATTGCTGCGAACGGGAAGAGTGTATGTCGTGTAAATGGGAAGCTTGTTACACTTAGCATATTAAAAGAAATTGGGAAAACACTTGTTGATATTCATGGACAGCACGAAACGCAAGATTTAATGAATGAAGAACGACATCTGTTTATGCTTGATCACTTTGATGGGGATCGAATCGTTAAACAATTAGACATATATCAAAACGTATACGCTGACTATGAAAAATTAAAAAAACAATTGAAATCGTTAAGTGAAAATGAGCAACAAATGGCACATCGCTTAGATTTAATTCAATTTCAGCACGAGGAAATTCGCAAGGCGGATTTAAAGATGGATGAAGAAAATGAATTAACTGAGGAACGATTGCAAATTTCTAATTTTGAAAAGATTTATAAAGCGTTAGGTGATGCATATCGTTCTTTAAGTGCCGACGGACAAGGATTAGATAATGTAAGAAGTGCAATGGGGCAAATGGAAAGTATTACACATTTAGATGAAGTGTATCAAGAGAATCATGATTCAATTGCAAATAGCTATTACTTATTAGAAGAGGTTGCCTATCAACTGAGGGAAAAGCTCGATATGATGGAATATGATCCAAATCGTTTAGATGAAATCGAAACACGTTTGAATGAAATTCGTATGCTAAAGAGAAAATATGGAAATAATGTAGAAGAGATTTTAGCGTATGCTGATAAAATTGAACAGGAAATTTTTACGATTGAAAATAAAGACGTTCATATTGAAACGACGAAGAAACAGTTGAAGGAATTAGAAAGTGTTATTATGAAAGAAGCAACGTTGTTAAGTAATATGCGTCATGAGCTTGCAGAACACCTTACAAATGCAATTCATCAGGAATTAAAAGAATTATATATGGAAAAAACGAAATTTGAAGTGAGAATTATGAAGAGAGAAGGAAATGCAGAAGAGCCCCTTGTGGAAGGTGCGCCGGTAAGACTTACGGCGGATGGTTACGATCATGTGGAATTTTATATTTCAACGAACCCAGGAGAGCCGCTAAAACCACTTTCAAAGGTTGCTTCTGGCGGAGAGTTATCTCGTATCATTTTAGCTTTAAAAAGCATTTTTTCTAAGCATCAAGGGGTTGCATCTGTTATTTTTGATGAAGTGGATACGGGTGTAAGTGGCCGGGTCGCACAGGCTATTGCGGAAAAAATTTATCGAGTATCAGTAAACTCGCAAGTACTTTGTATTACGCACTTACCTCAAGTAGCTTCAATGGCGGATTCACATTTATTTATTCGAAAACAAGTAGCGAATAATCGGACAATTACATCAGTTACTGTTTTAACTATGGAGGATAAAGTAACAGAAATAGCTCGAATGATTTCTGGTGTGGAAATCACAGATTTAACGACAGAGCATGCGAAAGAATTACTTACGCAAGCGCATCATTTTAAACAGACAGCAGAGGCTATCCAGTAATGGATAGCTTTTTTTCTCAAATGACGATTTCTTAATTCTTCCGGTTATAAATAAAGCACTGCAAGGAGAGATTAAAAAGTGAAGCCAAGAGGCTGAATGTGGGGTAGGAGCGAGGAGAGTGAACAAGTTGAAATTAGAAAAATTTCGAAAAATAATAGGTCTTTGTCTCCTTGTTTCTTTAGTTTTTATTGGATGTTTTAAACCGCTTCGAACGTTTATTTCATCACCGAAACAACTTGTTGTTTTTGAAGGGCAACAATCAGAAATATCATCATTACCAGTTTTCAAAGCTTCATCCACAAATCGTCATGTATTTACAGTGAGTTCGAATGAACAAAAACAAGGACTTATGGTAAATTCTCATCAAAATGGTGAAGCTGATATGGTATTTCAGCTTGCTGGTTTTCCAGTGAAAAAAGTAAATGTGAAAGTGTTAAAAGATTTTAAAGTGATTCCAGGTGGACAATCAATTGGTGTGAAATTAAATACAAAAGGTGTACTTGTTGTAGGCCATCATTTAATTCAAACTGAAAAAGGTAAAATATCTCCTGGTGAAACAGCAGGTGTACAAATTGGAGATATGATTACTGAAATTAATGGTAAAACAATTGAAAGAATGAGTGATGTAGCACCGTTTATTCATAATAGTGGAGAAACAGGTGAACCGCTTAATCTTGTATTGTTAAGAGATGGAAAATATATTCGTACGAAGCTAACTCCACAAAAAGACAACGGTGAATCGTCTTATCGAATTGGCTTGTATATCCGTGATTCGGCAGCTGGAATTGGAACGATGACATTTGTTCATCCAGATTCTATGAAATATGGGGCACTTGGTCATGTTATTTCTGATAATGATACGAAAAAGCCGATTCAAGTCGAAGATGGACAAATTATGCGCTCGACAGTTACATCAATTGAAAGAGGTAGTCATGGGAATCCAGGGGAGAAATTAGCAAGATTCTCACCAGACCGTGAAGTGATTGGCAATATTACAATTAATAGTCCATATGGTATTTTTGGAAAATTAAATACGAATATGAAAAACGGTATAATGGATAAAGCAATGCCTATCGCATTATCTCATCAAGTAAAAGAAGGACCGGCAAAAATATTAACAGTTATTGATCAAGATAAAGTAGAAGCGTTTGATATTGAAGTTGTTAGTACAGTGCAGCAAAAATTCCCAGCCACAAAGGGTATGGTAATAAAAGTAACAGATAAACGTCTATTAGCGAAAACGGGCGGTATCGTACAAGGAATGAGCGGAAGTCCAATTGTACAAAATGGAAAAGTAATTGGTGCTGTTACACATGTATTTGTAAATGATCCAACATCAGGATATGGTGTTCATATTGAATGGATGTTACATCAAGCTGGAATTAATATTTATGATCAAGAGAAAAAAGCGAGCTAATATATATTATTAGCTCGCTTTTTCTGTTGAAAAATTCGTTGAAATTTTGTAAAAGCTCCGCAAGAGGTGTTTTTTGTTGTAAAATAAAAGGAAAGGGTTGAACGTTTCGTTGTATTTCTATGATGGAATGTGTTGCGAAAGGGAATAAATGAACGATAAACATATTTTTTTGTGATTTTATCGGAAAGTAAGAAACTTTAAAAGGGAATTTTCACACAATTGTCGAACAATTCATGTAGCCTAGAAGGATACACATGTCGGAGAATCGATTCGGTAAGGGAGGAAAAGCTGTGGAGAAAATTAAAGTATGTCTTGTGGATGATAATAAAGAACTAGTATCAATGTTAGAGAGCTATGTAGCCGCTCAAGATGATATGGAAGTAATCGGTACTGCTTATAATGGTCAAGAGTGTTTAAACTTATTAACAGATAAGCAACCTGATGTACTCGTTTTAGACATTATTATGCCACACTTAGATGGTTTAGCTGTATTGGAGAAAATGCGACATATTGAAAGGTTAAAACAGCCTAGCGTAATTATGTTGACAGCATTTGGCCAAGAAGATGTGACGAAAAAAGCAGTTGACTTAGGTGCCTCGTATTTCATATTAAAACCATTTGATATGGAGAATTTAACGAGTCATATTCGTCAAGTGAGTGGTAAAGCAAACACTATGATTAAGCGTCCACTACCATCATTCCGATCAGCCACAACAGTAGATGGAAAACCGAAAAACTTAGATGCGAGTATTACGAGTATCATTCATGAAATTGGTGTACCCGCTCATATTAAAGGATATATGTATTTACGAGAAGCAATCTCCATGGTATACAATGATATCGAATTATTAGGATCGATTACGAAAGTATTGTATCCAGATATCGCAAAGAAATATAATACAACAGCAAGCCGTGTGGAGCGCGCAATTCGTCACGCAATTGAAGTAGCTTGGAGCCGTGGGAATATTGATTCTATTTCGTCCTTATTCGGTTATACAGTATCCATGTCAAAAGCAAAACCTACGAATTCTGAGTTTATCGCAATGGTTGCGGATAAGCTGAGACTTGAACATAAAGCTAGTTGAGAGTAAAAGTAGTAAGGGATTTAAGCTTTAGTAAAGCTTAATAATTCTTGAAATTGATACTCGATATCAAATTTAAAACCAATGAACTTTTTATTTAAAGACCAATGAATGTTATAATTCGTTGGTCTTTTTATTTTGTTGAGAAAAAGAGATTATTTGATAGTATGGAAAATAAAACCTATTTTTAGTAATATTACATGTAAGTGAGTTTTTTATAAGGCAATAAAATAGATATAGATAGGGAGAAGGGGAATGGAAAATAAAATTTCAACTTGGCTAGGAATAGTAGCAGCTATGGGAGTTCTTGCTATTGCAGTTACATTTGGAATGTTAGAACTTGCAGATAATCCCGTAGATAAAGAAGTGAGTGCTCAAATAGATAAAAAAGAAGACCAAACAATAGTAGGTAGAGAGGTAGATGGGGTCTTTGTTGATGTGTATGTTACTGAAAATTCTACTGAAAGCGAAGTCATTACAGCCATGCATCGCATGACTCATCAAAAAGTGGTGGCAGAACGAAAATCGGGCTCTATCCCAATGATTCAAAGTAATACTAAAAAATTAAAAGAAATTATAAATAAGAGTAGCTTTGCGAAGAAAAATGAACTTTTAGCAATTGCTGATAGATGGGCGAAAAAAGATTTTAGTAAAATTGTAGAAGATCACAATTATTTCTCAGATGCTCAAGAAGATAGCGTTTGTAAAGCAACTAGAGCAATGGATGCGTTAGAAGAGCAACATTATATTTTAACTACATTCGGGGAGGAAAAAGCGAAAGAACTATACGAATCAGGGGATGCTCCGCACGTTCAATAAAAACAATATAAAGGGCTTCTAGTTTTTTTATGATCGTGTTTTTAGGACGCAATGGGGACTTATAAATAAATGGTCTGCTTTCTTTATGACGTGTAACAAAAAAGAAAAGATGTGATTCATTATTAAATGATGAAGGAACGGCTAAATCACATCGTAGTACATCTGTTAAAGGATTTTAGTAGGAAAGGCATCCGTGATATAATAGAAAATAATAAAAAGTCCTGCAAAACAGGACTGTATTATTCTTCGTCTTTATTTTGTTTTTCTAATTCAACTAGTTTTTGAATTAAAATGTGCTGCGGCATATGCATGAGTTGTTCAAGTGGAACACCTAGTGCTTTTGATAAGCGGACTGCAGTATCTGGAGAGATTTGTAATGGTCTCATAGAAGTACCTCCTTTTTCGTATAGTATAGCATAAGATTGGGGGAGTGAGGATGACTCTTATATTTGCACATCGTGGTGCGGCTGGAACGTACCCAGAAAATACAATGATTTCATTTGAAGCAGCTGAGTCTTTTAGAGCGGATGGAATTGAACTTGATGTTCAATTAACGAAAGATGGAAAAGTTGTCGTCATTCACGATGAAACGGTGGACCGGACAACAAATGGAAAAGGTGCGGTTCGGAATTATGTATATGAGGACTTATGCAAGTTAGATGCAAGTTATAAATTTGGTGATAAAGTAGGTTTTTGTAAAATACCACTTTTAGAAGAGGTATTAGAATGGCTTGAACAAACGAGTTTGCTACTTAATATTGAACTTAAAAATAATAAAATTCCATACAGAGGTTTAGAGGAAGAAGTTATAACGCTTGTACGGAAATTTAGTCTAGAGGATCGTGTTATATTTTCTTCGTTTAATCACTACAGTATGAAACGGTGCCATATGATGGCCCCTGATATTCAAACAGCAATTTTATATCGCGAAGGTTTGCATAGTCCGTGGGCATACGCGAAAAAAATGGGGGCTACAGCAGTACATCCGAATTATCGTTATCTTCAAGATGCTATTGCCGAACTAACGATGGAAAGTGGTGTAGAAGTTCGCCCTTATACAATTAATGAAGAAACGCTTATGCGTAAATATTTTGATATGAATATATCGGCGATTATTACTGATTACCCTGAAACGGCAAGAACGTTATTGCCAATAAAAAAATGAGACCGCGTGTAACGGTCTCATTTTTTTATTTATAAATAGTGGGGTATTCCTATCTTCTAAAGCGAGCTTGTACTTTATTTCGTTTGCGATCTCGGTGCAAGACGAAGCCACCAAAGATATAAAACCCGAGCGCGAAGCAGAGAGCGCCGATTAAAAATTGTAACCACAGTATAGAAATTGGTGGAAATAGAATCCCGAATACAGTATCTCTCATTAACTTTATGCCAAACACAGCTAATGAAATAGGGATGAGTGCTAATAGTAGAGCAACGTAACGCTGCATACATAACGCTCCTTTTCAGATTATTTCGTATATTTTAATGATGTTATACGGAAAGGGGGTTTGTCAAGAGGGTGCTGAACGAGTAAGATAAGGGTGTGAAAAAATTTGCAGAGTTACTTCGAGAGGAAGTGTAATATATGAAACAAAAAGTATTAATTGTTGGTGCAGGTGAAGGCGGGAGCGCGCTGCTGAATCTGTTACAAAGTTCGAATATATTTCAAATTATAGGGATTATTGATATAAATCCGTTGGCAAAAGGACTACAAATTGCTAAGGAATACGGGATTGCAATTGGAGAAAGTGTAACTCCATTTCTTTCTATGCATATCGATGTAATATTTGATATGACAGGTGAAGATGATGTACATAAAGTTTTATTAGAAAAAAAGAAAAAAGACACTCTTCTTATACCAGGTGATATCGCAAAAATTGTTACAGGATTAGCGCATGAGAAGGAAGGGCTAATTGGGCGGTTAGAGGAACAGACGCAACAAGGAGAATTAATTTTAAATTCTACACATGACGGCATGATTGTAATTGATCGAGAGGGACAAGTTCGTCTTTTTAATAAAAGTGCAGAGCGTATTATCGGATATAAAAAAGAAGAGGCGATAGGAAAGTATATTTTAGAAGTCATTCCAACTAGTAAATTACTTCGCATTATACGTACGAAACAAATAGAAGTAAATTATGAACTGACATTAGAGAATGGAAAGAAAATTATTACAACGCGTATTCCAATATTAAAAGAAGGAGGAGAGGTACAAGGGGCATTTGCAATTTTTAAAGATATAACAGAAGTTGTAGATCTTGCGGAAGAAGTTACAGACTTAAAAGAAATTCAAACACTATTAGAGGCAATTATTAACTCATCTGAAGAAGCGATTTCGGTTGTGGATGAAAAAGGAAGAGGTTTAGTCATTAACCCAGCATATACGAAATTAACGGGTTTAACAGAAGAAGATATTATTGGGAAGCCTGCTACAACTGATATTGTAGAAGGCGAAAGTATGCATATGAAAGTACTTCGAACGCGTCGTGCGGTGCGCGGAATACATATGAAGATTGGGCAAAAAAAGCGAGATGTAATTGTAAACGTAGCACCAGTTATTGTGGATGGAATATTGAAAGGAAGCGTCGGTGTTATCCGTGACGTGTCGGAAATTCAAAAATTAACAAATGAATTGAATAGAGCAAGGCAAATTATTCGTACATTAGAAGCGAAATATTCATTTGATGATATTGTCGGAAATTCAGATGAAACAACGGCAGCTATCGAACAGGCGAAGCTAGGAGCGAATACACCAGCAACAGTACTGTTACGCGGGGAATCTGGGACTGGTAAAGAATTGTTTGCACATGCAATCCATAATGGAAGTAATCGAAAATACAATAAGTTCGTCCGTGTAAACTGTGCGGCCATTTCGGAGACGTTGTTAGAAAGTGAATTATTTGGTTATGAGGAAGGGGCGTTTTCTGGAGCGAAAAGAGGCGGGAAACGTGGGTTCTTTGAGGAAGCGAATAACGGTAGTATTTTTTTAGATGAAATAGGGGAGTTGTCTGCAAATACACAAGCGAAACTCCTTCGTGTATTGCAGGAAAAAGAAATTGTAAAAGTTGGTGGAACGAAAGCGATACCTATTAATGTTCGAGTAATTGCAGCGACACATGTGAATTTAGAAAAGGCTATTCTAGAAGGGAAGTTTAGGGAGGATTTATATTATCGATTAAATAAAATTCCAATTCAAATTCCATCTCTTCGTCAACGTAAAGGAGATATACCGACAATTGCGGACAGATTGATTCAAAAAATTAATCAAGATTACGGTCGTAATGTAGAAGGGCTCACTGATTCAGCCGTTTTATATTTACAATCATACGAATGGCCAGGAAATGTGAGGGAACTTGAAAATATTTTGGGGAGAGCTATTATCTTTATGAATTATAACGAGACCTATATTGATGTACACCATTTACCGCCATTACATAAAGAAGAGCAGGTGGAGTCAAAGCAATCTCATTTATTACCTGAATTAGAAGAAAAGCCACTTGAACATTTAGTGACAGAGTTTGAAGGGAATATTATTTATGAATATTTGGAGAGATTTGATGGGAATAAAACACAAACTGCAAAAGCGTTAGGAATTTCCGTTCGAAATTTATATTACAAGCTAGAAAAGTATGACCATGCAAAAAATAGCATGCAATAAATTGCGTACCGTGCAATTTATTGCATGGTATACAAAAAGCGACAAAATAAGACAGAATCTTTCGTTATTTTTCAAAGTATTGATTTTACTGCATTTTGAATGCGTTTTCATTATTGGTAAGACCACTTTTAAAAGTTGGCACGGTATTTGCTTTATAAATAGACGAGGGACGACGGAAAGGGTTGATTACAAAATATGAAGTTAGAATACTTAATTGATCAAGCAGCAGGAAAGCCTAAAAAAACTGTGGCTGTAGCAGTAGCTGAAGATCATGAAGTAATTGAAGCTGTAGCGAAAGCAATTAAATTACAGCTAGCTCAATTTCGTCTATATGGAAATCAAGAAAAAATAATGGGGATGCTACAAGAACATGGTTTACAAACTTCAGAACATGTTGAAGTGATTGCAGCAATGTCTAGTGCTGAAGCTGCAGAACTTTCTGTTAAAGCTGTGAGAAATGGTGAAGCAGATGTGCTTATGAAGGGGAACATCCCAACAGCGAATATTTTGAAGGCTGTGTTAAACAAAGAGTGGGGCCTACGTAAAGGTAGCGTACTTTCACATGTAGCAGCATTTGAAGTTCAAAATTACGACCGTCTTATTTTCGTTACAGATGCAGCGATGAACATCGCACCTGACGTAACACAAAAAGCTGCTATTATACAAAATACTGTAGAAGTTGCCCAGGCAATAGGAATCGACTTGCCCAAAGTGGCACCAATCGCAGCAGTAGAAGTTGTGAATCCAGCGATGCAGGCGACAATTGATGCAGCGATGTTAACACAAATGAATCGCCGTGGACAAATTAAAGATTGTATCGTTGATGGACCACTTGCTTTAGATAATGCAGTATCACAAATTGCAGCAGAGCATAAAGGCATAGTAAGTGATGTAGCAGGTAAGGCAGATATTTTACTCGTCCCAACGATTGAAGCTGGAAATGTGCTATATAAATCACTCGTATACTTTGCGGATGCAAAAGTAGGAGCAATGATTGCTGGCGCAAAAGCACCGATTGTTTTAACATCTCGTGCTGATTCAGCAGAAACAAAAGTATATTCATTAGCATTGGCAGTTGCGACTGCTTCAAAATAAACCAAAAAGGGTAAAACATTAGGGGGAAACGACAATGACATTAGAAATCTTCGAATACTTAGAAAAATATGATTATGAGCAAGTAGTATTTTGTCAAGATAAAGAATCTGGTTTAAAAGCAATTATTGCAATTCATGATACAACACTTGGACCGGCTCTTGGTGGAACAAGAATGTGGACATATGATTCTGAAGAAGCGGCGATTGAAGATGCATTGCGTCTTGCAAAAGGGATGACATACAAAAACGCAGCAGCTGGTTTAAACTTAGGTGGTGCGAAAACAGTAATTATCGGTGATCCTCGTAAAGATAAGAGCGAAGCAATGTTCCGTGCACTAGGACGTTATATCCAAGGACTAAACGGACGTTACATTACAGCTGAAGATGTTGGTACAACAGTAGATGATATGGATATTATCCATGAAGAAACTGACTTTGTAACAGGTATCTCACCATCATTCGGTTCTTCTGGTAACCCATCTCCAGTAACTGCATACGGTGTTTACCGTGGTATGAAAGCAGCTGCAAAAGAAGCTTTCGGTACTGATAATTTAGAAGGAAAAGTAATTGCTGTTCAAGGCGTTGGTAACGTAGCATATCACCTATGCAAACATTTACACGCTGAAGGAGCAAAATTAATCGTTACAGATATTAATAAAGAAGCTGTACAACGTGCTGTAGAAGAATTCGGTGCATCAGCAGTTGAACCAAATGAAATTTACGGTGTTGAATGCGATATTTACGCACCATGTGCATTAGGCGCAACAGTTAATGATGAAACTATTCCACAACTTAAAGCAAAAGTAATCGCAGGTTCTGCAAATAACCAATTAAAAGAAAATCGTCACGGTGACATCATTCATGAAATGGGTATTGTATACGCACCAGATTATGTAATTAATGCAGGTGGCGTAATTAACGTAGCAGACGAATTATATGGATACAATAGAGAACGTGCACTAAAACGTGTTGAGTCTATTTATGACACAATTGCAAAAGTAATCGAAATTTCAAAACGCGATGGCATAGCAACTTATGTAGCGGCAGATCGTCTAGCTGAAGAGCGCATTGCAAGCTTGAAAAATTCTCGTAGCACTTACTTACGCAACGGTCACGATATTATTAGCCGTCGCTAATCATTCATATATAACTTTTACAAAAGGCGTGGTTACCTCTTATGAGGTTTCCACTTCCTTTTGAATTTATTAGTGGAGGTAGCAACATTGTCTGTAAATCGAATTCTTGTTATTAACCCAGGTAGTACATCCACAAAAATTGGTGTTTTTGATAATGAAAGACCCGTTTTAGAAGAAACGATTCGTCATGACGTAGAACAGATTGGGAAATACAAGCGAATTATCGACCAATATGAGTTTCGAAAAGAAACGATTTTAGAAGTTCTACATTCTCATGGTATTAACATTTCAAAATTAAACGCTGTTTGTGGACGTGGTGGATTACTTCGTCCAATCGAAGGCGGTACGTATACAGTAAACGATGCGATGTTAGAAGATTTAAAAAATGGGTTTAGCGGTCATCACGCTTCAAACCTTGGAGGCATTTTAGCATATGAAATTGCTTCTGGATTAAACATTCCTGCATTTATTGTGGATCCTGTCGTTGTAGATGAGATGGAGCCAGTTGCTCGTATAAGTGGTATTGCTGGTATGGAACGTAAAAGTATCTTCCATGCATTAAATCAAAAAGCAGTTGCTCGTAAAGTAGCCGAACAGTTAAACCACAAATATGAGGATTTAAATTTATTAGTTACACATATGGGCGGTGGTATTACAGTTGGTGCTCATAAAAAAGGAAGAGTAATCGATGTGAATAACGGTTTAAACGGAGAAGGACCATTTAGTCCAGAGCGTGCTGGTACAGTACCAGTAGGGCAACTAGTAGAAATGTGTTTCTCTGGTGAGTATTACCGAGATGAAATGATTAAAAAGCTTGTCGGACAAGGTGGACTTGTAAGTTTAATCGGTACAAATGATGCGATTAAAGTAGAGAAAATGGTTGAAAAAGGTGATCCTGAAGCAACTCTTATTTATAAAGCAATGGCATATCAAGTTGCAAAAGAGATTGGCGGAGCTAGCGCTGTACTTCACGGGAAAATCGATGCAATCGTATTAACTGGTGGACTGGCATACAGTAAAATTCTTGTCGATGAAATAAAAGAGCGAGTGGACTGGATTGCAGATGTTATCGTACATCCAGGCGAAGATGAGTTAGAAGCGTTAGCAGAAGGAGCACTTCGTGTATTACGTGAAGAAGAAGCTCCAAAAGAATATGTTGTACGTGAAAAAGAAACGGTAGCTAGGGGTTGAGATAATGGCAAAAGAATATGATTTAGTCATCGTTGGCGGCGGTACTGGTGGATATGTTGCTGCAATTCGTGCATCACAACTAGGGTTAAAAACTGCACTAGTCGAAAAAGAAAATCTTGGTGGTACTTGTTTACACAAAGGATGTATCCCTAGTAAAGCTCTTTTACGTAGTGCGGAAGTATATGCAACTGCTAAAAAAAGCGAAGAGTTCGGAGTTATTGCAAGCAATGTAGAACTAAACTTTGCGAAAGTACAAGAGCGTAAAGAGAAGATTGTAACGCAGCTTCATAAAGGCGTTCAACACTTAATGAAACAAGGTAAAATTGATGTGTTTGAAGGTATTGGCCGTATTCTTGGCCCATCTATTTTCTCTCCGATGCCAGGGACAATTTCAGTTGAACTTGCAAGTGGAGAAGAGAATGAAATGTTAATTCCAAAAAATGTACTTATTGCAACAGGTTCTCGTCCAAATTCATTACCAGGTTTAGAATTAGACGGAGAGTACGTAATGTCTTCAGATCATGCCCTAAAAATGGAAACGCTTCCTAGTTCGATTATTATCGTTGGTGGCGGTGTAATCGGTATTGAGTGGGCATCTATGCTTGCTGACTTCGGTGTAGAAGTTACAGTATTAGAGTATGCAAAAACAATATTACCACTAGAAGATCAAGACGTTTCAAAAGAAATGCAACGTCTATTCAAGAAAAAAGGTATTAAAGTGGTAACTGGTGCAAAAGTATTACCAGAAACATTGGTAAAAGATAATGGAGTAACAATCCAAGCTGAACACAACGGTGAAAATAAAGAATTTAAAGCAGAAAAAATGCTTGTATCTGTAGGAAGACAAGCGAATACGCAAAATATTGGCTTAGAGAACACAGATATCGTTGTGGAAAAAGGATACATTCAAACAAATGAGTTTTATCAAACGAAAGAATCGCATATTTACGCAATTGGAGATGTAATCGGTGGCCTGCAACTTGCTCACGTTGCTTCTCATGAAGGAATTGCTGCAGTAGAACATATTGCAGGGAAAGAAGTTACACCAATTGATTACTCTATGGTATCAAAATGCGTATATAGCAGTCCAGAAGTTGCTTCTGTCGGTTTAACAGAACAAGAAGCGAAAGAAAAAGGCTATAAGTTAAAAGTAGGTAAGTTCTCATTCCGCGCAATCGGAAAAGCACTTGTATACGGAGAATCAGATGGTTTCGTAAAACTTGTAGTTGATGAAGAGACAAATGACATTCTTGGTGTTCATATGATTGGACCACATGTAACAGATATGATTTCTGAAGCGGGTCTTGCAAGAGTACTTGATGCAACACCTTGGGAAGTAGCACATACAATTCATCCGCATCCATCATTATCTGAGGCGATTGGTGAAGCAGCACTTGCTGTAGATGGAAGAGCGTTACACGCATAAAAATGTGGATTTAGGAGGTTATGAAAAATGGCAGAAGTAAAAGAAAAGCGCCATGAAGAGCTTGGCTTAAGTGATGAGCAAGTATTAGAAATGTTCCGTACGATGTTACTTGCACGTAAAATTGACGAACGTATGTGGTTATTAAACCGCGCTGGTAAAATTCCATTCGTAATTTCTTGTCAAGGACAAGAGGCTGCACAAGTTGGAGCGGCGTTCGCTCTTGATAGAGAGAAAGATTATGCATTACCATACTACCGTGATATGGGTGTTGTACTAGCATTTGGTATGACAGCTAAAGAGCTTATGTTGTCTGCTTTTGCGAAAGCTGGAGATCCAAACTCTGGTGGTCGTCAAATGCCTGGTCACTTCGGTCAAAAGAAAAATCGTATTGTTACAGGTTCATCTCCAGTAACAACACAAGTACCACATGCAGTTGGTATTGCACTAGCTGGAAAAATGGAGAAGAAAGATTTAGTAACGTTCGTTACATTTGGAGAAGGTTCTTCAAACCAAGGTGACTTCCATGAAGGAGCAAACTTTGCTGGTGTACACAAACTACCTGTTATTTTTATGTGTGAAAATAACAAATATGCAATCTCTATTCCAGTTGAAAAACAATTAGCATGTAAAAACGTATCAGATCGTGCGATTGGTTACGGTATGCCTGGATATACAATAGACGGAAACGATCCACTTGCAGTATATAAAGCTGTAAAAGAAGCAGCAGATCGCGGTCGTCGTGGTGAAGGACCAACTTTAATTGAAACAGTATCATATCGTTTAACAGCACATTCTAGTGACGATGATGATCGTGTTTATCGTGATAAAGAAGAAGTAGAAGAAGCAAAGAAAAAAGATTCAATTATAACATTCGCAGCTTATTTAAAAGAAGCTGGTGTGTTAACTGAGGAATCCGAAAAACAAATGTTAGACGAAATTATGCATATCGTAAATGAAGCAACAGAATATGCAGAAAATGCTCCGTATGCAGCACCTGAAGATGCATTGAAGCACGTATACGCAGAATAGGGGGGAACGTTTCATGGCTGTAATGTCTTATATTGATGCTATTACATTAGCAATGCGCGAAGAAATGGAACGCGATGAGAAAGTATTCGTTTTAGGAGAAGATGTTGGTAAAAAAGGTGGCGTGTTTAAAGCGACACACGGTTTGTATGATCAATTTGGTGAAGATCGTGCGCTTGATGCACCGCTTGCAGAATCTGCAATTGCTGGGGTAGCAATTGGTGCAGCAATGTATGGTATGCGTCCAATCGCTGAAATGCAGTTTGCTGATTTCATCATGCCAGCAGTAAACCAAATTGTTTCTGAGGCAGCAAAAATTCGTTATCGTTCTAATAATGATTGGACTTGTCCAGTTACAATCCGTGCACCATTTGGCGGGGGTGTTCACGGTGCATTGTATCATTCACAATCTGTAGAAGCGATGTTTGCAAACCAACCAGGTTTAAAAATCGTTATCCCTTCTACACCATATGATGCAAAAGGCTTATTAAAAGCAGCCATTCGTGATGAAGATCCAGTATTATTCTTCGAACATAAACGTGCATATCGTTTAATTAAAGGTGAAGTACCAGAGGATGACTACGTATTACCAATCGGAAAAGCAGATGTAAAACGTGAAGGTGATGATATTACAGTTATCACGTACGGATTATGTGTTCATTTTGCTCTTCAAGCGGCTGAAAAGTTAGCACAAGATGGCATCTCTGCACACATTCTTGATTTACGTACTGTATATCCATTAGATAAAGAAGCAATCATTGAAGCAGCTTCTAAAACAGGTAAAGTTCTTCTTGTAACAGAAGACAATAAAGAAGGAAGCATTATGAGTGAAGTGGCAGCAATTATCGCTGAAAACTGTCTATTTGATTTAGATGCGCCAATCGCACGTCTTGCAGGTCCAGACGTTCCAGCAATGCCATATGCACCAACAATGGAAAAATTCTTTATGGTAAATCCAGATAAAGTTGAAAAAGCAATGCGTGAACTTGCGGAATTTTAATCGGGGGGACTATACATGGCTGTAGAAAATATTACAATGCCTCAGCTCGGGGAGAGCGTTACAGAGGGCACAATTAGTAAATGGCTCGTTAATGTTGGCGATCACGTAAATAAGTATGATCCGCTTGCAGAAGTAATGACTGATAAAGTAAATGCTGAAGTACCATCTTCTTTCACGGGTGTTGTGAAAGAGTTAATCGCTGGTGAAGGTGATACGTTAGCTGTAGGTGAAGTAGTTTGTGTTATTCAAGTAGAAGGCGCAGATGAAGTAGCAGCAACAGCTGTTGAGGAAAAAACTAAAGAAGAATCAAAGGCAGAAGTAGCTACGTCTGAAAAAGCACCGAAAGTAAAACAACCAACTGATGGAAAACCACGTTTTTCACCAGCTGTGTTAAAGCTTGCAGGTGAGCATAACGTTGATTTAGATCTAGTAGAAGGTACGGGAGCAAACGGCCGTATCACTCGTAAAGATATTTTAAAGCTAGTGGAATCTGGAAATATCCCACAAGCAGGTGCGGCGAAGAAAGAGGAAGCTGTAGCGGCAGTAGTAGAAGCTCGCCCAGAAGCACCAAAAGCAGCACCAGTAGCGCAAAAAGTAGAAGCTGCGAAACCAGTTTCTGTACCTACAATGCCTGGAGATATCGAAATTCCAGTAACAGGTGTGCGTAAAGCAATCGCAGCAAACATGTTACGTAGTAAACACGAAGCACCACATGCTTGGATGATGATTGAAGTAGATGTGACAAACCTTGTGTCATACCGTAACTCAATTAAAGGTGACTTTAAGAAGCGTGAAGGCTTTAACTTAACGTTCTTTGCTTTCTTCGTAAAAGCAGTAGCACAAGCGTTAAAAGAGTATCCTCAAATTAATTCAATGTGGGCTGGCGATAAAATTGTTCAGAAGAAAGATATTAACCTTTCTATCGCTGTTGCAACAGAGGAAGAACTATTTGTACCAGTAATTAAGCAAGCGGACGAGAAAACAATTAAAGGTATCGCTCGTGAAATTACAGAACTTGCAGGAAAAGTACGTACGAAATCGTTAAAAGCAGACGAAATGCAAGGTGGAACATTTACAATTAATAACACAGGATCATTCGGTTCTGTTCAATCTATGGGTATTATTAATTACCCACAAGCGGCTATTTTACAAGTTGAATCAATTGTAAAACGCCCAGTAATTATGGATAACGGTATGTTCGGTGCTCGTGATATGGTTAACTTATGTTTATCACTTGATCACCGAGTACTTGATGGTTTAATTTGTGGTAAGTTCTTAGGACGTGTTAAAGAAATTTTAGAAAACATGTCAGAAAATAATACATCTGTATATTAATAAAAAGCTCGCTTATGCGAGCTTTTTATTATCTTATTTCTTCATCTACATCCTACTATATGTATAAATATCTTTCCCAGTAATCTTACAATAAACGATTATGTATTAGGAATTTACGAAAATACATTGCTGATATATGGTATATGGATATAAAATAAGAAAAGAATAATTTTTTTGGCAAATCTTACTGACGAAACTGTAGTATAATATATTGTATTGTATGAAAAAGAGAGTTATTCTATATAAGTGTTTTATAGATAATGTGTAATCAGTCGTCAAAACATGAAGAATGTTGACTCCTGGTTTTTTATTTTTGCCGTAACAATGTTTCAGGAGGATGTCATGAAAAGAAGTACCGAGTTTCTAAAAAGTTTAGATGTAAAATTAATTTTAATTTTGTGTGCACTATGTGTGACGAGTATAGCTGCTATATATAGCAGTCAGCAAACGGGACAGTATGGAGCTGCAAACTTTGCTATGAAACAAGGTGTTAACTACATAATTGGGGTTGTATTGTTACTTCTTGTTGCAAGCATCGACTTAGATCAATTGCAAAAATTATCTTGGCCACTTTATATTGCCGGGTTTGGTTCACTTATTCTTTTGAAAATACTACCGGTTTCCACCTTCACACCTGAAAAATTAGGTGCAAAAAGATGGTTCGTTTTTCCAGTACTTGGACAAATTCAGCCGTCTGAGTTTTTCAAAATTGCATTGCTTCTTGTAGTAGCAAGCATAGCTGTGAAACATAATGCGCAGTATATGGCGAGGACATTCCAAACGGATTTAAAATTAGTAGGTAAAATTATGCTAGTTTCTCTTCCGCCTATGGCTGTTGTATATAGCCAACCGGATACAGGTATGGTGTTCTTATATGCTGCTGCTATTGCATGTATTTTATTTATGTCAGGTATTCAAAAGAAATTGATAGCATTATGTACAGTTATTCCGTTGACCATATTATCTGCTTTAATATTTATTTTCTTTAAGTATCCAGATTTTTTCTATAATAAGTTAGTTACTTTACTAAAACCTCACCAACAGTCGCGTATTGTAGGTTGGTTAAATCCATTTGAAAATGCAGATCAAGGTTATCAAACACAGCAATCGATTTTAGCTGTAGGTAGTGGAGGAATGGAAGGTAAAGGATACGGTGGAGGAAGCGTCTATATCCCAGAGAAGCATACTGACTTTATTTTCGCTACAATTGCCGAAGAAGGTGGATTTATCGTAGCAGCCTTAGTTGTCTTCTTGTTCCTATTACTACTATATCGAACAATTATTATTGGTTATTCCGCTGATAATTTATTTGGTACATTATTATGCGCTGGATCAATCGGTATATTAACAGTTCAAATATTCCAAAACATCGGTATGATCGTTGGATTAATGCCTGTAAAAGGTATTGCATTACCTTTCTTATCGTATGGGGGAAGTTCCTTATTCTCAAATATGATTATGATGGGGCTCATACTATCGGTACGGAAAACGTATAAAAAATATATGTTTTCAGTTAAGTAAAAAAAGCTGGTTCGTTTTTAAACGAACCAGCTTTTTTACATATATGCTCATAAACGTTGCAAACTAAAACAGGATAGCAGTTTGAGACGGGTAAGGAGTGCAAAGTGATGCATATGCATATTTTTGAAGGAGCACGGCATCTTTCTAATAGTGAATGGGCTATTCGGGCTATTATAGCATACATATTTTTAATATTAGTTGCGAAAGCGATGGGGCAAAGGTCTATCGCACAACTTCGTTTTTTAGATGTTGTATTAGTGTTATTGCTTGGTGGGAATATTTCTAACGCATTGTCTGATGAAAAAGTAGGGTTACTGGGCTCGATGATTACAACGTTCATACTTGTTGTACTTCATATTATAAGCTCAGTTTTAATGCTGAAATGGGATAGATGGAGACGTTTTTTAGAGCCAGCACCTATTATTCTTATACATAATGGTTCCATTGATTTTAGCAATTTGAAAAAGGCGAGAATTACCGTGGAATATTTGTTTTCGGAACTTCGTATGCGAAATGTGAGCGATATTCAAACGATTAAATTAGCATTATGGGAAGCAAACGGTGTCGTTTCTATATTTCGGTATCCAGAATATGAAGCAGTTTCGCGGCTTGATCTTAAAGTGGCGGGAAAAAAATCTCCAGTTTCTTTTGTATTAGTAAAGGATGGGAGGATACA
Source organism: Bacillus sp. 2D03 (assembly GCF_003946765.1). Taxonomy (NCBI): domain Bacteria; kingdom Bacillati; phylum Bacillota; class Bacilli; order Caryophanales; family Bacillaceae; genus Bacillus; species Bacillus sp. 2D03. The sequence continues at coordinate 224,626 of NZ_RPSJ01000001.1, read as the reverse complement.
GAAAGATGTTCTTGCATTATTAGGAAAAACAGAAGCGTGGGCGAGAGAATTTCTAGAGGAGAGTACAGAAGTGGAATCTATTATGTTAGCTACAGTAGATGAATCACATAAAATAAATATTTTGTTAAAAAAATGAAAAATATACGCATTTTGTCGTTTCGAACATATGATACAATAGTGTGGACAACGAAAAAGGAGGCGATACGGTGGGATATGTAGAAGAATTACGAAAAATAGTTGGTCATCGCCCTTTAATTTTAGTTGGTGCTGTTGTACTCGTTATAAATGAAAATGGATATGTTTTATTGCAGCAGCGGACAGAGCCGTACGGAAAATGGGGGCTACCTGGCGGGCTAATGGAGCTTAGTGAATCACCAGAAGAAACAGCTTATCGTGAAGTATATGAAGAGACAGGAATAAAAGTGAAGAACTTGCGACTAATCAATGTATTTTCTGGAGCGAACTACTTTACAAAATTAGAAAACGGTGATGAATTTCAATCTGTAACAACCGCCTATTATACGGATGAATATGAAGGGGATTTTGTTATGAATAAAGAAGAAGCAGTTCAGCTTAAATTCTTTTCAGTAACAGAACTACCTGACTATATTGTAGGATCGCATAAAAAAATGATTGCTGAATATATGAAGATTATGGAAAAAAAGATATAATAATAGTGAAAGAAATACAAAAACACAGCTCTGGTTGGTAGTCCAGACGCATGATTTCATGTCAGTAACCTTCCCCTCCGGGATGTCCCGTATTTCTAATCTTTTAAAGGAGGGGCTGTCAATGGATTTGACAGTATATCACGATGGCCAATTTTTTGTTGGAATCATTACATGTAAAGAAAAAGGGAAATTGTATGGGGCGAGGTATATTTTTGGGGCGGAACCGTCAGATGAAGAAGTGCTTATGTTTGTGAATGGTTCACTTTTAGAGCATTTTCAGCACTTTGCAAAATGTGGTGTAGAAGTTAAAGAAAAACAGCGTTCTAAAAACATAAAGCGTATCATACGACAAGCAGCAAAAGAAACAACTATTAAACGTTTTACTAAGGCGCAAGAGGCGATTAGTTTATCTTATGAATTGCATAAACAAGAAAAGAAACTGCAGTCTAAAGAGAAGCGAGAAGCTGAAAAAGAAAGAAGACGTTTAATGAAAGTACAAAAAGCAAAGCAAAAACATCGTGGTCATTAAAGAAAAGGTGTTAGAGCAAGAGCTCTAACACCTTTTCTATACTTAAATACAAGTAAACTTACTTGTATTTCATAAACATTAACTGGTAAGATACAAATAGGTAGTTTTAGAGGAGGGAAAAGAGTGATTAATTTTAACTTTTTTATGAATGATGTTGTCCGCCAAGCGCGTGAAGAGATTGTCTCTGCTGGATATACAGAATTGACGACGCCGGAAGCGGTAGAAGAAGCGTTTAAAAGAAATGGAACAACACTTGTAATGGTAAACTCTGTATGTGGTTGTGCAGGTGGTATTGCTCGTCCTGCTGCTGCGCATTCCGTACATTATGATAAACGTCCTAACCACCTTGTAACGGTGTTTGCAGGTCAAGATAAAGAAGCGACAGCAAGAGCGCGTGAATATTTCGAAGGGTACCCACCTTCTTCTCCATCATTTGCTTTATTAAAAGATGGAAAAATTGTAACGATGGTAGAGCGTCATGAAATTGAAGGTCATGAACCGATGCAAGTTATTGCGAAACTACAATCATATTTCGAAGAGAATTGTGAAGAACTATAAAAAATAAGAGAAAAGGCGGCACGTCCACAATCAAGTGGATGTGCCGCCTTTTTTATTTATTATTAAAATTTCTGAGATATGCATAGTTGTGTTATTTTATGCATCATTTTATACATAACAAACAGCATTTATATTGTTTGATTATTTATTTTTATTTTATATATTGCATAAAAATAAAAGTGCTGATACAATACAAACATCGAATAAATATTCTATTAAACTTTTAAATATACATTATTAGGGGGAAGAAAGATGAAGAAGTTAGTATCAATATCGTTTGCACTTATTTTAATTGTAAGTATATTCAGCGCTTGTAGTAATGGGGAATCGAAAGAAACAAAAGGAAATAAAAAAGTACTCGTAATGGGAACTTCAGCAGATTATAAACCTTATGAATATGTAGATGCGTCAAAGAGCGATGAAATTATTGGCTTTGATGTTGATGTTGCTAAATATATCGGAAAAGAACTTGGGTATGAAGTGAAAGTGAAAGATATGGATTTTGGTGGTTTATTAGCATCTCTTAGTTCAGGAAAAGTTGATTTCGTAATGGCAGGTATGACGCCAACTGCAGAGCGTAAAAATAATGTTGATTTTACAGATATTTATTTTGTTGCGAAAAATATGATCGTTTCTAAAAAGGATTCTAACATTAAATCTGTAGAGGATTTAAAAGGGAAAAAAGTAGGGGTACAAACAGGGTCTATTCAAGAAGAGAAAGCTGCAGAATTTAAAAAACAAGTAGATTTCCAAGTTGAGGGACGTGACCGTATACCAGAAATCGTACAAGAAATTAAAGCTGGTCGTTTTGACGCTGCAATTATAGAAGATACAGTTGCTAAAAATTATTTAGAGAAAATGAAAGATTTACAAGGAATTGAAATTAAAGAAGCACCAGAAGAAGTTGGAGCAGCAATTGCCCTTCCGAAAAACAGTGATAAAACAGCTGAATTTAATAAAGTAATTAAAAAAATGCAAGAAAATGGAGAAATGGATAAATTAGTGAAGAAATGGTTTGGCAGCGGAAAATAAGCTGCCTTTCACTTTTCTGTGAGGGGAATGAAAAGAATGAACTTAGATTTTTCGGCGATTACGCCTTCGATACCATATATACTAAAAGGTTTAGAAGTTACTTTGAAAATTGTAGCAGTATCAGCTTTAGCAGGATTTATTTTAGGAACGCTATTAGCACTTTGTAAAATTGCTAGAATACGAGCATTAAATATAGCAGCAGATTTTTATACATCAATTTTTCGTGGTACACCCCTTGTATTGCAATTAATGATTATTTATTTCGGCGTCCCACAAATAATTGGTTATGAAATACCAGCATTCTTAGCTGCTGTACTTGCATTTAGCTTGAATTCAGGTGCATACATGTCAGAAGTAATTCGTGCTGGTATTCAAGCGGTTGATAAAGGACAAACAGAAGCAGCAATGGCTTTAGGGATACCGTACGGAAAAATGATGAGAAATATTATTTTCCCTCAAGCATTAAAAAATATATTACCAGCGCTTGTGAACGAATTTGCGACACTTACGAAAGAATCGGCTGTAGTAACAGTAATAGGCGCGACTGATTTAATGCGTCGTGCTTACATTGTAGGCGGTGAGACATTTAAATATCTTGAACCATTACTTTTTGTTGGACTGATTTATTATATGTTAGTCATTATTCTTACATTAGTCGGGAAGGCAATTGAAGGGAGAATGAAGAAAAGTGATTAAAATTGAAAACCTTCATAAATCATTTGGTAAAAACGAAGTATTAAAAGGAATTACAACAACAATTGAAAAAGGGGAAGTAGTCGCAATTATAGGGCCTTCTGGATCAGGAAAATCAACATTTTTACGTTGTATGAATATGTTAGAAGCACCAACGGATGGTCACATTTGGATTGGGACGGAAGAAGTAACGAATCCGAAAACGAATGTTATGCATGTTCGTGAAAATGTCGGTATGGTATTTCAGCATTTTCACTTATTTCCTCATATGACTGTATTAGAAAATATTACGTATGCTCCTATCAATGTAAAAGGGGTAACGAAGCAAGAAGCTGAAAAGAAAGCTGAGAAACTTTTAGAAAAGGTTGGATTAGTAGATAAAAAAGATACGTATCCAAATCGTCTTTCGGGAGGACAAAAGCAACGTGTAGCAATTGCAAGAGCGTTAGCGATGGAACCGGAAGTTATGTTATTTGATGAACCGACATCGGCGCTAGATCCAGAGATGGTGAAAGAAGTGTTAGAAGTTATGAAATCGTTAGTTACGACAGGAATGACGATGGCTATCGTTACACATGAAATGGGCTTTGCAAAAGAAGTGGCAGATCGTGTTCTTTTCTTGGACGGAGGAAAGCTTGTAGAAGATAGTGCGCCAGAAGAATTTTTTGCAGCGCCGAAAAGTGAACGTGCGCAACAATTTTTACAAAAAATATTGTAATATGAAAAGGTTATGTGAATAATAAGTAGAAAAGGATGACATTGTGTCATCCTTTTTTTATACTAGCTGTAAATACGTTTATACATATAGGAGTAATGATATGTTTAAAATTGGATATCGTACAGTAAAAACAGCAATAGGGACAGGTGCGGCAGTTTTTATTGCTCAGTTATTAGGGTTAGAATTTTATAGTTCAGCAGGCATTTTAGTTATTTTATGTGTACAAAATACGAAGCGCAAATCACTTCAAGTGTCGTTACATCGTTTTCTAGCGTGTGTATTATCAATGGCATTCGCGTTTTGTATTTTTGAAACGATTGGCTATACACCACTTGCAATTAGCATATTGTTGCTTACATTTATTCCGACTGCAGTAATGCTTAAAATTCAAGAAGGTATTGTCACGAGTTCAGTTATTGTTATGCATCTATATTCATTGAAGCAAATTACATGGCTTATAGTTGGAAATGAAATTGCTATATTAACGATAGGGATTAGCGTGGCGTTATTAGTAAATATGTATATGCCGAGTAGTGAAAATAAGCTAAAAGAGTATCAGGATAAAATAGAGAATAATTTTAAAACGATTTTGTTTGAAATGGTTGTGTATTTACGAAATCGAGAAAGTAGTTGGAGTGGAGCAGAACTCATTGAAACCGAGAATATGTTAAATGAAGCAAGAGATTTATCGTTTAAAAAACTTGAGAATGCATTTATGCGAGAAGATGATTATTACTATCGTTATTTTAATATGCGTATGCAACAATTCGAAATTTTAGAGCGAATGATACCACTAGCAGCTTCTTTATCGTGGACATATGAACAAGCTGACATGATTGCAGATGTTGTTGAAAACATTGGTAATGCTATTAGCCCTGAGAGTACTGGCGTTATTTCCTTAAGGCAGCTTCAAGAAATGAGGGGATTATTTAGAGACATGCCATTGCCAGCTACACGCGAAGAATTTGAGATACGTGCGAAACTTGTTCAACTTGTGTATGAAATGGAACAATATTTACTCATTAAAAGTCGCTTTAAGGGAAAGGATAATATAAAAGAACTTATATAGAAGGTAGGAATTATCTATGCCGTATCTTCTCTCTATCATATTATGTCTTTCTTTATCGCCGATTTGGCCTCTTGGGGATAATCCACGTGCCGGAGATACTTTTATTATTGTAAATAAAGCAACGAATAAATTAGCTTACATTGACGATGGAAAGATTCAAAAGGTTTTTCCAGTAGCGACAGGGAAAACGAATGAATTAACTCCAGAAGGAAATTTTGATGTTGTAATGAAAGCAAAGGATCCGTATTACATTGCGAAGGATATTCCAGGTGGATCGCCAAAAAATCCACTTGGGTCAAGGTGGATTGGATTTAATGCAAGAGGAACTGATGGAAGTAAATATGGAATACATGGAACAAACCAACCGAGTTCAATTGGAAAGTATATTTCACAAGGGTGTATAAGAATGAAGAAAAACGATGTGGAATATTTGTTTGATCGCATTCCAATTGGAACGAAAGTATGGATTGTGAAATCGAAAAAATCATTTCAGCAATTGGCAAAAGAAAAAGGAGCCGTTGCATATGAAAAAGCCAACGAAAAGGTTGGCTTTTTCTATTATAATAAGTTGTCTTGACATGTGTACATAACCGTGCGTTAATGAGAGTATAGAAAGATAAAATTAGATAAAGGGGTTGCTCATATGTACTTGAATCCAAAACTTTCGTATATGCAGTTTTTTATGGGATTTCTATTTGTTATTACATTCATATTGGCAACTTTTAATATATGTTCTTATCTTGTAGCAATTGTATGTATGGCATTACTTAATCTCACTTTTGTTATTGGGGCATTTCAGCAGAAACAATATACAAGTTTTGTAATAGCGCTTGTAATGTCATTTTCCTTTAGTATTGTAGCGATTGTGTTTTATATAAAATAAACCATCTCGATGTCGAGATGGTTTATTTTGTTATGTGTAAAAAGTAAAAAAAGGACGAACACATCGCCCTTTTTACCAAAACATACTCGCGCCAGCAAGTAATGTTGTTACAAGCATAGAAATTAGCATCACATAAACCATAACTTTTTGAGCTTTTTTATGCATCGTTATACCTCCTTGCAAATCAGTACAATTTCATTGTAACGAGAAATGAAATTATGGACAAGGGGAGAGTGAGGACAAAATTCGGGAGGGGATTGCAAAATATAACAGGAAATTTGAGAGTGTGTAGAGAATATAGTAAAAGGGTATATTGTTAATTTTTAGTTGGGCAAGCTGAAGAATGGAGATACGATGATGAAAATATACGAAACAGATCGTTTATACTTAAGGGAAATTGATGAGTCGTATGCTGAAACAGTTCTTCAATATTACGACAGAAATCGTGAATTTTTAAAAGCTTGGGAAGAGTATAGACCGGATGATTTTTTTACGCTAGATTATCAAAAGAAAAAGTTGCAAAAGGATAGAAAAGAGTTCGAAGAAGGGAAAATCATCAGACTATGGATTTTTAAAAAGGGTGATGATACGAAAATAATTGGGTGTATTTCATTTAATTTAATCGTTCGTGGCATTTATCAATCTTGTGTACTCAGTTATAAATTAGATAAAGCAGAGTTAAACAAAGGGTATACGACAGAAGCGCTTAGAAAAGCAATTCAAGTTGCTTTTGGGGAATTTCAGTTACATCGTATAGAAGCTCCGATTATGCCTCGTAATTTAGCATCTATACAAGTAGTAACGAAGATAGGTTTTCAATATGAAGGCGTGTCTAGGAAGATGTTAATGGTAAATGGCGTGTGGGAAGATCATATGCGCTGGGTATTGTTAAATGAGTAATAGAAAGCAGATGGTTATCTAGACATGTAAACCATCTGTTTTTTGTCTTGTATTTCGAAACTTTTGCGAAATTCTGTTATAATTAATAGTGTTACATACATAATGGTAGTGCAGGAGGCGCAGTCTTATGATTAATCAAGAACGTTTAGTAAATGAATTTATGGAATTAGTACAAGTAGATTCTGAAACGAAATTTGAAGCAGAAATCTGCAAAGTATTAACGAAGAAATTCACAGATTTAGGTGTAGAAGTATTTGAAGATGACACAATGGCTGTAACTGGTCATGGTGCAGGTAACTTAATTTGTACTTTACCAGCAACAAAAGATGGTGTTGATACAATTTACTTTACTTCTCATATGGATACAGTAGTTCCTGGTAATGGAATTAAGCCTTCTATTAAAGATGGATATATCGTATCAGATGGTACAACAATTTTAGGTGCGGATGATAAAGCTGGATTAGCATCAATGTTCGAAGCAATCCGTGTTTTAAAAGAGAAAAATATCCCTCATGGTAAAATTGAATTTATTATTACAGTCGGAGAAGAATCAGGTCTTGTTGGTGCAAAAGCATTAGACCGTGAGCGTATTACAGCGAAATATGGCTACGCATTAGATAGCGATGGAAAAGTTGGTGAAATCGTTGTTGCAGCTCCAACACAAGCGAAAGTGAACGCAATTATTCGCGGAAAAACAGCTCACGCTGGTGTAGCGCCGGAGAAAGGTGTATCTGCAATTACTATCGCAGCGAAAGCAATTGCGAAGATGCCACTTGGTCGCATTGACTCTGAAACGACTGCAAATATTGGACGTTTTGAAGGTGGTACACAAACGAATATCGTTTGCGATCATGTACAAATCTTTGCAGAAGCTCGTTCTTTAATCAATGAGAAAATGGAAGCACAAGTTGCGAAAATGAAAGAAGCATTTGAAACAACTGCAAAAGAAATGGGCGGGCATGCAGACGTTGAAGTAAACGTTATGTACCCAGGATTTAAATTTGCTGATGGCGATCACGTTGTAGAAGTTGCAAAACGTGCAGCTGAAAAAATTGGTCGTACACCTTCTCTTCACCAAAGTGGTGGCGGAAGTGATGCAAACGTAATTGCAGGACATGGTATCCCAACAGTTAACTTAGCAGTTGGTTATGAAGAAATTCATACAACAAACGAGAAGATTCCTGTTGAAGAATTAGCAAAAACAGCAGAATTAGTTGTTGCAATTATTGAAGAAGTAGCGAAGTAATGAAATAGAAAAAGCGTGTAAATCAATTGTGATTTACACGCTTTTTATTTTGATTCGATTGCTTTGACAAGACGTATAAGCCAATATAAGAAAACCTATGGAAGTATATACGTTGTTGCTACATGTACTAGACGAAGGAATAATCCTAACGTATTCATATTGAAAATCGGAAGTAGTAAATAATTAATTGCAATGATTAATATAACTACAAGGCATGTATAGTTGAGTTTATCCCGCTATTTGCCGGACAGTAAGCTCCCTACCTCAAAATTCTGCGAAAGTAAAGAAGTTAAGTGGGGGCCCTGCTGCCCGCAAAAACCCGATTGGTGAGGCTGATTAAAGTTTCACTTTATTAGTTGATCTCATCATAATCAGACCCTTTCACATATATATCCTCTTTATATCGATTATAAAAAAGAACAAGTAATTATTATAACTATTGTGCAAAATTTGATATAATGAAAGAACGAACGTTCTGATTAGGGAGTGAGTACTATGCGAGAAATGTATCCGAAAAATGGTCGTGTTATTTTACATGTAGATATGAATTGCTTTTTCGCATCTGTTGAAATTGCTCATGATCCATCATTACAAGGAAAGCCATTAGCGGTTGCTGGAAATGAAAAAGAGAGAAAAGGAATTATTATAACATGTAGTTATGAGGCGAGAGAATACGGAATACGTACGACGATGCCCCTTTGGGAAGCGAAAAGGTTATGCCCGCAATTAGTTGTAAGGCGTCCTAATTTTACATTATATCGCGAAGCTTCATTTCAAATGTTTCAAGTCCTTTCCCGTTTTACAGAAAAGATACAACCAGTCTCAATAGATGAAGGATATTTAGATATTACAGATTGCTACGCACTTGGTTCGCCTCTTGAAATAGCAAAGATGATTCAACAAGCACTATTAACAGAGTTGCAGCTTCCGTGTAGTATCGGAATTGCTCCAAATCTTTTCCTAGCAAAAACAGCTTCTGATATGAAAAAACCTCTCGGTATTACCGTACTTCGAAAACGTGATATTCCAGAAATGATTTGGACACTTCCAGTTGAAGCAATGCATGGGATTGGAGAAAAAACAGCTGAAAAATTAAATGAAATTCATATACATACAATTGAACAGTTAGCGAAGGGAGACGAGCATATCATTCGCGCTAAAATTGGGAAGCACGGTATTGATTTACAAAAGCGTGCAAAAGGTACGGATGATAGGGAAGTGGATCCGAGTCAAATGGGCCAACATAAAAGTGTCGGTAACTCGATGACTTTTTCAAAGGATATGGATGAAGAGAAAGAATTGCTTGATATGTTAGAACGTTTATCAAAATCAGTGAGTAAAAGATTACAAAAGCGAACCCTTGTCAGCTATAATATTCAAATTATGATTAAATACCATGATAGGCGAACAGTAACACGGAGTAAGCAATTGAAAAATGCAATTTGGGAAGAACGCGATATTTTTCAAGCAGCATCCCGTTTATGGAAGCAACATTGGGATGGTGATTCCGTTCGTTTACTAGGTGTTACAGCTACTGAAATAGAGTGGAAGACAGAATCGGTGAAACAATTAGATTTGTTTTCATTTGAAGAGGATGCGAAAAAAGAACCACTACTTGCTGTCATTGATCAAATTAATGATAAGTATGGAACACCGATTTTACAACGAGGTAGTCAACTACTACGTAAGCAAGAGAAGTCGTTTCAACAAAAGTTAGAAAATAAATTTATGTAGAAGGTGTCATGAAGTAGTAAAATCATGACACCTTTCCTATTATACAGGTACCAAGTGATACGAGAGCATTTGTCCGTAACCCAGCCATTCGGTGTCTCCATTGTCTTTCCATTCCAATGCAAGCTCCTACAATAATTGCGATAACTAATCTGAATACAATGTCGTACCATACCATCATGGTCACCTCCATATATAAATATGTGTTATGTTTTTTAGAATGAGCGGGGAATATCCACTCATTCTTATTTTTACAACCAGCTATGAAACTTTTTAATATAAAGCTTTTTTAGGAACTGTGTTAAAAAAGCGTAGCCTAATAGTATTCCTACTAACCAAGGGAAGTAGTTAAGTGGCAATGCTTGTAAACCAACGGCTGCACCAAGTGGTGAGAATGGAATATAAATCCCGATTGCCATAATAAGAGCGGTTAATAAAACGACTGGTGTTGATGCAGTGCTTTGAATAAATGGAATCTTTTGTGTTCTTATCATGTGAACAATTAAAGTTTGTGTTAACAATCCAACGACAAACCAACCGGACTGGAATAATGATTGCTCGCTCGGTGTATTTGCACCAAATACATTCCACATGACTACGTATGTGATAATATCAAATACGGAACTAATTGGGCCGATAGAAATAATGAAGCTTCGTAAGTTTGCAGTATCCCATTTTCGTGGTTTTTCTAGAAACTCTTTATCCATTTTGTCCCATGGAATAGAAAGTTGTGAAATATCATAAAGTAAGTTTTGAATTAAAAGATGAATGGCAAGCATCGGTAAAAAAGGAATGAAAGCACTTGCTACTAACACGCTAAACACATTACCGAAGTTAGAGCTAGCTGTCATCTTAATATATTTTAAAATATTTCCGAATGTAGTACGTCCTTCTAAAATACCTGCTTCTAATATAGTTAAACTTTTTTCGAGTAGAATAATATCGGAAGCTTCTTTCGCAATATCAGTAGCAGTATTAACAGATATTCCGACATCAGCTTCACGTAATGCTACAGCATCGTTAATGCCGTCTCCCATGTAACCTACAGTGTGTCCATTTCCTTGTAATGCGTGTATAATACGAGATTTTTGCATTGGATTAAGCTTCGCAAATACAGTCGTTTCTTCAGCAAGTTTTGCTAATGCTTTATCTGGTAAAGAATCAATCTCGTAACCGAGGATTGGTTCGCCGATATCTAATCCAACTTCTTTACAAACCTTTCTTGTAACAATTTCGTTATCGCCAGTTAAAATTTTCACTTGTACACCATGTTTTTGTAATGCTTGAATTGCAGCTGCTGCAGATGGTTTCGGTGGATCTAAAAAGCCGATATATCCACTGAGAATCATATCAGTTTCGTCTTTTACTGCGTACTCTGTATCATTTATTCTTCTATCTTTTTTATAAGCCACAGCAATAACTCGCATACCTTCACTATTTAGTGTCTCACTTAGTTTTTTGACATTTGAACGTATTTCCTCGGTGAGTGGAACGATTTTTTCATCCACTTCAGTGTAGTTACAAATTGATAAAATTTCTTCTACGGCAGCTTTACAAACCATTGTATGTTCACCTGAAATATCCTTTACAATAACTGACATACGCCGGCGGGCGAAATCGAATGGAATTTCATCTAGCTTTTGAAAAGCTGATGGATTAAATTTATTGTTTTCCTCTGTATGCTTAATAACAGCTTTATCTATTAAATTTTTCAATCCAGTTTGATAGAAACTATTTAAATAGGCAAATTGCAAGACGCGATTGCATTCATTTCCCTTGGGATCTAAGTGACGAACAAGGACCACTTTATCTTCTGTTAAAGTTCCGGTTTTATCTGTACAAAGAATGTTCATAGCACCTAAGTTTTGAATAGAATTTAGCTGTTTTACAATTACTTTTTGTTTAGACATGTTAACGGCACCTTTAGCTAAATTAGCAGTTACAATCATTGGTAACATTTCAGGTGTAAGGCCAACAGCAACGGCAATAGCGAAGAAGAAAGCTTCTTGCCAATCTCCTTTTGTGAATCCATTAATGAGAAGGACAATAGGTGCCATAATAAGCATGAATGTAATTAAGAGCCAGCTTACTTTGTTTACACCTTTATCAAAGCTTGTTTCTACACGCTTTCCAATTACCTTATTTGCTAAAGAGCCGAAATACGTATCGGTACTTGTTGAGATGACAACAGCTTTTGCGCTGCCACTTACAATATTTGTTCCCATGAAACAAAGGTTTTCCATATCGAGTGGATTGTAATTTTTTTTCATGTTTTTCGGTAAGATATGCTTATTTTCTGTATGGTAGCAGTGTTCGTATTTTTCTACAGGAAGTGCTTCCCCTGTCAAAGAAGATTGATTAACAAATAAATCTTTAGCGGATACAACACGCACATCAGCTGGAACGATATCACCAGCTGAAAGGGAAATAATATCGCCAGGTACAAGTTCCTCAATTGGAATTTCTGTTGTGTAATTTCGGTTTAAATTCTTTACATTTTTTGTTTCATGTACAAATCCATTTATTCTAAATACGCTCGCAGTTGTTCGAACCATAGCTTTTAACTTATCGGCAGCTTTTTGAGAACGAAATTCTTGGGAGAACCGAATCGTTGCACTAAGTAGGACCATTACAGATACGACAATCGTTCCTTGCATATCATCTGTGAAAAAGGAGAGTGCTCCAAGAGCTAATAAAACGAAAATAAATGGATTTTTAAATGCCAATAGAAATTGAATGTACCACGGCGCCATTTTATTATGAGCTATTTCATTCGGACCGTATAAAGAAAGTCTACGAGACGCTTCTTGTTTAGATAATCCATCTTGTGTTGTTTCTAAAAGTTTTAACGCAGAGCTTACATCTTGTGTTGCAACCTCCACTAATAATTCGTTATTTGTTTTCATGCTATCTTGCTCATAAGCATGCTTTGTTTCTTGTCTTTGTAAATTAAACATCGGTAGTTCCTCCTCTGTCATGAAGGAGGAAACAATCTGTTACCTAACTATTTGAAATGGTGAGGAACAGTTTCTTTCCTACCTACATGATGAAATATGAATGTAAAACGTATGGGTATCTGGGCCGAATCATCAATTGCCAACTGTTCCTCACCTCCGTACAATTTAGTAGTTTCTGAATATGCTATGTTTGTTTCATAGTAAGGTGCATATAGACGTAAAAAGACCTTTACTCAAAACGAGTAAAGGTCTGAATTCGCAGTTAAAAGAGTCCACAACAAAGACTGTTAGTAGATATAAATAAAAACAGTTTTTGTGTATGACAAAATACATGCACCTCTCCCTCGTTGAGTTTTAGCACTGTATAGCATAGGTACTGAAACCAGCTACGTTAAAAAAGGCCTTCATTCCGACCTTTCCTGTTGACCCATTGGCGTCTCTCGACATTTTTGGGCAGCAGCGTTTCTCTATACAGGAGCCTCACCTAACAGAGACCATATTCAATTACATGTTGATGTTAGCACTGTAAAATCTTAGTGTCAATATCTTTTTTATCTGTGTTTTTAAAATATTAAATGGATTTATAATAGATATATGGGATGAAATGCATGATATTGATTATAAATAATATGGAAAATAAATATTTTTATAAAAGGGGAATTTGTAATGGTACCACAAAATTTTATTATAAATATTGAGAATCAAAAATGGTTGTTTAATGAGCAGGAAGATTTATGTTCTCATGGAGAAATATATTTAAATATGGCTGGAACGATTATTACGCAGGCAGGTATGGATGAGGAATGGGGAATAAGTGAATCAGCTTTAGCTTTGTTACGAACTTTAGATAAAGAATATATTTGTGATATTGAAAATGAAGAGGGGCTTATTTTGCACGGATGTGGCACTATGCTAATGTTAGGATGCCCAATTTCAATTCATTGGACTATAAACCATATAGGTAAAAACGTGATTTTAAAGGACTTTGTCAAAGTTATTTCTACTGATCAAAAGGCTATATACTATGAAGGACTTCATATAGAATTGAATGAAAATGAATATAGAAGACAAATTGTTTCTTTTGCACTACAAGCAAAAGAATTATTTAATAAATCAAGTGAAAAGATAATTTCAAATGAGTTTGAGCGAAGTATGTATACCGACTTTTGGACGGAATATGATCATTTGTTAAATAAGTATAAATAAAAAAGCACTGTAACCAGTGCTTTTTTATTATAGATTACGAGATTGTAGGGTTTTCAAAAATAACAATTTCTGAACTGTTTGTAGTTGAAACACGTTGGGCGTAATATGTTAAAGCTGAAGAAATATATGCTGGTAACGTATCATTTGTATGTGATGTTGTATATTCATGGATTAATTCCTTTAAAGTTGTCCATTCTAATTGTGCTGGGTGATCAGACACGAAAGAACTTACCCAGCGATCAAATGAAGATGAAAAATCAGTTTGTAAACGAAATACTTCTTTCATAATAAAACGCTCCCTTAAAATGTAGTATAATCATTTTACCATAAAACACGAACAATGGCTAAATTTTTTAAGTATAACGTTCGTGTTATATAGTTGTCTAGATGATTGGTTATGTAAATTCAATTTGCCATTTGAAATAACATTCCGTAAGATGAGAGATAGAGTATATTTAGAGCTGGAGGAAAGAAAGTGGAATTTGTATTTTTAGGAACTGGTGCAGGTGTTCCTTCAAAAGGAAGGAACGTTTCAGCAATTGCTTTACAATTGTTAGAAGAACGAGGACAAACTTGGTTATTTGATTGTGGCGAGGCCACGCAACATCAAATATTACATACATCTGTACGTCCGCGCCGCATTGAAAAAATATTTATTACGCATTTACATGGCGATCATATTTTTGGATTGCCTGGTTTATTAGGTAGCCGTTCATTTCAAGGAGGAACTACGCCTTTAACGGTGTATGGACCGAAAGGAATTAAACAATTTATTGAAGTGGCATTATCGGTAAGTACGACACATGTGAAATATCCACTTGAAGTTGTGGAGATAACAGAAGAAGGTACCGTATTTGAAGATAATGAATTTTATGTAGAAACGAAAAGATTGTCACACGGTATAGAATGTTTTGGATATCGTATTGTAGAGAAAGATATACAAGGTGCTCTTTTAGTTGATAAGTTGCTTGAGATGGGTGTGAAACCAGGTCCAATCTTTAAACGTTTAAAAGATGGTGAAGCAGTTGAATTAGAGGATGGCACGATATTAAATGGAAATGAGTTTATCGGCCCACCTCAAAAAGGAAGAATTATTACTATCTTAGGTGATACGCGATATTGCGAAGCGAGTAGGGAGCTTGCGCAAGATGCAGATGTACTTGTCCATGAAGCGACTTTCGCAGCAGAAGATGAGCAACAAGCGTATGATTATTTTCATTCTACATCTAAGCAAGCTGCGAGCATTGCACTTCAGGCAAATGCGAAGCGACTAATATTAACTCACATTAGTTCTCGCTATCAAGGAGATACATATAAGGAATTATTGAAAGAGGCTAGAGAGTTGTTTTCTAATACAGAAATAGCGACGGATTTGAAATCATTCCCAGTAGAAAAATGATAATTTTATAAAAAATGGTAACGGCGGGTTACCATTTTTTTATGTCTAAAAAAATTTAAAAATAAAACTGTTATTATTTTATACTTATACTTGGATGATACAGAAAATTAGGATGGTTTGAATATATAGGATAAAAATACGAAATAATGATTATTTAGAAAAACTGTTATATAAGTCAGATGACATACAAGTGATACAAATAGCAGAAATGGACTTTTATTCAGAACTTTTAAAATTCAACAAAAGTAAGCGTTTTATAAAAAACAAGCTATAATGAGGGCAGATTATAATTTATGATAAGTCACATGTATTTTAGTCATTATCGTAACAAGTGAAGTTGACTAAATCATGAGAGAGTAACACGAGAATTATAATAGGAAAGATATTACTATTATTTGTCATAAGTCTTTTTCACTTTTTAGCTAAACGATATGATTAGCGAGTGTATCTATTGCAAGTTCCTTAGTAGAAGCTTTTTATTAATAAGGTGGTGGAGATTTAATTGGTACACCACTCTTTAAAAGAGTTCAGAACATCAGCAGGTAGTCTAGGCGGAATAGCGGGTGCAAATTTAGTTGCATTAGCAATGGTTATATCACTTGTTTATGCTATGCTTGCAATGGCTTCTGTGTTAAACTTTGGATTGCTACCAGACTTTATTGTGGATTATCTTATATCATTTTTTAATAAAAATAATACTAAGAATTTTATGTATTATGATAACTGGCATTATTTCAGGTTATATTGGATTACTTTTATTCAAAAACTATCCAATTCGTACAGCAGAACAAATTCGTGGTACAACTTGAAAAGCGACAGATGTAGCAGCTTAATAGAATAGTAGAATAAATTTTTTCATAGAGGTTTAGGGGGAGTTATGATGAAGTATCGCTCAGTATTTGATATTATCGGTCCAGTTATGATTGGACCATCAAGTTCACATACAGCAGGCGCGGCAAGAATGGGGCAAGTTGCTCGCCAGCTGTTTCGTCATGAACCAGAAAGAGTAAGCATTTCATTATATGGATCATTTGCAAAGACGTATCGTGGGCATGGTACGGATGTAGCGCTAATAGGTGGGATATTAGGATTTGAAACAGATGACTTACGTATTCCAGAGGCGCTAGAAATAGCAAAAGAGCGCGAAATTGAAGTAGAATTCATTGAAGAAGATGCCAATGCACCTCACCCAAATACAGCGAGAATTCGTTTGTATAAAGGTGAAGATGAAATTGAAGTTGTTGCTTGCTCAATTGGTGGCGGTAAAATTGAAGTTGTAGAATTAAACGGATTCGATCTTCAATTATCAGGCACGAGCCCAGCACTACTTATTGTAAATAACGATCGCTTCGGTGCTATTGCAGCGGTAGCTTCAATCCTTGCGAAACATGAGATTAACATTAGTACAATGAGTGTATCTCGTAAAGAAAAAGGAAGAAGAGCGCTTATGGTCATCGAAACAGATGAATTATTAGCAGATGAAGTAATTGAAGAAATAAAAGCGCAACAAAATATTTGTCAAGTAACTATTATGGAATAATTGCAGGGGGGACACACCATGTTTCGGAACGCAGCGGAACTAGTGGCGCAAGCTAAAGAACAAAATGTAAAAATCGCAGAAATTATGATTCAATGTGAAATGGAAACAAGAAGTATTTCACGTGAAGAAGTAATTGCTGGTATGGAAAAGAACTTAGTCGTGATGGAGCAAGCAGTAGAACGTGGTATTCGCGGCGTGAAATCACCAACTGGTTTAACTGGTGGAGATGCTGTAAAAGTTCAAGCGTATATGAAGAGTGGAAAAGGCTTATCTGGAGATACGATTTTGGATGCAGTAAGCAAAGCTGTTGCAACAAATGAAGTAAACGCAGCGATGGGAATTATTTGTGCAACACCAACAGCAGGGTCTGCTGGAACAGTGCCAGGTGTACTATTTGCACTAAGAGAAAAATTGCAGCCTACACGTGAAGAAATGATTGAATTCTTATTTACAGCAGGAGCTTTCGGTATGGTTGTTGCGAATAACGCTTGTATTTCTGGTGCGGCAGGAGGATGCCAAGCTGAAGTTGGTTCAGCAAGTGGAATGGCGGCTGCAGCTGCAGTTGAGATGGCTGGTGGAACACAAGATCAAGCAGCTACAGCGATGGCAATTTCATTAAAGAACATGCTTGGTTTAGTGTGTGATCCTGTTGCAGGACTTGTAGAAGTACCTTGTGTAAAACGTAATGCAGCAGGAGCTGCAAATGCGATGATCTCAGCAGATTTAGCATTAGCTGGTGTAACGAGTACAATTCCATGTGATGAAGTAATTGAGGCAATGTTTAGAATCGGACAAACGATGCCAGTAGCACTTCGTGAAACAGCAGAAGGTGGACTTGCAGCAACGCCGACTGGTCGTCGCCTGCAAGAAGAGATTTTTGGGAAGAACAATAACTAAGTGTAATTATAGAAAAAGGAGCTCAAATAAACTTGAGCTCCTTTTTCTATTTTTCTTTTGTTAGTTGTTCTAATGTTTTTCCAAGATTATGTGATCGTTTCGTTGCCTGTGTAATACAAGAAACAAGTGCTTGGTGAAATTTATGTTCTTGTAATACTTCAATACCTGCCTCGGTAGTTCCACCAGGAGAAGTAATTTCCTTTCGCAAAATAGAAGGATGTTTGTCACTTGCTTTTAACATTTCAGCAGCACCAATCATCGTTTGAAGAATAAGTGATTTTGCAACATCTTCTTTTAAACCAATTTTTGTTGCAGCTTCTTCCATAGCTTCCACTACGTAATAAATATAAGCAGGTCCACTTCCGGATAATGCAGTGACAGCATGCATATCTTCTTCCTCTACAACAGAGACGAGACCAATCGTTTCAAATAAAGATGTTGCAGTGCGAATATGTTCCGCTGTTGCATGTTTTGAAGGGGAGATAGCGGTAGCTGATTTTAAAATGGCTGCGGATGTATTTGGCATTGCACGAATAATTGGAACGTCTTTTTGAAGTAGTTTTCTAATTGAGTCAGTAGAAACACCTGCTAGTAATGAAATAATAAGCACGTTATTATTTATGTATTCTTTAAAAGGGGTAAGCGCCTCTGCAACATCCTTTGGTTTCATTGCTAGAAAAAGAATATTTGCATCAGTAAGCAATTCTTTTTTATTATGAGTACCTTTGACACCGTATTTTTTATGTAGCTCTTGTAATCTTGTCTCGTTAGAACGATTACTTACAGTAATTTGTTCACCTTTAACAACATTTGCATGTAACAAGCCACCAATAATAGCTTCGGCAATAGAGCCTGCACCGAGAAAGGAAATGTTTTGAATAGACATGATGTTCCTCCTTTAATTTTGGTTAGAAATTCTTATAAATGTACATACATTCGTTTTTTTATAGGAAACACCTCTTTTTATCTGAAAATAATGACAAATATATATAGAAGTTGTAAACTGAAGAAGTATTCATTTTTGAACCGGAAAGAGACAGGGGGGCTAAGCATGACGGCGATTCACCGAATGGAGATTCCTGTACCATTTGCAGTGGAAACTGTGAATGTGTTTTTAGTTGAGGGGGAGACATTAACATTAATTGATACAGGGACGAATACAGAAGAGGCAAGGAATGCGTTAGAAAGTCAATTAGGTGCATTAGGACATACGCTAGAAGATATTGAAACAGTAGTCATTACGCATCATCATGCAGATCATTGTGGACTTTTAAATATATTTTCTGAGAAGACGAATATTATTGGACATCCTTGGAATGAGCCTTGGATCACACAAAATCCAGAATTTTTAAAGCGGTATCATGAATTTTTTAGAGAGACGGCCTTACAGTTTGGTGTGCCAGCAGCATTTTTGAAAGACGAGTCGTTATTGACGACGAGGACACTTAAATATTCTTGTAATAGATCGTTAACGCATACTGTGAGAGAAGGAGATCGTATTGATTCTTTGCCTGGATTTATAGTACTTGAAACACCAGGTCATGCTTCTACTCATATTTCTTTATATAGAGAATCTGATGGAATATTAATTGGTGGAGATGCTCTCATCAGTCATATTTCTTCGAATCCAATACTAGAACCACCATATGAAGGGCAAACAGAACGGGCACGCCCATTACTACAATATAATCAAACATTACAGCGTTTAAGCGAAATGAATATTTCACGTATTTTATCAGGGCATGGGGAAGATGTTCTAAATGTGAAACAACTTATTGAAACGAGATTACAAAAGCAAGAAACACGTGCTTTTAAAGTGCTTGAGTTATTAAAGGAAAAACCAATGACAGCATTTGAAGTATGTGTAAAACTATTTCCGGTATTATATAAAGAACAATTACCACTTACTATTTCAGAAACGGTTGGACAATTGGACTATTTAGCATATAATCAACAAGTGATGATTGATGAGTCATCGCAACAATTGATTTATTATGCAAAGTAGGTGACAGCAATGACAGGACGTTTACAAAATAAAGTAATCGTCATTACAGGTGCTTCTAGTGGGATTGGTGAGCAAGTTGCAATGCAAGTTGCAGCACAGGGAGCGACTCCAGTATTAATGGCTCGAACAGAAGAGAAACTACAAGCGTTAGTAGACAAAATTAAAGAAACTTATAATACGCCTTGCTATTATTATGTATTAGATGTAAGTGAAGAGATGGAAGTACAGTCTGTTTTTTCAAAGGTATTACAAGAAGTGGGACGTATTGATATATTAGTAAACAATGCGGGATTTGGTATTTTTAAAACGTTTGAAGATGCGTCAATGGATGAAGTGAAAGATATGTTCCAAGTAAATGTATTTGGATTAGTAGCATGTACGAAAGCGGTACTACCTTATATGGTAAACAAGAACGAAGGACATATTATTAATATTGCTTCCCTTGCCGGAAAAATTGCAACTCCGAAATCAAGTGCGTATGCAGCAACGAAACATGCTGTATTAGGATTTACGAATAGTTTACGCATGGAATTAGCGAATACAGATATTTATGTTACAGCAATTAATCCAGGTCCGATAGATACAAACTTTTTTGAAATAGCGGATCAATCTGGTACATATGTAAAGAATATGGGACGTTACATGTTAAAACCAACATACGTAGCAGAACAAATCGTAAAGTCGATGCACACGAAAAAACGTGAAGTAAACTTACCGAAGTGGATGGGAATTGGCCCGAAACTTTATGCTTTATTCCCAGGTTTATTTGAACGTGTAGCAGGTAAATCATTAAGTAAAAAATAGGAGATTTCCACATGGAAATCTCCTATTTTTATTGTTTTCCAGTCACATAATCATAAACAATATCCTCAATCTCCTCGTATAAATCAATTTCAATATTTGAATGAGTCACCGTTTGAATATGTTTCACTAGCATTTCCTGATCTTCTTTTGATATTGGACTGCATTGATATTGCTGAAAACTTTTTATAATCATTTTCTCAATTAATTTTTCGTTCATATTTTTTCCCGCCTGTATGTACGTATGTATTGTTTTATTGTACTTGAAGTGAAATAAAAAAACTACCATGCACTATTTTTGTATAAAAATTCGGTTGTGTATATTATTTTTCTAGTAAAATTAAGTTTTTTAAGTTTGTAAAATTTATAAATATTTAATTGACTCTATAAATATACAATATTATAATCATACTTAATTTAAAGAATCGATTTGAGGAGGAACTTATGAAAGTCGCAATTATTGGAGCCACTGGATATGGGGGCATTGAGTTAATTCGTTTATTAGAACAACATCCATATTTTTCTATAGCATCTCTTCATTCTTTTTCACAAGTTGGTGAGTGTATAACAAATGTATATCCGCATCTTCGAAATGTCCTCGTTCATACGTTACAAGAAATTGATGTGGAGACAATAGGGAAAGAAGCAGAAATCGTATTTCTAGCAACACCAGCAGGAGTATCGGCGGAGTTAACTCCCAAGTTATTAGCTGAAGGTTTAAAAGTAATTGACCTATCTGGAGACTTTCGTATGATAGATCCTTCGTCATATGAATTGTGGTATAAAAGGCCAGCAGCGAAAGAAGAAATTCTTAGAAAAGCAGTGTATGGGTTAAGTGAATGGAAAAGGACTGAGATTCAAAAGGCAAATTTAATTGCAAACCCAGGATGTTTTGCTACAGCCACATTGCTAGCGATAGCACCGTTAGTACGTAGTAGCATGATTGAAGAAGATTCGATTATTATTGACGCGAAATCAGGGGTAACAGGAGCAGGTAAAACACCAACAACAATGACTCATTTTCCTGAGCTATACGATAACTTACACATCTATAAAGTAAACCAGCATCAGCACGTTCCAGAGATTGAGCAAATGCTTACAGAATGGAATAGTGAATTACAGCCAATTACATTTAGCACACATTTAATACCGATATCACGAGGAATCATGATTACACTTTATGCAAAAGTAAAACAAAAGATGGAAATAAAGCAACTTCAAAAATTGTATGAAGAAACGTATGAACAATCGCCTTTCATCCGAATTTGTACGCAAGGGAAATTTCCAAGTCCAAAAGAAGTGAGAGGCTCAAATTATTGTGATATTGGCATAGCTTACGATGAAAGAACAGAAAGAGTTACGGTCGTTTCTGTTATAGACAATATGATGAAAGGCGCGGCTGGGCAAGCGATTCAAAATGCAAACATAATAGCGGGACTAGAAGAGACAACAGGTTTACAACATATGCCGCTTTATCTATAAGGGGGACATGATGATTAAAGTAGCGTCTATTACAAAATTAGAAAATGGTTCGATTGTAACGCCGAAAGGCTTTTCGGCAATTGGTACTGCAAATGGTCTGAAAAAGGAGAAAAAGGATTTAGGGGCAATCGTTTGTGACGTACCAGCATCATGTGCCGCTGTGTATACAACGAATCAAATACAAGCAGCCCCTTTACAAGTAACGAAGGATAGTATAACGGCAGAAGGGAAGTTACAAGCAATTATCGTTAATAGTGGAAATGCAAATGCTTGTACTGGAATGAAAGGATTACAAGACGCATACGAGATGCGCGCATTAGGGGCGGAACATTTTGGATTGAAAGAAAATTACGTTGCAGTAGCTTCAACAGGTGTAATTGGTGTTCCGCTGCCGATGGATATAATCCGAAAGGGAGTTGCAACTCTTATACCGACGAAGGAAGAAAGTGAAGCATATTCTTTTTCTGAAGCAATTTTAACGACGGATCTTATAACGAAAGAAACTTGCTATGAAATGATTATTGATGGGAAGAAAGTGGCGATTGCGGGTGTTGCAAAAGGTTCAGGGATGATTCATCCGAATATGGCAACGATGCTTAGTTTTATTACGACAGATGCTCATATAGAGCATGACGTATTGCAAACGGCATTATCCCAAATTACGAATCATACATTTAATCAAATTACGGTAGATGGAGATACTTCTACGAATGATATGGTCATCGTTATGGCAAGTGGATTATCAGAAACAAGGCCGATAAATATGGAACATACAGATTGGGAAACTTTCGTATGTGCTTTACAGAAGGTATGTGAAGATTTAGCAAAGAAAATTGCGCAAGATGGTGAAGGCGCTACAAAGTTAATCGAAGTAAATGTGCTAGGAGCTCAAACGAATGAAGAGGCAAAAAAAATTGCAAAGCAAATAGTCGGTTCGAGTCTTGTGAAAACAGCAATACATGGTGAAGATCCAAACTGGGGGCGAATTATTAGCAGTATTGGACAAAGTGAAGTAGCTATTAATCCGAATACAATTGACATTACTCTTCAATCTATATTGGTATTAAAAAATAGTGAGCCTCAAACATTTTCTGAAGAAGAAATGAAAGAGAGATTACAAGAAGATGAAATAGTCATTAATGTGTACTTACACTTAGGAGAAGAGACAGGATCAGCTTGGGGCTGTGACTTAAGCTATGAATATGTGAAAATAAACGCTTGTTATCGTACATAAGGAGAGAGAAGATGAGCGAATATATTGTAGTGAAATGCGGCGGTAGTATGTTGAATCAATTAAATGATGTGTTTTTTGATTGTATAAAGAAATTACAGCAGAAGTATAAAGTAGTGATTGTCCATGGTGGTGGGCCAGAAATTGATGCCAAATTAAAAGATTGTAACATCAACGTAGAAAAAAGAGATGGATTACGCGTAACACCAAAAGAAGTTATGGATGTTGTTCAAATGGTGCTATGCGGAAGTACGAATAAAAAACTCGTAATGAATTTACAAAAGCATAATTTACTTGCGGTAGGTTGTTCAGGGTGTGACGGCAATTTACTTCAAGTTCAACCTGTCAGCGAAGAGATAGGATATGTGGGGGAAGTAAGTTATGTAGAAACAGCCTTATTAAAAGGATTAATAAATATGGAGTATATTCCTGTTATTGCTCCAATCGGGATAAATGGTAATGAAATTTATAACATAAATGCGGACAATGCTGCAGCTGGGATTGCGGCTGCGTTAGGGGCAAAAGAGCTTATTTTTATTACGGATGTAGATGGAATATTACATGAAGGGAATTTGGTAAAGGAAACGGATGAATCTGAAATTGCTACTTTTATAGAAACAGGTGTTATTACAGGTGGGATGATTCCGAAAGTACAGGCGGCACTAGCATCATTAAAAATGGGAGTGCAAAAGATAAGTATTGTGAATGGTACAAAAGATTTTACTGAGGTTACGGGAGAGTGTATTGGAACGACGGTAACGAAAGGTGTGAGTATTGCATGACGAGTCATCTTTTTCAAACGTATGGCAGAAGAACTATTGAGTTTGTAAAGGGAACTGGAACGAAAGTTATTGATAATAACGGTAAGGAATATTTAGATTTTACATCAGGAATTGGCGTATGTAATCTAGGACATTGTCACCCTACTGTTCTCAAAGGTGTACAAGAGCAACTTGATGATATATGGCATATATCTAACCTGTTTACAAACAGCTTGCAAGAAGAAGTTGCGTCATTATTAACAGAAAATAGAGAATTAGATTATGTGTTTTTCTGTAATAGTGGGGCAGAGGCAAATGAAGCGGCTTTAAAGTTAGCACGTAAGCATACTGGAAAATCTCTCGTCGTAACATGCCAGCAGTCTTTTCACGGTAGAACATTTGGAACGATGAGTGCAACGGGCCAAGATAAGGTAAAAGAAGGATTTGGTCCATTACTTCCATCTTTTTTACATATCCCTTTTAACGATATTAAAGCATTAGAGGAAGTAATGAATGAAGAAGTTGCGGCGGTAATGGTAGAAGTTGTTCAAGGAGAGGGAGGAGTAATACCTGCTGATCTATCTTTTTTGAAAGAGATTGAAACATTATGTAATAAGTTCGGTTCCTTATTTATTATAGACGAAGTACAAACGGGGATAGGAAGAACTGGAACACTATTCGCTTATGAACAAGTGGGAATAGAGCCTGATATCGTTACCGTTGCAAAGGCGCTTGGGAATGGGATTCCTGTCGGAGCGATGATTGGCCGGAAAGAGCTCGGAGCGTCGTTTACTGCAGGATCACACGGTTCAACTTTTGGCGGGAATTACATCGCGATGGCTGCAGCGAAAGAAGTATTGCAAGTAAGTGAAAAACCATCGTTTTTAAAAGAAGTACAAGAAAAAGGCGAGTACGTATTAGAGAAGTTGCAAGAGGAATTACAGCATGTCGAATGTATTCAAAATATACGTGGTAAGGGGCTTATGATTGGGATTGAGTGTAAGCATGAAGTTGCAAGTTTTATAGAACAACTAGAAAACGAAGGACTTCTCGTATTACAAGCAGGTCCTAATGTGATAAGACTATTACCGCCACTCATTGTCACGAATGAAGAGTTAGAACAGGCAGTATATATAATAAAAAAAGTAGTTTGTACAAAAAACGTATCAATCATATAAGGGGGAAGTTTCATGTCAACTGTACAAGTACCGAAATTAAATACGAAAGATCTTTTAACACTAGAAGAATTAACGAAAGAAGAAATTATTTCTTTAATTGAGTTCGCTATATATTTAAAAAAGAATAAGCAAGAGCTTTTATTACAAGGCAAAATATTAGGGCTTATTTTTGATAAGCATTCCACTCGTACTCGTGTATCTTTTGAAGCAGGAATGGTACAGCTCGGGGGACATGGTATGTTTTTAAGTGGGAAAGAGATGCAAATGGGAAGAGGAGAAAGCGTTTCAGATACTGCGAAAGTATTATCGCAGTATATTGACGGGATCATGATACGTACATTCTCACACGCGGATGTAGAAGAGCTTGCAAAAGAATCGAGTATTCCTGTTATTAACGGTTTAACGGATGATCATCATCCTTGTCAAGCATTGGCAGACCTTATGACGATATACGAAGAAACAAATACATTTAAAGGAATAAAATTGGCTTACGTAGGTGACGGAAATAATGTATGTCATTCATTGTTGCTAGCGAGTGCAAAAGTCGGAATGCATATGACTGTGGCAACGCCTGTAGGGTATGAACCGAATGAAGAGATTGTAAAAAAAGCGTTAGCAATTGCCAAGGAAACAGGAGCTGAAATTGAAGTTTTGCATGATCCTGAATTAGCAGTGAATGAAGCAGATTTCATTTATACTGACGTTTGGATGAGCATGGGGCAAGAGGGCGAAGAAGAGAAGTATACTTTATTTCAACCTTACCAAATCAATAACGAACTTGTTAAGCATGCGAAGCAAACATATCGTTTCTTACACTGTTTACCTGCCCATCGTGAAGAAGAAGTAACAGGAGAAATTATAGATGGACCGCAGTCTATCGTCTTTGAGCAAGCTGGTAATCGATTGCATGCTCAAAAAGCGTTATTAGTGAGTTTATTTAAAAATGTAGAAGAGCCTTCCTAAAAGGGAGGTTTTTTTATATTAAAATGTCGGATGTATATTTGGTTAACCATTTCGATATCATTTATAATAAAAGAGAAAACTAAATTTGTTTTTCAGAGTGTGTAAGGACATACTACATATAAAAATATAGTTAAAGAGATGATGAGGGTGAAAACAACTAAGAAAACATATTCGTTTTTCCAGCGGATGTGGAGAATATTAAAGTTTCAATATTATAAGTTGCTTCGATCGCCAGAAGGCGCAAAGAAAGTATCGTTAGGGTTTGCTATAGGATTCGGCTTAGAAATGTTAGTCATTTATACGGCATCGCTCGTATATGTAATATTTTATCCAATCGTCAGGTTAGCAAAGGGATCTTTTCCTGCGGCAGTTATTGGCAATATTATTGGGAAAATATCGTTTCTCCCAGTATTTTTATTTCCGCTTGCGTATGCGCTAGGAAAAATGATTTATCCATTTCATGTACAGAAAATTCATCATGAACCATTTACGATATCGGACTTGTTTTCAAGTCACATTTTTACGATATTAAAGAGCTTATTACAAAGTGAAGTGTATGTATTAATTGGAATGACGATTTTAGGAGTTGTGTTTGGTCTCATTTCATATTTCGTTGTGCATTATTTATACGAAAAGAACCGTAAGTTACGTTTGAAGAAAAGGAAGAAACGAGTGAGAGAACCACTTGTACAATTATAAACAATGTCACATTCATTTTCTCCTTTGAATATGTTTAAGAAAAAGGAGGAGAGGATAATGTATTATTATTACGTGCCTCAAGTATATCCATATGTAAATTATTATCCGGTTTATGATACGAGTAGACAATACGAATTATATCGGCAACAACAATTACAGCAATTATCACAAATACCACAATTACCAACACAACAGCCTACACAGGAAAAAAAACCATATTTAACAACATGGCCATATTCCAATGTATACTATGGTAATTATTACGAATCATAAAGCTGCTTCTATTTAGAAGCAGCTTTATACGTTTGTTTTCAAAATTAAATTTTGAATGGTTTGAAGAGAATGAATGAGCTTTTCGCGCTCTTCCTCAGATAATGTTTGGAAATTTTCTTTTAGTTTGTCTAAAATGAATTGCTGATACTGATTTACTAATAATTTCCCTTCAGCTGTTAGAGAAATTAAAATGACCCGTCGATCTTTTTCGCTATAATGACGCTCTATTAGTTCTTCTTGAATAAGTTTGTTTAATAGAGGTGTCATGTTAGGCCGTGAAATCGCTAGCCGCTTGCCGATTTCGGAAACTGCTAATGTGCCGTTTTCATGCAAAAGCAGTAATACTTGTGTATGTGATGGCGGCATATGTCTTTGAGAAGAAAATTCTCCAGGAAGCATAAATTTGCGATAAAAAAGAGGCACTAGCGAAAGAAGATGATCAACAATACGTTCCCACTCGCGTGATTCCATATAAAGGCCCCCTTCCACTATCATTGTAACAAAAAAGACATGTTATAAAAATAGAATTGTTTCATGGTCGCTTTAATATTTGTAGGATAACACTTGCTTTGTAAATGTGTTGGCAATAATTGCATAGCCGTTATCATTTGGGTGTACTTGGTCAAATAATAACTCTTTTTTATCATTTGATATTAATTTGCGAATTGGTAAAACAATAGATGGTTGATTTGCTTTGGAAATGGAATAAACAGATTCATTCCAGCCATCTAAAAACATATCTGCATAACTTGCGATGGATTCATCGAGTTGTAACGGGTTATAGAGTTCTGAGAGAATGAGTAAAGCGTCCGGATTTTGATCTCGAACTGTCTTTACAATACTTTTTATATCCGCTTCAAAATGGGCTTTTTCTTTATTTAACATTTTTATACCATCTATAACACCAACATCACGATTTAAACGAAATAAATTATTTCCTCCAATATTAATTGTAATTATATTTGCTGCTCTAATTTTTTCCTTTACATCTTCTGATTGAACTTTTTTAGCGAGACGATCTGTTGTAAGACCGTTTACCCCAAGGTTTTCTACTGTAATTGGTTTATGAATTTGTGCTTCTATTTGCTTAGAAGCTAATTCAGCAAATCCACCTTGTGTCGATCCATATCCTTTAGCGAGTGAATCACCTAATACAAGATGATAAAAAGATTCGTTTGTTTGCTTATCAATCCAATTTGGGGCAGATGTTTTTTCTGTTTTTTCTTCAGATTCATTTTGTTTTGTCTCGTCGTTCTTTTCAAAATAAGAATAAGAAATGATCAGAAGGAGGAGACAAACAATTGTTAAGATGACTTTTTTCATAAATTCATCCTCCTTGTAATTGGTAATTGTATCATATTCAGCAGTATTAGCAATGTAAGGGCATATTATATGTTTATGAAAAGTTTATAATAACTTTACAGAAAATTTGTTGAAGTTTGTCAAAAAATATTGACGATAGGAAAGAACTTTATATATGATAATGTCAGATAAGGTGAAACTTTAATGAGTGGGAGCTTTATTTCCTATTAATTAATAGTCTTCATCAATCGGGCGTTTAAGGGGACTACTCGTTAGCGCAGGGTGAAATGAAAATTGTGTCTCTAATAGAAGAAAAAAGGTATGTGGTTAGAGACAGATAGGGATTCATTTCATTATTTCTGGTAATTGTATAAGGGGGATTTTTTGTGAAAAAGTCAAAAAAAATGCTAGCTGGAGCAACTCTTGCGATTGGTGTTATAGCACCGCAAGTATTGCCAGCAACAGCTCATGCAGATGAGAACACTGGGGAGAGTACAGTTAACTTACGAATTCTAGAAACATCAGATATTCACGTTAACTTAATGAATTACGATTATTATCAAACGAAAACAGATAATAAAGTAGGTCTCGTGCAAACTGCAACACTCGTTAATAAAGCACGTGAAGAAGCGAAAAACTCTGTCCTATTTGATGATGGAGATGCATTACAAGGGACACCGCTTGGAGATTATGTAGCAAATAAAATAAAAGATCCGAAGAATCCTGTGGATCCTAGTTATACACATCCATTATATCGTGTAATGAATTTAATGAAGTATGACGTCATCTCTCTTGGGAATCATGAATTTAACTACGGCTTAGACTATTTAAACAAAGTAATTAGTAAAACGGAATTCCCGGTTATTAACTCGAATGTTTATAAAGATGATCATGATAATAATGAAGCGAACGATGAAAATTATTTTAAACCATATCATATTTTAGAGAAAGAAGTAGTGGATGAAGCAGGCCAAAAACAAATAGTAAAAATTGGTGTAATAGGATTTGTCCCACCTCAAGTTATGAACTGGGATAAGGCAAATTTAGAAGGAAAAGTAAAAGCGAAAGATATTGTCAAAACAGCGAATAAATTAGTACCGAAACTGAAAAATGAGGAACATGCAGATATTGTCGTTGCACTAGCGCATTCAGGTGTTGATAAGAGTGGATACAACGAAGGAATGGAAAATGCATCATATCATTTAGCAACACAAGTTCCTGGCGTAGATGCAGTATTAATGGGACATTCACATACTGAAGTGAAGGATGTATTTAATGGTGTTCCAGTTGTAATGCCTGGTGTTTTTGGTAGTAACTTAGGTATTATTGATATGCAATTGAAAAAGGTAAACGGAAAATGGGAAGTACAAAAAGATCAATCTAAGCCACAACTTCGCCCGATTGCTAATAGTAAAGGTACCCCATTAGTAGAATCTGATCAAAAATTAGTTAATGAAATTAAAGATGAGCATCAAGCGACAATCGACTATGTAAATACACCTGTAGGTGAAACGAAAGCACCAATTAATAGTTATTTTTCATTAGTACAAGATGATCCTTCCGTACAAATTGTGACAAATGCGCAAAAATGGTATGTAGAACAAGAACTTAAAAAACCAGAGTACGAAAAGATTAAAGATATTCCGGTTTTATCTGCAGGCGCACCATTTAAAGCAGGTGGCCGAAACGGTGCTACATATTATACGGATATTCCAGCTGGAACGTTAGCAATTAAAAACGTTGCAGATTTATACGTGTATCCAAATACGTTATATGCTGTAAAAGTAAATGGGGCACAAGTGAAAGAATGGCTTGAAATGTCTGCAGGTCAGTTTAATACAATTGATCCAAAGAAAACAGAAGAACAGCCATTAGTAAATATAGGCTATCCTACATATAACTTCGATATTTTAGATGGCTTAAAATACGAAATTGATGTAACACAACCGGCGAAATACGATAAAGATGGAAAAGTTGTAAATGCAAATACGAATCGTATTGTAAATATGACATATGAAGGTAAGCCAGTAGCTGATGATCAAGAGTTCATCGTCGCTACAAATAACTATCGTGGAAGTAGTCAAACGTTCCCAGGTGTAAGTAAAGGGGAGGTTGTATACCAATCACAAGATGAAACACGTCAAATCATTGTGAAGTATATGCAAAAAATAAAAAATATTGATCCAGCAGCTGATCAAAATTGGACGTTTAAACCGATTGTTGCAGATAAATTAAATACAACATTTGATTCTTCACCAAATGCACAAAAGTATATAAAGAAAGATGGGAACATATCATATGTTGGACCATCTGAAAATGAATTTGCTAAATATGCAATTGATATAACGAAGAAAAATGATGATAAAGAAACTGGTGAAGGAAATCCAACGACACCGCCAACAGGTGGGGGAGAAAATCCAACAACACCGCCAACAGGTAATGGAGAAAACCCAACACCACCAACAGAAGAAGGTAATAATGGTAATGAACCAAAACAAGATGGAAACAATACTGGATCTGGACAAACTACAACAGATGATCAAAATACAAAAGAAACAACAACAACTGTAAGTGAAAATAAAGAAGCTGAAAAAGATGAACGTGATTTACCGAAAACAGGTGCAAGTATTGCTTCTACAATTGGAGCGGGTCTTGCGTTTGTTGGAGCGGGATTACTTATGTTATTTAGAAGAAAGAAAGCGAATAGATAGTCGAGAAATATAAAAAGGATTACCGATTTGGTAATCCTTTTTATTATATTATGAAACTGGTACTGCTTTTTCTTTTTTCCATGAAAGGCCGAATCCAGTAAAGCCGACGATAATGGTTACGACTGGACATGCTAAACAGAAGATTGCGTATGGCAGGTAATCGAATGTTGGAACGCTAAGAACGTTTGTTAAGAATACGCCACTTACACCCCATGGTACGAGTGGATTAATTACTGTACCAGCATCTTCTAATACTCGTGATAAATTACGACGTTCTAAACCGACTTCATCGTATTTATTAGCAAATGCTTGTCCTGTTAAAACGATGGATAAGTACTGCTCACCGAGTAAGAAGTTTACACCAATTGCAGTTGAAGCAGTAGAAATAATTAAGCGTGTACTAGTTTTTACGAAGCTAGAGATAATATTCATCAGCTGCGCTATAATACCCATTCCTTGTAATAATCCTCCCATACAAAGAGCTAGGAAAATAAGAGCAATTGACATCATCATACTTTGCAGGCCACCGCGAGATAATAAGCTATCAATATCTTTGATACCAGTTTTAGAAACGTAACCGTCTTGCATAATTTTTATTAAATCAGCTAAAGAAGTGCTAGGTTTAAAAATAAAGAGAATAATAATCCCTACCACAATTCCTGCAAGTAATGTTGGAACTGCGGGTACCTTTTTAAATGCGAATAGGAACAGTAATAAAATAGGAATCAGTGTAACGATAGAAATCGTTGCATTTTTTTCTAATGTGTTAATAAATGCTGAGAAATCAACGTTTCCACCAGATCCGCTTCCTAAAATGAAAAATGCGATAAAAGCAATAATGAAAGCTGGCACTGTTGTCCAAAGCATGTTACGAATATGTTCAAATAAATCTACACCCGTTACAGCAGGCGCTAAGTTTGTTGTATCAGATAAAGGAGACATTTTATCTCCGAAGAATGCCCCAGAAATAATTGCACCAGCAATTAGAGCTGGATCGTATCCAAGGGCAGTACCCATTCCCATAAAGGCAAGTCCTACAGTTGCAGCAGTTGTAAATGCACTACCGATACTCGTTCCAACAATTGCACAAACAACAAAAACAGTTGGAACGAAAATTTTTGGAGATACAAGTTGGAAGCCGTATACCATTAAAGTTGGAATAGTTCCAGCTGCGATCCAAATGCTAATTAATACGCCTACAAGTAAGAAAATAAATATAGATGGAATACCAGCTGAAATACTACTTATCATTCCTTTTTCCATAGTAGACCAATCAATTTTTTTCATAAATCCAAACGCTAATAAAAGAACGATGCCAAATAAAATCGGGATGTGTGGTGAAACTTCTAATTTGATAACACTAAAGCCAATGCAGAAAAAGATAAAAATTGTTAAAAGAACAGACTCAATTTTTGAAACCATTGTTTTCCCCTCCTAAGTAATATGAAATAGCTCTTTTTTATATAAAATTCGCCAATATTGTATATTTCCTTCTAAAATTTAGAATTTTGTGACAAATTACCGGTAATTGTTTGTTCTTCTATATGATACGGAAATGATTGGATAAAAAAACGTCCCTGCATATAATTATGCAGGGACGAAGAAATCGCGGTACCACCCTAGCTTGTGAAATGAATGTATCACAAAATAAAGGGTCATATGATATGCGCTTATAAAATAAAAAACGCCCCTGCAATATATGCAGGGACGAAAAATTCGCGGTACCACCCTAAATTGTGAAACAGTGTCGTTTCACCACTCTTTAGACATAACGGTCTATAACCGTCTTTCACTACTCCTCACGTTTCGTAAAAGAAGCTCCAGGGGGTAATTCATAATTCGCTCTGTACTGGTTCGCACCGACCACCAGCTCTCTGAAATCAGAAATCGAAATACTACTAAATCCTATCAACGCCGATTCATATGATGTTAGTTAAATTTTTATCATATTTTCATCTTACATGTCAATAAAAATATTAAATGTTTTTTTAGGGAAATAAAGGATAATTGTTTTTAATGCTGTAAAAATGTACGTTATAATGAATTTGAAAGGGGGAGGAAAGAGTGAAGAAAAAAATAATTCTTTTTACCACTTTATTAGTTATTGGAGGAAGTGCTGGAATTTACACAGCTTTTGCGGCTGAATCAGAGCAACTGAAACAAAAGCAAATACAACAATCAGAAGTGAAGAAAGTAAAAGAAATAGAAGAGAAGAAATCAATGGAAAAAGCAGCAGAGAAACTAGGAGTTTCTACAGAGGGAAAAACAAAAGAAGAGGTTACGAAAGAAGTAAATACCGCTAGGTTTGAGAAGCGTCATGATTTATTAATTGAGCACGCTAAGCAACTTGGAATTGATACAGAGGGGAAAAAAGATGAAGAAATTATTTTAGAAATTGGAAAGATACAGCATGGAAAGTAGAACAACTTATCGTATGATAAGTTGTTCTTTTTTAAGAACTATTTGATTTTAAAATAATTGACAGTCATTCGGATTTAATGTTAACTATATTTATAAACAAGTTAACATTAGGGGTGACAATTGTGACAATAAATAGTAAAACGATTGAAAAATCATCTTATACATATGAAGAATTAGCAGAGAAAAATAAAGCTTACGTATGGCACCCATTTACACAAATGAAAGATTATTTAGAAGAAGATCCTGTCATTATTGAACGTGGAGAGGGAAGAAAGCTATACGATGTAAATGGTAATGAATATTGGGATGGTGTTTCATCTATATGGTTAAATGTTCACGGACATCAAGTACCGGAATTAGATGAAGCAATTCGTGAGCAATTAAATAAAATTGCTCATTCTACTATGTTAGGACTTGCTAACGTTCCATCTATTTTATTAGCAGAAAAAATTATTGAGGTTGTACCAGATGGATTGAAGAAGGTATTCTATTCTGATTCAGGTTCTACCGCTGTTGAAATTGCAATTAAGATGGCTTTCCAATATTGGCAGCATAAAGGGAAACGAAAGAAACAAAGATTCGTTACATTAAAAGAAGCATATCACGGTGATACAATTGGAGCTGTTTCGGTAGGAGCAATAGACTTGTTTCACCAAGTGTATAGTTCGCTCTTATTTGATGCGATTAAAATGCCGTATCCATATACATATCGTTCTCCTTACGGAAATAATAGGGAGGAAATTGTAAAAAGCCATTTAGAAGAAATGGAAGAATTGTTGAAAGAAAAGCATGAAGAAGTAGCTGCCATCATTGTGGAGCCATTAATGCAAGGTGCTGGCGGGATGATTACAATGCCAAAAGGATATTTAAAAGAACTGCGCGATTTATGTACTAAGTACAATGTATTATTTATTACAGATGAGGTAGCGACTGGATTTGGGCGTACAGGGAAAATGTTTGCGTGTGAACATGAAAATGTGACGCCAGACATTTTAACTGCTGGGAAAGGTTTAACAGGTGGATATTTACCAATTGCAGTTACGGTAACGACGGATGAAATATATAATGCCTTCTTAGGAGAATATGAAGAACAAAAAACATTTTTCCATGGACATAGCTACACAGGCAATCCGTTAGGGTGTGCCGTAGCAATCGCTAATTTAGAGCTATACGAAAAAACAAATTTAATAGAAGAAGTGGCACATAAAACGGATTATGTGGCAGCGCAATTAGAAAAGCTCTTTGCGTATAAACATGTAGGTGATATTCGTCAGTGCGGATTAATGGTTGGTATTGAGCTTGTGAAGAATAAGGAAACGAAAGAAGCGTTTGACTGGACAGAAAGAGTCGGTGTTCAAGTATGTAAACGCGCAAGAGAGCTGGGTATGATCTTGCGACCGCTCGGTAATACGATTGTATTTATGCCACCTCTTGCTTCTACAATTGAGGAGATTGATGATATGTTACGTATTTTGTATAAAGCAATCTCGGATGTTACGGAGGGAGAATAATGCGCGGTTTTTTTATAACAGCAACAGATACTGAAGTGGGGAAAACTGTCGTTGCCGGTGCATTAGCCGGTGTATTTAGAGAATTGGGATATAACATCGGAGTATATAAACCGTTGCAAAGTGGGCATGTTGCATCAAACCCTGAGGGAGATGCGGCAAGGTTAAAAGCATTATCAGGTGTGCCGACACAAGAAAATGAAATTTGCCCTTATTCTATTGAAGCACCACTTGCTCCGAGACTTGCCATGAAAAGAGCTGGAAGAGTAGTAAAGTTAAAAGAAATTACTGATTACTATAATGAACTATTAAAAGAGTTTAATAGCTTATTTGTAGAAGGGGCAGGTGGGCTTGCTGTCCCATATACAGAAGATGCTTTAGTAATTGATTTTGCAAAAGAATTACAGTTGCCTCTTATTGTAGTAGCTCGTCCTACATTAGGAACAGTAAATCATACAGTGTTAACGATTGCTTATGCAAAGGCGCATGGCTTAACCGTAGCGGGTGTCATTTTATCAGGTTGCAAAGAATGTGAAATGGAAAGAGTGCAAGAAAATAAAGAGATGATTGAAGAGCTGAGCGGGGTACCAGTTTTAGGATTATTACCATTCTTTGAAGGTGAGTTTACGAAAGAAGAAGTATTAGAATCTGCAAAAGAACATATTATGATTTCAAAATTAGAGGAGTTTATCCAAAATGAATCAAACGTGGCGGGCGCACCTTCAATGTAAATTACAACAATTACATGAGCAAGGGCAGTATCGTGATTTGCATGTAACAGAGAAGGCAGAAGAGACTTGGCTTATTCGAGATAAAAAAAGGATGTTAAATTTAGCGTCAAATAATTATTTAGGGTTAGCTGGAGATGAAAGGTTAAAAGAAGCTGCTATTGCCTGTACAAAAAGATATGGAACTGGAGCGACTGCCTCTCGTCTCGTTGTAGGAAATCATCCATTATATGAAGAGGTTGAGAGAAGCATATGTGACTGGAAAGGTACTGAAAGAGCTTTAATTGTAAATAGTGGGTATACGGCAAATATAGGTGCCATATCTTCTTTGGCCTCTCGGCACGATATTGTTTTTAGTGACAAGTTAAATCACGCAAGTATTGTTGATGGAATCATATTAAGCGGGGCAGAGCATAAAAGGTATCGTCATAATGATTTGGATCATTTAGAGAAGCTGTTGAAAATGGCTTCGCCTGAAAGCAGAAAATTAATCGTAACAGATACCGTTTTTAGTATGGATGGTGATACTGCGTATTTGAGAGATTTAGTACAGCTGAAAGAGAAATACGGGGCAATCATTATAGTCGATGAAGCACATGCGAGTGGAATATATGGAATCGGCGGAGCTGGGTTATCTCATATTGAAAAAAATCTTGCTCAAAAAATTGATATACATATGGGGACGTTTAGCAAGGCTTTAGGGTGTTATGGTGCGTATTTGACAGGTGATGAAATTTATATAGAGTATTTACAAAATATGATGAGAAGCTTTATTTTTACTACAGCTTTACCACCAAGTACGTTAGGAGCAGTGCAAAAAGCAATTGAAATTGTAAAAGAAGATAACGAAAGAAGAGAGAACCTTATAGCAAACGGAGAATACTTCAGAACTAAATTAAGGGATGCTGGTTTTGATATTGGGAATAGTTCAACTCATATTGTACCGATTGTAGTCGGTTCAAATGAACATGCTTTACGATTTAGTAAAAGGTTGCAAGAGGCAGGGATTGCGGCCATTGCAATTCGTCCGCCAACTGTGCCGGTTCATAGTTCTCGAATTCGCTTTGCAGTTACATCGCAACATACAATAGCTGATTTAAAATGGGCTATTGACCGAATTATTCACATTGCGAAAGAAGAGGAGATTTTCGTATGAACGAGCTAAAGATTATTTTTATCCCCGGATGGGGAATGGAAGAGAATATTTGGGATTTAGTACTTCCGTATTTTAAAGGATATCTTGTTGAATGCGTAGATTGGCGTAATGTGAGAGAACGAAGTGAATTTGCGGAACGAATTATAGATGTAGCGCATAACGACAACGTAATTTTAGTTGGATGGTCACTAGGAGCGTTAGCAGCAGTTGAAGCTTATACAAAGATTCAGGCAAAAGGCATCGTATT
The DNA here is from genome assembly GCF_003946765.1 of Bacillus sp. 2D03. NCBI lineage: Bacteria > Bacillati > Bacillota > Bacilli > Caryophanales > Bacillaceae > Bacillus > Bacillus sp. 2D03. The sequence goes on along the minus strand of NZ_RPSJ01000001.1, from coordinate 187,131 downwards.
AATTGGTGGGACTGCTAAATTTACAAATACGAGCGACTATAGTAATGGATGGAATGCTTTGCATGTAGAACGGCTGAAAAGGAATTTGGCGAGAAGGAGAGAGGATACGCTCAAGCGGTTTTATGAAAATATGTTTACGAAAGATGAGCTAAAAGGGAATAAAAACTTTGAAGACATTGTAGACCGTTTTAAAGGTGATTCTATTCAGTCTTTACAACTAGGTTTGGATTATTTAATAGAAACAGATATGAGAGAAGAACTAAAAGAAATTAAAGTACCTATACTACTTATTCACGGAGAACAGGATGTAATATGCCCATTGTCTGCGGCACGTAGTATGACGGAGAATAGCAGCAGCGAGCTGAAAGTAGTAAGTGAAGCAGGGCATGCATTATGTGTAACGAATTTTGAATATTGTGCAAATGAGATAATTCAATTTGTAGAGGGGATACGACATGATCAACAAAACGTTACTACAAAAACGGTTTAATGGGGCAGCCGTATCTTACGATCGATATGCAAATGTACAAAAAAAGATGGCACATTCATTACTTTCAATCTTAAAGGAACGATATAGTGAAACGGCATCAATACGTATTTTAGAACTGGGATGCGGGACGGGGTATGTAACAGAACAATTATCAAAGTTATTTCCGAAAGCACATATTACAGCAGTTGATTTTGCTGAAAGTATGATTGCGATTGCGCAAACTAAACAAAATGTAAAAAATGTAACGTTTCACTGTGAAGATATTGAGCAATTACGATTAGAAGAATCATATGATGTCATTATTTCAAATGCTACATTTCAATGGTTAAATAATTTACAACAAGTGTTAAGAAATTTATTTCAACATTTGTCTATAGATGGGATATTACTCTTTTCAACGTTTGGACATGAAACATTTCAAGAATTGCATGCTTCGTTCCAACGTGCGAAAGAAGAAAGAAATATAAAAAATGAAACATCGATTGGTCAACGTTTTTATTCAAAAGATCAGTTGCTTCATATATGTAAGATAGAAACAGGGGATGTGCATGTTTCTGAAACATGTTACATAGAGAGTTTTACAGAAGTTAAGGAGTTTCTGCATTCTATTCGAAAAGTAGGAGCAACTAATAGCAATGAAGGATCATATTGTCAAAGTCTCTCACTCTTTCGTGCGATGCTACGCATATACGAAAGAGACTTCACGGGAAATGAAGGGATAATGGCAACGTATCATGCTTTATTTATACATATAACAAAAGAGGGGAAGAGATGAAATGAAACAAGTACAAACAAAAAGGGATTGGAAAAAACTTGCATACGACGTAGTGGAAGAAAAGATGATTACGAAAGAAGATGCAATAGCGATATTAGAAGCTGATGATACAGAAGTTTTAGAAATTATGAATGCAGCTTACATTATTCGCCATCATCACTTTGGTAAGAAAGTAAAATTGAATATGATTATTAATACGAAATCTGGATTATGTCCTGAAGATTGTGGATATTGCTCACAGTCTATTATTTCAGAAGCACCGATTGATAAATATGCATGGTTAACGCAGGAGAAGATTGTAGAAGGGGCACATGAAGCAATACGCCGTAAAGCAGGTACATATTGTATTGTAGCGTCTGGTCGTCGTCCGACGGATAAAGAGGTAAATCACGTAATTGGAGCAGTTAAGGAAATTCGTGAAACGACAGACTTGAAGATTTGTTGTTGTTTAGGTTTCTTAAATGAAGATCAAGCAGGACGTTTAGCGGAAGCAGGCGTGCACCGTTATAATCACAACTTAAATACACATGCAAATAATTACGATAGTATTTGTTCAACTCATACGTATGATGATCGTGTTGATACAGTTCAAAAAGCAAAACAAGCTGGTATTTCACCATGCTCTGGAGCAATTTTTGGCATGGGAGAAACAATTGAAGAGCGTGCTGAAATTGCATTTGAATTACAACGTATAGATGCAGATTCTATCCCTTGTAATTTCCTTGTTGCTGTAAAGGGGACACCTCTTGAAGGGCAAAAAGAGTTAACGCCAGTAGAATGTTTAAAAGTACTTGCAATGATGCGTTTTGTAAACCCAACAAAAGAAATTCGTATTTCAGGAGGACGTGAAATCAATTTACGTTCTGTACAGCCAATCGGTTTATTTGCAGCAAATTCTATTTTTGTCGGGGACTACTTAACGACAGCTGGACAAGAGCCGACTGCGGACTGGGGTATGATTGCAGATTTAGGATTTGAGATTGAAGAATGTGCATTATAAGATAGATGAAAAAGCAAACTTGTAAAAGGGTTTGCTTTTTTTGTAAATAAAATGTAATAAATAGTTGTGAACGCTTGATATTATTGGTTTTTGAGCGAAAAAAAGAATTTTTGTGGACGAATTTTCCAAGCCCTAGTTGTACATAGTAAATATGTAATTTATATTGGGTTGGAGGATTTTACATGTACAAATACATATTAGCGATTATGACTTGTTTAATTTTAATAAAAGCAATAAGTTCTGATCCAGTTAAGGCTGCTGAAAATCCTGAACAAAAAGAGATGCAACAAAGAATCGAACAACACTTTCGAACGAAAGCTGAACATTTTGGATTGAAAACGGAAGGAAAAGATTTAAAGGAAGTTAGAAAAGAAATTACTATTATAGAAGAAGCGAAAAAAAGAGAGAATGTATGGAGAACAGCACAAGCTCTTCATATAAAAACAGAAGGAAAAACGATGAATGAATTAATAAAAGATGTACAAAAAAAGGTGAAAAAATAAAAAGAGGCCGCAGCCTCTTTTTTTTATGCCCATTGTTTTGATAAGTGAGCCATTTCAATTGCAGCAACAGCTGATTCATATCCTTTATTACCAGCTTTCGTACCTGCGCGTTCAATCGCTTGTTCAATTGTTTCTGTCGTTAATACGCCGAAAATAACTGGGATGTCCATTTGTAGTGATAAAGACGCAACACCTTTTGCTACCTCATTACAAACGTAATCGTAGTGTGTTGTAGCACCTCGGATTACAGTACCTAATGTAATAACAGCATCATACTTTCCGCTACTAGCCATCTTTTTAGCGATTAAAGGAATTTCAAATGCACCAGGAACCCAAGCAACATCAATATCACTTTCTTCTACACCGTGACGCTTTAATCCGTCTAAAGCTCCGCCAAGTAACTTACTTGTAATAAATTCGTTAAAACGTCCAACAACAACTCCAACTTTTAATCCTGTACCAACTAAATGACCTTCGAATACCATAATAAATCTCTCCTTTAATTATAAGTTTAGTAAGTGTCCTAATTTATTTACTTTCGTTTGTAAATACGATTTATTTTCTTCTTTTGCCGGCATTTGCAACGGTACACGCTCGACTACTTCTAAATCGTAACCTTGTAAGCCAGCAATTTTTCTTGGGTTATTCGTTAATAATCGTAAGCTTTGTAAACCTAAATCTTTTAATATTTGAGCACCGATACCGTAATCACGAAGATCAGCAGGGAAGCCGAGTTTTTCATTTGCTTCTACAGTATCGAATCCTTCTTCTTGTAATTTATAAGCGCGAAGCTTATTAAGAAGCCCAATGCCTCTTCCTTCTTGTCTCATATAAAGAAGAACACCTTTTCCTTCACGCTCAATTTGAGCAAGTGCTGCATGGAGTTGTGGTCCGCAATCGCAGCGATGTGAACCGAATACATCTCCTGTTAAGCATTCAGAATGAACACGTACAAGTACCGGTTCACCTGTTGAAATATCACCTTTTACAAGTGCGATATGTTCTTTCGTATCTAATGAGTTAGAATAGCCAATTGCGTGGAAAGTACCGAAATCTGTAGGTAATGTAATTTCCACTTCTCTCGTCACAAGTGTTTCATGATGGCGGCGATAAGCAATTAAATCTTCTATTGTAATCATTTTTATATCAAATTGTTTTGCACATTCTATTAAATCAGGTACACGTGCCATCGTGCCGTCCTCATTTATAATTTCGCAAATAACTCCAGCTGGTTCGGCACCGCATAGCTTTGCTAAATCAACAGCAGCTTCTGTATGACCTGCACGACGCAGGACACCGCCTTCTTTCGCAATTAATGGAAAGATATGTCCAGGTCGATTGAAATCAGCGCCTTTTGATGCGGGGTTTAACAATTCTTGTATCGTAGTTGCACGTTCGTGAGCGCTAATCCCTGTTGTTGTAGAAACATGGTCAATGCTCACTGTAAACGCAGTATGATGTGAATCTGTATTATGAGATACCATTGGTTCTAATTGTAGACGTTCTGCGTACCCTGCTGTAATCGGTACACAAACGAGACCACGGCCATGTGTAATCATAAAATTAATTGTTTCTGGTGTAATGTACTCTGCTAAAGCAATAAAATCGCCTTCATTTTCTCGGTTTTCATCATCACATACGATAACGACTTTACCTTGTTTTAAATCTTCTAGAGCTTCTTCAATACGATGAAACATTGTGCTTCCCCCTTATAGAAATCCGTTTTCTTGTAAAAAGCTTTCAGTCATTGAACCTACTCGTTTTGTAGGTTTAGTAATAAAGCGTTCGATATATTTACCAATCATGTCACACTCAATGTTTACGATATCTCCGGCATTTTTTTCTCCAATGACAGACTCGCTTACTGTGTGCGGGATGAGTGAAATCGTTATGGAAGATTCGTCTATATCAAATATCGTTAAACTCGTTCCATCAACAGCAATGGACCCTTTCTGCAAACAATAGCGCAGCAGTTCATCAGAAATTGCTATTTTGTAATAGACGGCATTGTAATGTTGTTTTTTATTTAAAATCGTTCCGATGCCATCAATATGTCCTGAAACGAAATGTCCACCGAATCGTCCATTTGCAGCCATTGCTCGCTCTAAATTTACTTTAGAGTGCGGTTTAAGCATGCGAAGTGATGTCGACTGCATCGTTTCAGGCATTGCATCAACTGTAAATGAAGTAGTTGTAAAGCTTGTTACAGTTAAGCAAATGCCGTTAACAGCGATACTATCACCTAAGTGAACATCTGATAAAATTTTGTTTGCATGAATCGTTAATTTCATCGCTTCTCCGCTTTGTTGCATGTTTGCTATCGTTCCTAATTCTTCTACAATTCCTGTAAACATTTCGTCACCTCGTTTCGGGCATTCGCAACGATTTTTATATCATCACCAATTTGTTTCATCTCTTGAATTTTCAAGGAAAGCGCATCTTGTAATTTTGAAAAACCATTTCCTCCAAATAAAGTAGGAGCATCTTTCCCACCAATTAATTTCGGACTTATATAGGTTACAATTTCATTAAAATTGTTTGTTTTTAAGAAACTTGCATGAATCGATTGGCCACCTTCAACGAATAGAGAAAGAATTTGTTTCTCTCCAAGAAAGGAAAGAAGGTCCTCGATTTCTATATACTTCGTTTCCATTTGGAATATAGCTATATTTTTAGATTCATAAGAAGATATCTTCTCTTTCTTTACATCCTTACCGACAATAATCCACGTCGGTGCTAAACCATCTGTTATGACATGAGAAGATGGTGGCGTTCGTAAATGGGTATCTAAAATAACGCGAATAGGATGTTTCCCACCATTTGGAATTCTTGTTGTTAAATGAGGATTATCAGCTATAACTGTATTCACTCCAATAAGAATTGCATCATGTGTATGGCGATATTGGTGAACATCAGCACGTGCTTGTTCACCTGTAATCCACTTACTTTCACCAGTTACAGTTGCTGTTTTTCCATCTAAGCTCATCGCTGTTTTGATTGTTACAAAAGGGCGTTTCGTTTTCATGTAGTGAAAAAAGTAGCGATTTAATAAAACTGCTTCTGCTTCAAGAACACCGGTAGTTACTTCAATTCTAGCTTCCTCTAATCTTCTTTTTCCGTTACCAGAAACGAGCGGATTACAATCGAGAGTAGCAATTACAACACGCTTAACTCCTCTTTCGATGAGCAATTCACAGCAAGGTGGTGTTTTTCCAAAGTGGCTACACGGTTCCAGTGTTACATAAACGGTAGCGTCTTTGGCGTTCTGACCAGCCATTTGAAGGGCATGAACTTCTGCGTGTTCTTCACCAGCTCGTAAATGAGCCCCTATACCAACGATGTTTCCATCTTTTACAACAACAGCACCAACCATAGGATTTGGACTTGTTTGTCCTGATGTTCCTTCTGCTAACTGCAGGGCAATCCTCATATATTCTTGATCTGTCATTTTCTTCACCTCTCCAAAAAAAATCAAAAAACCCCAAGGATTTAATATCCTTGGGGTTTGGGAGACGTGATTTCTAGAAATATAGTTTGAATACGAAAGCATAGGAAAGAAACCTAACGATAATTGATATTTCTGCATAAGGAAAAAACCTAGCAAAATATCGAATTTTTAAACGCTAGTTGTCTCTTTTTATTTCAGTATAAAAAATAAGTATAGAAAATTAAACATATATAAAGAATCAAAATGAATCTTTAAAAATATGCATACTGAAATAAAAGTGTATTCACTATATAAAAAACTAGAAACATATCCTTCTCCCATCCAGACTATACTGTCGGCCCTAGAGTTTCACTAGATCCACCGTTTTCGAGTTGAAAACGGGTCACGGACTTAGAAGTTTTCACTTCATCACCGCCGGTTGGGAATTTCACCCGACCCCGAAGGATGCTGTTTGCTCAAATTATAGCACAAAAAAAATAAAAGGCTAGTAAAAAATATTCGAATGTGAAGAATTGTGTGAAAATATATGCAGGCTGGAATGGAAATAAAAGTATTAGAAATGTTGTAAAGACAAGGGATATAACGGAGTTCCTAAAAAGAAAAAACATGCACAAAAAAATGTGCATGTCACATGTAAAATTATTCTGCCTCTGGTGCTCTAACAACAGACTCGAATTTACCTTTATGCGAAGCGTCGCAATAAGGCATATTTTTTGATAAACCACAACGGCATAAAGAAAATGCCGGTTTTGCTGGGAATGCATTCCCTTGTGAGTCGACTAATTCCACGTCCCCTGTAACGCGAAAAGAGCCATTATCATTTACTTTAATTTGTACTTTTGCCAACGTTATCCCTCCTTCCCAAACGCTTAATTTCATCATATAATCAAGGGAAGTGCTTGGCAATATAAAGTGAAACTTTAATTAGTGGGGGAGGCATCCCCCACTAATTATTAGTTGACCAATCGGGCTTTTAGGGGCAGTTAATCTCCCACCTAACTTCTTTGTTTCAGCCGAATTTTGAGGTGGGAGTTTTACTACCCGCAAATAGCGGGGAAAAAAGAGCACTTTGTTTGAGAAAGAAGAGAGTGTTATAATAGTTTTCATAACTGACTAGAGTAAGGTGACGAGAGATGGATAAACAATTACATACATTACGAAACATTGCAAATGAGCGCACGTGGGCATCATTTTTGAATGATAATCATCCATATAGTTTGTTACATTGGTCCATTGCAGGTGTAGGGCAAGAGGCAAAGGATGTTTGGTTACTGCAAGATGAAGTAACATTTCAAACGACAGAATTCCCAACGTTAGATGATGCAATGCAATGGATTTCTGAAAATATGGAACAAGTTACAGACGTTTTAGCGCAATAAAAAACAGGCTTATGCAAGCCTGTTTTTTGTTTCTTTCACATATGTGTTTAAAAATTGATCGACGGCTGCTTCGTACTCTTCTTTATTTTCGTTATAAGAGCAAGCGTGTGCACCGTGTTCTGCAATATAAAGTTGCTTATTATTTTCTTTCGCTTCATATAGTGCTTTTGTCATATCAGCTAAAATATAGTCGTCATCTTTACTATGAATAAAGAGAACGGGATTGTTAATGTTTTTTATACAATCGATTGGTGAAACTTCATGAATTGTATAACCGTCACGAACTTTCAAAAATGCGTTTGCTAAAGGTAATAAAGGCCATTTTGGTAAATGGAATTCAACCTTTAAACGGTGCTGTAATTGTCCGTGAAAATCAGAGAAAGGACAATCTGCAATATAGAAATCAGCACCATCTTCTACAAATCCTGCGTATTGAAGAAGTGTTGCAGCTCCCATAGATTCACCATGAATACCAAGTGTAATATTGGTGCCAAAACGGTTTTTTAGCCAGTCAACTACGGATTTTAAATCATGTTTTTCATAGTATCCATAGCTTGTTGTTTTTCCGCCAGTTTTACCATGACGACGATGATCGTAAATGAGGACGTTATATCCCCTTTTTAAGAATAAGTTTGCATATTTTACAGAGTTTATTTTATTTACAGTTACACCGTGGCAAAAAACCATAAACTTATTGGTGGAATGACCAGCAGGAATGTAATATCCGTGAAGGTCGTATCCAAATTGTGAAGGGATATGAATTTCTTCTTTATGAAGAGCATCAAAATCCTCTATACGAAAATGTTTTTTCGTTTCTCTTTCGAGTACTTCTTCCTCTGTTTTTTTCTTTAAGTACATCACTTTATTTGTAAAGAAAATCCCAAGCGCAGTTATTGCACCTAGTATAGTAAACAATGCTGCAAAAAAACGTTTCATACTTTACCTCATCCTCCAAATACCGTTACATGTGATACACTTATATTGTATCACAATGATATAAAAGGGGAGAAATAGGAAATGCTGCATATACAAAAAATTACGCCAGCGATGAAAGAAACAATCCGAATGTTCATGTGTGAGAATTGGGGAAGTTCATTGATGGTTTCACGTGGTAAGGGACATCAGTTAGAAGAGTTGCCAGGATTTGTTGCGCTCTCAGATGACAGAATAATCGGAATTATAACGTATGAAGTGACCGGAAATATGTGCGAAATTGTATCGCTAGATAGCTTTGAAGAAAGAAAAGGAATAGGGACGAAACTTGTGGATTGTGTATTACAAGTTGCAGAAGAAGAACGGTGCAGACAGGTTTGGCTTATTACAACTAATGATAATATGAATGCGTTACGATTTTACCAAAAACGTAATTTTGTAATGACTAATTTATATTTGAATGCGGTAGAGGAGGCACGAAAAATAAAGAAAGAAATTCCACGTATTGGATATGATAATATCCCAATTTTACATGAAATTCAGTTGGAGTATCGTTTAGTGAAGTGATGTAACAATTTTCAGAAATGTGAGTTATTAATCTTGACGGATAGTGTAATTTAGGTTACCGTAAAATTGTAATCTATTACCATATTAAGGGGTGACGATGTGGCAACTATACGTGATGTTGCAAAATTGGCAGGTGTTTCAGTCGCAACCGTTTCACGAGTTATTAATGAAAAAGGATACGTTCATGAGGACACAGTAAAACAAGTAAAGGAAGCAATTGAAGAATTACGTTATAGGCCAAACAGTGCAGCGAAGCCACTATTTAAAGAGAATTCAACGATAATTGCATTACTTGTAGATAATTTATGTAACCAATCAAACATCACTTTGCTACATTGTATTGAGGAAATAGCATATAAAGAAGGTTATCAAATCATTATTTGTAATATAGAGAATAAAGATAGATACATACATATGCTGAAGCAAAATAACATTGCAGGTGTTATTTTGACAAGAGCAGTTTTTAAAAGTGTAGGAGAAATTCCATTTCCGTTTGTTGTGATTGATGAGCAACAATTACATGGAAATTATTATGAAAGTGGACAGAGAGCTGTTTCTTTATTAAAAGAGAAAGGGTGTCACTTTCTTGCATATTTCGGTGAGGGAGAAGAAAGTGAAGAAATGGAAGATCATATAGCAGGGTTTTTAGACGCTGTTTGGGATGAAGGAATCTCTTATCGAGAAGAATGTGTACAAGGGTATACAAATAAACAATTTATTACATTATTGCAAAACAATCCATATATAGATGGAATTGTAGCCTCAAGTGATCAGATTGCTATTGAGTTAATTCGGTCAGCGAGATTTCTAAATATACATATACCAGATAAATTAAAAATTGTTGGACCGAATGGGAGCATAGAGTGTGAATGGATAGGTTCATCACTACCGACAATTGAAAGCTGTGTCAAAGATAACGGAAAAGTAGCTTTTCAACAATTAAAAGGAAAAATGAAAAAGTAAAAGGTGCGTTTTATACGCACCTTTTTATAATGTAATTGCGGCAATAAAGCCAAATATAAGTAACGGTATATTGTAATGTAGAAAAGTGGGTACACATGTATCCCATATATGATGGTGCTGACCATCAGCATTTAAACCGGATGTTGGTCCAAGGGTACTATCCGATGCTGGAGATCCTGCGTCACCTAGCGCTCCGGCTGTACCGATAATAGCAATTGTGGCCATTGGACTAAATCCAAGCTGAATGCAAAGAGGTACAAAAATGGTTGTTAAGATAGGGATGGTTGAAAAGGATGAACCAATTCCCATCGTAACGAGAAGTCCAATAACGAGCATAAGAAATGCAGCGAGTGGTTTGTTATTTCCAATTATATGTGCACTCGTTTGCACTAGAGATTCAACATGTCCTGTTTTTCGAAGAACAGCGCCGAATCCGGCGGCAGCAATCATAACAAAGCCAATAAAGGACATCATACGCATTCCGCTTGTTAATATCGCATCTGCTTCTTTAAGTGGTAGACTGCCACTAACTGATAAGACGATAATACCTGCTAAAGCACCGAAAATCATTGATTCTGTTGTTAATTGAACAGTTAATGTAGCAATAATAGATAATAACCCGAAAGTAATACTACGTTTTGTATAGGGAACGATTTCATTTTCGGTAGTATGAATTTGTTCTGTTTCATACGTACGAGGTTTTCGGTACGTAATGAATACTGCTACACATAATCCAATAATCATACCGATTGCTGGAATAGTCATTGCTTTTGGAATAAGTGTGACATCAAATGTAAGGCCGCTTTGCGCAGCGTTGGTTTGCAATACGTCATGATAAATTTTTCCGAACCCTGCAGGGATCCACATATAAGGAGTAATCAATCCAAATGTAATAATACATGTGACAAGTCTGCGATCCACTTTCAGCTCATTTAATACTTTTAAAAGTGCTGGAATTAAGATGGGGATGAAAGCAATGTGAACAGGAATCACATTTTGCGAGAAACAAGCCATCGTTAAGATAATGAATAAAATAAGTATTTTAGAATAAACTTGTTTTTTCGTGTCTTGTTCATTGCCAATCCATTTTAATGCAGTTTGAATCATAGCATCTGGAAGTCCTGTTTTGGAAAGGGAAATAGCGAAACCACCAAGCATTGCATAACTTAAAGCGATTGGAGCACTGTTTCCAAGACCAGTTGTAAAAGTGTTAATCGTTTCTGAAATACCGAGTCCGCCGATAATTCCGCCTGTTAAAGCTCCAACAATGATGGCGACAATGACCTGGACACGTAACAAACTAAGCAATAGCATAATTGCTACTGCGACGAGTACAGCGTTCATAATAAATGTAATCTCCCTAAATTTTTATTCTGTTAAGACAAGTAAATATGAAACATTTTGCTATGTTTATACATACTTGCGACATATTATTATAAAATGTTTTCTATGAAATGTAAAAGAGCCTTTTGTTACTAATGCTGAAAAGCTAGCTCTTGTTTAATTGATTGCAAAGAATTAGCGAATAATTCTGGTTCTTCTAAATCAGGAGAATGTGCTGAATTTGGGAACCAAATCATCTTTTTTATAGGCGCTTCAATAATATCGCAATATTCCTGAACGAGTGCATAAGGAGTTTGATAATCATAGCGACCAGAACAAAAATAAACTGGAATAGATAAACTTGAGATAGAAGAAAAGAAATCGATTGTCAGCATTTCTTCCCATAAAACGCCAGATTTTAAATTTCCTGCGAGAAACTTGAACCAATCTAATAGCGTATACTCAGGAGAAAAGAAACCTTTTCGTATGAAAGAAAAGGAAGATCCGTTTTGGATTGCGCCTCCAAATGTGCCAAGCCACTTTCTTTGAATAATGAGACGTCTCGTATCTAAAAATGGTGGTTTGCCTAATTTTAAAAGGGAAGCTAATGCCTTTTTATGATCATGTTTTTTTGCAGAATGAATTAAATGTTGATATAGCAATTCTTCATTTTGTTTCATATGTACAATTTGCCCAATACCGATGTAAGCCTCGATATACTTTGGATATTGATGTGCTATGTTAAGCCCAATAATACTTCCCCAAGAATGACCAGCGAGAAATAGTTTTTGTTTGTTGAACCTTTTAAGTACATATTGAATCACTTCTTTTGCATCGGAAACGAATTGTTCGATTGTGAAATTTGCTCCGAAATCTTTCAGTGAAAAGGATTTACCAGCCCCGCGCTGATCCCAATTAATAACAATAAATTGCTTCTCTAATTCTTTTTGAAAATGGCGAATAAATCCGATTTGTGCCATCCCAGGTCCGCCGTGACAGCATAATAAAATAGGTTGCTCTACGTTTTGTCCACGCATAAGGAGAGTTTGTTTTCGATTATTAATCATAACGCTTTCTATCGTAGCGATACTATTAGGAATGAGTTGTTTGTTTTCATTATAGAACTGAGGGGTGTAGCTACGAAAAAGCATATTGAAAACCTCCTTTTGTGAAATCGTATGAATCGCACAGGCTATTCATTTTGCATATACTGTTAGAAAATCATTGTAACATACCATACTAGTGTCATTTCAACACGGGAGGAGGGAAATTGTGACGATTGGAGAAATTATAGATGGTTTAAATAGACGTGAATCCATCGCTATTATAGCAAAACGTCTTGAAATAAGCCCGTATACATTATCGAAGAAATTAAGATTGATTGGATACGAATATGATGGAGAGCAGAAGAAACGTATTTTTGTAGGAGATGGAGAAGAACCACGTCACTTACAACTCCAAGAAGCGACCGCCCTTCAATATGAGAAAACAGATTATCAATTATTAATTTATGAGCAATTACAAAGTATTTATGAGTTATTAAGAAAAAGAGAAGAAGTAATTGCACCAATTGTGAGTAAAAGTACAGAGAAAAAGAGACGAACTTTTTCTATTAATACAGAAATATTAGCAAGATTGGACCTTATATCAGAATCGAAAGGAATTCAAAAATCTAAACTTGTAGAAGAAGCGTTGCAACAATTTTTACAGCAATATGAAGTTGACAAAACATCACATTTTGATAACTAAAGAAAAGGATACTATGTTCATTGGAAGAACGAGTATCCTTTTTATGATGTATATTACGTATAAAATAGAGGATCAGTACAAATCCTTTATGGTGTGAAAAATGAAATTTATTATTAGAGAAACACTTAATTTACTTTTTGAATTCTTCCATCAATAACTGGCTGAATTGGTTCTTTTAATTGTTTTACGTAATCGACTAACGCTTCAAAGTCGTTTGGACCAGTTTCTGCATTTGTACCATTTTTAAATGATACAAATCCGTCACCGCCAGAAGCTAAGAAGGCATTTGCAACTACGCTATACGTTGTAGATGGAGATAATTCTTCTCCGTTTGTTAAACGTATATTTGTAATTTTTTCACCGTTTGGTTTATTTGCATCCCACGTATATTGAATACCTGAAATTTGAAGCATTCTTGTTGTTCCTTTTTGCCATTGCTGATTTAAAATATCGCGAATGTCTTGACCTGTTAAATCTACTTTAATCAATTGATTTCCAAAAGGTTGAATGCCGTATAACTCACCCCACGTAATATCACCAGCATCTAAGTCATTACGAATGCCACCAGGATTCATGAGGGCAATTTGAGTTTGCATCGTTTGACGCTGAGCATCGGCAACTAAATTTCCAAGAGTGGACTCACCAGCATCATTTTGTTTACGGTCGATAGGTGCTGTAGATTTTCCGACCACTTCATTTACAAGTGGTGCGATTTTTTCTTTATATTGATCTAGTTTTTTCTTTACTTGTTTATCAGGTTCTACACCTTCATGATACGTTGTAACAACTTCAGCTTTTTTCTTTACAATATCCTTTGTTTTACGATCAATTGTTACATCCACGTCTGAGAAAGCCGTTCCGTATGAATTTGCTTGGACAATTAGTTTATTATTTACTGTACCATTTACATACGTATGACTATGTCCACCGAAAATAACATCAACTTCTGGGTCTGTTTCATTTGCAATTCGAGTAAGATCGCCATTTGTTACTCCAGACTCATCGGTTGTTCCACCGACATGAGCAAGAACGACGATAGATTTAACGCCGAGACGTTTTAATTGTTGTGTTGATTTATTAATTGCTTCTACTTCATCAGTAATTTGTACATTTTTAAGCATCGTAGGCATAACGACATTTGGTGTATCAGTTGTAACAACCCCAATGAATCCTACAGGAACACCATCTACCATTTTTACAGTAAACGGTGGTAAAAATAAGCGGCCAGTTGATTTGTTGTAGAAGTTAGCAGCTACATAGGGGAAGTTAGCTCCTTTGAAATTTCCTGTTTTTTCATGATATCCACCGTAAATGAGGCGTTGCATTTCATCAATACCTTCATCAAATTCATGGTTTCCGATTGTACCAACATCAAATTTTAAGTCATTTAAAAATTCAATTGTCGGTTCATCTTGTAATAATGCTGAAACTGGTGGACTAGCTCCGACGATATCACCAGCATGTACGAGAAGTGTATTAGGGTTTTGTTTTTTATGTTCTTTTAAATAAGTAGCTAAGTAATCAGCGCCACCAGCTTCTTTATTATTGATTTTTTTAACAGTATCTAGTTGTCCATGGAAATCATTAATACCAAGCATTTGTACGTCTATGTAGCGGTTTTGTTCAGCTGGATTCTGAGATGGGGGAGCGGCAAATACGCTTGAAAAAGTAATGGTGCTTAAAACAGCAACGGCAGGAATAATTTTTTTCCACATAATATAATTCTCCTTTTTTTATAATCTGACATCATACGACATAATTTTAATAGATTCATAGGATTATAGCTACATAAAAATTTAGTCTTTTCGAAAAATTAACATATTTACAAAAAGTGAATAATAGAGTAAAGACCCTTTTTTATTGTCGATTTCATCGTGTATCTACTATAATGGAGAAAAAAGTAAAAGGTGAGTAGCATGAAGAAAAAGAAACAAAGACAAATACAAAGACAATCACAAGTGAATCAACCAAAGAAAGAAACACTTACATTAGGCGATCAATTAAATGATTCACTCATGCAACAATTAAAGAGTAAGAAGATAGAGTTGCAAGTGAGGGAAGAGGAAAAAGAGGCAGCTGAACTGGAAAGAAAGCGCCAAGAACAAAAAGAACGTGAAAAGAATAAATCATTTGAAGAACTGCTAAGTGAAAGTAACCTTACTTGGAAAGACTTTAAATAATAAAAAATGATCAGTGAAATACCACTGATCATTTTTTGACGAGCTTGTAAGAAAAGGGGAGTTAGAATGAGAAAAATTGTCGTTGTTCCACATGAAAACCATTGGAGTGAAAAATTTCAAATGGAGGCTAAAAGATTAAAATCAGCGATGCCAGAAACGGTAAAAATTCATCATATTGGAAGTACGTCAGTTCCTGGACTGGCAGCTAAACCTATTATTGATATGATCATGGAAGTAGAAAATATCGAAAGAGTAGATGGGTGGAATGAACGATTTATAGAGCTTGGTTACATCGTAAAAGGGGAAAATGGTATTTCAAGACGCCGATATTTTATTCATGGAACTGAAGAAAAACGTTCGTATCATTTACACGTGTTTGAAAAAGGAAATCCAGAGATAGTAAGGCATTTAGCATTTCGTGATTATATGATGGCTCATTGTGAAGAAGCAGAGGCATATGCAACCTTAAAGAAAGAATTAGCCGAAAAGTATACATATGATGGCGCGTTATATACGGAAGGAAAAAATGAGTTTGTGCGCAATGTGGATGAAAAAGCGAAAGAATGGAGAAAAAATAACGTGAATGAATTCACGTTATTTTTTAACTATATAAAAGTGTTATGTAAACTGTACGTATGTTTTGACTTTTGGGATGAATCTTGTTGAAATAAAGTTGTGGCTTATAAAAAATGTAACAATGAAAGGGAGACGACTGTGCATATTCCAACAACTACACTTCATAATGGCGTGAAAATGCCGATGATTGGTCTAGGCGTATATAAAGCGAAAGAAGGAGACGAAGTAAAGCAAGCAGTAAAAACAGCGTTAGAAGTTGGATACCGTTCGATTGATACAGCAACTGTATATGAAAATGAAAGCGGTGTCGGAGAGGCGATACGTGAATCAGGAATTCCAAGAGAAGATCTATTTATTACAACAAAAGTATGGAACGACGATCAAGGATATGAGGAGACACTCGAGGCATTTGAAAAGAGTTTGAAAAAATTACAAATGGACTATGTAGATTTATATTTAATACATTGGCCGGTAAGAGGGAAGTATGTTGATACGTACCGAGCTTTGGAAAAATTGTATGAAGAAGGTAAAGTGCGCGCGATTGGTGTTTCTAATTTTCATAAACATCATTTAGAACTATTATTACCAAATTGCAAAGTGAAGCCGATGGTAAACCAAGTGGAACTTCATCCGATGTTGACGCAATTTGAGTTGCGCAATTATTGTCAAGATGAGCAAATTCAAATGGAAGCATGGAGTCCGTTAATGAGGGGCGGAGAAGTATTCCAGCATCCAATCATTCAGGCTATTGCTAACAAATATGAAAAAACACCTGCACAAGTTATATTAAGGTGGGATATTCAAAGCGGGATTGTTACAATTCCTAAATCTGTTACACCATCTCGTATTAAAGAAAACTTTACTATTTTTGATTTTGCACTAACTGAAGAAGAGATACGTCAAATTAACACGTTGAATCGTGATTTACATGTAGGAACGAATCCTGATAAATATGATACGTTATAAAAAAGACTGTCTCCTAATACTGGAGACAGTCTTCTATTTATCGGTAATTCGATATTTTTAACGATGCAAAGCATATGTGTCATATTTAGCAATCTTTTGAAGTTGTATATATTCTTCTTTCGTTAAAGGTAACTGTTGGCTAGCTCGTATATTTTCCTGTAATTGTTGAAGCGAGCTTGCACCAGGTATAACAGCTGCAACAGTCTTATTATGTAAGCAATATTGAATAGCTGTTCCTGTTAAAGAGCGTTCTCCAATCGTTTCTTTTACACTCGCTAGAGTTGTATGTAATTCATCGTAAGAATAAGAGTGATAATCCTTTTCCTTTACTCTTTCTATTTTTCTTGCATTGTTGTCAGTTAAAATTCCTTTTGCAAGTGGCCCGCGGGCAATGACGCTAATTTGGTGTTCATTCAGAAGGGGGAACCATTCTTCTGGACGACGATTTAAAAGGCTATATTCCATTAGTACACTAACGATGTTTGAGCGTTTTGCATACTCACGAACGACATTTGGGCGTATAGAAGAAATACCGTAATGGCGAATAATACCTTCCTTTTTCAATTCTTCAAAAGCTTCAATTGTTTCATCTATTGGATCTTCAATCGTTCCGCCATGAAGTTGGTAAAGGTCAATATAATCAGTTTGAAGTCTACGTAAACTTTCCTTTACTTCAGTCTTTATGTAAGCTTTAGAAGGATCCCAAGACCAGCCATTTTTTTCTTCTGTCCAACGATTTCCAACCTTCGTTGTAAGTACAATTTGGTCTCTTCTTCCCTTCAAGGCTTTTCCAACAAATTCTTCATTTAATCCGTAATCATATAAATCTGCTGTATCAAAAAAATTAATTCCTAAATCGATCGCTTCATCGATAATATGCATAGCTTCTGTTTCAGATGTACCGAGAGACATACAGCCAAGGCCCATTTCTGTAACAAACAAATCTGAGTTTCCTAATTGACGTTTTTTCATAGGTCAACCTCCTTACCTTTATTGTACGAGAGGGAAAAGAGGTTGACAAACGTTTACTTTTCGCTGCGCATTAACTGCCCGTAAAAGCATGATTAATGTTTCACTTTATTTGCTGTAATCCACTCTTGTACAGTTGTATACTCTTTGCTATATTGCTTTAGCTTATGGCGAATTTGCCATGCTTTTCCGACTAAAGTGACGCGATTTGGTAAAATATAAACTTTCATTTCTATCACGCTCCTTTCAATGTGGTAAAATGTATGAGGAAAGAATAGGAAATAGAACAGGGAGATGAAGTAGTGTGAGTAATCTTGCAGAGAGAACAGTAAAAACTGAGCCGATTTTTGATGGTAGAGTTATAAAAGTTCGTGTTGATGATGTAGTATTACCAAATGGAGCAATGAGTAAACGTGAAATTGTAAATCACCCTGGTGCAGTTGCTATTATTGCTATTACTGATGAGGGGAAAATTGTGCTTGTTGAGCAGTATCGTAAAGCACTTGAAAAGGCGATTATAGAAATTCCGGCTGGCAAGTTAGAACCTGGTGAAAAACCTGAGGTAACAGCAGTTCGTGAATTAGAAGAGGAAACAGGATATGTATGTGAAAATATGGAGCTCATTACTTCTTTCTATACATCTCCAGGATTCGCAGATGAAATTTTATATGTATATAAAGCGACAGGTTTGACAAAAAAAGAAAATAAAGCTGAGTTAGATGAAGATGAGTTTGTGGAATTAATGGAAGTATCGTTAGAAGAAGCGATTACTCTTATGAAAGATCTTCGTATTCATGATGCGAAGACGATGTTTGCAGTACAATATTTACAACTACAAAAATAAACACTCGCCAAAGGCGAGTGTTTTTTAATTGATTTTTGCATATACACGTGCATCACGTAAGCTACCATCTGGTGCTAGGAAATCATTTTCCATTGTACCTTCTAGAATGAATTCTAGACGTTCTGCTAAGCTACATGCATTTATATTTGTTGCATCAGTACGAATTTCAATTCTTCTAGCGCCTAGTTTATCAAAGGCGAACTGAATTGCACCTTTAACAGCTTCGGTCATATAGCCTTGTTTTGTATAGGCACTATGTAGCCAGAAGTGAAGTGAAAACTTTGGAATATCCCAGTTTTCAGGCTTTAGTGTAATTGCTCCGATGAATGTACCAGATACTTTATCGTATAAGTGAAAATCAAGTGTTTCACGAAGTAAAAACTGTCCGTGAGCTTCGCGAACAATTTCTTCAGCACTCTCTTCTGTTTCAGCGTTAATTGGTATCCACGGTACTAAGTCTTCTAGAGAAGCTTGGATTGCTTCATATACTTCTGCACCATCACCTGGAAATGGTTTACGAACTTGCAAGCGTTCAGTTTGAAATAATGTTGGAAAATCTAATAATAATGGTTTCAAGAGAAATCCCTCCTATTCTCTACTTTTTAGTTTAGCAAAGTAGAGCGGAATTTCAATGTTAATTCGTCATACTTTTTTCTTTCTTTCATACATTTTTAATAAGAGTGTGAACGGAGGGAAGAAAAATGTGGCGAAAAAATTGGCAAGACCGTGTAATGTCTCACATACAGGAAAACTCTTCATTATATATATTTAACGCCGTTTTATTATTGATGGGAGTAATATTCGGAGCCATTCTGGTGAATAGTTTACAAATCAATCAAAAACAAGATTTATCATTTTATTTACAACGTTTTTTTGGACAAGTCTCTAAAGGAGAATTTGCTATTGCGGGCGAAATGTTTCGAGAAAGTTACTTTTCGCAATTAAAATACATCGGGTTTATTTGGATTTTAGGGATTTCAATTATTGGATTACCACTTATTTTTATTTTATTATTTGTAAAAGGAGTTGTCGTTGGATTTACAGTTGGTTTTTTAGTAAGTCAGCATGGATGGAATGGACTATTATTAGCATTTGTATCTGTTTTGCCACAAAATTTAATTATCATTCCAGTCTTTCTCGTTATGACAACTATTGCTGCAAGTTTTTCTTTACGGATGATTAGGCATCAATTTATTAGAAAAATAACCGAGCCACTATTACCATTATTAATCCGTTATACATGCTTCTTTCTTGTAATTGGAGTAGTGTTAGCACTTGCTTCTAGTGTGGAGGCTTACGCATCACCAGTTTTAATGAAAGAAGTCGTTGAGGCTATTAATAAAAAATAAATACTTTTTGAGAATAATTATCAATTTGTTTTTATTGTTTTTTCTTTTGACAGAAGCCCTTCTTCTGATATAATGGTGTAAGAGTGGCGAGGAGGGAGTAGTACCGAATGGAAGAAAGAATTGAACGAATTAAGAAGCAATTACATGCAGCGAGCTACAAATTAACACCGCAACGTGAAGCAACAGTTCGTGTGCTGCTAGAAAATGAAGAAGATCATTTAAGCGCAGAAGATGTTTACCTCCTTGTAAAAGAAAAGTCGCCAGAGATCGGATTAGCAACCGTCTATCGAACTTTAGAACTATTATCTGAGTTAAAAGTTGTCGATAAGATTAACTTCGGAGACGGTGTTTCACGCTATGACTTACGCCAAGAAGGTGCGCAGCGTTTCCACCATCATTTGATTTGTACACAATGTGGTGCTGTACAAGAAATACAAGAAGATTTACTTGGTGAAGTGGAAAGGAAAGTAGAACGAGACTGGAGCTTTAAGGTGAAAGATCATCGTTTAACATTCCATGGGATTTGTAAAAATTGTCAAGAAAATGAAACGGATGAAAAATAACCTTTTCCTATTTATCTAGGAAGAGGTTTTTTATTTGAATAAGGTATAAATTGGTGAAAGCTTGGCATATGTTGTAATAACTTATATTTTGGAGGAATTTACAATGCGCCGAGCTTTAAAATTAACTTTTGATGGAATAAAAGTATTTTTATTATTTACAAGTTGTACGATTTTGTTTTATTTCGCTATACTATGGATAAATGAAGAATATGAAAGCTATCATCGTTATGAAAAACCTAAAGAAGAGACTGTAGAAAAAGTATCAGGGAATGAAGAACCGGCAAAGGATGCTTTCGTAAATAGAATGATGTTTTTCTATGAAAATGGGGAGTAGTGTAGAGTGGAAGATCAATTAAAAGATTTTATTCATTATATGGTTGTCGAAAAAGGATTAGCAAAGAATACAGTAGTATCTTATGAACGGGATTTAAAAAGCTACGTAAAGTATTTGCAAAATGTGGAACAGACGAAAACTTTTCATGAAGTGACCCGTTTACACATTGTTAACTTTTTGCAGTATTTAAAAGAGAACGGAAAATCTTCGAAAACATTGGCGCGTCATATCGCATCAATTCGTTCGTTCCACCAATTTTTACTTCGTGAACGAGCGGTAGAACACGACCCATCCGTACATATTGAAACGCCACAAGGGGAACGGAAATTACCAAAAGTATTATCAGTTGATGAAGTAGAGGCGTTACTTCAAACACCAAAAATGACAAGTGCTTTTGGGATTCGTGATAAGGCGATGCTAGAGTTACTGTATGCGACAGGACTTCGTGTTTCAGAATTGATTGCACTCAATTTAGAAGATGTACATTTAACAATGGGATTTGTTCGTTGCATAGGGAAAGGGAATAAAGAAAGAATTATTCCACTAGGAAGTTTAGCAACGGAAGCGATTCAAAAGTATATTGAAAAAGGAAGAAGAGAATTAATAGGGAAAAAAGTAGTAGATGCACTCTTTTTAAACCATCATGGTAATCGATTATCAAGACAAGGATTTTGGAAAATATTAAAACGATTAGCGAAAGAAGCAAATATTGAAAAAGAGCTTACACCTCATACGTTGCGTCATTCGTTTGCTACGCACTTATTAGAAAATGGAGCAGATTTACGTGCTGTACAAGAAATGCTTGGACATGCAGATATTTCAACGACGCAAATCTATACGCACGTTTCAAAAACTAGATTAAAAGATGTATATAAACAGTTTCATCCGAGAGCATAGTTACTATGCTCTTTTTTTCATAGATTAAGAGGGGAAGAGCGTTTCACAGAAACTTCACAAACATTTCGTATATTGTTTTCAGCAGAAGACTGGAATATTACAATGTATTTCCTCTATACTAAATAAAGTATAAAGGAGGAAATGATGATGAAAAAACTGATTATAACTTTATTTATCGCGATGCTAGCGTTGGCTGGCTGTAATACAAACAAAGAAGAACCGAAAAAAGAACAGAAACTTGAAGCTGTAAAAGTAGCAGTACAAACAAATCCGAAAGAAATTAAACCAGGTGAAAAAACAGAAGTACAAGCACTTGTTACACAAGGGAAAGAAAAAGTAACGGATGCCGATGATGTAAAGTTTGAAATTTGGAAAGATGGCGACGAAAAACACGAGATGTTAGATGGTAAGCATAAAGGAAAAGGTGTTTATGCAGTAGAGAAAACATTCGAAACGGATGGAGTATACCATATTATCGCTCACACAAATGCACGTGAAATGCACGTTATGCCAGAAGTAAAAGTTGCTGTAGGAAATGCGAAAGTAAAAGATGCAAAAAAAGAAAATAGTGATCACAGTGCAGGACATGGAGATCATAAAAGTGACACAATGATCCATCTTATGGCTGGAGACATAAAGGCAAATGCTGAATCTACAATGAAAGTTCATTTAAAACAAAAAGAAGAAGCCCTAACTGGTGCTGAAGTACAACTAGAGATTTGGAAAGATGGTGTTGAAAAACACGAATTTATTCCAGCGAAAGAAGGGAATAAAGGAGAGTATGAAACAAAACATACTTTCAAAGAGAACGGTGCTTACAAAGTGAAAGTACATGTAAGAAAAGGCGAATTGCATGAACATAAAGAAGAAACAATAGAAGTAAAATAAAAAGTAGCTCTTTAGAGCTACTTTTTATTTTTAATATGAAGAAATAAATCATAAAAAAATTAGCACTTCGTTGCAGAATGGATTACAATAGAAGTGTGAAGAAAATGAGAAATTCTACGAAAATGTATTAAAAAGAAAGCGTAAACATGTTATGATATCAGTATCAGATGTCTGACATCTGACTTAGAAAAAACTAGAAATGTTTTTGAATCGTTTCAAGTAAACGAAATAGGTTAGAAAATGATTTAAAGAAGTACTGTTTGACAATGAGAATTCTTTTGGATAACAGTTTCACTTTATAGCGTTTTGAACATACTACAAGAAGTAGAACTGAACTTATAGGAGGTCGCAGTTATGAATAAATATAAACGTATATTCCTAGTCGTAATGGACTCTGTGGGAATCGGTGAAGCACCAGATGCTGAGCAATTTGGTGATTTAGGATCTGACACAATTGGTCACATTGCTGAACATATGAATGGGTTACAAATGCCTAACATGGTGAAATTAGGTCTTGGTAACATTCGAGAAATGAAAGGTATCTCTAAAGTAGAGAAACCACTTGGATATTACACAAAAATGCAAGAGAAATCTACTGGTAAAGATACAATGACAGGTCACTGGGAAATCATGGGCCTTTACATTGATACACCATTCCAAGTGTTCCCGGAAGGATTCCCGAAAGAATTACTTGATGAATTAGAAGAAAAAACAGGCCGTAAAATTATCGGTAATAAGCCAGCTTCAGGAACTGAGATTCTTGATGAACTTGGTCAAGAGCAAATGGAAACAGGCTCTTTAATCGTTTATACTTCTGCTGATAGCGTATTACAAATTGCAGCACACGAAGAAGTAGTGCCACTTGATGAGTTATATAAAATCTGTAAAATTGCACGTGAATTAACATTAGATGAGAAATACATGGTAGGTCGTGTTATTGCTCGTCCATTCGTTGGTGAACCTGGAAACTTTACACGTACACCAAACCGTCATGACTATGCACTAAAACCATTCGGCCGTACAGTAATGAATGAATTAAAAGATAGTGACTACGATGTAATTGCTATTGGTAAAATCTCTGATATTTATGATGGCGAAGGGGTAACGGAATCACTTCGTACGAAGTCTAACATGGATGGAATGGATAAGCTTGTAGATACATTAAATATGGACTTTACAGGTCTTAGCTTCTTAAACTTAGTTGACTTTGATGCATTATTCGGCCACCGCCGTGATCCACAAGGATACGGAGAAGCTCTGCAAGAATATGATGCACGTCTTCCAGAAGTATTCGCAAAACTAAAAGAAGATGATTTATTACTAATTACAGCAGACCACGGTAATGATCCAATTCATCCTGGTACTGACCATACACGTGAATATGTACCATTATTAGCATATAGCCCAAGCATGAAAGAAGGCGGACAAGAGTTACCACTTCGTCAAACATTTGCTGATATTGGTGCAACAGTAGCAGAAAACTTCGGTGTGAAAATGCCAGAATACGGAACAAGCTTCTTAAACGAGCTAAAGAAATAGGGGGATAAACAAATGAATCGTGAACTTATTACAAAATCAGCTTCATACTTAAAAGAGAAATTTCAAGAGACACCACAAGTAGGACTAATCCTTGGATCAGGACTAGGTGTATTAGCAGACGAAATTGAGAACGCAGTAACAGTACCTTACAGTGAAATCCCTGAGTTCCCAGTATCAACTGTAGAAGGCCATGCAGGTCAACTAGTATTCGGTACACTTCAAGGTGTAACAGTAGTAGCAATGCAAGGACGTTTCCACTTCTATGAAGGATACGACATGCAAAAAGTAACATTCCCAGTTCGTGTTATGAAAGAACTAGGTGTAGAAACAGTTGTTGTAACAAACGCAGCTGGTGGTGTAAATATATCATTTGAGCCAGGCGATCTTATGTTAATCTCAGACCACATTAACTTCATGGGTACGAATCCATTAATCGGACCAAATGATTCTGAAATGGGCGTACGTTTCCCTGATATGTCTACGTCATATACGGTAGAACTTCGCGAAATGGCGAAACAAGTTGCAGCAGACTTAAATATTAAAGTACAAGAAGGTGTATACGTAGGAATGACAGGTCCTGTATATGAAACACCTGCTGAAATTCGTATGCTTCGTACACTTGGCGGAGATGCAGTTGGTATGTCAACAGTACCTGAAGTAATTGTAGCGCGTCATGCTGGTATGAAAGTATTAGGTATTTCTTGTATTTCAAATATGGCAGCTGGTATTTTAGATCAGCCACTTCACCACGATGAAGTAATTGAAACGACAGAACGTGTTAAAGCGAACTTCTTAGCATTAGTAAAAGCAATCGTAAAACAAATGAAGGGGTGACCTCACAATGAGAATGGTGGACCTAATTGCAAAAAAACGTGACGGACATGCATTAACGACAGAAGAAATTAACTTTATTGTTGAAGGATATACAAATGGTGATATTCCTGATTATCAAGTAAGTTCACTTGCAATGGCAATTTTCTTCCAAGATATGAACGATCAAGAGCGTGCTGATTTAACGATGGCAATGGTAAATAGCGGTGATACAATCGACTTATCAGCTATTGAAGGTGTAAAAGTAGATAAGCATTCAACAGGTGGTGTTGGTGATACAACGACACTTGTATTAGGTCCATTAGTAGCTGCTTTAGATGTACCAGTAGCGAAAATGTCTGGACGCGGTTTAGGACATACTGGTGGTACAATTGATAAATTAGAAGCAGTCCCAGGATTCCATGTGGAAATTGAAAACGATGAATTCATGCGTCTTGTAAATGAAAACAAAATCGCAGTTATCGGCCAAAGTGGTAACTTAACACCTGCTGATAAAAAGTTATATGCACTTCGTGATGTAACAGCAACAGTAAACTCAATTCCGCTTATTGCAAGTTCGATTATGAGTAAAAAAATTGCTGCTGGTGCAGATGCAATTGTTCTTGATGTAAAAACTGGAGCAGGTGCATTTATGAAAACGGATGAAGATGCAAAACGTTTAGCAGAAGCAATGGTACGTATCGGTAATAACGTTGGTCGTAACACGATGGCAGTTATTTCGGATATGAGTCAACCACTTGGTGAAGCTATTGGTAACGCACTAGAAGTACAAGAAGCAATTGATACATTACAAGGTAAAGGGCCGAAAGATTTAGAAGAGTTATGTTTAACACTTGGAAGTCAAATGGTGTACCTTGCTGGACAAGCTTCATCTTTAGAAGATGCACGTGAAAAGCTAATTGAAGTAATGAACAACGGAAAAGCGCTAGAATCATTTAAAACGTTCTTATCAGCTCAAGGCGGCGACGCATCTGTTGTTGATGATCCTTCTAAATTGCCACAAGCACAATTTAAAATTGAAGTGGAAGCGAAAGAAGACGGATATGTATCAGAAATCGTTGCAGACGAAATCGGAACAGCAGCAATGCTTTTAGGAGCAGGACGTGCAACGAAAGAGTCTGAAATTGATTTAGCAGTTGGTCTAATGCTGCGCAAAAAAGTAGGCGATAGCGTGAAGCAAGGTGAATCCCTTGTTACAATTTACGCAAACCGCGAAAATGTTGAAGATGTAAAAGCGAAAATTTATGAGAACATGAAGATTTCTAAAGAACATGTAGATGCACCAACTTTAGTACACAGTATCGTAACGAAGTAATAAAAAAAGCTGAGGAGATTTCTCCTTGGCTTTTTTTACTATTTTTTGTTTATAATAATAATGGGTGAAATTATGATTAGAATTTGTGCAGTAACAAAAACAGATGAAGTATTATATGATGTTTCGCTAGAAGAAACAAAGAAAGACCATATTGTATGGTATTGGCTAGATTTATATAAGCCAACGAAAGAAGAGTATACATATATTCTGCAAGACCATTTTAAGTTCCATCCCCTTGCAATTGAAGACTGTATAGAATATGTACAGAGGCCAAAAGTTGATTTTTATGATGGATATAACTTTTTAGTTCTTCATGCATTTGGGGAAGATGGACTAGAACCGCACGAAATCGATTTATTTATTAGTGATCGTTATATTGTTTCTTTCCACTTTTCTCATAACAATGCAATCGAAAGAGTATGGAAAACACTTGGAGAAAAGAAGCGTATTAAAAATAGTCCTTTACACGTAGCTCATACAATTATCGACCAAATTGTAGATGACTATTTTGCGCCTGTATATTACATTGAGGATCATTTAAATGCAATTGATGATAATTTAACGGGGGAGACAGCAGGAAGTGTATTAGAAGAGGTATTTGATATACGTGCAGATTTATCAAAGCTAAGGCGTACAATTATTCCGATGCGTGATTTATTATATCGTATTTTAAATTCGACTCGTTTTTACGGTATAAGCGATCATGAAATTTACTTTAAAGATATACATGATCATTTGCTTAAACTAACAGAAATGATTGAGGCAAGCCGAGAGTTAACAGCAGATATTCGGGATAGTTATTTTTCATTAAACTCACATCATATGAATAACATTATGAAAACATTAACTGTATTCTCGACTATTTTCATGCCATTAACATTTATTGCGGGAGTATATGGAATGAACTTTACGCATATGCCAGAGCTTGGTGGACAATATAGTTATTTTATTTGTCTACTTATTATGGCACTAATTGGCGGCGGAATGATGGCCTGGTTTTATAAAAAAGGATGGTTTAAGTAAAAAAACACCGAGGATTTCCTCGGTGTTTTTTTAACCAATAGCATGTAATACAAACATAGCTAAGAATAAGCATGTAATGATATACATAGATGGTGCGACTTCTTTACGCTTTCCAAGAGCAACTTTTAAGATAGGGTAAGCAATAAATCCGAACGCAATGCCATCAGCGATACTATATGTGAGCGGGATCATAACGATAATTAAGAATGCTGGAAATCCTTCTGAAAAATCATTCAGAGGAATTTGTTGAATGCTTGTAATCATCAGACCGCCAATAATAATTAAGATGGGTGCAATGGCACTATCAGGAATTAATTTGACAAATGGAAGAGCAAACAGTGATGCAAAAAATAGCAACCCAGTAACGATAGACGTCAGACCTGTCTTACCACCTGCAGTAATACCTGCGGCACTTTCTACTGTTGAAACGGTAGGACTTGTGCCAAATAGACCACATGTCATTGCTGAAATTGCATTGGCTTGGTAAGCACGTGGGAATTTACGATCATCTTCTAATAAACCGTGCAGAAGTCCCATGTTCTCAAAAATAAGCACCATGCTTAAAGAGAATGTTGCAATCCAAAATGGTAAGGAAGAAAGTTTCCCAAATGACATAGCTCCAAACACATCACCGTAATTGGCGAATGAGAATGAACTACTTCCCACTTGACTCGTATCCACAAGACCAAATAGCCAGGCGATACCAGTTCCTATTGCAATCGTCCATAAAAAGTTTCCACGTACGTTACGAATAAATAATACAAGTGCAATGATAAGAGTAAGTAATGTCGCAAGAACGACAGGATTACTTAATTTCCCCATTGCCACAGCAGTATTTGGGTTCGAAACGACTAAACCACCTTTTTGCAATCCGATAAACGCTAAAAATAATCCGATGCCGACAGTAATCGCTTCCTTTAATGACTTTGGAATTGATACTGATAGCACGCGAGCGATTGGTGTAAAAGCGGCAATTGCAAAAATAATACCAGAGATAAAGACAGCAGCCAATGCTTCTTGCCAAGTTAGTCCAAGCGTATGCACAGCTGTGTACGTGAAGAATGCATTTACACCCATACCCGGGACAAGAATAGCAGGTGCATTTGCCCAAAATGCCATGAGTAGACATCCGACAAATGAACTAAAAACAGTTGCTAAAATTCCAGCTTCAAGAGGAATGCCAGCATCTGATAAGATTGACGCATTTACAATCATAATATATACGATTGTGAAAAATGACGTAACTCCAGCTAAAACTTCTTGTTTTGGTGATGTTTCGTGTAAACCTAATTTAAATGTTCTTTCAAGTATTCCTTTCATGTTAAACCTTCTTTTTCATATCCCTCTCCCACCCGTGATATCTCTTTTGTAAGAGCTCACCGTTCTTTATTATATCAGAACATCATGTTTTTACAACAAGTAAAATGATAACGTTTACTTGTAAAGAGAATTCGTTATAAATACGTAAAAATAGCCCGTATGGATGAAATGATTTCTAATTCACCCGATTGAATGGGCGGGGCTGCTTGCGCATGTAAAGTAGCATAAGACGTAACCTCCCGTGGTAATTGGGCAGATTCTTCAACGAATGAGAGGGGAACAGGATTAATATTTAAATTATATGTACTCGCAATAGCACGAGCTTTTTCTACTGCTTGGTGCAGAGCTTGAATGAGAGCTTGCTCATAATATTTATTTGGATGAGATACTCGGAAACGTAAACCTTTTGCTACATTTGCGCCATTTGAAACGGCTATATCATATACTTCCCCAGCTTTTTGTACATTTAAAACGGTAATTTCATACAAATGCTCCACACGGTATCCTTGTAGCAATGCTTTATCATTTACATATTCGTATTGAGGAGTAATCGTATAAGAAATCGTTTCTATATCTTTATCGGCAATACCAAGCTGTTTAAGTGCATCCAGCAATTGTTTGGATTGCACTGCATTTTCTTCTTGAGCCTGTTTTACATTTTTATCATCTGTTCGAATGCCAAGCGTTAATATAACAACATTCGGTTTTGCTTTGACAACGCCTTCGCCTTGTACAGTAATAGTAGCTTCTTTACCAGTATTAGCTGTGCGTACGTTGTGTAAATAAGGATTCATTCCACCCTGCATTTTCCATCACCATCCTTTTTATATGTATATGTGTGAACAAAAAAGAAATTTATATGAAAAAAGTTACATAAATGAGAATGTTGAGGAAAGAAAGCATGTACAACATAGGTATTTATAGATTATAATATGTGTAAATATGATAAAAAAGGGACGAGGCTATTGAACGAAAAAAGAGAAACACTGATTTTAGATTTATCTGCATCATTTCGAAAAATGATACGTTTATTACAAAATGATATTAATACACGTTTTGCAGAACATATGCCATATAATGAATTTTCTGTATTACGTGCGTTATTTTTAAAGAGTCCACAGATGGCTTCGCAAATTGCGAGTGAAGTAAACGTAACCTCCAGTCATATTACAGCTGTTACAGATCGTCTCGTACGAAAAGGATTAGTAGAAAGAAAACGTTCTAATTCAGATCGTCGAATCGTGTACTTAGAAATTACAGAGCACGGAAGAGAAGTAACTGAAAAACTTGAAGCTGTGCGTAAAGAATATTATAAAGAGAGATTTAAAGGTTGGAGCGACCAAGAAATAGAAATGGTCTTAGAACTATTTGGCCGCGTATTATAATAAATGAGGATAGGAAGCGAAAGCATTCCTATCCTTTTTCTTTTGAATAAAAATATTTTGAAACTCCGATACTTTAATTAAAAGATCGGAGGAAAGATTATGAAATATATTGCTGCACTTACCATTTTATTTGGTGGTTTTTTCTATTTTCAAACATTTACGTACGCAGATACGCCTATCCAAGTGGTACGAAAAGAAGTGAAGTACATTGAAACCGATAATACAGTCTTATATTCGAAATTATGGGTTCGTTCTATGCAAAACGCAGTATTATTCCACCATAGCGATAATATTCGTAATCAGGACACATTACGTAATGTAACAAGTTCATCGCTTGTTAAAGCGAAACAACTACCTTTTCAGAAAGCGGCCCTCTATATACCGAGATTATCGCAATACGTATCAAAAGCAGGAAAAGAAAACATTCAAGTATACTACATTGCGATTCACTATAATGTGAAAAAAGAAAATGCATATCAACTAGATGGCATGAACTATTTTCTACAAGTATTTGTGAAAGAGCGTGGGGAATGGAAAATTGCTGAAAGTGTAGTTGCACCGACAGAGCAAATTGTGCAAAATGGTGATGGATTTGGGATGAAAGAAGAGATGGTGTACGGAGATAGGAGAGAGAATGTGAAATAACCTCCTTTAAAAGGAGGTTATTTCACACGCCAAGAAAATCTGAATTTTAATAAGCGAGATAATAGTAGGTAGACTATCGTACTGGTCCCTATAAAACCAATATAATAATTTACGATAGAATGACTTCCTCCCGCTGCCATTCCTCCAAACATTCCAATAAAGATTACACAACATATCATACATAGTGTTTTGAGTTTTGGATATAATAGGAAGTTTCCGTTTTGTTCATTAGGTGATCTTGTATATAAGTACATTCCTAAAGGTAATAAAATAAGTATATTTGCGATTGGACCGATAAGTTTTGTTGCTGAAGGAATGTACGTAAAATTAGGTTCATTATGACGTACGCCTTGTTGATCAGTATAAGCACGTTGAGGATCGTAATTAAAATTAATATTGAATCCGCGAACAGGCGCTAAAATACTCACTTTTTCTATTACTGAACCGTAACGATCTACATGCTCCTCCGTATAGACGGGATGATTGGAAATAAGTCCAACCGTATGAATAGAAATAGCTCCGGCAATTAGAGTTGGCAAAATAAAAGGGAATCCAAGTATAGCAACACTGAAGAATCCTTGTGAAATCATATTACCAGCAATTGTTCCTATGCATAATGCAAGTGTATATATAGCAATTAAGATGATAAACATGTATAAGAAATAGGTATGAAATGGTGAAAATATTTGATACTTATTATGAAAAGTTGTCTTTTTCATAATAGCAAAAAGTCCCCAATTCAATATAACGATAGCTACAATATTACACACACCAAAAAGCCATTTTGTCATGAAGAGATGTTTCCGTTTAAATGGCATAGACCATAAAATGTCACTTGATTGATTTTGACGCTCCCATCCAATAAGAATGCAGGCTAATATAATAAGGAGTCCTCCTTGAACCATAATAGCATCGGGAAGTGAAAGTTGATAATTGTACCGGTATATATATTTCCATTCATTATGTTCATGAAAATATTTTAATTGCTCGGCAGCTGCTAAATAGTATTTATATGATAGTACATAAAAACTTACTAACCAAAATAGCCAAACAATATATTTACTTTGTTTGTAGGTATGCACCCATAATGCTTTTTGAAACATAGGATCTCTCCTTTAAAAAACTTTATAGTTTGTAAGACGTGATAATATAAAATAAGTGACGATTCCAAATAAAAAGAATCCAACATAGTAACTAAATAATAAATCAAAACGTTTTAACATTTGCCCACCTATTAATGCAAAATAAAAGGTAGTACCCCACATCCAGAGTGAGTTGTATTTTTGAAAAAGGAAAATTTTCTTATTATGTTCATTAGGTGATCGTGCATAAAGAAACATACCAATTAGTAAGCTGGAAATAGTATAGAAGATAGGAACAAGTATTACTTTTGCAGAGTAGTAACTATGAAAAGTGGGTCCCCTTTGTATTACTTTTCCATGATCTTCATCTGATTGGACAGTAGGGTGGTAATTATAACTAATTGAAAAGTCTAATATAGCGCTTGAAATGTTGGTCTTTTTATTGAATTTATAAATGTTTTCGAAATTCGTATAACTTTTATTCCCCTGTATTGCCTCAGCGTGAGCTGTAAAGAAAAGGAGTAAGAGTGAAAAGATTCCCATTCCCATTATGCAAAAAGTAATGCTGAAGATGCTTTGTGAAATAATACTGCCAGTAAATGTACCTATACATAAAGAGACAGTATAGATAGCGATATATGTGAAAATTGCATACAGGAAATATCGATGAAATGGTTCGAAAGATTGATATTCAAAGTGAATCGTAGATTTATAAATAAAATACATAAGACCCCAATTGATTAGAAATGATAGTACAATGAAAAATCCACCGAAAACCCATTTCGATAAGAACATATCACGTCTTTTAAATGGAAATGTCATAAGTGAATCTCCATTTTGATTACTTCGCTCCCAGCCAATTAATATACAGGATAGGATAATTGTAATAATACCTAACCCAAAGCTATTAGAAGAATAAAAAGAATAATGATAGTAAAACTTTTCTTCACCTATTTTTTCTGGATGGAGAAAGAGAGACTGTTGAGTTTCTGCTGCTTGATAGTATTCGAAAGATAAAAAATAAAGTGAACTAAAGAAAAAAAGCAACGCAGCATATTTCCCGCGCTTCCAATTCCACATCCACAATGCTTTATGAAACATACCCATCCTCCTCCAGTGTTGTAACGAAGACATCTTCAAGTGACATTGTTAATTCTTCAATGAGCAGTGGCTGTTCTTTATGAAACTTTTCTAATGTAGCTGCCACATTTCCTTCAATTAAGATTGTATATAC
The DNA here is from genome assembly GCF_003946765.1 of Bacillus sp. 2D03. Taxonomy (NCBI): domain Bacteria; kingdom Bacillati; phylum Bacillota; class Bacilli; order Caryophanales; family Bacillaceae; genus Bacillus; species Bacillus sp. 2D03. The sequence continues at coordinate 154,061 of NZ_RPSJ01000001.1, read as the reverse complement.
TTTTCCTGTTTGATTTAATATTTTAATATTGCTTAAGTTTTCTAGCTTTTGAGGTAATGAACGTTCGTAAGCTACTTGTATTTTTGCAAATCGTGATTTTGCATCGTCTAGTGATGTAATAGACGAGATAGTATGGCCTTTTAATATAATAATTGTATCTGCAATTTGTTCTACTTCATCTAAATGATGAGTGGAGATGAAAATGGTAATCTCTTTTTCTGCAACTTCTCCAACGAGAAACTGTAAAATTTTCCTTTTCACGATAGGATCAAGTCCATTTGTCGGTTCATCTAAAATGACATATTCTGCCTTTGTAGAAACGGCTAAAATGATGGCGAGCAGTGCTTTCATGCCTTTTGAATAGCTACGAATTCGTTTGTTTGGTAAGTTAAAACGTTCTAACAGTTCATAGAAATGTGTTTCATCAAATGCGGTATAAACTTCTTTATAAAACTTTACGATTTCTTTTATCGTATAGCCGTTCAGTATATTAGTAGAATCAGGAACATATACGATTTTTTGTTTCGTTTCAGGATTTTTATGGATGTCGATATCCTCATATGTAACAGTTCCCTCGTCTGGGTCCAAAATGCCGACCATCGTTCGCAATAAAGTTGTTTTCCCCGCACCGTTTCTTCCGAGTAATCCGATGATACTCCCTCTTTGCAATGTGAAAGAAACATCGTCTAAAATTGTTTGATTATCAATTGTTTTCTTCAAGTTTGTCACTTTCAACATCTGTATTCCCTCCAATCTCTTTATAGTATGAATCTATCCAATCATGAATTTTATCTTTCGTAATACCAAGATAAGAGGCTTCTAATAGTAATTGATGAAATTGCTTTTCAACCATAGCGATTTTCCTTTCGTCTAATGTTGGGGTAATCGATTGGGATACAAATGTTCCTTTTCCTCGTAACGTTTCAATAATTCCTTGTCGCTCTAACTCTTGATACGCTTTACTCACTGTATTTGGATTTATAACGAGTAAAGAAGCGAGTTCGCGTACAGAAGGAAGTTTATCACTTGGAGCCAATATGTTTTTCAATACGAGTTCTTTTATATTTTGAACAATTTGTTCCCATATCGGAGTGTTGCTTCTTGGATCAAGTTGAATATGCAAGAGCAATGTCTCCTTCCTCATATGTATTAAGTGTACTACTTCGTGTAATACACTTAATACAATATAGGGGATGAATGTGTTTGTCAACTGAAAATGTTAGAAAAATTTGGTATTAAAAAAGGATAAATTGGAAAAAATAGGTCTGATATAGAATGGAGGGTTAGTCATGAAGCGAGTTTTTGGAATACTTGTTTGTTTCATGTTATTGCTTTCTGGAACTTCAGTGAGTTTCGCACAATCTGAGAAAACGAAGCAGGAGAAAACAGAAGAAACAACGCCGAAGTTAGTGGAACAAGCGTCGTCAGCAATCGTAATTGAGCAAGATACAGGTAAAGTTTTATTTGATAAAAACCCAAATGAAAAATTACCACCTGCTAGTATGACAAAGATTATGACAATGCTTTTAATTATGGAACAAGTTGAAAAAGGAAAACTAAAACTGACCGATAAAGTTAGAGCGAGCGAACATGCAGCTTCAATGGGTGGATCGCAAATCTTTTTAGAACCTGGGGAAGAGATGACTGTAAATGAGATGTTAAAGGGTATTGCAATTGCATCTGGAAATGACGCATCTGTTGCAGTAGCCGAGCATATCGCAGGTTCAGAAGAAGGATTTGTAAATATGATGAACAAAAAGGCGAAAGATCTAGGGCTGAAAAATACACATTTTCAAAACCCAACAGGTCTTCCGGCCAAAGACCATTATTCGACAGCAAATGATATGGCTATAATGGCGAGAGAATTGATGAAGTATCCACTTATTCGTAAATACACAGGTAAGTACGAAGATTATTTACGTGAAGATACGGATAAAAAGTTTTGGCTCGTTAATACGAATAAGCTAGTACGTTTTTATCCTGGCGTAGATGGAGTGAAAACAGGTTTTACGACAGAAGCGAAATATTGTTTAACAGCATCGGCTGAAAAAAATGGCATGCGTATCATTTCAGTTGTCATGGGAGCACCAACATCAAAAGAACGGAACAACCAAGTGACGAAGCTTCTTGACTATGCATTTGGACAATATATGACAAAGAAATTGTATACGCGCGGCGAAAAAATTAAGACAGTTCAAGTAGGGAAAGGGAAAAAAGAAAAAGTAGATTTAGTTGCATCAGATAATGTTTCTCTTCTTATGAAGAAGGGCGAGAATATGGACAAGGTAAAACAAGAAGTAATTGCTGAAAAGAAAGTAAAAGCACCGATTAAAAAGGGTGACGCGCTTGGTACACTTGTTATTAAAAAAGATAAGGATGTTTTATTAAAACAAACAATTGTAGCAAAAGAAGATGTTGCTGCAGCGAGCTGGTGGGAGTTATTTAAAAGAAGCTTTGGGATGTTTTCAACATCAAAATAGCGGCAAATATTTTGCCGCTTTTCTATTCGTATGTAAGTGAATAATGCTGAAAGGTTTCACTTTATGACGAAATAGTTCTTCTTTTGTCAGCAGGAAGGATTCTTATTTTGTATCACGAAAATCTTTATGTATGTGAATAAGTAAAGTTTGAGCATAAGGAGGAAATCGTGTGAGTCTTTCCATGCAATTAGAAGTAAAACGTGACGTCCTATGTGTGAGACTAGAGGGTGAATTAGATCATCATACGGCTGAAGAGTTGCGAACGAAAGTAACAGATATGATTGAGACACATGGTGTTCATCATATTGTTTTGAGCCTAGAGAACTTATCTTTTATGGATAGTTCTGGTCTAGGTGTTATATTAGGCCGATATAAACACGTAAAGGGATTAGGTGGAGAAATGGTTGTTTGTGCAATTTCACCGCCTGTTAAGCGTTTATTTGAAATGTCGGGCTTATTCAAAATTGTTCGCTTAGAAGAAAGTGAAGCGCACGCGCTCGCGACGTTGGGGGTGGCATAGATGAGAAATGAAATGAACCTTCAATTTTCAGCATTAAGTCAAAATGAATCGTTCGCTCGCGTTACTGTGGCGGCTTTCATTGCACAACTAGATCCAACGATGGAAGAATTAACGGAGATTAAAACAGTTGTGTCAGAAGCGGTTACAAATGCAATTATTCATGGATACGAAGGAAATGCAGAAGGTATTGTTTATATTTCTGTAATTTTGGAAGAAGCAATGGTGAAACTCACGATTCGAGATGAAGGGATTGGAATCTTTAACTTAGATGAAGCGAGACAACCCCTTTTTACAACTAAACCTGAATTAGAGCGTTCCGGAATGGGATTTACTATCATGGAAAATTTTATGGATGAAGTAGAAGTTATTTCAAACGAATCTTTCGGGACAACAATCCATTTGACAAAATACTTATCAAATAGTAACGCTCTATGCAATTAAGGAGAATAGCCTATGGACATAGAGGTCAAAAATGAGAAGAAGAAACCTCAGTTAAAGGACCACGAGCTAAAAGCGTTAATTCAAAAAAGTCAAGATGGAGATCAACAAGCGAGAGATACAATCGTTCAAAGTAATATGCGCCTCGTTTGGTCGGTTGTACAGCGGTTTCTTAATCGAGGATACGAACCAGACGACCTATTTCAAATTGGATGTATTGGACTCTTGAAATCGGTAGATAAATTTGATTTATCTTTCGACGTGAAATTTTCAACATATGCAGTTCCAATGATTATTGGCGAAATACAACGTTTCTTACGTGATGATGGATCAGTGAAAGTTAGTAGGTCTTTAAAAGAAACAGGAAACAAAATTCGAAAGATGAGAGATGAGCTTTCGAAAGAATTCGGAAGGGCTCCAACGATTAATGAAGTGGCAGAGGCACTAGAACTAACGCCAGAGGAAGTTGTTCTAGCACAAGAAGCGAGCCGGGCCCCTTCATCTATACATGAAACTGTATATGAAAACGATGGAGATCCAATCACTATTTTAGATCAAATTGCAGATCAATCTGAAACGAAATGGTTCGATAAAATTGCTTTAAAAGAAGCGATTAGAGAACTAGATGAACGAGAGCGCTTAATTGTATACTTGCGTTACTATAAAGATCAAACACAGTCAGAAGTAGCAGAGCGCATAGGCATTTCGCAAGTACAAGTTTCAAGACTTGAAAAGAAAATATTAAAACAGATGAAAGATCGAATAGACGAATAATTGTCTATTCGATTTTTTTATGCCGTTAATAGGAGAGAGATGTTAATTTTCGCAAAAATTAACAGAATTTATTGATAATTTAGTTAATTTGAAATATAATCCAAGTATGAACTTGTCATAAAGGGGGAAGGAAACATGGAAACGAGGCAACAATGGGGAACGAGAGCTGGATTTATTTTCGCAGCGGTCGGATCTGCCGTTGGATTAGGAAACATATGGCGTTTTCCTTATACAGCGTATGAAAATGGAGGAGGAGCATTCTTTTTACCGTACTTATTTGCATTATTAACGACTGGTATTTCATTGTTAGCGTTTGAATTTGCCCTTGGTCATCGTCATCGTGGTTCAGCACCACTTACATTTTTCCGTATTAGCCCGCGTGCCGAATTTATTGGATGGTGGCAAATGTGCGTAACATTTATCGTTTCAACATATTATGCAGTGATTATTGCTTGGTCTATATCGTATACATACTTTGCAATTACTGGAGCATGGGGAAAAGACACGCAATCATTTTTATTTAAAGAGTACTTACATGTTGCAGATAAGCCAGGACAATTTGGAGGACTTGTACCGGAAGTATTAATTCCGTTAGCTCTCGTTTGGATTATTGTGCTTGGCGTTGCATTTAAAGGAGTTAAAAAAGGAATCGAAGTTGTTAACCGTATATTTATTCCTTTATTAGTTGTTATGTTCCTTATTATCGTCGTTCGTGCAGTGACGATGGAAGGTGCTATGCAAGGACTAGATGCATTCTTTAAACCAGATTGGAGTCGTATTTTTGATGGGAAAGTATGGCTTGCTGCTTATGGTCAAATATTCTTTAGTTTATCTTTAGCATTTGGAATTATGATTACGTATTCTAGTTATTTACCGAAAAACTCGGATACAACAAATAATGCCTTTATTACTGGATTTGCAAACTCAGGATTTGAATTATTAGCAGGTATTGGGGTCTTTGCAGCTCTTGGATTTATGGCGAATAATATGGGAGTACCGGTTGATAAAGTAGCAAGTGCTGGCGTTGGGCTTGCGTTCGTAGTATTTCCGCAAATTATTAATGAATTGCCGATGTCACCGTTGTTTGGTGTATTATTTTTCTTATCGTTAACGGTTGCTGGAATCACATCACTTATTTCACTCGCGGAAGTATGTTTTGCCGCTGTATCTGAAAAATTCAGTTTAAGTCGGGAAAAAACCATTGGAATTATGGGAACCCTTCTCGTGTTAGTTTCTCTTGTATTTGCAACACGTGGTGGGCTTATGTTCTTAGATGTTGTCGACTATTTCGCTAATAATTTCGGATTAATTACAATTGCACTTGCGGAAGTAGTGACGATAGGGCTCATTTTACGTCGTTTACCAGTTTATCAAAATCATGCAAACTTTGTATCTGATATTAAATTAGGAACGTTTTGGAGAGTGAGTTTACTCGTTATTACTCCGCTTATGTTAGGGTATATGCTAATTGATGGTACAATCCAAAATATTAAAAAGAATTATGGAGATTATCCGACTGAGTTTGTTGTAACGTATGGTTGGTCGATAGCAGCAGCCTTCCTTATTGTTGCGCTAATTATTAGTCTAAAGAAATGGAATGCACAAATACATTCGGATTCTGCCAAGCTTGAAAAAGAATGGAAAGATCGAGGTGTTTCATAATGAGTGGATCAGCAATTATGATGATGGTTATTGGAATAGTAGTCATTTGGGGAGGGCTTGCATTAAGTATTGCAAACTTATTTAAGAAAAAGGCATAAGTAAAAAACATCTGTACCGAAATGGTGCAGATGTTTTTTTATGAAAAAATTGTATTAGAAAAAAATTCAATAACCATACTACAACTACGAGGAAGAGTGAAGGGGTGAATGAAAGTTGGAACAAACGATTTATATTAAAATGCGCAATCGTTTAAAAGTTTCTCCTACTTATGAAGTAAAGCTGGGCGATGTTGCTCAACTTGCCGGAGATTCTTCCGTAGTTGAGTTGTTACAAAATGAGATAGTTTACAAAATAACAGCGCATGATAAGACGCATGTTGTAATTGATGTTATGAAAGTAATTGAGATTATTCAACAGAAAGCATCTCATGTACAAATTAATTTACTCGGTTCTGGACAAACTCTTGTTGAAATTATATACGAAAAAAAGAAGGCGCACCCAATTTTTTTCGGGCTTGTATGGCTGTTACTGTTCATTGGAGCCGCCCTTGCGATCATTTATTTCCATGAAGATGTAAGTATGCAACAAGTACATCAACGGTTATATTACATGATTACTGGAGAATTTAATGCGCAACCACTTTTATTTCAAATTCCTTATTCTTTAGGTCTTGGCTTAGGGATGGTTTTATTCTTTAATCATGTATTTCAAAAGCGAATTAATGAAGAGCCAAGTCCGCTAGAAGTTGAGATGTTTCAATACCAACAGTCACTTGATCAGTATGTAATCGTTAATGAAAACAAGGATAATATGAAACAACTTGCCGATGATTGAGTCTGGATTTGTTATTTTAATTGGTTTAGCTGGAGGGATTGCGGTAGGTAGCGGATATGTCGCATTTTTAGCTGTACTTGGTATAATCCCCCGTTTAGCCCAATTAACGAGAAGTGGAAAGCATATTCAATATTTTGAGTGGGCAGTCATTGCAGGTACTTTAACAGGGGCTTGGTGCAGTTTGAAAAACATTACATTTCAAACGTCGCAATATTGGCTCGTTATATTAGGGATATTTTGTGGCACGTTCATTGGAATGCTTGCAGCAGCATTAACAGAGGTGTTAAATGTTCTACCTATTTTAGCGAAACGAGTAGGGGTAGAGGGGAAGATTATTGTTTTACTCGTTGCTCTTGTACTTGGGAAAGTAATAGGATCGTTGTTTCACTGGATTTATTTCGTAAAGTAGGAGGCAGTATATAAATGACAAGTCAGAAATTGAAGGATGATTACATAAATAAAGTGAAGGAGTATCATCCAAAGCCAAACTATTTACTAAATTGTATTAAAGCATTTCTTGTAGGTGGACTCATTTGCACAGTTGGAGAAGTATTGATGAAATTTTATATACATTATTTTCACTTCAGTGAACAAGAGGCGGGAAACCCAACTGTTGCAACCCTTGTTTTATTATCCGCGATTTTAACAGGGTGTGGTGTATATGATAAAATTGGTCAATTTGCTGGAGCAGGATCAGCGGTACCGGTAACAGGATTTGCAAATTCTATGGCGAGCGCTGCCTTAGAACATAAGAGCGAAGGGGTTGTTCTAGGGATTGCTACAAATATGTTTAAACTGGCAGGAAGTGTGATTGTATTTGGGGTTGTTGGTGCATATATCATTGGGTTAATAAGGTATACCTTTAAAATTTTTATGTCTTAAAGGAGGGGCTAGTATGAGGTTGACCGGAAAACAAACGTGGGTATTTCAAAATGATATATATGTAAATGCAACGGGCACTGCTGTCGGTCCGAAAGAAGCTGAGGGCCCTCTTGGAAAAAAATTTGATATTTCATATGATGACTTGCATTGTGGAGAGGAAAATTGGGAGCTCGCCGAACGAAGATTAATGTCAGACTCAATTCAACAAGCAGTGCAAAAAGGGAATATAAAAACATCGCAAATTGATTTCTTTTTAGCGGGAGATTTATTAAATCAAACAGTGACAGCAAATTATGTTGCGCGTAAGTGGGGCATTCCTTTTTTAGGAATGTTTAGCGCTTGTGCGACGTCTATGGAGACTTTAGCAGTTGGCTCAGCTTTTATAGACGGTGGATTTGCAAATCGTGTCTTAGCTACAGTAAGCAGTCATAATGCAACGGCTGAAAGACAATTTCGCTATCCAACAGAGTACGGTGGGCAAAAACCAGGGACAGCAAATTCAACTGTGACTGGTGCAGGATCTATATTAATTAGCAATGAAAAAAGTGCAATTAAAATTACGTCAGCTACAATCGGAAAAGTGCAAGATTTAGGAATTACAAATCCTTTGGATATGGGGGCAGCGATGGCTCCAGCAGCAGCTCATACAATTCAACAACATTTTGAAGATTTAAGAAGAAGTGCCGATGATTATGATTTGATTGTTACGGGTGATTTATCAGCTGTTGGGACGCCGATTGCGAAACAACTTTTACTTGAGGAAGGTTATGATCTTGGGCATATATACAATGATTGTGGATTGATGATTTATGAATCAAGTCAAGAAGAAGTGTTTGCAGGTGGTAGTGGTTGCGCTTGTTCAGCAGTTGTTACGTATGGCCATTTATTACACGAGATGCAAAAAGGGAATTTACAACGAATTTTTGTCGTTGCGACTGGTGCATTATTAAACCCGATGATGATGCAACAGAAGGAAACGATTCCAACAATTGCACATGGTGTCGTATTTGAGAGAGTTAAAGGAGAGTGAATTGTGGATTTTATATATGCATTTCTTGTAGGTGGAGCTATTTGTTTAATTGGGCAACTATTGTTAGATTTCGTAAAGTTAACACCAGCTCATTTAATGGCAACTTTTGTAGTCATCGGAGCAATTTTAGATGGATTTGGATTGTACGATAAACTAATAAAGTTTGCAGGTGCTGGAGCGACAGTCCCTATTACAAGTTTTGGACATTCACTATTGCACGGAGCAATGCATGCAGCAGAAAAACATGGATATTTAGGAATTGGTATTGGCATGTTTAGTTTAACGTCTGCGGGCATTTCCGCAGCGATATTGTTTTCATTTTTTATAGCACTTATATGTAAACCGAAAGGATAAATCAAATGAGACGAAGGGTTGTTTTGGTCACAGATGGAGATGAATATGCAAAGCGGACAATTGAGCTTTTAACGAAGGAATTTGGGGGAAGGTGTATTTCAGCATCACAAAGTAATCCAACCAAATTGACAGGGAAAAAAGTTGTTGAGCTTATTATGCAAACGCCATATGACCCTGTATTTGTCATGTTTGATGACAGTGGATTTATTGGAGAAGGGTCTGGTGAAAAGGCATTAAAATATGTGGCTACCCATAAACAAATTGATGTGCTCGGTATTTTAGCAGTAGCGTCTAATACGCATCATTGGGAATGGGCACGTGTAGATGTAAGTGTAGATCGGAACGGGAATTTAACCGAATATGGTGTTGATAAATTTGGACTTCCAGATGGTGAAATTGGCAGGATTAGTGGAGATACAATATATTGTTTAGACGATTTAAATGTTCCTGTCATTGTTGGAGTTGGTGATATTGGTAAAATGTGCGGAAATGATGAATGGGAGAGAGGGTCACCTATTACAAAGAAAGCAATTCAATTAATTTTAGAAAGGAGTGGGTTTTATGACGAAGCCTAAAAAAGTGGATATCCCTATATCAACTTTCATAAGTGACAATGAAAATTATTTAAAACAGACAGTTGGACTAGGCGTTACATACGATGTCGGCATTCGTAAATTTCAAATTTTGAATAAAGAAATTGGTGTGCTATTTGTAAACGGACTTTGTGATACAAATTATATTATCCCTATTTTAGAAGAAGCGGTGGATACAAATGAGATAAGGGATGTAGAAGAAGATACAGTGAAGCTTTTAGAGAATCGCTTAATCCATCAACAAGTAAGTAAAGTGAAAACGATGGATGAGGTAATGCTCCAAGTATTATCAGGACTCATCGTGATATTTGTGGAAGGTGAAACGGAAGCGTTCGCGATCGATGTTCGTAGTTATCCAGGGCGAACACCGACAGAACCAGATACCGAAAAGGTAGTACGAGGTGCGAGGGATGGATTTGTTGAAAATATCGTTGTAAATACAGCGTTAATTCGTAGGAGAATTCGAGATCCACGTCTTCGAAATGAAATGGTTCGAGTAGGAGATAGATCGCAAACGGATATTTGTATTACATACGTTCAAGATGTTGCAAATCCAGATTTAGTAAAGATTATAAAACAAGAATTAAATAACATCGATGTAGATGGAATTACGATGGCGGATAAAACAGTAGAAGAATTTGTTGTAAAGCAAAGCTATAACCCATTCCCACTTATTCGATATACAGAAAGGCCAGATGTAGCAGCAAATCATCTACTAGAAGGACATGTGTTAGTACTCGTTGACACATCGCCAAGTGCTATGATTACACCGACAACATATTTTCATCATTTACAGCACGCGGAAGAGTTTAGACAAAATCCAGCTGTCGGTACATTTTTACGCTGGGTGCGCTTTTTAGGTGTTATATTCTCGTTATTTTTATTACCATTTTGGTTAGTGTTTGTATTTGATCCAACTCTTTTGCCAGCAAATCTTGCTTTTATTGGACCGACTAAGATGACGCATTTACCAATTTTATTACAGGTGTTAATGGCAGAGGTCGGACTTGAGTTTTTAAGGATGGCAGCCATTCATACTCCAACGCCGTTATCGTCTGCAGCAGGGTTGATTTCCGCTATATTAATTGGTCAAATTGCAATTGATGTAGGTTTGTTTGTGCCAGAAGTAATTTTGTATGTAGCAGTTTCGATGGTTGGTGCATATGCAACACCGAGTTATGAATTAGGATTAGGGAATAAGGTTGGGAAATTGTTTGTTATTATTTTAACAGGTCTCTTCCATGAGATGGGATTTGTAATTGGTATGACGATATTAATTTTATTTTTAACGTCTATAAAAAGTTTACAAACACCTTATTTATGGCCGTTTTTACCATTTGATTGGGGCGCGTTAACAAAAATTTTACTCCGTCCAACGATGTCTAGTTTAAAAGTACGACCAAGTATTGTAAGACCTCAAAATGTAAAAAGACAAAAATAAACGGGATTATACACCCGTTTATTTTTTTTAGCAAAAATTTATTATTTTTTAACAAAAATCAAACATTTTTTGTGTACACTTAGAGTAGATATTGTGTATGGAAGGGGAAGAGGACATGATTAAATTATTTGTAAGTGATTTAGATGACACGCTCGTTTACGATGTGAATCATATGCAAAAAGAAGATGAACGTGCGCTGTGTTGGTTAGCTGAGAAAGGGACAAATATTTGTTTTGCCTCTGGCCGCTTTACACACAGAATTGATGAAGTTGTAAAAAGGTTTGCATTCCCATATTACACAACTGGCTTAAATGGAGCGACAATGTTACTTCCGGATGGAAATTTATTTCATGAATCGAGTTTTGAAAATGTGGTTGCCCAGGAAATATATCGATATATACATAAAAAAGGACTAGCGGATATTGTTTGTGCAAATGAGCAGCGATATACAAAAAGGAAGAATGAACATCACCATAATTTTGAAGCGTATATGGGCGTGCATATCGCTGAAATTGAAGCGTTAGAAGAAGAGTTTGGTAAGACTGTACACCCTGCAAAATTGTTTGTTTTTGGAGAAGAAGAGAAAATTGTGACGTTAGATCAAGAGCTACGAGATACGTTTCAAGGCGAAGCGGAAGTTTTTATATCAGGTAAACGCTATGTTGATATTATGCCAAGAGGCGTGAGTAAGGGGAGTGCTCTAAAGCGACTAATGGATCATTTGCAAATTGAAGCAAATGAAGTTGCTTGTATTGGAGATTCTTTCAATGATATTTCTATGTTTGAAGTAACCCCGCATTCATTTACTCTTCATCATGCCCATCCGTATGTAAAGGAGAAAGCAAATCATATAGTGCGTTCGGTTGAAGAGGCTGTTATGAAATTACCGTTACTTGTATAAAAAAGAAGCCCGTCATTGGCGGGCTTCTTTTTTACTTGAATAAAGATTTAACAAAATCAATGATACTTGAGAAGAAATCTTTCACTTTATCTAGAAAACTTTGCCCTTCTTCAGATCCTAAAAAGGCAGAAACATGTTCTTTTGCTTTGTTTAATTGACTACCAACTTGATTCCAATCGATATTAAGATTCTTCATTTTATCAAATAACGATACTAAGTTATCTAACTGTTCATCTGTTAATGTAATGCCGAGTTGATCAGCAATTTTTTTAATTAATGAACGTAAATCTTCTGTTGTTTTTGGCTGTTCTTTTGCAATTTCTTCTTTAATTTTTGCAACAAGTTGAACTGCTTTTTCTTCACCAATTTTATCACCAAGCTGGGCTGTTTGTACCATTTCTTCATTCGCTACTTTTTTAACTTCTTCAGGAATTTGTTTATTGGATGCAGTTTCGTATGCTTTCATTAATCCAGTTAAAGCTGCAGTTCCTGAAACTTTAAAAGGTGCAGTAATTTGAATTTCTGCATCTTTTACACCTGCTGTAATCAAAGCGTTAGTGTACATTGCATCTGTTACCCAGTTAATGTTCTTTGATCGTACAATAAGACCAGATCCTGGTTTTGTGTATGTAATCATAGAAGAAGAAATTGCTCTCGTACCAATTTGTGCTTTTGGAACAATGCCTTCTAGAAATTTATGTTCTTCCGCATTAGATACAGTGATAATTGTAGCATCTTTTGGTGCTTTCATTTCTTTTAACAGATCTTGTTTTTGTTGTTCGGATAAGTTCTCTCCTAATGTAACAATTGATTCTCCCTCGATGATGTCTGCAAATGAAGCTGTTGGCATCATAAATACCGTTACAGCTAATAGCAGAGCTAATAATTTCGTTTTCACGAAAAATCGCTCCCTTTCTCTTTCTAAAATTTTCGGGCAACAAAGTTATTATAGTATATATTTCTTATTTGTCACCTAGCTTTTTCCACATTTCAAAAAAGAAGTATCTAGATTGTCGGATTCTTTTTGTTTCTAGTCATGAATGTGGTAATATAGTGCTGAGATAATTGAAAGGAGACATATACGTATGAAAACTTTAGGATACATATTAATGGAAAACGGTGAAAAAATCGACTTGGAATTTTTCCCAGAAGAAGCACCGAAAACAGTAGAAAACTTTAAAAAATTAGCAGAGCAAGGATTTTATGACGGTGTGACATTCCACCGTGTTATTCCTGGCTTCGTAAGCCAAGGTGGAGACCCAACAGGTACAGGTGCAGGTGGCCCAGGTTACTCTATTCCATGTGAAACTGATGGAAACCCTCATAGACACCTTGTAGGATCACTTTCTATGGCTCACGCTGGCCGTAACACAGGCGGTAGCCAATTCTTTATCGTTCATGAGCCACAGCCGCATTTAGATGGTGTTCATACTGTATTTGGTAAAGCAACAAGCGGTATTGAAACAGTATTAAAAATGCGTCAAGGCGATGTAATGAAAGAAGTTAAAGTTTGGGAAGAATAAGGTAAGGAAAAAGAGAGCTTTTGCTCTCTTTTTTATTTTTAATGAGATTGAGTACTTCTTCTACAGCTCATCATACAAGTAGTATTGTTGCTAAAATATATTGCTTGTGAGAACAAACCTTTAACCAATTACATAGAATACATTACATTATATGTTTTAATAAATATTTTTTGTTATATTAATTTTGCTAGAATTGTGTTGCTTTAGGGTAACTATGAATGAAGTGCTGTTGAATGATATGTTTCTTTCCATTCCATATAAAATTTTCTTTTTTTAACTCTATTTATTAAAGGAATAGTGCTGAAACATAGATTTGACTTTCTTCTTTTCGCTTTGTATGATTATCAAGTTGTTTTAGACTCTTCTCACTCTGTTGAAAATATTGTAAAATGAATGTGATATGAAAAGAGTGATTGAGGGGATTATTAGTTTGTAACTTTTGTAAGAAGGGATAAGGGTTATGTTAATTCGTTTTAAAAAAAGTTATGAAAAAATTGCAATGGGGCTTCTTTCGTTTATGCCAACTGAAAAAGATGTGAAAACATTACAATTGACAATGAAAGAATATGAAGCAAAAGATGATTGGCAATTGTATTTGTGGAAAGAAAATGAAGATTTTGTTGGAATAATGGGGATTGTAAAAAAAGAGAATCAAGTATTAGAAATTCAGCATTTGAGTGTGAACCCGTCTCACCGTCATGTGGGGATTGGGACGAAGATGGTTCAAGAGTTAAAGAGTAAATTTCTTGAGTTTACAATTTGCGGAAATGAGCAAACGGCAAGTTTTTGCGAAAAATGTAAAGGGCTAGAACAAAATATACATTCGTGAAAGCAGAGATAAGTAGTTTATTATCTCTGCTTTCTTTTTTGTAATTGTTCGTTTCGTTCAGTAATGACCTCTGTGCGATCACGCAAAGTGTGCTTGTTTATAATATATTCACCTGGGATAGCATTCAAGTCTTTCCAAGAGAGGTTTTGTTTTTGACATAACTCTATGCACTGCTTCTCTAACGATGGATCTGATAAGGGTAAAAATAAAGGTACAAAACGTTCTTTTTTATGGATAGATTGCAATCTGTCATTGAGCAAGGAAAGAAGTTGTACTTGATTAATTCCTAAACGTTGTAAAGGCACACCGCTTTTTTCTAAAATTGTGATTGCGCTTTTCATCATTTTTGTGGAACCATTCCAATTAGCACGTCTTTGGTGGTATAAAGAAACTGCAATTTGAATGAGACCAACTAAGTAATGATCACGATTACCTCTTGGTTTTGTTTTCCAATACTCTTCTAGTATTTCGTGGCATTCAAAATAGTCATAATCTCCATGGAAATGAATTAAAAATTGTATGTATTCGGTAGGATACATGTTTTCTCGCTCCTATCTAACGGTTATACATATAAGTGTATCATAGAAATATGAACAATAAACGACTAGGAGGTTTCCCCCTAGCCGTTATTGTTCATATTAGCAGAAGCAAGCTGCTCCTACAATAATTAGCAAAATAAACAGTACAACAAGTAATGCGAACCCACCGCTAAAACCACAATCAACGTGACCCATAGTTTTTTGACCTCCTACATTGTTCTTACTACACTGTTATCATATGAAGTGGTGGGCATGATGACATAGGCATCGGTCTATTTTTAATTAAATTTCTTAAAAAGGTTGGATAGAACATGAGTATGCTCTATACTTATGTTGTTATAGAAAAAATGTGGTGGGATGCTTTGTGCAATATAATTTTAAAGTAGAGGCTTTTGAAGGGCCGTTAGATCTATTGTTACATTTAATACATCGTTATGAAATTGATATATATAATATTCCTGTAGCAGATATTACAGAGCAATATTTATCTTATGTGCATACGATGAAAGAACTTCAATTAGATGTTGCAAGTGAGTATTTAGTAATGGCTGCAACGTTATTACAAATTAAAAGTAAGATGTTGTTGCCGAAACATGAAGAAGATGTACTTGATAACGGTGATGATTTTATAGATGATCCTCGTCAAGAATTGATGGAGAGGTTAATTGAATATAAGAAATATAAGCAAGTTGCTACTGAGTTAAAAGAAAGAGAACAAGAAAGAGCACAGCTATATACACGTCCACCAATTGACTTTACATCGTTGCAACAAGAAGAGGAGACAAGTTTACCTCTTGATGTTACGTTATATGATATGCTAGCAGCATTTCAAAAATTAATGCGCCGTAAAAAGGCAAAAAAACCTGTAACAACACGTATTACTCGTCAAGAAATACCAATTGAACAGCGAATGACTGATATTTTAAAGCAGTTAAAAATAAAGGGTGGTCGCCAAAGTTTTTATGATTTGTTTGTTGATGATGAACGTGAAATAATGGTTGTAACATTTTTAGCAGTTCTGGAACTTATGAAAAATCAACAAATCATAATTGAGCAAGAACATAATTTTGATGAAATTTTCGTATCAAGCTCTAATAAATCTGCATAGAGCAAGTATGTGAAAATGGGATAGAAACATTTTATCTCATGCTATGTTTTTATGTATCGTTTGGAACAAGAGAAAAAATATTGAACCGAACGCATTAATTGTGATTCGGTTTTTTTGATGTGTATTTTTATGAGAAAATAGAAGGAAGGAGCTCGTGAAATGGATAGGAAAGAACAAAAGTCAATTATTGAAGGCCTTTTATTTGTTTCTGGTGATGAAGGGATTTATCCAGAACAAATAGCGAAAGTTCTTGAAATTGAAATGAATGAAGTAATAAATATTTTAGAAGAAATGCAACAAGAATGTGAAGGTGCAAACCGTGGTTTGCAAATTGTACAGTATGCAAAAGTATATCGTTTTGCTACAAAGAAAGAACATGCTTCATATTATCAAAAATTAATAGATACACCAACAGCTGCTTCACTCTCACAAGCTGCCCTCGAAACTTTAGCGATTGTTGCATATCGCCAACCAATCACAAGGACTGAAATGGAAGAGATTAGAGGAGTTAAAACTGATAAGGCGTTACAAACGTTGGTTTCACATTTACTTATAAAAGAAATGGGAAGAGCAGAAGGACCAGGGCGTCCTATTTTATACGGAACAACAAAAGAATTTTTGGACACATTTGGATTGAAAACATTAGATGATTTACCACTGCTTTCTGAAGAGAATGAACAAATGAATGAAGCAGATTTATTCTTCGGTTCCTTACAAGAGATATCGAAATAAAAGCTTAGCATTTTGCTAAGCTTTTTTTGTATATCAATTATTTACAGTGCCATACTAAATGAAAAAAGGAGACGAGTTATGAGAGGTATGCGGATTATTTTATTATTAGTTTCTGTTTTATTATGTTTTTCTTTAAATAGCGCATCAGCTAAAAGGTATATGATGTCCATTCATACTACGTCTCCTTTACATATGCATCGGCAACATCTTAGTAAAATGAAAGTGAGCTTTTTAAAAGTGGGGCAAGGTGACGCAACACTTATTATAATGCCAAATGGACAAACCATGTTAATTGATGGAGGACCTTATGAAGCAGGAGAGGTTATTATTCAGAAATTAATTGAGAAAGGGATTAATCATTTAGATGTAATTGTCAGTACGCATCCCGATATGGATCACATAGGGGGGTTAATTCCAATTGTAGAGCAAATGCCGGTATCGCTTATATTAGATAGCGGAAAAACATATAGTTCTCTTACTTATCATACGTATCGGAATAATATTAAAAAAAGAGGGATACCTTTCGTTTCAGTAAAGGAAGGACAATATATACCGCTGGATCCACATGTTTCTATACAAGTATTAAACAACGGGAAATCAAAAGATGAAAATAATGAATCCTCAATTGTTTTAAAGGTGCGATATGGAAAAGCGGATTTTTTATTAATGGGTGACGCGGATGTACGGACAGAACATGAAATATTAAAACAATTTGATGTCCATGCAGATGTGTTAAAAGTGGGGCATCACGGCTCATATACTTCAACAAGTGAAACGTTTATAAAAAAAGTGGAACCGCAGTTTGCTATTTTGTCGTACGGGAGTAGTAATCCGTATGGACATCCTCACCAAAGTGTAGTGAAACGCTTAAAAAGGCACGGTATAATGGTATATAGAACGAATAAACGTACAGTAGAAATGGAAACAGATGGTGAACATATTATGTTAGAATCTAGCGGGTTAATGCCATTATTGAAGTGATTTCTAGATTAGGGGGCGATACTGTCCCTTTTTGGAAAAATGAATAATATATATTATAATTATAAGAGACGTAAGAAATTTCCTTTTCTGTTGAATAAAAAGGAAATTTCATTAGAATGTATAGACAACTACTCGTGCGTATATTAAGATGGAACTAGGCGAATAAGGTAATAATAACAAGTAGGTAATTCATGGGAAAGGATCGATGAAAATGAAAACGCAAATTGTCATCAATGCCAAAATTTACACAGGTCAAGAAATAGTGGAAAACGGATTTATTCGTTACGCAGAAACCATTAAAGAAATTGGTTTGATGGCTCAATATGTACCACAAGAAAATGAAACTGTTTTTGATGCTACAGGGAAGATTGTAATTCCAGGTATGATCGATGTTCATATTCATGGTGGATACGATATTGATGCGATGGATGCAAATAGCGATGGGTTAGTAACTCTAGGTAAAGAAATGTTAAAAGAAGGGGTTACAACTTACTTCCCAACAACAATGACACAAGCTCCAGAGGCAATTGAAGCAGCGTTAACTGCTGCAAAAGAAGCAAAAGAAAAAGGAGCGCATTTCGAATATATTCACTTAGAAGGACCTTATGTTTCAAAGAAACGTGCAGGTGCACAACCACTTGAACATATCGTTCCTGCAAATATTGAGCAATTTAAACAATGGCAAGAAGCAAGTGGGAATTTAATTAAATTAGTAACATATGCACCAGAAGAAGAGGGAGCGTTAGAGTTTGAACAATATCTTGCTGAAACTGGTGTAGTTGGCACAATGGGGCATACAGATGCAATTGATGCGCAACTAAAAAATAGAAAGATTACACATGCGACACATTTATACAATCAAATGCGTGGATTACATCACCGTGAACCAGGAGTTGTTGGTCATGTGTTATTAAATCCAGATGTAATGGTTGAAGTAATTACAGATGGCATTCATATTCACCCTGATATGGTGAAATTAGCATATAAGTTAAAAGGACCAAAAAAAGTAAGTGTTATCACTGACGCAATGCGTGCAAAGGGTCTTGAAGATGGATTATATGAGCTTGGCGGACAGCCAGTACATGTAAAAGATGGTAGTGCTCGATTAGAAGATGGAACGTTAGCTGGTAGTATTTTAAAAATGGATCAAGCTTTCCGAAATGTAATTGAATTTACAGGTTGTTCAATCGAAGATGCAGTACTGATGACATCAGTTAACCAAGCAGAAGAGTTTGGATTAAATAATAAAGGTGCATTAGCGGTAGGAAAAGATGCAGACTTTGTTGTGATGAATGAAGATTTACATGTATATGATACGGTTCGTTTAGGAATTCATATGAAGGAAGGGAAGTAATTAAATGAATATTCTTGTTGTAAAAACTCCAGAAGAACTAGCAGAAGCAGGTTATAAATTAATTGAAGAAGTTGTAAAAACAAAAGAAAATCCAACATTAGGAATGGCTACAGGAAGCTCTCCATTAGGTATTTATGCAGAAATGCGAAAAAATAAACTTGATACAAGCCGTGTAACCACTGTAAACTTAGATGAGTACGTAAATTTACCACATGAAGATAAAAACAGCTATCACTATTTCATGCAAGAACAGTTGTTTGATCATCTTCCATTTAAACAAACTTATGTACCAAACGGGATGGCAAGTGATTTAGAGGAAGAGTGCAAACGTTACGAGAGCATTCTAGCTGCTAACCCAGTTGACCTACAGATTCTTGGAATCGGTGAAAACGGTCACATCGGATTTAATGAGCCAGGAACACCGTTTAATTCTCCAACAAACATTGTTGAATTAACAGAATCTACACGCCAAGCAAACCTTCGCTTCTTCGAAAAAGAAGAAGATGTGCCAACTCATGCGATTACAATGGGAATTGGAAGCATTATGAAAGCGAAACAAGTTCTACTAGTTGCTATGGGTTCTAAAAAGGCAGAAGCTGTTAAAGAATTATTGCAAGGTGAATATAGTGAAGAGTGTCCGGCTACAGTTTTACAACGTCATCCGAATGTAACCGTAATCGCTGATCAAGAAGCTCTATCTTTATGCAGTGAGGCGATTGCTGATGAACATCGACAAGTATTCACCATTTCCGATCTATTATCAGATTCAAGAGTGGGTGAAACAGCTAATTGAGGACGGCGAATGGAAGCCGGGAGATAAAATCCCATCTGAGAATGAACTTTGTGATAAGTTCGAAGTGAGTCGAATGACAATCAGACAGGCGATTAATAATTTAGTGGAACAAGGCTATTTATATCGGAAGCGTGGAATTGGAACATTTGTCCAACTTCCGAAAGTGGAACAAAAATTGCAAGGAATGACGGGATTCACAGAAGACATGATTTCTCGTGGGATGAACCCAAGTAGTCAATTACTTAGTTTCCGCCTAGTTCCAGCTACTGCGAAAATAGCAGACCGGTTGAGAATACAGGAGGGGGAATCGGTTTATGAAGTGAGGCGTATTCGCTTAGCTGATGATGAACCGATTGCTTTTGAGACGACATATTTGTCGCCAGCTCTTGTAAAAGATATTAACGAAGAGATATTGCAACAATCTTTATATGAACATTTAGAGAAAAAACTGGGCTTTAAACTTGTTAGCGCTACTCAGTCAATTGAAGCTTCCGTTGCGACGGAAAATGAAGCTGAACATCTGCATATTCCTAAAAAGGCGCCTGTACTTGTAATGCGTCAATGGTCATATTCAGAAGGTGAGGTACCGCTAGAGTACGTGAAATGTATTTATCGTGGAGATCGTTATAAATTTATTACGAATATCGCACGTAACAAATAGTATATTTCAGTTTGTGAAGTACAGTGGAATTGAAAATGGTTAACATGTAAAGAAATAAAAATACGACTCATCCTTATAAGGAATGAGTCGTATTTTTATTATGAGCAATTACGTGGTTAACAGCATCTTTGACGTGATTTACTACATAGTGAGCGTGATTTTTTACTGCATCATCTGCTTGTGACATAGCAAAACTGTGAGGAGTTAAAGAAAACATAGGAATATCATTGTAAGAATCCCCTATACAAGCAATTTCCTCAGGTTTTATTTGAAACTCATTTAATAAAACAGAAATGGCAGAGCCTTTACTAACATTCGGTGGCATTACATCTAAACATTGTTCTGCTGAGATGAAAGTACTAACTTTCCCGTGGAATTTTTCATCAATTTTTTTCTGAAGGAGTTGTAAGTTCTCCTTTGTTCCACCGACAGAAATTTTATTTGGGAAAATTGTATCATCAATCTTCTGTAGTAAGTTTGGTTCTTCAACAGAAGTCATAGTTACTTGTTGTTCAAGTTCTTGAATAAAAGGTGTTTTCTCTTCAATGTAATAATTATGCTCATCACTTACATAACGGAAATAAGGATCTTCATTCGTCATAGCTAACAAATCGGGAAGTATGCTGGAATCAAAAGTTGCAGATAATAGTTGTTTATTTTCATGTGTATATACAAAAACACCATTTACACTAATGCGATGAAAATTTGTATTTACAGCTTTCATTAAGTCTGCAATTTCATTATCAAGTCTTCCGGAAGCGAAGCAAAGAATAACATTTTGTTCGGCAAGGCTGCGTAGTGCCGCAACATCTTGTTCATCAATAAGACCTCCGTGTTGCATCATTGTACCATCGATATCACTTACAAACATTTTAATCATGCTGTTATCTCCTTTCTATGTACAGTTGCTCTTACATTATACGCATCATATATAAACATGTCTAAAAAATGAATTTTTATTAAATGGCAGATGTTTTACATTGACGACAAAGAAGAATATTCTGTAACATGAAAGTAGGCTATTTAAGTACGAGGGTGGTGTTATATGAATAATTATCTAGAAATTAAAAAAGTTTTAAATAATAATGTCATCATTGCTAGCCATCCTGAACACGAGGAAGTAGTAGTGATTGGAAAAGGAATTGGATTTGGGAAAAAAGCGAAAGATGTATTGGAGCAAGAACAAATCGAAAAAATGTTTGTCTTAAAAAATGAACGTGATCGTGAACAATATAAATTATTAGTGCCGCATATTAGTGAAAAATTAATTGAATTGATGAACGATATTATGCTGTACATTCAAGAAAAAGCGAAATCTCCACTAAATGAACATATTCATATTGCGTTAACGGATCATATTTCATTTGCGATTAAAAGGTTAAAACAAGGACTTACAATTGATAACCCTTTTTTAGTTGAAACAAAAATGCTCTATCCAGAGGAATATGCAATTGCGGAAGGTGTTGTACAACTTTTAAATTCTCGTTTGCAAATTACATTGCCAGAAGGAGAAATTGGTTTTATTGCACTTCACATTTACAGTTCGCTTACAAATTCTGATTTATCTTCAGTTAATCAAAACTCCCGTCTCATTGCACAACTTGTATCTTTAATTGAGACAAACTTACAAATTACATTAGACCAAGAGAGCATTCATTATTTACGCCTTATTCGTCATCTTCAATATGCTATTGAGAGGGTGAAAAAAGGAGAAAAAGTAGAAGAATCGCAAAGTTTTGCTGATTTATTAAAGGCGGAGTATCCAGTTTGCTATAACTTGGCTTGGAAGCTAGTTAAGGTCATGCAAAAAGAGTTGCAACTACCTGTATATGAAGCTGAAAGTATTTATTTAACGATGCACTTGCAACGCTTAGTGAAGGCAGAGCATGTGTAAAAAGTCATATATTTTTGTCTAAAATGAAAACGTTAAAAAAAATGATTGAATCGCTTACAATAGTTATGTATAATAACTATTGCAAAGTTATACAAATTTCGACAAACACATTAAGGTGAGTAACGAAAACGTTTGCCTTAATTATAGTGAACTTATACGTAAACCTATTTTTGACACGTGTTACTGATTCGATCAGGCATGAGTGGAGAAAAGTAAGGAATGTAAGCTAGAGAAAGGGATATACTACCCTTTGTATAGCTATCGTTCTATCTTTTTTTCCTCATGTCTTTTTGGCGTTTGTCGGAAGGTATCAATATAGATAAGAGAGGAAGGGTTTCCATGTTTAAGAAGATCTTTGGTGTTCTTCAAAAAGTCGGAAAAGCGTTAATGCTTCCAGTAGCGATTTTACCGGCGGCAGGTATTTTACTTGGATTTGGTAATGCATTTCAAAATCCACAGTTAACAAATGTTATTCCTGCTTTAAAAGCAGATTGGTTCGTAATGGTTGCAAAAATTATGGAACAATCTGGTGATATTATTTTCGCTAACCTTGCATTATTATTCGCAGTTGGGGTAGCAATTGGTTTAGCTGGTGGAGACGGAGTAGCTGGTTTAGCAGCATTCGTCGGCTACTTAATTATGAACAAAACGATGAGTGTGTTCTTAGAAGTAGATAAGCTAGTGAAAGTAACAAGTTCTGGAGCAGACCCAGTAAAAATTGGATTTGCAGATCCAGCGTATGCAAACGTATTAGGTATTCCAACGCTACAAACAGGAGTATTTGGTGGTATTATCGTCGGTATAGTAGCGGCATATTGCTATAATAAATACTTCAACATTGAATTACCATCATACTTAGGTTTCTTTGCAGGTAAGCGCTTCGTACCGATCGCAACTGCAACATTCTCTTTAATAGTAGGTATTATCATGTGCTTCATTTGGCCATACATTCAAGGTGGCTTAAACACGTTCTCACATCAAATGATTGATGCAAATAGAACAATCGCAGCATTTATATTCGGTTTAATTGAACGTTCATTAATTCCATTTGGATTACATCACATTTTCTATTCACCGTTCTGGTTCGAATTCGGTCAGTATACAAATGCAGCTGGCGAATTAATCCGTGGTGACCAAAAAATCTTTATGGCACAGTTAAAAGACGGTGTAGAATTAACAGCAGGTACATTTACAACTGGTAAGTATCCGTTCATGATGTTTGGTCTTCCAGCAGCAGCTTTAGCAATGTACCATGAAGCACGTCCAGAAAATAAAAAATTAGCAGCAGGTATTTTAGGTTCTGCAGCATTAACATCTTTCTTAACAGGTATTACAGAGCCACTTGAATTTTCATTCTTATTCGTAGCGCCAGTATTATTCGGAATTCACGCTGTATTTGCTGGTCTATCATTTATGACAATGCAAATTTTAGGTGTTAAAATTGGTATGACATTCTCTGGTGGTTTAATTGACTTCCTATTATTCGGTGTATTACCAGGCCGTACAGCATGGTGGTGGGTAATTATTGTTGGTCTTGTACTAGCAGTTATTTACTACTTCGGATTCCGCTTTGCAATTCGCAAATGGAATCTAAAAACACCTGGTCGTGAAGTGGCAAATGCAAATGACGGCGCAGGAAAAGCAGAAGCAGGCGAACTTCCTCGTGAAGTATTAGTAGCACTTGGTGGTAAAGAAAACATTGCTTCTTTAGATGCTTGTATTACTCGTTTACGTGTTCAAGTTAACGAACAAAAGAATGTAAACAAAGACCGCTTAAAAGAACTTGGAGCAGCTGGTGTACTTGAAGTTGGAAATAACATTCAAGCTATTTTCGGGCCGAAATCTGACACATTAAAATCACAAATTCATGATATTATGTCAGGTCGTACACCTCATGTTGAAAAAGAAGAACCTGTAAAAGTGGAAGAAACTCCTCAAAAAGTTGATGAAAATGAAACAATTGTATCACCAATCGAAGGAAAAATCTTACCAATTACAGAAGTACCTGACCAAGTATTCTCAGGAAAAATGATGGGAGACGGATTTGCAATTGAACCAACTGAAGGAACAGTAGTCTCTCCAGTGAACGGTGAGATTGTCAATGTATTCCCTACAAAACATGCGATTGGCATTCAATCTGAAGGCGGAAAAGAAATTTTAATCCACTTCGGTATTGATACTGTAAAATTAAATGGTGAAGGTTTTGAAGCGCTTGTGGCACAAGGCGACAAGGTGAAACAAGGCCAACCATTATTAAAAGTAGATCTTGCATTTGTAAAAGAAAATGCACCATCTATCATTACACCAATTGTCTTTACAAACTTACAACAAGGGCAACAAGTCGAATTGAAAAAAGATGGAAATGTTAAGAAGGGCGAAACCGCTATTATTGACATTCAGTAGGAATTTGACGCAAAATGTTTATAATTATAATAGGCGATGTGGTTGACCGAACATCGCCTATTATATACAATAGATGGTGTAGTACTCACGTCTATACAACTAAAAAATACTGTAATTTAAAGGAGATAAATTATCATGGAAAAAATCTTTAAAGTAACTAGCGACTCAGGAATTCATGCTCGTCCAGCAACTCTACTTGTAAACACTGCAAGCAAATTCGGTTCTGACATTAACTTAGAGTATAACGGAAAGAACGTTAACTTAAAATCAATCATGGGCGTTATGTCTTTAGGCATTCAACAAAACGCAGAAATTAAAATCACTGCAAATGGTGATGATGCAGCTCAAGCACTAGCAGCTATCGAAGAAACTATGAAAAACGAAGGATTAGGAGAATAATGACTCTTAACATTCAAGGGATCGCTGCATCAAGTGGGATTGCTATTGCAAAGGCTTTCAGACTTGAAAATCCTGAATTTAACATCGAAAAGAAATCAATTACAAACGAAGCTGCAGAAATTGCACGCTTAGACGCTGCGCTTGAGAAAGCAAAAACTGAATTAGAAGCTATTAAGGACCACGCATTTGCTGAACTAGGTGCTGACAAAGCTGCGATCTTTGAAGCACATTTATTAGTGTTAAATGATCCAGAACTAGTAAACCCAGTAAAAGATAAAGTAAATAGCGAAAAAGTAAATGCTGAATTTGCAATGGATGAAGTTGCATCAATGTTTATTTCTATGTTTGAAAACATGGATAACGAATATATGAAAGAACGTGCTGCGGACATTCGTGACGTAACAAAACGCGTTCTTGCACATTTACTAGGAATTAACTTCTCAAATCCTGGTACAATTTCTGAAGAGGTAATCATCATTGCTGAAGATTTAACACCATCTGATACAGCACAGTTAAACCGTAAGTATGCAAAAGGTTTCACTACTGATATCGGTGGACGTACATCTCACTCTGCAATTATGGCTCGTTCTATGGAAATTCCAGCTGTTGTTGGTACGAAAGTTGTTATGGAGAAAATCCAAAACGGCGATATCGTTATCATTGACGGTTTAGATGGAGAAGTAATTGTAAATCCATCAGAAGAAACTCTTCGTTCGTTTGAAGAAAAGAAAGCGAAATTTGAAGAGCAAAAAGCTGAATGGGCTAAATTAAAAGACCAAGCTACTGTAACAAGTGACGGACATCACGTTGAGCTTGTTGCAAATATCGGAACACCAAATGATGTACAAGGTATTATCGATAATGGCGGAGAAGGCGTTGGCTTATACCGTACAGAATTCTTATACATGGGCCGTGACAATCTTCCAACAGAAGAAGAGCAGTTCGAAGCGTATAAAGCAGTTCTTGAAGGTGTAAAAGAAGGTCAACCAGTCGTTGTTCGTACACTTGACATCGGTGGAGATAAAGAGCTTCCATACTTACATTTACCAAAAGAAATGAACCCATTCTTAGGATACCGTGCAATTCGCTTATGTCTTGATGAGCAAGATGTGTTCCGTACACAACTTCGTGCATTACTTCGTGCTAGCGTATACGGTAACTTAAAAATTATGTTCCCAATGATTGCAACTCTTGATGAGTTCCGTCAAGCGAAAGCGATTTTATTAGAAGAGAAAGCGAAACTTGTAGAAGCGGGTACAACTGTTTCTGATTCTATTGAAGTTGGTATGATGGTTGAAATCCCAGCTTCAGCAGTATTAGCAGATCAATTCGCGAAAGAAGTTGACTTCTTCTCTATCGGAACAAATGATTTAATCCAATACACAATGGCTGCAGACCGTATGAACGAACAAGTATCTTACTTATACCAACCATATAACCCATCTATTTTACGTCTTGTAAAAATGGTTATCGATGCTGCTCATAAAGAAGGCAAATGGGCTGGTATGTGTGGTGAGATGGCGGGCGATTCACTTGCTATCCCATTATTATTAGGATTAGGTTTAGATGAGTTCAGTATGAGTGCAACATCTATTCTTCCTGCAAGAACACAGCTAAGCAAGTTGTCAAAAGCAGAAATGGAAACATTAGCAGAAAAAGCATTAATGATGTCAACTGCTGAAGAAGTTGTTGAACTAGTTAAAAGCATATAATCAATAAAAAAACCTGAGCCGATTTGAAATCGGTCTCAGGTTTTTTCTATGAGAAAAGTAAATCTTATTTGCTTACTATCGAGGATAAGAGACAGAATTAGATAGCGATTGCAACGATATCAGTTGGGCATACACGTAAAATACCAGTAAAAGTATTTCGATTTTGATTGTGTTTATCGTCTTTATTGTTATCTTTGTCATCTTTGTTATTACGAGCTAAAGCAGAGAAAAGAGCAACACCGTTAGCGAAACCTTCAAAAATTACATTGTTGAAAGTGCCATTACCTCTAATGCTTAAAAGAGAAAGCTCTGTTCCAACTGAAATGCTAGCAAGTACGTTACATACAGCTGGTTGTTGTGGTCTAACTACTTCTCTCTCTTTCTCTTTCTCATGATGTCTGCACTCTCTTTCATGATGATGACAGTCTCTAAAGTTATCACAGCATCCAAATGATCCAAACATAATCCTCATCACCCCCTTCACACTTATAATCTATGTAAGTTCGGTAGTTAGTGACTGGACAGAGAGTGGAATTTTTTCTAGGGGATTTTCTCATTTTAAATGACTAGCTGGGTGTTTAGTATGGAATGATGTTTAAAATAGGGGGAATATAACAAAAAAATGTAAAAACCACCGAAATAAATGAAATGGGTAGCCTTTACACTTTTTTACTTTTATATAAAACGATGATATATACAGGAAGAGCTAGGAGTAGTGGCACAATGGATCGTGCAGTATGTTTTTCTGATTCTAATTGGAATGCTTCTTCTTTTGGAAATTGTAAAATGGAGATGTTTGCGGCATCACCAATAAAATATAGAAGCAGTACAGTTACTATGTAACATAAAAGTGCGATAAAGCTTCCGTATGAACTCAATGAAAATCCCTCTCTTGTTATCTATTTGTTATCATTGTATCACAATTGTAACAAAAATACACGGGTATATTTCAACGCCTTAACAAAATTCGACACGAAACGTCACGTTTATTTATGAGGAGGGAATAGAATATACTTTTCTATAAGTATAAATGTCGAATGATTTGTAGTAATATTACAAAAGTATGACAGGAAATAAAAAACGAAGGCAACGTAGTTACCTTCGTTTTTTATTATTTTGCCCACTCACTCACTTGCTCTACGCTCATGCGAGGTGCAGGGTGGCCTTTTAAAGTTGATTCACCAATTGTAATAAGCATAATTGGAACGTAACGAGATGAAACGTTAAATTCGTCTGTCAGTGCTTGTGGATTGAAGCCACCAATAGCACAAGTATCCCAACCAGTTGCTTTAGCTGCAAGCATAAGTTGCATTGCTGCTAAAGATGCATTTGAAAAGGCAGCATCTCTTGGGAATTGTTCACGAGCATATGCAGATTCAATATTTTTAGCTAAGCGTTCTTTTGCTTCTTCTTTCATAAATCCTTGTTCTACAATTGGACCATATACCGGCTCAACATTTTTATAAGCTTCTAAATCGCCTAAAATAGCGACTACTGCAGAAGCATCAAGAATTTGTTGTTGGTTATAAGCTATTGGGTGTAATCGTTTTTGTACATCTTCACCTTGAAAAACAAGGAATTTCCAGTGTTGTAAGTTCCAAGCGGAAGGTGCTTGTGCTGCGGCTTTTAAAATCTCATGTAATTCTGTAGATGAGATTTCTTTATTTGGGTTGAATGCACGTGTAGATGTGCGTTCATATAGAACATCAAAAAAGTTGTCGTTTGTCATTGTATATCCTCCAAATTGTATATCGAATTATTTTCAAAAAAATAATATACACTACTTACATTTTGTAAGTTATCGAATTTAAGAATATAATATCTTTATTTTAATTGTCAAGTTTTAAAAATTAGCTAGGGCATTCATACAAACGATACAATTCCTACAATCATACACTAAAAAAGGAATTTATAGAGTGAAAAGCGAAGATAACATTCTCAATTAGCTTGTTAATATGTGTCTCTCACAAATTAAAGTTTATTGGAGACCAGTCTTTTAAAAAAATTTGTGAGGAATTCAGTAGAACAAGATATATGAAGTGAGTGAAGACTAGTGATGAACATACTACATTTTTTATTAGAGAATACGGTTTTCCAAAATGTGTTACAAGATCTGCAGTTAAATGTCCTTTATATAGAAAATGGATGTAAGCATCAACAAACGGTAGAAAATATCCATCCAAAATGTATGTTTATAGCAAATAGTTTTGAAGAGGGCGAACTATTATTTCAAAGAACGAAACCACACATTATCATTACGTATGTAACAGATTATTCTCAAATAAAATATATAAAGAATATGTATACTCCGCACAGTACATTCATTGTCATTTGGGATCAACAAATAACAAAAGAATTCACAGATGTACTTGCATTAGGAATACGTAATATTGTAATAGCTCCTGTAACTCCGCAAGCAGTGTTAGAGGAAGTGAATAAGAGTTTGTATCAACTTTCTTTAGTAAGGCAAGTTAGTTTGCAGCAGGAATTGCTTCAAACGATGTTTGATTTTCAAAATGATCTATTATTTATAGTAGAAGATGATGAAATAGTTGATTGTAATACAAATTTTTTAGCTTTTTTCGGATATGAAAATTTGTTTGCCTATCGTGAGCAACATTTAGTATTTGCTGAACATTTTATTAGAGAAAATGGATACTACTCGACGACGCATGATATAACATGGCTAGACGATACTTTATCTAGTGGTAGAAGAATTAAGATGTTAAATTATGAAGGGGCAGTATCTACTTTTCTATTACGTGCGACACCATTGCCAGAAGATTTATCAAGATTTATTGTAAAGTGCACGGAAATTACAGAATTAGATGAAACCTATCAAGAACAAGAAAGACTTGCTATGATAGATTCATTGACAGAGATTTATAATCGTTTAAAGTTTCAACAAATACTAGAGGTAGAATGGGAAAAGGTAATACGTAGTGATGAGAAAATAGCAATCATTTTATTTGATATAGATAATTTTAAAACAGTTAATGACACATATGGTCATGATTTTGGCGATTTAGCATTAATACAACTTGCAGAGCTTATGAAATCTAAAGTGGAGCAGCAACATGTATTTGCAAGATGGGGAGGAGAAGAATTCATTATATTAGTGACAAATACAGTAGAAAAGGAAGCATTTCAAGTTGCGGAGTCATTACGATTCTTCATTGAAACAAAGCAATTTACTGGAATTTCGAAGTTAACAGCTAGCTTTGGAGTTGCGTTATATGAACAAGGAACTACAAGAGAAGAATTAATGCAACGAGCGGACATTGCATTATATGAAGCGAAAAAAAATGGAAAGAATCAAGTATGTGTGTATAGAAAAGAAAAAATGTAATTTTTCGCAACAAATTGTTGCGATTTTTTTTTATTGTTTGATAATAGAATAGGGGGGACAATTTTTAGCGAAGGAATTATGGAGGATCAATATGATAAAAAAAGTAATGGTGGTGGCTTCACTGTCTGCTATAGTTGGCGGCGGAGTATACTATTTTCTTGTTAGCCCCAATATAAAGGAAAACACTGTATTAACAACTAAAGTGAATCCTACTATTGAATCGGAAGTACAAGGGAATATAGAAGAAAAAGAAGAGCAACAAATTGATTATGCTAGTATATCTCAAAAATTAGATCAATATTTAGTCGGAAAGCAATTTAATGGAACAGTTTTGGTAACAGATAAAGAGCATGTTATATTGAATAAAGGATATGGGTATGCTGATGTTCAAAATAAAATAGAAAATACGCCTCAAACAAAATATCGTATCGGTTCTATTACGAAAACAGTTGTTGCCACATCTATTTTACAGTTGCAAGAACAAGGTAAATTGAATATTCAAGATAATGTAAATAAATATATTCCTTCATTTCCGGAGAATAAAAATATTACGCTATATCATTTATTAACGCATACCTCTGGTTTACCTGAACATGCGAAAGGAAATGTGAATGCGGCTTCCCGCTTACAATTAATTAATTGGATTGGACGTCAAAATTTAGAATTTCCTGCAGGAACAGGTTGGAGATATACAGATTATAATTATATGGTTCTTGCTTATATAATAGAACATATCTCCAAAAAACCATTAGGAGATTACATAAAAGAAAACATATTTTTAAAAGTAGATATGCATGAATCCGGTATGGGAAATATGGTACCTGGAGATAAAAATTTTGCAAAGGGTTATGTGAAAAAAAATCAAGAGCTTGTACCAGCGCAGAAGTTAGGCATGGATTGGCTATATGGTTGTGGTGAGATGTATACGACAGTTGGAGATATGAAGAAGTTAGACGAAGCTATTATAAATGGAAAACTTCTTTCTGAACAAAGTATACAAGCAATGTTTTCGCCTTCAGCAGAACGGAAATATGCATTTAGTTTTTATATATATCCAGATTATTTTCATAATCATGGTGTATTATCTGGTTGGAACACTTTCAATAATTTTAATAAAGAAAAAGGAATTTTTGTTATGTTATTTTCAAATGTGAAAAATAGTATGGATGATGACTTTAATAAAGAGTTCCGAAAGATGGTAAATGATTTATTAGAACAAAGGGGATGAGAAAATGGAACATAAAACTGTATCAATAGGTTTCATTGGTATTGGCGTAATGGGAAAAAGTATGGTTTATCACTTAATGCAAGATGGTCATAAAGTATATGTATATAATAGAACGAAAGCAAAAACAGATTCTTTAGTGCAAGCTGGTGCACATTGGTGTGATACGCCAAAAGAGTTAGTGAAGCAAGTTGATATTGTAATGACAATGGTTGGATATCCACATGATGTAGAAGAAGTGTATTTTGGTATAGAAGGAATTATAGAACATGCAAAAGAAGGTACGATAGCAATTGACTTTACGACATCTACACCTACTTTAGCAAAACGTATTAATGAAGTTGCAAAAAGCAAAAAAATATATACGTTAGATGCACCTGTCTCAGGAGGAGATGTTGGCGCGAAAGAAGCAAAACTCGCAATTATGGTAGGTGGAGAGAAAGAAATATATGATAGATGCTTACCTTTACTTGAAAAGTTAGGAACAAACATTCAATTACAAGGACCAGCTGGGAGTGGACAACATACAAAAATGTGTAATCAAATTGCCATTGCTTCCAATATGATTGGAGTATGTGAAGCTGTTGCTTACGCGAAGAAGGCTGGACTGAATCCAGATAAAGTGTTAGAGAGTATTTCAACAGGGGCAGCAGGTAGCTGGTCATTAAGTAATTTAGCTCCTCGAATGTTAAAAGGAGACTTTGAGCCAGGATTTTATGTAAAGCATTTTATGAAAGATATGAAAATTGCTTTAGAGGAAGCAGAAAAATTACAATTACCAGTCCCAGGCTTAAGTTTGGCGAAAGAATTGTATGAAGAGTTAATTAAGGATGGCGAAGAAAATAGTGGAACACAAGTATTATATAAAAAATATATAAGGGGGTAAACGAGGTGGACCTTCAAAAGTTTGATGAGATGATTGATACTGTACAGCGAGCTACTTGTATGCAAATTAATGAAAGACAAAAAGAAGCTTTTAAACAAAAATATGATTTTGAACCAGAATTTGAATATGGAAGAGATGAGAAGGGGCATTATGTAATTCGAACCTCAAAAAAGATGTTAGAAGAAATGGAGTTTTATTTAGCATTGAAATATGATCGTGATGGAGTGGATCTTTATATGCAAGCTGAGATTGACGGCATATTTCATGTATCTGTTAGCTATGGTGAAGATGCCCTACATCTACAAGAATTGTTTCAATTTCTAGAAGAAAGTAAATAAAAGTCCTCAAATGAGGACTTTTATTTATTTAGTCATCTTTAATTTTTATAATTATAAGTTAGACGCGCGGCGGCATCGTTCAACTGGGAACGGGATAATTTGTGCGACGTGATTAGGACCAAATTGTTTTGTACGAGCATGGCGTATTATATAAAAAGCACACAGAATTGAAACAGGAATAGCGCCGAATAAACCAAACAATAAAGCGCTTACACAAGATGCGACAAATCCTAAAACACCAATTTCTAACTCTTCCATAATAGCTCCTAAAATAACAGGAAATGCTCCACATGTAACTCCAAGTATAAGTGCGATAAGTAAGCTCATGATTATCCCCCTCTGTTTGCGATATTATTTTCCTTCTTAATTAATTGTAGTATATCACATATAAAACAGAATTTTCGGAAAAAATTCAATAAATGTTCAAAAAATGTTCGGAAAATGCACTTGAAAAATCAAGGTGTTAAATTTGTGATGAAATAGTACTTTCAAGTAAATAAAAAATCAGGCTTATTTCAAAATGAAATAAGCCTGTTCCATAGGAGGATGTATATATGTAGAGTGAATAAAAGTTTGGAAAAGGGGGTCCAAGTCCTTTTATTCAACTAACTACCTTAATAGATTGGAACCCAGCCTTCAGTTGTCACAAAAATACGAATAGCTACAACTTGGCGATCATCTTGCAAGGTAAAATAATGTCTTGCATTTTCAGGAACAGATATTAAATCGCCTGGCTCAAGTTCAACATCAAAGAATTTCCCATCTTTACCTTCAATAGCGAAAATGCCATGACCACTGACGATAAAGCGAACTTCGTCATCTGTATGATGGTGTTCCTTTTGGAAATTAATTAATAATTCGTCAAGGTTAGGGGTGCTATTTGAAAGTGAAATTACATCATGTGCTTTATAACCACGGCGTGCTGAAACATCAGCGATTTCTTTTGAAAAAATAGCTAATATTTCAGCTTTGTTTTCATCTGTTAACGAATAATTTTCATTTAAATGAGTAGGAAGTTTAGAAATATTCCATTTCTCATATAAAACGCCTTCCTCTTGTAGAAATTTAGATACTTCCACTTCATTTTCAATACGAGTATTTACTTCATGAATACGAATTTGCGCCATTAGAAACGCCTCCTTGAATTGATAATAGTTTTATATGAAATTGGAATAAAAACTCATAAGCTTCTAATCTCTTCTTTGCATCAAAGCTATCTCGGCCCCATACGGTAATACCGTGGTTACGGATTAATACTGCACCCGAATCTCCTTGTATATGCTTTCGGAAGTTTTCTCCAAGTGTTGGGATATGGGCATGGTTTTCGATAATAGGAATGTGAATGGTTGCATCTTCTTCCCAAATATCGAGAGCTTTAATAATTTCTTGATTTTGAAGGATGACTGCATCACTATATAAATTTGTGATGACATTATTATCGGTTGTATGAACATGAAGTACGCAACCGGCATTCGTATTGTTATAAATGTGTGTATGCAATATTGTTTCTGCTGAAGGGCGTAATTCAGTCTCTAAAACGGGAACTCCTACATGATCTACTAATAGAAAATCATCTGGAGTGGTTTTTGTTTTATCTTTACCGCTTGCTGTAATAAGAAAAGTAAGTGGTTCATGACTAACCTTTATAGAAATATTACCACTTGTTGCTGGGAACCAATTTCGTGTTGTTAACTCTTTTTTTATCTCGCTTAAGTCATACCATTGACGAAAAAGTTGTTTCATGCCTTCACCTCCAACAAAAGTTTTAATTCAGCTTGCACATCTTGAAATGTTTCAAACGGTGTATAAGCAATATGATTTTCTTCACACTTTGTAATAAGAAAATCGCGAGCGAATACTTTATCAGCTTGTTTCGCGGCTTGTAAATCAGTAATAGAATCTCCAATTACAATATGAAAGTCATTTGTATCACTTAATTTACGGATTAATGATGATTTACATAATCCGCAATGATTTTGACAATGATCATCACAAGAATGAGGCCATTTAACTGTAATAAACTCTGCTGAAAAGTCTGTTTCATTACAATAAATTTGCTCTTTTGGAATGATTCCTTGTAAGAGTGGATAGACGAAGAAATCCATTCCACCTGATATCACGTAAAAAGAAATGTTATTTTCCTTTACGAATTGTATAAACTCATGAAAACCACTACGGATTTCAGCAGTTTCTATTAAAAATTGAATAATATCATCGTGCAGATTAGTAGGTATTAATTGAAATAATTGAGAAACACCTTCTTGAATGAATAGTTCTTGTGATAAAATTTTATTCTTTACTTCTTCGGCTTCTGGTGGTGCGAATTTTTCCATAATGGACATAATGTTATCATTATTTGTAATCGTGCCATCGAAATCACAAAATACTTGAATACTCATAATTTCACCTCATGAGAGGGATTTCCCCATATTTGTAGTGCACTATGCAAATTTATGTCATCTACTTCATGGAGAGGTATATTTTGCAAAGTAGCATCAATCGCAGTACGGAAGGCTTTACCGCCGCCTTGCGCTCCATTCGGATGTCCGTGTATCCCGCCGCCAGCATTAATAACAACATCTTTACCGAAATCTCGTACAATAAAGGGAACGAAACCAGGGTGAATACCAGCAGACGGAACAGAGAAACTCTTCTTGAAAAATGCATCGTCTTCAGTTAAATATTTTGAGATAGCAAGAGCTTCTTCTTTTTCTAGTGCAACACTCCCGTATGGAGATGGGAATAATGAAAAGTCAGCGCCAGCATAACGTAATAGCTTTCCGAGTAATAATGGAGATGAAACTCCATATAACTTGGATGATGAGTAAGCACCACTTACAGCAGGGTGTGCCATAATGGGAACTGGGATTTCATCATCTTCTGCAAGTGATTGTAGTACATCTAGTCCATAAGCAAATACGTTAAATAATAGAATATCAGCCCCAGCTTGCACTGCACGTTTCGCATTTTCTTTTAAATCAAAAGTTCGTCCTGTTAAATTTACGGCATATAACGTTTTATGTCCGTACGTTTCATATACGGATTGTAAAACTTCTTTTCCAGATGCAATGCGTTTCGTAAGAGGTGTTAATGTATTTTCAAACAATATTTCATCATCTTTTACGATATCCACGCCACCAATTGCTTGATCGCGTAATTGCGTTTTTAAATACCCAATATTTCGTCCAATCATCCCTTTAAAAATACTCATTAAAAGAGGGCGCTCATACACTTGTAAAAGGTTTCGAATACCATCTATGCCGAACTTTGGCCCAGGGAAATGTTTTTTTAACTTGTCTGAAAAAGTTAAGTCAATTAATTTCACTTCGCCATCAAGTGATAGCTTTCCGAATGTAGTTGTTAAAATAGCTGGTAAGTCTGGACTGAAATTTAATAATGGATATTCGATTTTAATCATCCCGCGTGTTACTTTTTTACGTAAATACGAATTGATATGTTCATGTTCAGCTAATTCCTCAACATGAATGACGTTGCCTTTATGTTGTTTTAATTGTTCTTGCAATAAATGTGGCAAATGTGTCCAAGAGCCAATCGTTAAACCGAGTGCAATTTGCTCAGCTTTTTTTTCTAAGTTATGTGAATCATCATGGATTAAATACGTCGCTATAATTCCGCTCATTGTTATAACCTCCTAGTTAAATAAAAAAACCTCTCAGCTAAGGAGAGGTTTTTTTACAACCAGCTCCTTATCTGTCAGCATCATGCTGCGAGAATTAGCACCGTGTCTACAATTGTAGATCGGTTGCCGGGTTTCGTCGGGCTCGTCCCTCCACCTGCTCTTGATAAGAAGTATTTAGAAATGTTTAAATTTTTAAGATAACTGAATTTTGTCAGATATTTTTCATGTTGTCAATTACTTTTTGAAAAAATTTAATTTATCGATTCGATTAATGGCTTCTCGTAATCTATCTTCTGTATGCAA
Source organism: Bacillus sp. 2D03 (assembly GCF_003946765.1). Lineage (NCBI taxonomy): Bacteria > Bacillati > Bacillota > Bacilli > Caryophanales > Bacillaceae > Bacillus > Bacillus sp. 2D03. The sequence continues at coordinate 117,483 of NZ_RPSJ01000001.1, read as the reverse complement.
GAGACCAACGCGGACATACCCTTCGCCATGCTCACCAAATCCAACACCAGGAGCAACTGCGACATGTGCTTTTTCTAGTAAAATATTAGAAAATTGCTCAGAGGTATATCCTTTTGGAACGGGAAGCCATGCAAAGAATGATCCTGTTGGAATGTCTACATTCCAACCAATTGAGTGACAGGCTGAAATAAGAGCGTTTCTTCGAGATTCGTAACTATTTACAAGGTCTATTACGCAAGATTGCGAACTTAATAGCGCTTCGCGTGCTGCATCTTGAACGGCACCAAAAATACTAACATACATATGATCTTGTAATAAGTTAATGGTTTCAATGACACTTTCATTCCCTACTGCAAAAGCGATACGCCATCCAGCCATATTGAAAGTTTTCGATAGAGTATAAATTTCAATACCTGTATCTTTGGCACCGTCTGCTTGTAAGAAACTAACAGGCTTTTGACCATCAAACCCAATAGCGCCGTAAGCAAAATCATGAACAACTAATATGTTATGTTCATTAGCAAAATGAATGGTTTCGTCAAAGAATGCTTTTGATGCAGTAGCACCAGTAGGATTATTTGGATAGTTTAAAAACATTAACTTTGCACGCTCAGCAATAGTGTCATCAATTTTCGTATAATCTGGTAAAAAATTATTTTCTGCCAGTAGCGGCATTGTTTCAAATTGCGCTTTTGCTAAAGCAACTCCTGATAAATAATCTGGATAGCCTGGATCGGGCACGAGAATCGTATCACCAGGGTTTGTAAAACAAACTGGTAACTCTACTAATCCAGCCTTTCCACCAAACAAAATAGCAACTTCTGTTTTGGGATTTAATTCTACGCCATATTCACGTTGATAGAATGTTGCTACGGCTTCTTTTAAACTTTCATGTCCGCGAAATGGCGGATATTTATGATGAATGGTCTTTTCAGCAGCATCTTGTAAAGCTTTTACGATATGCTGCGGTGTTGGTTGATCTGGATTACCTTGACCTAGATTAATAACATCGTGACCAGCTGCAACGACTTTGTTAACTTTTGCAACAAGTGAAGCGAAAAATTGTGTAGGCAATGATGTTACTATCTCAGAAGGTTGAAATGATTTCATACTTTCCACCTCTTTTGAAAGTTGTTACAATTCTAGTGACAAATGATATAATCTTTCCAGTATTTTGTAAAGAAAAAAATTAAGAATGGGGCTGACAAAATGAAAGTCGCATGTATTCAAATGGACATTGTCTTTGGAGATGTAGAAAAAAATATTGAGAATGCTAAAAATAAAATAAGTGAAGCGATGAAAGAAAGACCAGATGTTATTGTTTTACCAGAACTATGGACAACAGGATATGATTTAACGAGACTCTCTGAAATTGCAGATAAGGATGGATTAGAAACGAAAGAAAATCTGAAAGAATGGTCGAAACAATATGGTGTACATATTGTCGGTGGTTCTATAGCGAAGCAAACAGAGCAAGGTGTTACAAATACAATGTATGTGGTAAGTAATAAAGGAGAACTAGTCAATGAATATAGTAAAGTGCATTTATTTCAGCTTATGGATGAACATAAATATTTAATAGCTGGAAATAGTACAGGTGAATTTAAGTTAGATGATGTCGAATGCGCTGGAACAATTTGTTATGATATTCGTTTTCCAGAATGGATGCGCGTTCATACTGCTAAAGGGGCAAAAGTTTTATTTGTTGTAGCAGAATGGCCATTAGTTCGTTTAGCACATTGGCGTTTACTATTGCAAGCAAGAGCAGTTGAAAATCAATGTTATGTTGTTGCATGTAATAGGGCAGGAAAGGATCCGAATAATGAGTTTGCCGGTCATTCTTTAATTATTGATCCTTGGGGCGAAGTTGTTGTCGAAGCGAATGAAGAAGAATCCATTTTATTGGGAGAGCTTCATTTTGAAAAAATTAAAGAAGTACGTAAAGGAATTCCAGTCTTTGCAGATCGTCGTCCAGAATTATACAAATAAAATGTTGACAAGTGATTTTTATTCTTGGTATAGTCTTCAACATAAAGTTAAAAATTGAAAAAATTATACAACTCTTATCAAGAGCAGGTGGAGGGATTTGGCCCGATGAAGCCCAGCAACCGACCGTAATACCATTGTGAAATGGGGCGTTTATTACGCCAAAAGGCACGGTGCTAATTCCAGCAGAAAGTAAAACTTTCTGGCAGATAAGAGGGGAGAAGATAAACTTCAAACCTCTTTCTTAGTGGAAAGAGGTTTTTCTATGTTAGAAAAACCTCTGAATTTAAAAAGGGGGAGAAGACGATGGGATATTATTCATTAACAGAAATAACAGCTGTACAATATGCGAAAGATCATGGCTATTTTGAAGAGAAGGCAAATGTCATTTGTCATGAAATTGGAGATGGAAACTTAAATTACGTGTTCAAATTAGATGATGGAGAGAAATCCATTATAATAAAACAAGCACTGCCTTATGCTAAAGTAGTTGGTGAAAGCTGGCCATTGTCTATAAAAAGAGCAACGATTGAAAGCAGGGCATTACAAATTTTTGCGCAGTATGTACCGGATTATGTTCCAGTAGTGTACAGTCATGATGAAGAGTTAGCGATAACGGTAGTAGAAGACTTATCAAGACTAACAATTACAAGAAAAGGATTAATAGACGGAGAAGAATATCCGCTTTTATCCCAGCATATTGGTCGTTTTCTAGCACATGTTTTATTTTACACTTCAGATTTTGGTTTACAGTCAGAAGAGAAGAGGGTACTAGAAGGTGCCTTTGTAAATCCGGACCTTTGTAAAATTACAGAGGATTTAGTGTTTACAGATCCATTTGGACATTATGATACAAATGATTATGAGCCAGATTTACAGCTCGTGGTTGATGAACTTTGGAGTGATAAAACTTTAAAACTAAAAGTAGCACAATATAAATATAAGTTCTTAACAAGAAAAGAAACTCTTATTCATGGTGATTTACATACTGGTAGTATTTTTTCGTCACCTTCTGAAACGAAAGTGATTGATCCAGAATTTGCGACATATGGCCCATTTGGATTTGACATAGGTCAATTTATTGCAAATCTATTATTAAATGCTTTATCTAGAGAAGAAGAAAAGAGAAGTGTACTATTTTTTCATATAGAAAAGACGTGGAGTTATTTTGTAGAGACTTTTACAAAGTTATGGATTGGGGAAGGTGTAGAAGCATATACGAAAGAAAAACAATGGTTACCAATTATTTTGCAAAATATCTTTACTGATGCTGTTGGATTTGCCGGATGTGAACTAATTCGTAGAACAATTGGTTTAGCTCATGTAGCAGATTTAGATGAAATAGAAAATAAAGAAACAAGAATTCAAGCTAAGAAACAAGCGCTATCCTTAGGAAAAGAACTAATAAAATATGAATCTAAAAGTGCTGATATTCAACTGTTTCGAACATTATTTCAACAGACAGTTTCAAGGGGTGTAAAAGCATGAGTACAATCGTTACTGTTCCGAGATCTGTAAGTTGGAAAGGTGATGCAATTGCGGTATTAAATCAAACGAAATTGCCACATAGCACAGAATACAAAACATTAACGACTATTGAAGAGGTTTGGAAAAGTATCATAATGTTAGAAGTACGCGGAGCGCCTGCAATTGGAATTGTAGCTGCATTTGGCTTGGCGCTTGCAGCGAAAAAATATAATACTTTACATATCGAAGAATTTCAAAAGAAGTTTAATAGAGACTGTAACTATTTAGGGACATCACGCCCAACGGCAGTAAATTTATTTTGGGCAATTGATCGTATGAGAGAATCTATTCGAGAGATTACTACAATAAAAGAAGCACAAAAAATATTAGAAGAAGAAGCGCTTCGTATTCAACAGGAAGATGAAGAGGTGTGTCGAAATATTGGGGAATATGCGTTAACATGTTTTAAAGATGGCGATAATATTTTAACAATCTGTAACGCTGGAAGTATTGCAACTGCCAGATATGGAACTGCATTAGCTCCCTTTTATATTGGAAAAGAGAAAGGTGTGCGTTTACATGCATATGCGTGTGAAACGAGGCCAGTTTTACAAGGTGGTCGCTTAACGACGTGGGAATTGAAGCAAGCAAATATTGATGTGACCCTTATTACAGATAATACTGCAGCTCATGCTATTCAAACGAAAGAAATAAACGCGATTATTGTGGGAGCGGATCGAATTGTCGCAAATGGAGATACAGCCAATAAAATAGGGACAATGAATTTAGCTATTTTAGCAAAGCACTTTAATATCCCATTTTACGTTGCTGCTCCACTGTCAACATTTGATGTTACGAAAGAAACTGGAGCCGAAATTATTATTGAAGAAAGAGATGAAACAGAAGTTACAAAAATCTTTGGAAAACAAGTAGCACCAATTGGAACGGATGTTTATAATCCAGCATTTGACATAACGCCGAATGAATTAATTACAGGAATTATTACTGAGAAAGGGATTTTACGTGGAGATTATAAAAAAGAAATTCTGACATTATTTGAAAGACAAGCTGAAATTTAATAGCTTGTTTTTTTATGCCTAAATGCAGTGTTTTCTCTTACTTATATAATGAAAGGAGGGAAAGAGGATGGAAGAGTGGATTAAGATGATAGGTAATGTAGGGTTTCCGATTGTTGTAACATTATATTTACTCCACCGTATTGAAAGTAAATTAGAGGGGGTAATTGTTGCAATTGAGAAGCTCCCTCGGCAATTACTAAAGTACGAAGATCCTCGGGATAAAAAATAAAGTTTGCTCTTCTTGAGCAAACTTTATTTTTATTGAGCGGTATAACCCCCATCGATAACAACAGCTTGTCCCGTTATACCTTTAGCTTTTTCACTCGCTAAAAACATCGCATAATCAGCGATTTCTTGTACTTGTAATAAGCGCTTTTGTGGGACGAGTGGATAAATAACATCTTCTAAAACATTTTCAAGTGGTACATTTCGTGTAGTAGCTAAGTCTTGTAGTTGATTACGTACAAGAGGGGTATCGACATAACCAGGGCAAAGGGCATTAACAGTAATACCATGCGTAGCACCTTCTAAAGCAGCAACTTTTGTTAATCCAATTACGCCATGTTTTGCACTATTGTAGGCAGCTTTTCCAGCAAATCCGACAAGGCCGTTAATAGAAGCGACATTAATAATACGACCATATTTTTGTTGTTTCATAATCGGAAAGGCATGCTTAATTGCGATAAACGGAGCAATTTGCATAATTTGAATTAGTAGCTCGAACTTTTCAGTTGGAAAGTCTTCAATGGGTGAAACGTGTTGCATTCCTGCGTTGTTAATTAATATATGTAATGAACCGAAATGATCAACTGTTTGAGAAATTGCTGCTGTAATTTCCTCTTCAGATGTAACGTCACATTTTAAACCGATAGCTTGAAAACCTTCATTTTGTAATTGTTCAGCAGCTTCTTTTGCACGTTCTTCAAGCCGATCGGTAATCACAACTTTTGCACCTTCTTTTGCAAAAGCCTTTCCCATTTCATAACCAATGCCACTTGCAGCACCTGTTAAAAAGACAACTCGATTTGTAACCATGATGAAAAACATCCCTTCATAATAAAGTTTTCATAGTGCTCTATTTAGAGAAGCTATAATGAAATTCCTGCAAACATTTGGAAAAAATATCGTTAGCTATCTTGTTTTGCAAAATAGTCTTTGCTATACTATTTTGTAAAGCAAGATACTTACGCTTATCTATCTTGTAAAGCAAGATAGTAGGAGGATTTGAATTATGTCGACAAGTCAAATGCTGAAAGGGATTTTAGAAGGATGCTTACTTGCTATTATTTCTGAAGGCGAAATATACGGTTATGAAATGAGTGAAAAGCTAGCGAAGTATGGTTTTACAATGGCGAGTGAGGGGAGTATTTATCCGTTATTAATACGAATGCAAAAAGAAGGACTAATAACAAGCGTAATGAAGGAATCTCCATCTGGTCCAAATCGAAAATATTATACATTAACAGAAAAAGGCGAGGAAGCACTTGATGAATTTATGGATCGCTGGGAAGCGATGCAAAGTAGTGTAGAGCGTCTACTGGTAGGGAAGGGGAGAAAAAAATAATGCTATCAAGAGAAGCACGAAAGTTTTTGTTAGATATGAGATTATTTTTGACGGCAAAGAGTGTAAAAGAAAGTGATATTGAAAACTTTTTAGAAGATGCAGAGTTGCATTTAATAGAAGGTGAGAGTGAGGGGAAGAGTGTAGAAGATATTTTCGGAAGCTCCCCGAAAGAATATGCGCATGAACTTGTAAAGGTAATGGAAAAGGATAGACGGGAAACGTGGAAGCAAATTGGTTTTACAGTAATGAATATCGTATCGTTTTGGATTATTGCTTCTATCTTAATAGTGAATAATGGAATGTTACAGATTTCACTTATTCAGTGTATCGGTTATAGTTTTTCATTTATTTTAGTTGTTATAGGTCCTAATTTTCTACTTCGCAAAATGACCTTCGTAACAAGCTTTACAAAAACATGGTTTTCTATGTGGTCTTTAGTTATGATTGCTCCAATGTTTTTATTAGGAGCTGTTACGATATTAGATGTGATATATCCGACAAAAATGCTCACATTCACCGAAGTGCAAAGTTATATAGTGTCTGGTGGGATTTTTATCATCACAGTAACTATAAATATATATTTTGAAGGATGGTTTAAAAATTTATATTTAATCATTCCACTTTCAATTATGTTAGTGTTTAAAACATTTACAACGGAAGATCTTATGCCAATGCTATTTCAAATTATATGTTTATACGGAAGTTTATTTATTTTAATTTTTGTTGAAATTATGATGAAGACGAATAGAAGAGAAATGGTTAAATAAGGGAGGAGTTATAATGAAGATTTCTAAAGAAGGTGAAAAGTTTTTAATTGATACGAAAGTATATTTAATAACAAAAGGGATTAAAGAAGAAGATGTGGACGCTTTTCTAGAAGATGCAGAGCTTCATTTAATAGAAGGTGAAAAAAAGGGAAAGACAGTAAGTGACATATTTGGTGACTCACCAAAAGAGTATGCGGAAGAATTAGCGAAAGAGATGGAGAAGGATAAAAGCGGGAGCATAAAAAGTATTTTAGGGATGATTATTGGTATTGGTGGATATTGGTTACTGACAAATATTTTATTTGGAAGCCCCGATCAACAATTTACGTTAACAAATGTACAGTTAATTGGTTATCCTATCGTTTTAATCATTACGATTATTGGAACGATTGTTGCATTTAGAATGTCTTCTTTTAAAAGTAAATTAGTAGAATTTGGAATGATTTATGTAATAGTAATGGTTCCTATTTTATTATTGGTGTTATTGATGTTTATGAATAAATGGTATGGGACACCTGTATTGCAATTGGCGACAATGCAAACATATATATTAGCAGCAATTATCTTTTTATTACTTCTTATTGGTGAAGTATATGTTCTTGGCTGGATGGGTGTTTTTGTACTAATTGTTCCTCTTATGATTATGTTCTTATTTAAGGACTTAGAAGAAAGTAATGTATTTTGGGGAATTGCAAAGGTCTTACTTATGTATGGAAGTATATATGGATTAATGAAATGGTCTTTAAAAATTGAAGAAAGAAAAAGTATGAACTAGAAATTCAATAAAAAGCGGCTGCTCTGGATATACCAAAAATTATTTCCAAAGAAATATTATATAGGGATTTTTAGAGGGATTACATTTACATTTAGTTGTCTATTTTTATTTCTAGCAGCCGGGATTTGTTTTGTTGATTGGAATAAGTTGTTTTAAACAGTAACATGAGGGTTACTGTTTTTTTCTTTGTAATAAAGAGCTTTGTAAAGAGAGCGCTTTTTGTTCTGCTGTTAATAAGGAATGAATATGAACGTTTTCTGGACGAGGGACTATCGGATACATAAGATTTGTTGGAGAAGGGTGGTGCTCCGAGCCGGTTGGAGAATGAGGATCTGCATGAGTAAGTTTTCCGTGAACACGTCTTGTAAATAAAATATGACCGATTTCGTGAGCGAGCGTATATATATTTTTCATAGGAGCAGCCGAATTTGTTAAAACGATATAGCCAGTAAGTTGCTGTTGTTTTGCTAAAGAATAAGCGCAGGCAATTACTGCTGTTTCTTTGAAATAATCACTGCCAATATAACAAATATAAAGGTCGCATTCAGGAGCTTCATTTACACATGTTTGGAAAAAGGATGCCAGCTTTTCTTGACTTTGAATGGAATTTTTATAACTGATTTCACGGTCAAAAAAACGGAAAAGTTCATTTAATACAATTACTTCTTGAATTTGAAATGTAATGGGGTGCCAAATTGATTCTGCAACAGCTAAATCTTTTGCGATGCGGTCATCAGAAATATCGGCGCCGGGAGTAATACAAATACATATATTGACGTATGGATCCATAAGGAACACCTCAAATGAAAAAAAGTTCTTCCTATAATATATGTGGGAAAAAGATGTCATGTATGGATAAACGCCTTCTTTATTGAATATATAGATGACAAGTCGAAAAAATTTCATAGTTCTATAACATGGTGTGATCATCTTTTTGATATAGTAAAGAAAAGGGGGAGAATATATGTATACATTAAAAATCGTTTCAGACAGAGAAGCTCTTTATCAATTTGCAAGTTATGTAAGAGTTGTGCAAGGGGTTGAAGATGTATATGTAGAGGTGGGAGAACCTTTATATGAACATCCGTTGATGAAGTTTTATGTACATATTAAGCTGGAAGAAACATATGAGCAGCATAAAGCGTTACAAGAAATAGCAAGATTAGTAGAATTAGGGCGATTTACATACGTCCATTATCGTAATGATGAAATTGAAGAAGCTTTTGAAGCTGTAAAATATGAAAGTTTTAAGAAATAGAAATGGGAAAAAAGGAAGCGGAAACTTCCTTTTTTTTCTTGGAAATTACATCAACAAAAGGAGAAAAATTTTGTTATGATAAGGGAGGGTGAGGAAAGGAGAGTTTACATATTGGGGTATATTGAAGAGTTACGCAAAGTCGTTGGGACAAGGCCACTTATTCTCGTTGGGTCAGCAATCATTATATTAAATGATAATCAAGAAGTATTGCTTCAATATCGTTCAGATACATATGATTGGGGTGTACCTGGCGGCGCGATGGAATTAGGAGAAACGACAGAAGAAACTGCTCGCCGAGAATTATTCGAAGAGACGGGGTTACAAGCAAAAATTATGCAATTTCTTGGTGTCCTTTCAGGAAAGGAAGTATATTTCCGTTATCCTAATGGAGATGAAATTTTTAATGTCATTCATCTGTATCAAGGGCATCATGTGGGCGGAGAATTAAGGCTTGATCATGAAGGATTGAAGCTTCAATATTTTCCGGTAGATAAGTTACCCAAATTGAATGAAACGACAGAGAAAATTTTACAAAAATTTTTATATGCATTGACAGAATAGAAGGTTAATTCCTTCTATTTTTATTATATTAAATATTTTGATTTTTTAGTATGTTTATAGTATGATAGTTATAGATATACATCTTATGGAATTTCACCTAAAAACTGACTAGGGTACATAAGAGAGGGGCAAGTGCAAAATGCATAATGTTGTTATTACAGCTGCAGTTCGTTCGCCAATTGGAACTTTTGGGGGAGCGCTAAAAAATGTAACGCCAGTAGAATTAGCTGTTCCTGTACTTCAGGAAGCTGTAAAACGAGGCGGGGTAGAACCACACGAAGTTGATGAAGTGATTTTAGGTCATTGTATTCAAAGAACTGATGAAGCAAATACGGCAAGAACAGCTGCATTAGCGGCAGGATTTCCTGACACAGTTACAGGGTATACAATCCAACGCCAATGTTCTTCAGGTATGCAAGCAATTATGTCAGCTGCAATGCAAATTCAATTAGGTGTAAGTGATGTTGTTATTGCAGGTGGAGTAGAAGCAATGAGTTCAAGCCCTTATGCATTGAAACAACACCGCTGGGGACAACGTCTACAGCACGGAGAAATTCGTGATACGGTGTGGGAAGTGTTAGAAGATCCGATTCATCATATTATGATGGGGGAAACAGCGGAAAATTTAGTTGAACAATATGAAATTACAAGAGAGGAACAAGATGAAGTTGCTCTTCGAAGTCATACATTGGCACTGAAGGCAATCGAGTCTGGATACTTTGACGATCAAATTGTTCCTATTAAAATAAAAGAACGTAGAAAAGAAGTAGTATTTTCAAAGGATGAACATCCACGTGCTGATATTACAGCAGAAAAATTAGCTGGATTAAAACCAGCTTTCCGTAAAGATGGTTCAGTAACTGCAGGTAATGCATCTGGCCTGAATGACGGAAGCGCGGTTCTAGTATTAATGAGCGAAGAAAAAGCGAAAGAAAAAGGCTTACAACCGTTAGCTAGAATTGTTGGATATTCAGTAGCTGGAGTAGATCCAAAAGTTATGGGTATTGGACCAGCACCAGCAATTCGTAAAGGTTTAGAAAAAGTAGATTGGTCATTGGAAGATGCAGATTTACTTGAAATTAATGAAGCTTTCGCGGCTCAATATTTGGCTGTAGAGAAAGAGTTAGGCTTAGACCGTGAAAAAGTGAACGTAAACGGTAGTGGCGTAGGACTTGGGCATCCAATTGGTTGTACAGGGGCTCGTATTACAGTAAGTTTAATTCACGAATTAAAAAGACGTGGGTTAGAAAAAGGAATTGCCTCTTTATGCGTCGGTGGCGGTATCGGGGTTGCCTTATTTATAGAAGCACTATAAAAAAGAAGCAGCTATTGCTGCTTCTTTTTTTACGACTCAAATAGATGATGAAATAATCGATCACGATTTTCAAAGAAAAGTTTCGTCGTTTGGTAATGCTCAGTTTCTTCTAATGTGGATTCGTGAATCCCTTCTTGTGTTAAAGAATATATAGTGGATTCAGGGTAGGCCATTAAAATAGGAGAATGCGTCGCAATAACAAATTGTGAACCTTGTTCCGCTAGTTCATGCATTCGAATGAGCATGGAAAGTTGTCTCATTGGTGATAAAGCTGCCTCAGGCTCATCTAAAATGTATAAACCTTGTCCTGAAAAACGGTTCATAAATAAGGAAAAGAATGATTCGCCGTGAGATTGTTCGTGTAGTGAAACGCCGCCGTAAGATTTTATAGCATCTATTTCATCAATATAAGAAGCAACGTTATAAAATGATTCAGCGCGAAGAAAGAAACCGTCGTTTGGTGTATTGAAACTTTTGGAAATTCGAAGGTATTCATGTAAAGATGAATGTGAATCGTTAGTGCTAAAGCGGAAATTCTTCGTTCCACCTTCTGCATTAAAGCCTAACGCAATTGCAATTCCTTCAAGTAATGTTGATTTACCTGTTCCGTTTTCTCCAATAATGAATGTTACATTTGGATGGAAAGCTAGTGATTGTAATGTTCGAATAGCGGGTAAGCAGTAAGGATATGCGGAAAAACTAGGGATATTTTCTTTTTTTAATGTGACATTTTGTAAAAAAGGTACGTCAATCAATATATAAACCTCAATTCATAAAGGATTTTGATTCTAAAAAGGCGGCAAATACAAGTGTTAATGACACCTGAATCCCTTCCTTATTTTCTGAATATTTTATGTGGATTATATCATTTAAACTATCATATTCCAATGTGAAAATAAATATTGCATGAAGATCCATTCTCTCGTTATGATATATGGTATTCTATTGAAAATGTGAGAAGGAGTTAAAGTATGCCGTTTACATTTGCACATCCAGCAGCAGTTCTTCCTTTTGCGAAAAAACATTCTAAACATATTTCAGTAACGGCTCTTATATTAGGTAGTATGGCGCCTGACTTTGAATATTTTTTACACTTTAGACCGTATGGTGTAATTGGGCATACGTGGCTTGGATTCTTATATTTGAATTTACCACTTGTCTTCTTGTTAGCATACATATATCATTACATTTTAAAAAAGCCTTTTATAACGCATTTACCTAAACCGTTTGCTGGGTATTATACATATGTAGTAGACAAGCGGTGGGGGCTTCATACATGGAAGAATCTTTTTGTATTTTGTTATTTAGCATTATTCGGTATGTTAACGCATGTTGTTTGGGATGCATTCACTCATAAGACAGGCTATTTTGTTATGAAAATACCATTATTACAAAGAGAATGGTACGGTATCTCTGTTTATAAATATATGCAACATGGAAGTACATGTATTGGTGTTCTATTATTAGTATACGTTTTATGGAAGTATAGAAATGAAATGGGTAAAGATCGTATTTTAGCTTCGGAAAAAAGAAAGTATTGGGTTTCAGTAATTGTTGTAGCAACTATTATATTTATCGTGCACGCGTTCCTAGATCCCTATTTTCATATTTTCCAAATTGGAGGTATAATAGTATCTGGACTGACAAGTTCATTTTGTGGACTTGTCATTGTTTCTATAGTTTACAAAGCCAGGGACTAATTTTATATTCATGAATGATAGCGTTAGGAGAAATGAAATGATGAAAGCATGGAAAAGTATTTTTGTTTTATGTAGTTTTCTTCTTATGTTAAGTGGTTGCTTCCATCAAGAAGAAAAGAAAGCTGAACCAAAGAAGAAAGAATCTATTCCTGAAACAAAAGAATATGGTGGGCGTGAGCTGAAAAAAGTAGGACAAAAAGTGAAAGAAACAGGATGGGGTACTTTCAAGTTAGAGCAGATGCATTCTGTGAATCAAACATTTGAAGTAGCGCCAATGAAAATTCACGTACAAGATGTGAAAGTAATTTCTTTATCACAGATGAGTGAAAAGGCAAAAAAAACATTGAAAGTATACACGGCACTAACTCCTGAAGAAGTAAAACGGAGATTAGGGGATAAAGTAAGCCAAGAAGATGCAGAATTGTATGCATCGCTAAGTGGAACAGAGATTAGTAATACAATTCGTTACGTTGAGATTACATATAAAGTGGAGAATAGCGGAAATAAAAATATGCAATTTTTCTCTATGAATGATGTTATGATTAATGGTAAGCAACATTTTAAAGTAGCCACTCAAAACTTTTTATATGACGAAGATACGTTAGTTGGTACAAAAAATGTATCAAGAGAAGACTATAAGCCTGGTGAAACAAGAGATGGTATTATTGGTTTAATACTTGACGATGGAAAAGACAAGGTAAAGGATATTCAGTTTACAACTGATGATTTACTTGCAGGGGATTCAGAAACACAAGATGTTGTAAAAGAGCCACAAACGTTTAACATCTCACTAAAATAATGTAAGACAAAACAGTCAGCATTCAAATATTATGCTGACTGTTTTTTTATTTCTTTTATGTATGAATCTACATTTTGAAAAGGCACCTTAATTTTAAACGCATCTTTTTGTTCATTAAATTGCTTTTCATTGTAGGGACCGAAACGTTTATTGTGCTTTACGTCAATAATCCAATAATGTTCACTTTTTTTATTTGCAATTGCTGCGTCAGGGTTATTCGGATCTGATTTTTCCTCGGTTTGTTTTGCAATAATGTATTTATCATCCCAAGCAATGTCTGTAATTTTTGCAGGGATGTATTGTGTGGCATATACAGCATCTTGCGAGGGGAAAAGTTCAAATGCATTTCCAGAAGTACGTATGAGTTCGTATTCATCGTTAACCGTATAAGTTAAGTGACCTGTGTTTCCTGCACAACCAGTTAATAGGAAGGCGACGAATAGGATTATCCATTTTTTCAATATGGGAACCTCCTTTATAATGCTATTGTAACAAATTGTACAAGAAAAGTAAGAGAAACGCTAGTTTACAATGTTTTTTAGAAGTGGTACGATGAGACGGGTAAAGAAGGATATGAAGGAGTCGACATAAAATGAAGTTAAAGATGCATCGTCCAGCGCTTGTAATGAATCGCATAGGTGCTTCCCTAATTGACATGTTTTTAATCTCGGTTATGTATGGTGCAGTAGTAGCTGTTATGACCGGAAACTATAGTGCTATGTTTAAGCGCTTTAATATAAGCTTAGGTGATTTTAGATATGATTTCGCAGTAGTTTTTATATTAATGGCGATATATTTTATTGTGTTACCCTTTATTTGGAACGGTGTTACACTTGGAAAAAAGGTAACGAGAATAAAATTAATTTCATTGAAGAGTGAAAAGCTAACGTTGCAAACATTAATTATAAGATTTTTTGTAGTGTTATTACCGAACGTATTGCTATTAGGAATTCCATTAATATGTAATATATATATGATGTTGTTCCGCAAAGATAATTGTGGTTTTCAGGATTTAATTACAAAAACGAAAGTAATAAGTCTTGTATAATGAAAAAAAGACCTTTTTATACATAAAATAAGAAGGTCTTTTTTTTGTTATACAAATACCATTTATGTAATAATATCATTTTTATTTTTAATAGATTGAAAATTTAGAAAATGTTATAATGATTAAAATAATATCTTTATATAATAAGGGGGAGATTAAAATGACTGGAGGTAGTGTAATCTTTTGGGGGATTTTAATTTTCATCGGTTTAGTTTTCGATCAGCGTAATAGTAAGAAAAAAGAAGGATAAAAAGTAAACGTTTACAAATGAAATAGCAATTTTTCTTGCTTGCAGATTAATCTTATAAAGGAGTATACTGAATGACGGTAAGACTTATAGAAGGGGTAATGAAAATGAAGCTTGCAGGAAAAGTTGCTATCGTAACTGGCGGTGGCATCGGTATTGGACGTAATACAGCTCTTTTGTTGGCTAAACAAGGCGCAAAAGTTATTGTGACGGACATTGATCAAGAGAGTGGACAAGCAACAGTGGAGGAAATTATGAATCTAGGCGGAGAGGCACTTTTTGTATCCTATGATATGGGAAAGCAAGGAGATTGGCAACGCGTTATTAGCATTACTTTGAATGCATTCAGTCGCATTGATATGCTTTTTCAAAATGCAGGTTTATATAAAATAGATTCTATTTTTTCTCGCCAACAAGAGAACGATTCCAATGTACTTTGTATTAATGACGTTTGGATAGAGATAAAACAATTAACGTCATCTTTTATGAAACAGCAAGAAGAAGTGGTGCTTAGTGATTTACCGATTTTCGGTATTATTAGCACGAAAGGACAATCATTTCATACAGTAGAAGCCCTAGTATAATAATGAAAACCGCCCTCAATATATGTGGACGGTTTTTTGTATGTGTATAGTAAAGATAAATTTTTTAGCGAATACGTTGTTCAGTTTGGTTATCAAAGAAATGCGCTTTATTCATATCAAATGCTAATTTAATTTGGTCACCAGGTGAAAACGTATGTCTTGCATCTACACGTGCCGCAAAATCTTGATTCCCAAGTTTCATATATAAAATGGATTCAGCACCTAATAACTCAGCGACTTCAATTTTTGTTGTGAAGGCAGTAGATTGTGAAGCTTCTAAAAATAGTAGTTCATCATGAATGTCCTCTGGACGAATACCTAAAACAATTTCCTTATTTACATAGCCTTGTTCACGTAGCATCTTCATTTTTCCTTCAGATACTTTAATTTTTATAGTATTGTCTATAACGAAATCGGTTTCAGTCAATTTACCACGGAAGAAGTTCATAGCTGGTGAGCCGATAAATCCACCCACGAAAATGTTTTCTGGTGTTTCATATACTTCTTTTGGAGTTCCAATTTGTTGGATTTTTCCATCCTTCATAACGACAAGACGCGAAGCCATAGTCATTGCTTCTGTTTGATCATGTGTTACATAAATTGTTGTTGTTCCAAGACGATGATGTAGCTTAGAAATTTCTGAGCGCATTGCAACACGGAGTTTAGCATCTAAGTTTGATAATGGTTCATCCATTAAGAAAACTTTTGCATCTCGAACGATTGCTCTACCTAAAGCAACACGTTGGCGCTGTCCACCTGATAATGCTTTCGGTTTTCTATCTAAATATTGTTCAAGTCCTAAAATTTTTGCTGCATCTTTCACACGACGATCGATTTCATCTTTTGGTATTTTTCGAAGTTTTAATCCAAATGCCATATTATCATATACACTCATATGTGGATAAAGAGCGTAGTTTTGGAATACCATAGCGATATCTCGATCTTTTGGAGGAACATCATTCATTAGTTTACCATCAATTGAAAACTCGCCTTTTGAAATATCTTCAAGTCCAGCTACCATTCGTAATGTTGTAGATTTTCCGCATCCAGAAGGACCGACAAATACAATAAATTCTTTATCTTGAATGTGTAAATTAAAATCAGTTACAGCTGTTACGTTATTATCATATATTTTATAAATGTTTTCTAATTTAAGTTCTGCCATGGTATTTCCCCCTAGAAATAATTATGCAAACGTTTTCTTTGAGTTCATTATAAACGAATAGATTCAAAAAATAAATAAAAAAATAAAACGTTTTCATTTATTGGAGATTTATTAGTGGTTTTCATATGTTTTCTTAGAAAAAGAACAATAAAAATTGTAAGCGCTATTTTAAATTGAGATAGAATCTGTTATCATTCATTAATGAAAACGTTTGCGCCTTAAAAAAGAGAAAAATGAATGATGAATGAAATGGGGTAGCATAATGGAAAAACAATGGTGGAAAGAAAGTGTAGTATATCAAATTTATCCTCGTAGCTTTATGGATAGTAATGGTGATGGTATAGGAGATCTTCAAGGGATTATTTCAAAGCTAGATTACTTAAAAGAGTTAGGGATTGATGTGATTTGGTTATCACCAGTCTATGAATCTCCAAATGATGATAATGGTTATGATATAAGCGATTATTGTAAAATTATGAACGAGTTCGGAACAATGGAAGATTGGGATGAGCTATTACATGAAATGCATGAACGTAATATGAAACTTATGATGGACTTAGTTGTTAATCATACTTCGGATGAACATAATTGGTTTATTGAATCACGTAAATCAAAAGATAATAAATATAGAGATTACTATATATGGCGCCCTGGAAAAGAAGGAAAAGAGCCGAATAACTGGGGAGCAGCGTTTAGTGGATCAGCATGGCAGTATGATGAAATGACAGATGAATATTATTTACATCTGTTTTCTAAAAAACAGCCAGATTTAAATTGGGATAATGAAAAGGTAAGACAAGATGTTTATGAAATGATGAAGTTTTGGTTAGAAAAAGGAATTGATGGCTTCCGTATGGATGTTATTAATTTTATTTCTAAAGAAGAGGGATTACCAGCTGTTGAAACAGAAGAAGAGGGGTATGTTTCAGGTCATAAGCATTTTATGAACGGTCCAAACATTCATAAATATTTACATGAAATGAATGAGGAAGTATTATCGCATTATGATATTATGACGGTTGGTGAAATGCCTGGTGTAACGACAGAAGAAGCGAAATTGTATACTGGAGAAGAACGAAAAGAGTTGCAAATGGTATTCCAATTTGAACATATGGATTTAGATTCAGGAGAAGGTGGAAAGTGGGATGTAAAACCATGCTCACTTCTTACTTTAAAAGAGAATTTAACAAAGTGGCAAAAAGCATTAGAGCATACCGGATGGAATAGCCTTTATTGGAATAATCATGATCAGCCTCGCGTTGTATCTCGTTTTGGTAATGATGGAATGTATCGCATTGAATCAGCAAAAATGTTAGCGACAGTTCTTCATATGATGAAAGGAACGCCATATATTTATCAAGGAGAGGAAATTGGAATGACGAACGTTCGATTCCAATCAATTGATGAATATCGAGATATTGAAACGTTAAATATGTATAAAGAAAAAGTGATAGACCATGGTGAAGATATAGAAAAAGTAATGGAATCTATTTATATAAAGGGTCGTGATAATGCTAGAACTCCGATGCAGTGGAATGATCAGAATCACGCTGGATTTACAAAAGGTGAACCTTGGATTACTGTAAATCCTAACTATAAAGAGATTAATGTGAAACAAGCAATCCAAGATGAAGGTTCAATTTTTTATTACTATAAGAAATTAATTGAACTACGCAAAAATAATGAAATAGTTGTGTATGGATCATATGATTTAATATTAGATAATGACCCTTCTATTTTTGCTTATGTAAGAACATATGGAGATGAAAAACTACTTGTCATTGCAAACTTTACTGCGGATGAAAGTGTATTTGAAATGCCTAAGGATATTAGTTATAGTGAATCAGAGTTATTTATACACAATTACGATGTAGAAATCGGATCAATAGATAACATTCCATTACGTCCGTATGAAGCGATAGTGTTCAAATTGAAATAAGAAAAAGCCTTATGCCATTTCAAACTTGGCATAAGGCTTTTTTGGATTACCATTTTAATATGGAGAATCCATATGGAGGAAGTGTAACTTGTAATACACTTGCTTCCGCTGAAAATTCTTCGTTTGTATAAATGTTAATTATTTTCTTACCAGTAACATGAAGAGGGAGTGAAACTGTAACTTCACTATTAGTAGGGTTTAAAACGAAAAAGATAGTTTCATCCTCATATGTTTTCGTATAAGAAATATAATTATGTTCATCATTTGCTTCGATGAATTGAAAAGTACCATGTCCTCCAAATGCTTTATGTTGTTTACGTAATAAAATCAATGTTTGTATATGGGTAAATAATGCATGATCTTGTTCCTTAGTATCCCAAATCATACATTTACGGCAATCAGGGTCCATGCCGCCATCCATACCAATTTCATCCCCGTAATAAATACAAGGAGAGCCGATGAAAGAAAGATGGAATACATAGAGCAATTTCAACTTATTTTTATCTCCGTTGCATGTTGTTAAAATTCTTGGAGTATCATGGCTGTCTAATAAATGAAATGCTGCTTCATTTACATTCATAGAGTAGGAATGTAGAGATTCTGTAATTTGCTTCATGAATTCACTTGCTTTAATGGAATCGTTAGCAAAGTAAGAAAGTAGAGCATTTGTAACAGGATAGCTCATGACAGCATCAAATTGATCGCCTTGTAGCCACGGAAGGGCATCGTGCCAAATTTCTCCCAAAATATATACTTCAGGATTTAGTGTCTTTATTTCAGTTCGGAATTCTCTCCAAAAGTTGTGATCGACTTCATTGGCGACATCAAGGCGCCAGCCATCTATATTGAATTCTCGTACCCAATAACGTCCTACTTCAAGTAAGTATTCTTTTACATCTGGATGAGCTGTATTTAATTTAGGCATATACGGTGTAAAGGCGAAAGTATCATAATTTGGAAGTGGTTCGGTTATAATCGGAAATTCATGAATGTGGAACCACTCTTTATATGCGGACTTCTCACCATTCTCTAGTACGTCTTGAAATTTCTCGAAAAAGTATCCACTATGATTAAACACAGCATCGAGCATTACTTTTATACCGTGCTTATGACATTCTTCAACGAGCTCTTTAAAAGTTTCTTTCGTCCCAAATTGTGGGTCAATTTCCATATAGTCAATTGTGTCATATTTATGGTTTGAATGAGCTTTGAAAATAGGTGTGAAATATATTCCGGAAATGCCAAGCTTAACAAGGTAATCAAGGTTTTGAATAACACCAGAAAAATCTCCGCCGAAAAAATTAGTTGGAGTTGGATTCGCACTTCCCCAAGGAAGGGTGTTTTCTGGATTCAGCGTACTATCGCCATTAGCGAATCGCTCAGGGAAAATCTGATACCAAATGGTGTCTTTAATCCAAGGTGGTGCTTTGAATACATCATCTGCATGAATAAATGGAAAACAGAAAAAGTTACCAACATCATCATTTGGAATGCTAGAAAAGAATCCTCGCTCTGCATAAATAAGAGTGTCTGTTTCAGATTTTAATTCAAACCCATAACGTAAGCGCTTAAATTTTGGTTCGATTGCAATGGACCAATAATCAAATAATGCAGTAGAACCCGTTTTTTTCATGGGTGTACTTGCTGATATCCATTTCCCGTCTTTCCATTCGTAAGGATCACCGTAAATAAGATCGGTGCTTTGAATATCATCTCTCTTAGTACGTACTCGGATGTGAATTGTTTGTTCATCATAAGCGTATGCATAATTATCTTTCGGCCTATGATAAATGGCTTCTTTAAACATATAGAAAATCCCCCTTCAATATCTCTATACATAGTATTCCCTTAAGTGTAATAATAAAGCCTGTATTGCAAACGATTGCCTTTCTTGTAGCTTTAATATTGCTTATAAGAGTAGTATTCATTTTATATAAAGTCAATGTATAAAGAGTATAATGACATAATTTTTAAATTAATATTTGCAAAATGAATAAAAGAATGTATAATGATAGACAAATAGCGCAAACGTTTTCATTGATTGAGATATTGTTTGCGCTTCAATTAAACTATTAAATGCAAACGTTTTCAGTTACTGAGGTACATAGACAATTTAGGGAGGTTTTTGGGATGAAGAAAGCATTATCATTATTAACGGTTTCAGCATTATCTATTGGTATGTTATCTGCATGTGGACCGAAAGATTCAGGGAAAAAAGAGGAAAGTAAAGCGAAAAAAGACTATGATCTTCTTGTTTGGGAAGATGATAAAAAAGGTGTTGGGTTAGAACCAGCAGTGAAAAGCTTTGAGGAAAAATATAAAGTAAAAGTAAAAGTTGTTGAAATGCAAATGACAGATCAAGTGAAGAAGTTACGCCTTGATGGGCCAGCGGGGACTGGACCAGATGTTGTAACATTGCCACACGATCAAATCGGAAATGCAGTAACAGAAGGTTTACTTTCTGAAGTGAAAGCAGATGATGCTGTAAAGAGTAAATTTACTAATTCATCAATAGAAGCACAGACATATAACGGAAAATTATATGGTTTACCAAAAGCAATTGAGACACCAGTCTTTATTTACAATAAAAAACTAATGCCAAAAGCGCCAGAAACGATGGACGAGCTGTTTAACTTCTCAAAAGAATTTACGAAAGATGGCAAGTACGGATTTTTAGCATTAGGAGATAACTTCTACTTTGCTAATGCATTCATGGCAGGTATGGGCGGTTATGTATTTGGTGAAAAAGATGGAAAGCCAAATGCAAGTGATGTTGGATTAAATAATAGCGGAGCAGTACAAGGTGCTGAATATCTTCAAAAATGGTACAAGGAAAAATTATTCCCAAAAGGTATTATCGGTGAATCAGGTGGGCCTGCTGCTGATGGACTATTCAATGAAGGAAAAGCAGCTTCTATCATGAATGGCCCATGGGCGTTCCAAGCAATGGAAAAGAACGGGATTGATTATGGCGTTGCTCCAATGCCGAAATTACCAAATGGTCAACCAATGAAAACGTTTGTTGGGGTTAAAGGATGGCATGTAACAAGTTTCTCTAAACAAAATGATTTAGCTACAAAATTCACTGAGTGGGTAACAAATGAAGAAAACGCAAAAATTCGATTTGAGAAAACAAAAGAAATTCCTCCAGTAAAATCAGTAATGGAAGATCCAATTATTAAAGATAACGAAGCTGCAAAAGCAGTTGCAACGCAATCTGAAAATGGAATTCCAATGCCAAACATTCCAGAAATGCAAGAAGTTTGGAAACCAGCTGGAGATGCGCTTCAATTAGTTGTTACAGATAAAGAGGCACCAAAAGCGGCGCTTGATAGTGCAGTGAAACAAATTAAAGGTAATATTGAGGCAAATCATAACAAGAAAAAATAAGGTGAAATTCGTGCCTCTAATATGAGAGGCACGAATTCTCTCCCTTCCATGTAGGAAGAAAAGAGGGGGAAGGAACATGCAAACATCTATGGAACCAGCAAATGGGTTAAACCATTCAAAGCATAGGAAAATGGCAACCATGTTATCAATCATTCCAGGCGTGGGCCAAATGTATAATAAACAATTTGTAAAAGGTCTTATTTTTCTAGTATTAACAGGTTCATTTATTGTAGCCTTTGCTGATTTATTAAATATGGGATTATGGGGTATTGTAACGCTTGGTACAGAAGTTCCACGTGACCATTCTGTCTTTCTATTAGTAGAAGGAATCTTGGCTCTTATCGTTATCGCTTTTGGGCTCGGCATATATGCATTTAACTTATATGATGCATACCAAAATGGAAAGAAACGTGATATTGGAACACCGTTAAATTCTGTAAAAGAGCAATACCGTAATTTGTTAGATCAAGGTTTTCCTTATTTAATGGTTTCACCAGGTTTTCTACTACTTATCTTTGTGGTCGTATTTCCAATCATCTTCGTAATTTTAATTGGATTTACAAACTATGATTTATATCATTCTCCTCCAGCTAAATTAGTAGATTGGGTGGGCTTTAAAAACTTTATTGATATTTTCACTTTACCGATGTGGAGAGAGACATTTGTAAGTGTATTCTCTTGGACTGTTATTTGGACATTCGTTGCAACAACATTACAAGTTGCACTTGGTATTTTCTTAGCGATTATCGTAAATCAGCCCGGTATTAAAGGAAAGGCGATTATTCGAACAATCTTCATTTTACCGTGGGCGGTTCCAGCATTCGTATCTATTCTTGTTTTCTCTGGTATGTTTAATGAAACATTCGGAGCGATTAACAATCAAGTATTAGCTTTATTCGGAATTGAAAAGATTGCTTGGATGACAGATCCATTTTGGGCGAAGATTGCTTTAATTATGATTCAAACGTGGCTTGGGTTCCCGTTTATCTTTGCGATGACAACAGGTATACTGCAATCGATTCCGGGAGAATTATATGAAGCGGCTACAGTAGATGGAGCGACAGCTTGGCAACAGTTTCGTAAAATTACATTGCCACTAGTGTTATACGCAACAGCGCCAATATTAATTACGCAATATACGTTTAACTTTAATAACTTTAGTATCATCTATCTATTCAACGGTGGAGGTCCTGCTGTAGCTGGACAAGACGCAGGTGGAACGGATATTTTAATTTCATGGATTTATAAGTTAACGATGACTTCAGCGCAGTACGGAAAAGCAGCAGCTCTTACAATGATATTATCGTTAATCGTTATTACAGTTGCGTTATGGCAATTTAAGAGAACAAAATCATTCCAAGAAGAGGATATGATGTAAATGAATATTAAAAGACAGAAGATGTTACGTCTCTCATTAAGTTATTTAGTTATTTTCGTAATGTGTGCCATCATTTTCTATCCGTTATTATGGATTATTGGCTCATCGTTTAATCCGGGTGATAGTTTATCTGGATCAAGTATTATTCCACAAAATGCAACGTTAGATCATTATCGTAAGTTATTAGATCTAGAGAATAGTAATTACTTACTATGGTATAAAAACACATTAAAAGTAAGTGTTTTAACGATGATTTTCTCAGTGTTAGCAATTAGTTTTACCGCTTATGCATTTTCGAGATATCGTTTTGTTGGAAGAAAAAATGGTTTATTAACATTTTTAATTCTGCAAATGATTCCAAACTTTGCAGCGTTAATTGCTCTATACGTATTAGCTCAATTAACAGGATTAATTGATACACACCTTGCATTAATTTTAATTTATGTAGGCGGGGCCATTCCGATGAATACATGGCTTATGAAAGGGTATTTTGATACGATTCCGAAAGAACTGGATGAATCAGCTCGTATGGATGGAGCAGGACATTTTCGTATTTTTTGGCAAATCATTATGCCACTTGCAAAGCCAATCGTAGCGGTTGTAGCGCTATTTACTTTCATTGGTCCATTTACAGATTTCATTTTAGCGAGTATTATTTTGCGAACACCAGAAAATTATACTTTAGCAGTTGGATTATATGAAATGGTTGCGAAGAAATTCGGTAATGAATTTACAACGTTTGCAGCGGGTTCTGTGCTAATTGCGATCCCAATTTCAATTTTATTCCTATCACTACAAAAATACTTTATTTCTGGTTTAACAGCTGGAGGTACAAAAGGATGAAAAATGGGACATTACGTCCCATTTTTCTTTTCATCTCCCTATAAATAAGTTTATAGGGAGATGAAAAGAGATTTGACATCACATGTGAAAAGAAGTGAAATAAATAGTATATTATAGTATAGGAAAAAATAGCTATATCCCTTACAATACATGAAGAGGGAGAATAGGATTAGTTTTGCAAGATATAAGAAATGAAAGTTTATGACTTGCAATGAGTGCGAGATAAAATATATGAAAAATGGCAGAGAAATGAGAGGAGGGGGATTTTTATGACAGTTACAATTAAAGATGTGGCGAAGCAAGCGAATGTTGCACCATCAACAGTTTCTCGTGTAATTGCTGATAATCCAAGTATAAGTGAAAAGACAAAGCGCCGTGTTAGGAAAGTGATGAGTGAATTAGGGTATCATCCCAATTTAAATGCGAGAAATCTTGCGAACCAAACGACGAAAACACTTGGTCTTGTTATGCCAAGTTCTGCAAGTAAAGCTTTTCAAAATCCATTTTTCCCAGAAGTTATAAGAGGGATTAGTTCATTTGCACACGTAGAAGGTTATGCGCTTTACATGTCGACAGGTGAAACGGAAGAAGAAATTTTTAATGGTGTCGTAAAGATGGTACAGGGACGCCAAATTGGTGGCATTATTCTTTTATATTCAAGGGAGAATGATCGGATTATTCAATATTTACATGAACAAAATTTCCCGTTTGTTTTAATAGGAAAACCATATGATCGAAAAGATGAAATTACATATGTAGATAATGACAATTATACAGCTGCAAGAGAAGTGGCAGAATATTTAATTTCATTAGGGCATAAGCAAATCGCGTTCATTGGTGGTGGATCAGATTTACTTGTAACGAGAGATCGTTTAGCTGGTATGAGTGATGCCTTGAAATTAGCAGACATTGTATTACCAAAAGAATATATTTTACATTTTGATTTTTCGAGGGAAAGTGGTCAACAAGCTGTTGAGGAATTAATGGGACTGCAGCAACCGCCGACGGCAATTATGGCAACGGATGACTTAATTGGACTTGGTGTGTTAAGTGCTCTTTCTAAAAAAGGATTCATTGTACCGAAAGATGTTTCTATTGTAAGCTTTAATAATGCTTTATTATCAGAAATTGCGAGCCCGCCACTTTCGACAGTTGATGTGAATATTTATCAGCTAGGATATGAGGCAGCAAAAGCTTTAGTTGATAAAGTAGAGAATGCAGAATCCACTGCAAAGTGTATCATTATTCCTCATAAATTACTAAAACGTCAAACTTGTGATCATTATGCATAAAAAAAGCTAAGAGTTTAACTCTTAGCTTTTTTTATTAGAAAGGCTTCTAATCGGTCGCAGCCTTCTTTTAAAGTTTCAATACTATATGCATAGGACAAGCGGAGGTAGCCTTCACCGTATTCAGAGAATGCTGTTCCAGGAACTACAGCTAGTCCAGCTTCTTTGACAAGATCAAGTGCAAAATCAAATGATGAAGATGTCAAATGACCAACATATGGGAATAAGTAAAATGCACCTGTTGGCTTTTCAACTGTTAATCCCATTTGAGTGAGTCTATTATATACGTAATCACGGCGTTTTTTATATTGGTGGCGCATCATTTTGGGTGCGTCTTTAGCCGCTGTTAATGCTTCAATTGCAGCGTATTGAGCGATTGAAGTAGCACACGTTACATTGTATTGATGAACTTTTAATATGTGTCCTGCTAAATAGCTTGGTGCAAATAAAAGTCCAACACGCCAGCCAGTCATAGAATGTGATTTAGATAAACCGTTAATGACAATTGTCTTTTCACGCATTTCTGGGAAATGAGCGATAGATGTATGCTTTTGTTCATACACAAGCTCGCTATAAATTTCATCTGAAAGGACGAAAATATTTTTATCTTTTAAAACATCTACAATATCTTTTAATTCTTCTGTGGATAAAGTTACACCAGTTGGGTTAGAAGGATATGGTAGTACGATACATCTTGTTTTTTCTGTAATAGCATTTTTTAGCGCGTCAGCTGTTAAACGGAATCCAGTTTCACGAACATCTACAAAAATGGGCGTTGCACCGCATAATCGAATAATAGGTTCGTAACCTGGATAAATAGGAGCAGGTAAAATTACTTCTGTTCCTGGCTCTAAAATCGTTCGGAATGCAACATCAATTGCTTCGCTAGCACCAATTGTAACGATGGTTTCGTTTTCAGGTGAGTAATGTAAATCGTAGTTATCTTTTACGAAGTTACAAGCTGCCTTACGTAATTCTAGTAAACCAGCGTTATGTGTATAGCTTGTATAGTTTTCTGTAATAGCCCGTTTTGCCGCTTCTTTTACGAGAGAAGGTGTAGGGAAATCGGGTTGTCCGATTGTTAAAGAAATCAAATTATCATAGTTTTGAATCATGTTAGAGAATTGACGGATTCCAGAAATTTGGATATCCTTCACTCTAGGGTTAATGAATTGTTCCATTGTATCTCCCTTTCTTCCGTTTGAAAATTAAGTTCATTTTATCATATTTTCTATGATTGCGCTTTGTATATGTAATTTAGAAAGAGAGAGAAAAGAGAAAAAAAGTCGCTATAAGCGACTTTTTAATATCCGTATTCCCAATCTATTTCATCTTCATTCCAGAGTACAGAGGATACCTTGCCAAGGTGAACAACTGATTCGTTCACAGCACATGTACAATCTTCATCTCCTGCTTTATGCTGTAACTCTTCATATACTGATTTTTCAACATTTTCTAGAACAACCAAATTTTCTTCTTTTAAAACAAGCGTAGTACCCGCCATATTTATCTTCCTCCTACTAAAGTAATGATCACTTATTTGTAAACATAGATAGTATGGATTATATGCTGTATTTTGCTATAGTTGTCCGTCTAAAAAAGTATTTTTATATTTTCTTTGTAATCCGTATTCATTGTATACTGCACGAGGGAAATTTGGTACAGGGTTTACAATCATTTCGAAAATCTGTAACAATTATTATGAGTTGTTAACAAAGAATTAACAAATATGTTAAGAAAAATCAAAATTTTAAAACAAATACACCTATAAAATGATATAATCATATCAAAATACATATAGGGGATGAGAGGTTATGGAGCTTATCCGTGATTTGTTGATTCAAATTGCCATCATAATTTTGCCACTATTTTTATATGAAGCGATTCGTTTAAATCGCTATCAAGAAATGCCTCCGAAGCCAAATCGTTACTTTATTATGTTTTTATCTAGCGTTACGCTCGTTCTCTCCATGACATATTCTATTTGTTTTGGCAATGTGTGCGGGTATAACTTTCACCCAATTCCAATAGTCAGTGGGTTTTTATATGGTGGGAGTGTTGGTTTAATCCCAGCGGTTATTTTTGTTGCATATGAATGGTTACTAAAGGGAATGAGCTTTCTTCCGGTTGTAGAAGTAATATTTCTATTAATAGTTCCGCTATTTTTATCAAAGAAATGGTCTCTTTTTTCAAGGGATAAGAAATTAATTTTAGCATTTATGATTTCATCATTTTATGTGCTTGTTTCTTTAGTATTAGGCATGATTAATGTTCTTTTGGAAACAGGATTTACACCGTATATTTCGCAAATATATAGCGGATTTATATTTGCCTCGCTTATCATGGTCATGACAATGGTATTTCAGGTGTATTTAACTGAATATTTAAATGAAAATGCATTGCTACGTACAGAGATGCAAAAATCAGAAAAGCTTAATATTGTAAGTGAGTTAGCAGCAAGTGTGGCACATGAAGTTCGAAATCCACTAACTGTTGTTCGTGGGTTTATCCAATTACTAGAAAGTACGGAAGATGTGAAGAATAAGGATTATATGAGTCTCGTATTAGCTGAATTGGATCGGGCGGAACAAATTATTTCAGATTACTTAAATTTAGCAAGGCCGCAAATTGAGAAAAAAGAACACATTTGTTTATCAGCCCAATTAATAGAAATGACCACTCTCATGTCGTCATTTGCAGCGATGCAAGGTGTGTATTTACAAGTTGAAATTTCAGAAAGTCTTTATACGATTGGTGATAAGACAAAATTGAAGCAAGCTATTATGAATGTTGTTAAAAATGGTATTGAAGCAATTCAAGGAAATAAAGGATATTTAAAAGTAACAGCTATTCAAAAAGACGAAACAATCATAATAAGAGTTAAAGATAGTGGTGTTGGTATGACGAAAGAACAGTTAGCAAGGCTTGGGCAACCATATTATTCTTTAAAAGAAAAAGGGACAGGATTAGGGCTTATGGTAACATTTAGTATTTTACAAGCGCATAATGGTACATTGGAATATAAGAGTGAAAGTGGAAAAGGCACTGAAGCAATTATTATATTACCAGCTGTACAAAATAAGGAATAAAAGTTACCGATGGAAGGTAACTTTTTATTTTATATTGTTTATTCATTTGTTTTTTCTTGTTTTGCTCGGCTAAATAAACTTTTAAATGATTGAAAGAAGCTTTGCTCTTTTGAGGCAGCAACCATTCTTTTTGTTTCTTGAATTTCTCGAATAACTTGCATAAGCTGTGCATCACGGTTACTGTCCTTGTTATAAATTTGACTAACAAGTTTATTCATTTTTTCTTCCTGTTTGGATTCTCGTTTATACATATGATTCATTAATAAGTCCATCTTTTCTTTTTGCAGTGCATCTGTTTGAGCGGCGTGATCGACTAACTCTTGAAGCATTTTTTCTTGAGAGCCTTCTTTTACATAAACTTGTTGCATCAATTCGTCTAGTTTCTCATCCTTTAAACGATTTTGTGTAATTAGAGTAGAATTTTGATGAATAATTGCTTCATTTAATTGAGCTAGCATTTCAAGTTTTAACATGAACTCCTCAAAGTTACGCCCATCTTCTTTTTCTTTCGTTTGTATCTCTTGCTTATCTTGTATAACTGGTACAGGCGGGGCCTCTTTTTCTTTTAAAATAATCGGTATCGTTTCTGAAATATCTTCTTGTAATGTAGCAGCTCTTTCGTGTATAGATTTCAATAGTTTTAAATCATCAAGTTTATAAATACGAGCATCAGCTGTTTTGGAAATCATATAACCATGTTCCTCTAACAGCTGACTATATTTGCGAACTATATGTTTTGGGATGCCTGTTTTATTCGTGACATCTTTCGTTTTATAGGTAGCTTCCATCATATTTCCTCCCCAAAAAGTATCGTATATATCATTTCAATCTTTTATGAGGACTTCCTTTGAAAAAGAATGTCGGAAGGCTATTAGTTTTCTACAGCATTAGTGAAAAAATGAAAATTTTTGGCGGAATGGCAAGGAATAACTAAAATAATGTCTGAAAACATATACAGGAGAAGTTTGTTATAATAACGGAGGAAAAGAAACTGGTAGAAACATGGAGGTATACATGAAGCAATTAAAAGGTATTATCATTTCAATTATCGCAATTCTGTCTATTTTAGTGGCAGTTTATGAAGTACTTGTGCCAGAGGAAACAAGTGTAAAGAAAACAAATACGTATGATCAAGTGTTAGAATTTCCGAAAGAACGTTATCCAGAGACCGGAAAACATATTACGGATGCTATAAAAGAAGGGCATTCAGAAGTTTGTACAATCGATCGTGGTGGTGCTGCAGATAGAAGGAAATTGTCGTTAGCACCATATCCATCAAAAAAAGGGTATGATCGTGATGAATGGCCAATGGCGATGTGCAAGGAAGGCGGAAAAGGAGCACATATTGAATATATAAGTCCGGCGGATAACCGCGGAGCAGGCTCTTGGGTAGGGAATAAGTTAGATAAATATCCAGATGGTACGCGAGTAAAATTTGAAGTGAAGTAGTAGTTGTACATTTCATAATGAAGGAGAAGGGGAACTATGGAGTTAACGATTTCTTATTCGCAATTAATGTTGATGAACTATGACGGTGAGCAGCCTTATGTAGACTGGACTGATGAAGATTTTGAAAGAGGTTATGCTAAGGCAGATGGAACTGTTATTTTTGAAGCACTTTCAGATTATACTTGTGAAGTGAAAGTGACCCCAGGGAAACATATTGAAAAAGAAGAAGTAGTTAGAACGATTACGGTTCCTTTTACAGTTGAAAATGAAAGTATCGTTATAACGAGTATTCTTTCTAATAAATTTCAAATACCTATTCCAAATGGTGAGTATACAGTTGTATTACAAGCAATTCCTCTTGAAGAGCCAACGGATGATGAATTATATAAAATACAATACGAATTCTTTTTTGAAAGTAAAGAATAAAAAATGGGTTATCCTGAGAAAAGGATAACCCATTTTTGTTATGCGTTTGTTTTTAAAAGGGAACGAGCATCTTTCGCTGCTTGCACCATATGTTCTAAAGCTGGAATAACTTCTTCTGTTCTTCTCGTTTTTAAACCACAATCAGGATTAATCCAGAAATATTTAGGATCACATACTTCTAAAGATTGTTCTACGATTTTATACATTTCATCTTTACTCGGTACACGTGGGCTATGAATATCATATACACCTAGGCCGATGCCTTTTTCATATGTTGTATGTTTTAAAGTATCAATAAATTCTCCGTGACTTCTTGATGTTTCGATAGAAATTACATCTGCATCTAATGCGCGAATCGCGTCAACAATATCTTCGAAGTTACTGTAACACATATGAGTATGAATTTGTGTTTCATTTGCTACAGAAGAAGTTGCTAAAAGGAAGGATTGTACTGCCCATGTAATATAAGCATCCCAATCTTTTTCTTTTAGTGGCATTCCTTCACGAAGTGCGGGCTCATCGACTTGGATTACTCTAATTCCGGAAGATTCAAGTAGTTCAATTTCGTGACGAAGAGCTAGTGCAATTTGATACGAAACTTCTTTTCTTGGAATATCATTTCGAACGAAGGACCAATTTAAAATTGTAACAGGTCCGGTTAACATTCCTTTTACAACTTTCTCTGTTAAGCTTTGTGCATAAACTGTTTCCTTAATAGTCATGCCGTTAATAAAGGCTACATCACCATAAATAACAGGTGGTTTTACGCAGCGGGAACCGTAAGATTGTACCCAACCGTTTTTAGTGAATGAGAAACCAGCAAGGCGCTCACCAAAATATTCGACCATGTCAGTTCTTTCAAATTCACCATGTACAAGTACATCAAGCCCAATTTCTTCTTGGTAACGAATCCACTTTTCTGTCTCTTTTTCAATAAATTGTTCGTATTGTTCATTTGAGATAACACCGTTACGCCATTCTTTTCGCGTTTGACGAACTTCAGTTGTTTGCGGGAAGCTACCAATGGTCGTTGTTGGTAATAGCGGTAACTCCAGGGCAACTTGTTGTAATTCGTATCGTTTTTCAAATGGAAGAGGGCGTGAAAAATCTTCTTCTTTTAGTGCTGTTCGTGCTGCTTTGACATCTTCTCGGTTACGAGCAGCAGATGACCGAATTGTATGATGTACGTTTCGATATGTTTCCAGCTCATTATTAATGCTTTCTGTACCTTGAGTGAGAGCGGAATGAATAAGAACTAGCTCTTCTAATTTTTGATTTGCAAATGCTAACGCATCAAACAGCTCAGTCGATAAGTGAGTTTCTTCTGTTTTATCGATTGGTGTATGCAATAAGCTACAAGAAGGTTGAACGATGATATCTTTCGTTTGGACTTGTTTTTGTAACGTTGTAAATAACGCAAGTACTTCATCAAGGTCAGCTCTCCAAATGTTACGGCCGTCTATACAACCGACAGCTAAAGTTTTATCAGCTGGGAATCCATATTTTGAAATAGCATTTAAATTACCTTCTTTACCATGAATGAAATCTAATCCAATACCGGATACCGGGAATGTAATAATTTCTTCATAGTTTTCTTCTACGCTATCAAAATATGTTTGTAAAAGAAGAGTCGCATTTGGAACTTCTTTACGAATAGCTTCATAAATTTCTTTTGCTTGTTGAACTTCTTCTTTCGTTAAAGAAGCGAAAATCGGTTCATCAACTTGAATGGCTTGTGCCCCAGCTGCATGTAGTTCTGAAAGCAGTTGTACGTAAGGTGCAACTAACTGTTTTAAAATGGTGGGAAATTGTTGTTGTGTATAGCCTTTAGCTAATTTTAAGAAAGTATATGGTCCTAAAATAACAGGCTTTCCATCTACTCCTAATTCTTGTTTTGCCTCTTCGTATAAGCGAAGTGGACGATTATCTTTTAAAGAGATTTGTAATCCCTCTTCATATTCAGGAACGATATAGTGATAGTTTGTGTTAAACCATTTTGTCATTTCGGAAGCTACGTGATCTTTAGAGCCACGCGCCATTGCGAAATATACATCAAGGTAAGATGTAAACTCAGAAAAGCGTGATGGAATAAATCCTAGCATATAGGCAGTATCCAAAACGTGATCATAATATGTAAAGTCGCCAATTGGAATGAGTTCAATCCCTTTTTCTTGCTGTACTTTTACGTGTTGAAGGCGAATTTCTTTCATTGTTGTTAAAAATTGTTCTTCATCGATTTTATTGGACCAAAATGCTTCCAATGTTTTTTTCCACTCTCGTTGTAGTCCGATACGTGGATAACCTAAGTTACTTGTTTGAATTGCCATTTTAAATTCCTCCCTAATTGAAAGTAAGCATTTCCGTTTACTAGGAAATACCTATAACAAAAAGTACAAAGACATAGAAAATAAGCCTTCCTTTTTGTTTTAACACCTCATCATCATCCGTGAATCTATCAGTGTTGTTAAAACAGGCAGGTCTCCTGACTTATGCTTCATATAATTTCTTTCACCTTCCCGTTTTCACAGTGGTACTAAAAAGAAATCTCAGCATTTACAGTGGCGGGACCGTGTTGGAGTTTCACCAAGCTTCCCTTTTAAACACGAAACGAAACTTTCGTGTACCTATTTTCCTTTTGAAAGGAATTTAACAAGCGATATGATATTGAAACAAATTCTAACACAATTTTTGGAATTTTGTCTACTGTTTTGAAATAAGAAAATTCTAAAGTTTTTTATTTCTTATTATTCCGAATTTTTATTCTGAAGTAATTAATAATAGTACAGTATAAAAAGAGAAATTGAGCTATGAAAGAAGTAGGGATGTCTTCTTTCATAGCTCAATTTTCATCTATAGCAACTTCTGAAAGTCGGCCTGCTATAGCATCTTTAAGGAGAGTGTTTAGCCATTGTAATTCAACTGTAATATGCTCAATTACACTTTGCAAAATATATAGTTGTGCACGTGGAACCTTTCCTTTATTACAATCATATATCGTTTGCATAGTATGTAAATATTGAAGAGTATCGTTTTTCTTTTTTTCTAAAATAGGAACTAATTCGTGATCATTGCTAAAGTGAGCGAAAGATAAGGCTGAATAAATAGGTTTATATATTTGGTTTTTGGCTTCGAATTGTTTTAATAGTAAAGTGTGGAATAGTTTTTTGCCTTCTTCTGTTATATGAAAAATCGTTTTGTCAGGTCGATTTGTGTCTCTAATTACATTTGTAATATGAATTGCGCCTTGCTTTTCTAATTGCTCGAAGGCGTAATAAAGTGATCCTTTAGCATATTTAATGTAACAATCCATTTGTCGTTCTTTCATAATATGCTGCACTTCATATGGATGTTTATCTCCTTCGAGTAGCAAGCCGAGAATGACTAATTTCATGCTCATGCTGTCTCAACTCCTGTATATAAAAACTTTATCCAGTAAGATCCCCACCCAAAAATTCAGCGGAAGCAAAGAAGTTAGGTGGGGATTAACTGCCCGTAAAAGCCCGATTGGTGAGGGCTAATAATCAGTGGGGGATGAACACCCCCCACTGATTAAAGTTTCACTTTATACATATTATAAACGGCATATCCTTTTTCATAAAGGAATATGCCGCTTCTTTTTTATATTAACTAACTTGCTTTTGTTTTTCTTTCTTTTTAGGGCCTGTAAAGAGGCGTTCATTTCCCATAAGTAAAATACAAATAATACTTAGTACAGCCGGGATGAGTGCCCAGAAGAATGTATTCGCAATAGATGTAGCGAGAGCTTCTTTAATACCCGCTAATACTTCAGCAGGAATTTTTGCGGTAGCGCCTGGTGATAATAAGAAACTTGTGTCTCCGCCTTTTGGAGCTAACTTTGCTAGTTCAGGTGGGAATACAGAGTTTAGTTTATCTGTAAAAATATGATTTTGAATTGTACCGAAAATCGTTACACCAAGAGTCATACCGAGTGATCGGAAGAATGAGTTTGTTGATGTCGCCGAACCACGGTCCCGCATTTCCAACTTGTGAATAGAAGACATACTTAATACTGAGAATGAGAAGCCAACACCAAGCCCAGCGAGAATCATAAATAGTGTTACGAGTAAACGAGGTGTGTCCATTGTTAAAGTACTTAATAAATAAATACCAAGAACGAAGAAGACACCAGATACCATCATAATGTTACGATAGCTTGTTCGAGAAGCTAATTGTCCTCCTGTTTGACTTCCAATTACAGAACCAACCATCATTGGTGTTAAAATTAATCCAGCATTAGAGGCGGAACCTCCAAGAACGCCTTGAATGAAGATTGGAATATAAACTGTACAGATAATAAAAGCGGCACCATAGAAAAAGGCAACTCCTTGGCTAGCTGCGAATAAAGGTTTTTTAAATAGATGGAACGAAATAATAGGCTCGGTTGCTTTTCGTTCTACAAAGAAGAAAATAATAAGTGTAATAAATACTGTTGTAAATAAGCCAATAATTACAGTGGAATTCCAGGCATATTCTTTACCACCAAGTTCTAATGCGAACATTAAGCAAACGATACTTATGACAAGTGTAATAGCACCAGCCCAATCAATTTTTTGTTTTCTAAATTCTAGAGACTCACTGTAGTATTTAGTAATGAAGAAAAAGGAGATAAGTCCTAATGGAATATTAATATAGAAGACCCAATGCCAACTTATGTAGTCAGTAATATAAGCACCTAATAAAGGACCGAATACACTAGATGTCCCGAAAACAGCACCAAATAGCCCTGTCATCTTCCCGCGTTTTTCTGGTGGGAAGATATCATACATAATTGTGAAGGCGATAGGCATAAGGGCACCACCACCGATACCTTGAATAGCTCTATAAATACTTAATTGCTCAATACTTGAAGCTGTTCCGCAAAGAGCAGAACCGAATAAGAAAAGAATGAGGCCCCCAATATAAAAACGTTTCCGCCCGTACATATCAGAAAGTTTCCCGAAGATAGGCATCCCTGCCATTGTTGCTACCATATAAGCTGATGTGACCCAAACAAACTTATCAAATCCTCCTAGGTCTCCAACGATTGTTGCCATTGCGGTTGCAACGATTGTATTATCCATTGCGGCCATTAATATACCAAGCAGTAAACCAGCAACAACAAATTTTGTCTTGTTGGCGTCTTTTTTTAATGGTTGAGTTTCCAAATATAACCCTCCTTTAGAAATAAGTAAACTATATTAAGTTTTGAGTGCAGTGGATAAAAAATTTTAATGTATAGTTGATTTTAATTTCTTTTCCATAAGTGCACTGATATGCCATAAAGAATATTATAGTCAAATTTGACTATAAGGCAAACTTTTTCTTCCGTCAAAATATTCTTTCGTATGAGTAGAGAACGAGTGAGCCATACTGAATATTGCTATAAAGGAAATGAAGTAAATTGTAAAAAAATTTCATAAAGAACACTTTCTGTTAATAGATGAAAAATGGTTTTTTCTTCATATTGTCGAATAGGATAAAAGGAAGAGAAATATTAAAGATTGCTTGTAGCAAGCTTTAGTAATTTGGGGAATTCATTGTGTGTATGTTACATCTGAAATGAGGTGAATATATATTATGAAAATATGGGGACGAATTTCGGATACAGGAAAGTATTCAATACCGCTACAACCAGTATTGTGGATTGACGGATCGAAAAAGGAAAACGAATTTCCTCAAGTAGCCGTTACATTACAAATTGGTAGTATGTATACAGAACAATTTTCGTATGAATTGACCTACGATGTAAACGACATACTTATTATGCGAATTGAAGTGGAAAATAAAGGGGTAGAAATGATTTCGAGAGTCGTTGTAAGTCATATGATTCGAGATTACTTTGCTTATATTCCTAATTCTTTAAAAGTTGATAGGGGGATAAGTGAGTTTTTATTCCAGCTTGTTAGATGGCGAATTGATGAATTGTTACCGAATGAGAAGGTGGAACTACGTTGTAAAATAAAAGCTAATAAAGATAAAGCTCTTAAACAAACATTCTTTCAGGCTACATATACATTTCAAGATAAAGAGATATCATATGGCCCACTGCAAACAAATGAAGTTGTTGTGCGTCAATGATAAAAAGGAACCTGTACAAAAGGTTCCTTTTTTAGTGAAGGTTGTGTTTTTTGAGTATTTTTTTTTGCTCCATTCCTTTTTTTCCTACATAGTTATTTTTGTAGCCAAAGTATAGAATAAATAAAAATGAAACA
The DNA here is from genome assembly GCF_003946765.1 of Bacillus sp. 2D03. Classification (NCBI taxonomy): domain Bacteria; kingdom Bacillati; phylum Bacillota; class Bacilli; order Caryophanales; family Bacillaceae; genus Bacillus; species Bacillus sp. 2D03. The sequence goes on along the minus strand of NZ_RPSJ01000001.1, from coordinate 81,153 downwards.
ACATTAACAATAGCGTCGATTTGATCGTTTGTAATAAAGTGTATGCCGAAAGAGGTAAATAATAATTTTAATGATAATAGAAAACCAGCTAGTAAACGCATAGCATCTGATAGATTCTCTTTTTGTAGCATATAGATTACTCCTTTCTATAAAAGTTATATATTATATATATGAAATAGAGTAGAAAAGGTATACAAGCTTAAGCAGAAATGTACATTGCATATGTACATTTTTTATTTTGTAGAAAAACATTATTGATATAGAAACATATATTGGTATAAAAGGGGGAAAAGTATGAAACATAAAGGGAAAATTAGTGGATTATTGCTTGGCAATACTGTGGCAGTTACAGAATGGATTGCACTTCAGGATGTAATTGCAAAACTGGATTCACGATCATTTTATACCGTCTTTATTATTTATATATTGCAAATGATACTAAGTTATTATTTTGGACATTGGTACGATAAAAGAGCGAATGAGCGTATGGGTATGGAAGTAGGAGGAATGGCAAGCAATGATTTTGTTGTTGATTTTTTTGGGAAAGTAGCTGCTTTATCTGAAAGAGATTCTCGTAATATTACAGTGTACATTCTTTCTGTAAAAGAATGGGGAGGATTAAAAGACACGTTGCAAGAAAAAAAGTTGGGAGTGTTAGTACAAAAATTAGAGAGTACAATTGTAAAGACAATTCGGAAGGGCGATGTTGTTACAAAGTGGGATGAAAATAAGTACGTTATTGTAGCAATTGATAATGGTCATGAAACATCAACAATAACAAAACGATTAATGAAAAATATTGAAAGTGAAATAGAAGGTGATTTACTCAGTGTCACTCTTTTATTTGGAGCAGCTAGCTATCCAGTAGAAGGAAAAACGTTTGAAGAACTGTTGAGAAAGTCGCAAAATCAATTGTACCAGTATAGAAATTTGCAAGAAAATGAGTGAAGCTTTGATTTGAAGATATATGATAGGAAGATGTTTTATTTGTAACATTTTTTTGACTTTTATTACAAAAAAACGCCACGTTTGTAATAAAAGTCTTTAAAAATATATGAAATAAGCATATAATTATGATGGTAGTGTCAATGCAATTTGCACAGTGTGTTTTATTTTAAAAGTGTAGAGGAAAGCAAGCTCTACACTTTTCCTTTTTAGGAAATGAAAAGAATATTTGTAAGTTGTTGCGAGATATCGATTGTACTGTGTAAAATGAACAAAGAGATTAATTGATAGAAAGCTGGAAAGGGAATGATAGACGTGAGAGCGGAGCGATCACCTTTTATCAGGTGAACTATTATAGTCTTATTAAGACTGAGGTGAAATTCCGTGGACATTAAAGTAATACATAGTGTGAACAGGCCTTAAAAAACACGAAGTAGTATACTTAAAGATGGATATGGAATTGCTAAATAATTCAAAAAGAATAATGTAATATCAAGTAATAATTTGTACAAACAATATTAATGATCTTCGTAAAAAAGATGCGAGTGTATAGAACAATTACATATTTTATAACTTTTTTATATTACACGATGGTCGTTTATAAGTAGGAGGAAGAGATGTTGAAATATAGTAAATTAGCAATTGTAACTGCATTATCAATGATTTTATTAGCCGGTTGTTTCGGTCCGAAACCAGAAGAAGAATTATATGTAGCGTTTGAAAACGCTGCTAAACAAGAAAAAACAATGTTTGAAGATGCAAAAAAACTTGAGACTTTAGAGAAAGAAGGACAAGAATTATATAACCAGATTGTTCAAGAAGGAAAAGATAATAATCAAACTGTTAAAGAAAAACTGAATCAAGCAGTAAAAAATACAACTGAACGAGAAAAAGTGCTTGCAAAAGAAAAAGAAGTTTTAAATAAAGCGCAAGAAGAAGTGAAGTCAGCTGATAAGTATGTGAAGAAAATTGAAGATAAGAAATTGAAAGATCAAGCTGATAAAGTGAAAAGCACGTATGAGAAACGACACGATTCATTTAATAAAATGTATGACAGCTATGACAAATCTTTAAAACAAGAAAAAGAGTTATATACAATGTTACAAGATAAAGGTACTAAATTAAAAGATATTAGTGAAAAAGTAAAAGTAGTAAATCAATCTTATAAGGATATTGAGTCAGAAAAAGATAAATTTAATGAATTCACAAAGTCTTATAATACAGAAAAAGTAGCTTTTTATAAACAAGCAAATATTAAAATTAAAGAAGAGAAAAAATAAAACAGTTTGGCCTACACTTGGCCAAACTGTTTTATTTTTTTGTATAAGTACGACTATACCATGGAACAGGTTCACTTAATTTTTTTTCTTGTTTTAATGCTTCAGGACCAATATAATCTTGAATTGTTTTTTTTGCCACTGTTAAAGATAAGGTTGTTTTCGGATTTCGATAGGAGGATTCAAGATGACCAAGATGCGGTAGAATTCGAAAATCTTCTTTCGTAGGAGGGATGTGGAAAAAATAATCGCCTAAACGTATAAGGACATCAGATTGTTGTTGGCTAAAACGTGGGTTTCTAGAAAAATGTAATCCTTCTTTAATTGCTTTTTTTTCAGCAATCAAACGTTCTAAAGCTGTCTTTTTTAACCAGTATAAATATTTAGGATTAGTAGCTGCTTTAGCATGACGATTCACAACGAAAATAGATTGAGCTAGTCGATTAATAGAATGTTGGTTTTGTAATTGAGATTGTGGTTGTGAAGGTTTCATATTGAATCTCCTTTCAATTTTTCATTATTATACCATAAATAAAATAGGTATTTATTATACGCAAAAAGTGATTGTATATATTTTCAATATTAAAGCAATATTGTTACAAAAAACAACTATTTTGTATAATAGTAATAGAATATGTTTTTGAAATTTGATAATGAAAGAGTGAGAAGTTTGAAAGAAATATTAAAACAACAGTATGCCATTATAGATATTGGATCTAATACAATGCGTTTAGTTATTTATGAAAAGCAAAATGGAGGTTTTTATAAAGAGATTGAAAATACGAAAGTTGTTGCTAGGTTAAGGAATTACTTAATTGATGGTGTGTTGAATGAAGAGGGAATAGAAGTATTATTACAGACATTATTTCAATTTCAAGAAAGTACAAGATTCCATCAGTTGCATCATGTACTTTGTGTTGCAACAGCAACAATTAGACAGTCGGAGAATCAAGAGGAAATTAAAAAGCTTGTTGAAGGACAAACGGACTTTACGCTTAGAGTATTATCAGAGTATGAGGAAGCGCGTTACGGATACTTGGCGGTTATGAATTCTACATCGTTTTCAGAAGGAATAACGGTAGATATTGGTGGGGGAAGTACGGAAGTTACATACTTTAGAAATAGAGAGATTTTAGAGTACCATAGTTTTCCTTTTGGGGCACTTTCTTTAAAGCAACAATTTATTAAAGGTGATATTCCTACTAAAGATGAGTTAGAGGGAATGCAACAGTATTTAGAGTTTCAACTTCGAACGTTACCATGGTTAATCAATAAGAAATTGCCTCTTATTGCAATTGGTGGTAGTGCTAGGAACTTAGTAAAAATCCATCAAAATTTAATATGTTATCCTATAGCAGGATTACATTTATACAAGATGAAAGAAGAAGATATTGAAAGTGTAAAAGATGAATTGGAAAGATTGTCGTTCATAGAACTTCAGAAATTGGAAGGATTGGCAAAAGATCGAGCAGATACGATTATTCCAGCGGTTGAAGTATTTCATACACTTGTTAATGTTATAGAGGCACCGGCATTTGTATTAAGTAGAAAAGGGTTAAGAGAAGGTGTTTTCTATGAAGAGTTGACAAAAGATTTGGGGATTTCATATTATCCGAACGTAGTTGAAGAAAGTCTGCATTTACTATCACATGAATACGAAATGGACATGGAATTTGTTATTCAACTTATTAAACATGGAAGACTAATTTGCAAACAACTTGAGGAAATAGGGCTTATTTCTATGTCAGTAAAAGACTGGGAAGTGTTCCATCAAGCAGCGAAAGTGTTTAATATAGGCAAATATATAGACGAAGAAGCGAGCCGTTTACATACGTTTTATTTATTAGCGAATAAGACAATTGATGGCATGATGCATAAAGATCGAGTAAGGCTAGCGCTTATTGCATCGTATAAATCAAAAATGTTATTTAAACAACATTTATCTCCATTTGAAGGTTGGTTTGATAAAAGCGAACAAAAAAAAATCCGCCTGTTAGGAGCTGTTTTACAATTTTCAGCTACTTTAAATGCAAGGCAACGATCGCTTATTGATACCATATCTATAACAGAAAGCGAAGAAGGATTAACGTTTAAAGCTTTATGTGAACAATCGGCATTAGCGGAAAAAGTGCAAGCTGAAAAACAAAAAAAACAGTTAGAAAGAGTATTAAAAACGAATATTAACTTGTCATTTGAACTAAAATATTAGGTTGTACGGATGTCTTTACAAAAAAATTACACTTTATAATATTGTAATTTGCTAAAATAAAAGTAAGTAAATTATAGTAAAAAAGTTTCAAGGGGAAGTGTGAAGAGAATGGAATTATTGAAGGGGAATGCAGTAAATTTAAATGATACAGCTTATTACAATAATCGAGAGTTAAGTTGGTTAGCATTTAATGAACGTGTCTTACAAGAAGCGCAAGATGCAAATAATCCACTTTTGGAAAGATTGAAATTTATTAGTATTTTTAGTTCGAATTTAGATGAATTTTTTATGGTACGTGTAGCGGGATTAAAGGATCAAGTGAGTGCTGGATTTAATCAGCCAGAAAATAAAGCTGGCTTAACACCAAAAAAGCAATTAAATAAAATTGCGATAAAAGCCCATGCACTAATGACAGTACAATATGATACATTTAAAAATTATGTATTACCAGCACTTGAGTTAGAGGGAATTGAACGTTTAACATTCAATGATTTGACGAAAGAGCAGCGAGAATTTATAGAAGAGTATTTTGATGAGCAAATTTTTCCGGTGTTAACTCCTGTAGCTATTGATGCATATCGCCCATTTCCAATGTTATTAAACAAAAGTTTGAATTTGGCTACTCTTTTATATGATGAGAAGCAAGCGGAAGAAGAAAACAGGACGAAGTTAGGAATTGTGCAAGTTCCTTCATTACTTGAGCGCTTCATAATTTTACCGAGCGAAGGGCAAAAGCATAAATTTATTTTATTAGAAGACGTAATTAGTAGCTTTACTCATAAATTATTTACGGGATATACAGTATCATCTGTTACTCGTTTCCGTATTACACGCAATGCAGATTTAACGATTCATGAAGAAGGTGCGAGAGATTTATTAAAGGTAATTGAAAAAGAATTAAAAAAGCGTAAGTGGGGGGCTGCTGTTCGTTTAGAAGTTGGGAAAGAACACATTGATGAAAGAGTATTAGCGTTATTATATGAGGTTCTGGAAGTAAAAGATGAAGATGTATATATAATGGATGGTCCATTAGATTTAACATGTTTGTTTTCTTTATATAAAAAACTAGCTCCTTTATATGAACATCTTGTATATCCGGCTCTTATTCCGCAACCACCTCAAGATTTAGGTGATGAAGAAGATGTATTTGAAAAAGCAATTGAGCATGATATTTTATTACATCATCCTTTTGAATCATTTCAGCCGGTAGTTGATTTTGTCCGTGATGCGGCGGACGATCCGAATGTACTTGCGATTAAACAAACGTTATATCGTGTAAGTGGTGATTCACCGATTATTCAGGCGTTAAAGATAGCGGCTGAAAAGGGAAAACAAGTGACAGTATTAGTTGAATTAAAGGCAAGATTTGATGAAGAAAACAATGTTCATTGGGCTAAAGAATTGGAACAGGCAGGCTGTCATGTTATTTACGGTGTAAGTCACTTGAAAACACATAGTAAAATTACGTTAGTTGTAAGAAGAAAAAACGGAAAAATCGAAAGGTTCGTACATCTCGGAACTGGAAACTATAATGATGCAACAGCGAAGTTATATACTGATTTTGGATATATTACATCAAGAAAAGACTTTGGGGTTGATGCAACCAATTTCTTTAATTATTTAAGTGGTTATACAACAAAGCCACATTTTCATCATTTATCGGTTGCTCCATTTGATATAAGAGAGCAATTTATAGATTTAATAGATGAAGAAATCCGTTATCATAGGCAATATGGAAATGGATATATTATCGCTAAGATGAATTCATTAACAGATAAACCATTAATAAAAAAAATGTACGAAGCATCACAAGCTGGAGTAAAGGTAGAGCTCATTGTTCGAGGGACATGTTGCCTACGACCTGGCATTCCAAATGTAAGTGAAAATATTCGTGTAGTTAGTGTTGTTGGAAGATATTTAGAACATAGCCGTATTTATTATTTCCATCATAATGGGGAGGAGAAAATATATTTATCTTCAGCTGATTTGATGACGCGAAATATGGAGAAGCGAGTGGAAATATCTTTCCCGATATTAGATATTGAAATGAAGGCACGAATTAAGGCGATTTTACAGCTTACATTAGCTGATAATGTGAAAACACGTGAACAAAATAAAGATGGTGATTACTATTATGTTATTAATAGTAGTACAGAAGAAATTGATAGCCAAGTGAAGTTGTTTAAGATGGCATATCAAAATACAGACGCTGAATAATGAAAAAAGTAAAAACCTCTTATGTCAATAAGAGGTTTTTACTTTTTTCTACTCATATGCTCCAAAAATGGAAGGATGAGTAGAAACAATAGTTTTATTATAAGCGTGTAATGAGATGGCTCGTTGAGAGAATAATATTTGAAAGAATCGTTATTTTAACTTAGTAATAGTATGGTTGCTGACATGGTCCACCGTAACAAGGATAAGGTGCTGGCGGCGGGAAAGGTGTTGGATAAGGTGGATAAAATGGTCGAGGGCCGAAAGCTAATGCTCCGCCGAGCAATCCACCAGCAATTCCAGCTAGAAAGGGAACGCCAAAAAACGGGAAGAAGCGTGAGTCGCCTACTGGACCAATAGGTGCTGAACGGACTGGAATTGGTTGATAATATGGATACATGAACATACCTCCTTTATTGGACTCACTTTTATCATATGGTAAACAAAACGTGGATGAGCGCGTACAAGAAAGGATATGTAAGAAAATAGGCGAATTATTACGAATGTTTGAGTGTGAAAATTGTGATTTCAGGTTTTGACATAAAACGAAATGGGACACGTGTTCTTCCCAGGCCTCGATTGACATAGAGAGTTAAATCCTGAATTGTATAGAAGCCTTCAATATAGTCTTTGGCGAGTGAAGGTGTAATAATAGCTCCTAAAAAAGGAATTTGTACTTGTCCGCCGTGACTATGACCAGAAAGTTGCAAGTTGATTGGATATCTAGAAACTTTGGGCGCGATATCTGGTTCGTGAACAAGAACAATGTTATAAGTACTTTGCCGTGCATGCTCTAATGTTTTCTCTATTTTTGGTTTGCCTAGTAGTATATCATCGAGACCGAAAATAGAAATTTCGCTATTATCCATTAGACGAATTCTTTTTTCACTATTGAGCAATAGCTCAAATCCTGATTCACGCATGATGTGCTCATAGTATTCAGTTCCATATCCACCGTGATCATGGTTACCATAAATAGCGAATTTACCAAAGGGGGCTTGTATATTTTTTAAAATGGATGCAACGAAAGGAGTGTCAGTATACGTTTGATAATTATCAATGAGATCTCCGGTAAAAAGGACAATATCTGGATTTACAGCATTAATTTTAGAAACAACTTTAGATAAATGTTGAAGCGAGAAATAGTATCCGAGATGTAAATCGCTGAATTGAAGAATTTTCATACCATGAAAATTTTTTGGGATGAGTTGTGATTTTAATGTGTGCTGTGTAAAAGAAATGAAATGGGGCTCTATATATTTAGCATAGTAGTATCCGATGCTACTGGTTATAAATGAATAGAGACAAGTACGCATACCAATTTTTAAAAAATTTCTTCTTGTAATGTGCTTCATAAAAATATGAGTATACCTCAATGTTTTCATTCCATTTATAGGCTACTCAAATCTCCTTTCAGTTTATTTAAAATATACTTTACATAATAAAAAGTAGTATAGATTACGAAAAAAAATGAATAAAAAGAAAGTTCTTTACGCTAAAATATCAGAAAAGTTTAAAAATATAAAGATTTCTATTAAATAAAGTGATAAAATGAATGTGTATTCATTTTTTGGAGGGGATGTATGTGAAAGAAAAGGTAGTTATTATAACAGGTGGATCGAGTGGAATGGGAAAAGGAATGGCGACTCGTTTTGCAAAAGAAGGGGCACGAGTTGTTATTACAGGACGTACAAAGGAAAAACTAGAGGAAACAAAGTTGGAAATTGAACAATTTCCAGGGCAAGTATTACCTGTACAAATGGATGTAAGAAATACGGATGACATTCAGAAAATGATTGAACAGATTGATGAGAAGTTTGGTAGAATTGATGTTTTAATAAATAATGCAGCTGGAAACTTTATTTGTCCAGCAGAAGATTTATCTGTGAATGGCTGGAATTCAGTCATTAATATTGTATTAAACGGTACGTTTTACTGTAGTCATGCTGTCGGAAAATATTGGATTGAAAAAGGTATAAAAGGGAATATCATTAACATGGTAGCAACATATGCATGGGATGCAGGTCCAGGAGTGATTCATTCGGCTGCAGCGAAGGCAGGAGTATTAGCAATGACGAAGACGCTCGCTGTTGAGTGGGGACGTAAATATGGAATACGAGTTAACGCTATCGCGCCAGGACCAATTGAACGTACGGGCGGTGCTGATAAATTATGGATTTCAGAAGAAATGGCTAAACGTACGATACAAAGTGTTCCGCTTGGAAGGTTGGGTACGCCAGAAGAAATCGCTGGCCTAGCTTATTATTTATGTTCAGATGAAGCTGCGTACATAAATGGAACTTGCATGACAATGGATGGAGGACAACATTTACATCAATATCCATTTTAAAAGGGATAAAAAAATGAATGTTTGATTCATTTTTCTACGGTTAAATGTGACGGAATTGTGACATATGAAAGAAAAGTGTTTACAAGAGGTCATATATACGTTATATTTAAGACCTCTTTTTTCTTCATAGTAGAATTGCTAATTCCCCTTAGCATTTTACCCCTCTAATCCCTTCAGGAAAACTGAAGGGATTTTTTATTATTTTTCCGTAAATATCATGTTATAATTTTTGAAAAGTAAAGGGAGGGAAGCACGTTGATAGATGCATTAGATGTAATGAGTAACTTGGATAAAGTCCTTCCTTATTATCAAGCTATTTTTAGTGCTGATGAGCATACTGTAATTGGATACGAAGTAGTAGGACGTATTCAAACAGAAGAGGGCATACAAAGTTTAGCTTCTTTCTTTCACGATGATTCGATTCCAAGTGAATTTCAACTGGAAGCGGATAATATTATAGTAGAAAAAGCTTTAAATCGTTATTTAGAAAGCGATCAAAAATTATTATTATTTATACATCGGAATGCTAATGTATTAATGAATGATAATGATGAAAGCTTGCTTCAACTTTTATTGAGGTATGAAGAACAAGGTTTAAATTTAAAACAAATTGTTTTAGAGATTACAGAGCATGAATGTAAAGAAGATATAGAGCAATTTAATCATTTGCTTATGTATTATCGTACATATGGTATTCAAATTTCGATTAATAAAGTCGGAACGGGCACAAGTAATTTAGAGCGTATTAGCGTGTTAGCACCTGATATTTTAAAAGTAGATTTAACGAACTTAAGGCAAACAGCACTTTTACAATCTTATCAAGATATTTTATATTCTTTATCATTACTTGCTAGAAGAATTGGTGCAACTTTGTTATATGAAGAAATAGATGCTTTTTATCAACTGCAATATGCTTGGAAGAACGGTGGAAGATATTATCAAGGTAATTATTTGAAAGAATGTTTACCTGATTTTATTGAAACGAATGTTTTGAAAGAGCGACTGGGTAATGAATGTCATCAGTTTATTCAGCATGAAAAGAAGAAGTTACAAAAAATTTATAATTTAACAGAGATGTTACGCGATCGCATTGGCGATGTTTTATCAAAACAAAAAAAGAATGAAGATATAAATGATTGGTTATTACAATTTAGTCAAAGTGTATCACAGTGTAGTTTTCGTATATTTATTTGTAATGAAGATGGTTTCCAACAATCAGGAAATGTTATGAAAAAAGATGGAGAATGGATTGTGATGCCGGATTATTATATGAAGAACTGGAGTTGGCGCCCGTATTTTCTCGAGAATATCATGAAAATGCGTTTCGAGAATAAGGCGAGGCTTTCAGATTTATATGCAGATATTGAAACGGGAGAAATGGTACGAACATTTTCTTTCCCGATTGATGATGACAACTTTTTATTTATAGATTTATCTTATGAATATTTATATGAAGAAGATGTTTTATTTTAATGCACGAAGGAATTCGTGCATTTTTTGTTTGTTTTTATCATAAATTGGTAATAGTGAAAATGGTGATGAAAATGCTGTCTATCGTTGTAAAGATTTTACGAACGAAATCTGTCCTTTCTTTGCATAATCATTGTTACAATGAATACTACAAAGACAAGTTCTTTTAAAAGGAAGGTGAAAAAATGAGGAAATATGGAATATGGCTTGTTCTATTTGTATGTGTTGCCTTTCTAGTTGGTTATAGTGTTACGACTGTTTTAGGAAAAGAGGAAGTGGAAGTCGATCGGAAAGAAGTATTTACAACGATACAAAAAGGCTATGAAACACAGTTTTCAATTCGTGGGAAGCATTTGCCGATGAATAAGATGATAGAGACGTTATCACCGTATTTTACAGATAATTTCCTTCAAGTATTTACAGATGAAAATAGCAGAAGTGATAAACAAAGTGGTGAATATTTACTTCCGGCAAAAGAAGCACCGTTTTCTTTTAATTCAGAAACGAAAATGTCGTATGATGAAGAACATAAAAATTTATATGTATATGAGCGGACAAAAAGTGGACAGTATCAAATTGTAACATTGAAAAGGGATCAAGATAAATGGAAATTAGCAGGATATCATGAAAGTCAGGAACTTTTAACTGAAATAAAAAGGTTGCAACAATTATAAAGTGAAATTTTTAATCAGTGAGAGGGATTACTCTTCCATCTAACTTCTTTGCTGTAGCTAAATTTTGGGTGGGAGTTTTACTACCTACAAATAGCGGGATAAGAATAGGAATAGGTATTTACCTATTCCTATTCTATATTGAGTAGTTGTTGTAACTTTTCAATTTGAAACCCTGCAACTACTTCGCCATCAATTACGACTGTTGGAGTTGAATAAGAATCATAGTCGTATAAAAGACGATTGCGAGCAGCAGCGTCTTTTTTTACGTCAAATTCTTCATATGCAACGTTATTATGCTTCAAAAATTCTTTCACAATAACACATGGCGGACAATCGGGTTGTGTATAAACCTCAATTTTTTTCATTGTTATTCCTCCTTTTTTCTGTTTTTTATTATATTCTTCCAGTATAAAAACCGCAATAAAGAAGGGGAAATATGTTCTTTCTGTTTTTTCCTTCGCATTTCGACAAATTTTTAGTTGAGTTTCTGGCCAATAACCTTTATCCTAGAGTGTGGAACATTTTTTCTGTTATGACGGATAGAATGAGTATAGCTGTAAAACCTATTGGTAGGAAGATTAGAGAAAGGAGAGATTTCATGTCTCTACTCCAAGGAATTTTAACTCGACTTGTTAGTCTACAAGAACAAGCTGAAAGCGGTGAAGTAGCACAACGCTATTTTGAAGTGAACGGTGAGCGCAAATGTAGCGTGAAATTTTTCGATAAAAGTGAAATGTATGAGTTAGAAGTGTATCAACAAGGTGAAAAACCTCAAGTGTATCAATTCGATAATATCGACATGGTTGCAATTGAGATTTACGATATCATTTCTTGATACATATAAAAAAGGTACTGCCATGTGGCAGTACCTTTTTTAGTTCTATTACTTTCTAGCGGAATGTATAGAAGTTTTTTATTTTTCCTACAATGGTATTAAAATGAAATTTTAATCCGTGCAAGTTTGCTTATCCATGTGGAAAATGAGTCCCGTCAACCGGGTGAATATGTGAAGCTAAACTTCTCACAATCGCTGGGTTCTGCAAATAGCGGGAGAAATATAACTAGGAGGTTATCGTATGGAACGTTTACCAGTTGTGATTTGTCCTAATTGTCAAAGTTCTGCTGAGATTATTCATGTATTAACGGCTCAATCTAATCAAAATGTAATTTATACGTGCCAAGTTTGTCACTTTGTAATTCGAAATATTGAAACGAATAAAGGATAGGAAGTTATAATTTTAGTTTTTGTCCCATACAATGAGAATACGAAAAGTCTGTCTAATTGAAAGGACGTGACTCTGTGGACGGTGCACATAAATTTTACAATGTTTCAGAGAGACATTTAAATTTTGATATGGTCTTTAACCGTATTTGTAGTTTCATTGAAAAGGATCCGCGAAATTTATATCGATTATCCATTGGGACAGACTCACAAGCGCATCAAAAGGATACGAGGTTTATTACAGCAATCCATATTCATCGTGTTGGAAAAGGTGCCTGGGGCTGTTTACACCATAGATCAGTAAAAGATAAGCCGGCAACCTTACGTGAGAAAATATATTTAGAAACGCAGTTTAGTCAAGAAATCGCATGTCTATTTACGCCTACTCATATACAAACAATATGGGAGTTATTGCATCCTTATGCTCAAGATGGGGCTGGATTCATAATGGAAATTCATTTAGACATTGGGAATGATGGTTTAACAAAAGAATTTATTTTAGATATGACAGAAAAAATTCGAGCAATGGGATTAACTGCAAAAATTAAGCCGGATGCTTATGCGGCGTTTAGCTATGCAAATCGATATACGAAATGATTTTTTTGTATGTGTACGATTGCTACATATCTTTTAATAAAAACTGAATATTACATCTATTAAATAGGTTGAATTTTTTATATAATAAGAGTAACGATGCGAGTGTAAGGAGAGGGGTATATGCAAAGGGAAGTTGTTTTAACAAAGGAAGAAGAAAGTTTATTACTAGATATTTTATTTCAGCAAAATTATGCAAGTGAAATTTTAGCTGTGGAACTTACAGATATTGAGAATGGTTTGAAACAGACAGATGTGATGCAATATAAAAAAATCACAAGGTTATTTTACAGATTAAAAAATAAAGGGTATTAAGCGCTACCGGAATGGTAGTCTTTTTTTTGTGCTGTATGCTAAAATAGCTGTGTGATTGTATTTTTATTGAAATAAATTTAGGACAAAATAATAATATGAAAACGCTGTCATAAAATGTGAATAGAGTTGTGAACATAAGCAGGAAAAAAGGAAAATGGGGGATGTAATATGATTAGTATTCCGAAAGACGAATTTCAACAAATTCTTGTGAAGGATTTAATGATTTCATCGGAAAAAGTAGCTCATGTCCAAATTGGAAATAGTTTAGAACATGCTTTACTCGTTCTTGTGAAATCTGGATATTCGGCGATACCTGTTTTAGATCCAATGTATAAACTACATGGTTTGATTAGTACTGCCATGATATTAGATGGTATGTTAGGATTAGAGCGTATTGAGTTTGAAAGACTCGATGATATGAAAGTAGAGCAGGTGATGAAGGAAGATATACCTGTTCTTAAATTAGACGATTCATTTGCAAAAGCTTTAGAAATGACAATTGATCATCCTTTTATTTGCGCTGTTAATGAAGAAGGCTATTTTGAGGGGATTTTAACACGTCGGGCTATTTTAAAATTGTTGAATAAGAAAGTAAGGCAATATAATCGATAACGTGAGAAAAGTGACTTCATAGAAACGAAGAAGTCACTTTTTTTCGTGCATATCACTTGTGTATGTATTATATTTAAAAAGACATAAAACATAAGGAAAGTTTGCGCTGGACAATTGTATTTTCTGAATGAAAGTATTCGGCTAAATTAAGAATGAAAAGCTTATTAAAATAAGGTGTATGGAAGCTAAGGAAAGAGGGAGAAAGTTGCAAATTGATGATTTTCAAATGATGGTTGTGTTAGCTCAGGAATCAAATATGAGAAAAGCGGCGGAACGTTTATTTGTTTCCCAACCTGCGCTGAGTCAACGATTACAATCTATGGAGAAACAATGGGGAATGAAGTTTTTTATTCGCTCACAAAAAGGATTGACAATTACACCTGAAGGGGAAAAAGTAGCAAATTATGCTAAAGAAATGTTGCAAAGGGAAGAAGATATAAAAAGTGAGCTAGCTGTTTTTAGAACGGAAACTCATGGAACGTTAAAAATAGCTGTTGCGTCAGTTATTGGTCAATATTGGCTCCCTCCTGTTTTGAAAAAGTTTGTGCATAAATATCCTTCTGTAAAGATATCGCTGTTTACTGGATGGAGTAGTGAAGTGCAAAAGCAGTTTTATGAAGGAGACGTTCATGTTGCTATACTGAGGGGCACACAAGAATATAAAGGTCAGAAACAACAATTATTTGAAGATGAACTGTATTTAGTTGATAAAGAAATAAAAGATATTTCGATGTTAAAAGAAACAAATAGGCCGTTCATTCAATTTAAAAGTGACTCTACTTATTATGGACAAATACAAAATTGGTGGTATGGTTTATTTTCTAATCCGCCTAAGCGAACAATTGTAGTTGACCAAATTGAAACATGTAAACAACTTGTTTTAAATGGTATAGGTTATGCCCTTTTACCTTCTACTGTTTTAAAGGAAGTACAGGAAAATATGTATAAAACACCTGTTCAACTGACGAGAGAAACATGGTTGTTAACAAGTGACTCGGCAAGGCAGTTGAAGCAAGTGCAAGCATTTTTAGAAATTATAGAAGAAATTCAAAGGGAAAAATAAGATTATTATCTTGCTACTCGCTCTTTCGTTTGGTAGAGTAACATTATAAATGGATTTAGGAGGCAACAAGAATGAAAATGATGGATGCTAACGAAATTATTTCGTTTATTCAAAAAAGTGAAAAGAAAACTCCTGTAAAGGTATACATAAAAGGGGATTTAAAAGAAGTAACATTCCCTGAAACAGTACAAGCATTTGTGAATAAAAAATCAGGTGTATTATTCGGAGAATGGTCTGAAATTAAGACAATTCTTGATGAGAATAATAAGCACATCGTTGACTACGTTGTAGAAAACGATCGTCGTAATTCTGCAATCCCAATGCTTGATTTAAAAGGTATTAAAGCTCGCATCGAGCCAGGTGCTATTATTCGTGACCATGTTGAAATTGGTGACAACGCTGTAATTATGATGAATGCAACAATTAACATTGGTGCTGTAATTGGTGAAGGTTCTATGATCGACATGAATGCAGTACTTGGTGGACGTGCAACAGTCGGTAAAAACTGTCACGTAGGTGCAGGTGCTGTACTTGCAGGTGTTATTGAGCCACCTTCTGCAAAACCAGTTATCGTTGAAGATGATGTAGTAATCGGTGCAAACGTAGTTGTTTTAGAGGGTGTTACAGTAGGTAAAGGTGCAGTTGTAGCAGCGGGAGCTGTTGTAACAGAAGATGTGCCTCCATACACAGTTGTTGCAGGTACTCCAGCACGTGTAATTAAAGAAATTGATGAGAAGACAAAAGCAAAAACAGAAATTAAACAAGAGCTTCGTCAATTAAACCCAGAGAAATAAAAAGTAAAAAAAGCGTAAGAGCGTAAAAGGGCTCTTACGCTTTTTATAGATAGAGGTGCAAAAATGACAGTAAGCAAATTTGTCCAAATTCGTAGAGATCTACATAGAATTCCAGAAATCGGATTTAAGGAATGGAAAACACAACAGTATATTTTAGATTATATAGGAACACTTTCTCATGAATTTGTGGAAGTGAAGACATGGAAAACGGGTGTAATCGTTAAAGTAAATGGAAAAAATCCCGAAAAAATAATAGGTTATCGTGCAGATATAGACGGTTTACCAATTACAGAGGAAACTGGATACGAGTTTGCTTCTATTCATGAGGGGATGATGCATGCATGTGGCCATGATGTACATACAACAATCGGTTTAGGCCTTCTAACGAAAGTTGTGAGCGAAAGAATAGATGATGACCTTGTATTTCTATTCCAGCCAGCAGAAGAAGGACCAGGCGGTGCTCTTCCTATGTTAGAAAGTGAAGAGTTAAAAGAATGGAAACCAAATATAATTCTTGGTCTTCATATTGCACCAGAATACGCTGTAGGTACAATTGCAACGAAAGAAGGACTGTTATTTGCCAATACTTCAGAATTATATATTGATTTAAAAGGGAAAGGTGGCCATGCTGCCTATCCGCATACTGCAAATGACATGATTGTTGCAGCGAGTCACCTTGTTACACAGCTTCAATCCGTTATTAGTCGCAATGTAAATCCTCTTGATAGTGCAGTAATTACAATCGGGAAAATTACAGGTGGTACGGTTCAAAATATTATTGCAGAAAAATCTCGTTTAGAAGGAACGATTCGAACATTATCAGTGGAATCAATGAAGCGTGTGAAAAGCAGAATTGAGGCAATTGTTGCAGGTATCGAAGCTTCTTTCCAGTGTGAGTCGATTATAGATTACGGAGCAATGTATCATCAAGTATATAACCATGAAGAGTTAACGAGAGAGTTTATGCAATTTGTACATAAACAAACTGATATGAATGTTATTACATGTACTGAGGCAATGACAGGTGAAGATTTTGGTTATATGCTTCGAGAAATCCCTGGATTTATGTTTTGGCTTGGAGTAAATTCAGAATATGGTTTACATCATGCAAAATTAAAACCAGACGAAGAAGTGATTGAAAAGGCAATTACATTTTTAAGCCAATATGTAAAGTGGAAAGGGAATAGAAAATAAAACTTCCGCTTTCTTGAAGGTTCCAAAAAACTTTTTGTTCTGAGGTGTAAGTAACGCTCGTATAGATTGATTTTAGACATTTACATACAAAAATGGAAGAATTAAAGTTAATTGTACTGTTTTAATAATGAGCAGGGGGTTTAGCCACTGCTCATTATTAATTATTTGACTAACTTATATATATTTACTTTTAGTATGAAAAGTGTGTAAAATCAATGTGAAACATAGAAAAAAGGGTGGGGAATTACGTGCAAATTAGCAGTGCGATTTTATGTTTCGTCTTATATGCGTATGTTATTATTGCGGCGGTTTATTTTGGGATAAGTTTTTATGCCTATCGTCTAGTAGATAATAATGAATATGACGAAACATACAAATGGGTGAAGAGATATTTATCACCTGTACTAGAAATTATGAATGGGTTTGTGCTCTTTTTATTTATTGGATTAATTGCTTTCTCAACGAGTTTAGTAGGGAATAAAACTACGTTATTTGTATTGGGTATCATTATTTTTATGTTGTTAGGAATAAGGATTGGTAATACGGTCTTTTGGAATGAAAGAAAAGTAGATGGTTGGACGGGAATGTTAATTCCGTGCATGTTAGCTGCAATCGTGACAAATATAGAGCATGAATATTATCAATTACATTTTTGGCTTATTATCGTTTTAACAATTCTTTCTGTTTTGTATATAAGCACAGTAGTACTAACATATATTGCACATGAAAAAGGAGATGTTAGAGGTACTCGTTTCTTTAGAGGACGGGCATTATTTTGGAGTGTGCCGACGATGGCAGTTATCGCGCTTATTGCGATATTAGTAAATGGATATCAATTTTCTAATTGGCAACTATTTTTAGAAAATTGGTGGATCTTTATCTTTTCGTTTATTGCTTTTTTAGGTGCAACGCATTATTTATTCCATCAACATCATTACATATGGGCGTTGTTATTTGCATTCACACAGCTTCTATTTGCCTTTTTTGGTCAAGAAACATTATTATTCGTTTTTGAAACATTTAGTTCTTTTGGAAATATATTTGTATTTGCTATGCTACTTGTTGGTATCGCTTTTTACTTGCAACAATATTTTTATATACAAAAACAAAAATAAGAGCTAATTACAGTTTTTGTGACGCATATAAAGTGTGTTACACTGAAAATAAATAGTACTTGAAGTTATTGGAGGAATTCTTGTGGGTGAGAAAGAAAAAGAATTTGCTGTCATTGGACTTGGTCGCTTTGGTGGAAGTATTTGCCGAGAACTAGCTCAATTAGGTATGGAAGTAATGGCAATCGATTCAGATGAGGATAAAATTAATGAATTTGCAAATATAGCTTCGCATGCTGTAATTGCAGATTCAACAGATGAGATGGTATTAAAAAGCCTTGGTATTCGAAATTTTGATCACGTAGTCGTTGCTATTGGAGATAATTTAAATTCAAGTATTTTAACGACTTTGATTTTGAAAGAGTTGGGTGTAAAAAATATTACTGTAAAAGCTCAAAATGATTATCATGAAAAAGTGTTAAGTAAAATAGGTGCAGATCATATTGTGCATCCAGAACGTGATATGGGAAAAAGGATTGCTAATAATATTGCATCAAGCAATGTGCTAGACTACCTTGAGCTTTCAGATGAGCATAGTATTGTAGAGATTATTGCGAATAAAAAAATTGATGGGCACTCTTTAATTGAATTAGATATTCGTGCGAAGTTTGGATTGAATATTGTAGCAATTAAACGAGGCAAAGAAGTTATCGTATCCCCTCGAGCTACGGAGAATATTCAAGCAGGAGATATATTAATTGTCATTGGTCATGACGATGAAGTGGATCGATTTAAACACTTTTTAAGATAAGAGAAAAGGACAATGCCTTCATGGCATTGTCCTTTTTCTTATATTTCCATAATGATTGGTAAAATCATTGGACGACGTTTCGTTTTTTCATATAGGAATGGGGCTAATGTGTCTGTAATTTCATTTTTAATTTCAGACCATTGTGTTGTTTTACGCTCCATTACTTTTTCTAAATGAGTTGTAATTAATGTTTGTGCATCATTGATTAAATCGCTGCTTTCACGCATGTAAACGAAACCGCGTGAGATGATATCAGGTCCTGCTGCAACTTTAAATTCTTTCATATCAATGCTTACAACTACAATTACAAGTCCTTCTTCAGAAAGGATACGACGATCGCGTAATACGATATTGCCAATATCTCCAATACCGTTTCCATCAATGTAGACCGAACCAGATGGGATTTTTCCAGCTACGCTAGCTTCATCCGAACGTAAAGCAAGAACATCGCCATTATCCATAATGAAGCAATTTTCTTCAGGGATGCCACAATCATTTGCTATGTTCATGTGCATACGCTGCATACGATATTCACCATGAATTGGCATGAAGTACTTCGGTTTAATTAGACGTAACATTAACTTTTGTTCTTCTTGTCCACCGTGTCCACTTGTATGGATATTTGAAAGTTTCCCGTGAATTACATCAGCGCCAGCGCGGTACAACATGTTAATTGTACGACTTACGCTAATTGTATTTCCTGGAATTGGTGAAGAAGAGAAAACAACTGTATCTCCAGGAATAATTTGAATTTGGCGGTGTGTACCGTTTGCAATACGTGAAAGTGCTGCCATCGGTTCACCTTGACTACCTGTACATAAAATAACAACTTTATTAGCTGGTAATCGGTTTAGTTGAGATGCATCTATGAACGTATCTTTCGGGCAACGAATATAACCAAGGTTTTGTCCGATTTCAATCGCTGCTTCCATACTTCGACCAAACACAGCTACTTTACGGTTGTTTTCAACAGCAGCTTCAACAACTTGTTGTAAGCGGTGGATATTTGATGCAAAGGTTGCGAATATAATCCGTCCTTCTACTTTACGGAAAATGTCTTGAATGCTATCACCAACGCGACGCTCAGACATAGTAAAGTTTGGAACTTCACTGTTCGTACTATCAGATAATAGACATAGTACGCCATCTTTACCGATTTCAGCCATTTTTGTTAAATCAGCTGGTTCACCAACTGGTGTGAAGTCAAATTTGAAGTCACCTGTATGAACAACTTGACCTTGAGGTGTTTTCACAACAACGCCGTACGAATCTGGAATACTGTGAGTTGTACGGAAGAAGGATACAGACGTTTTTTTGAATTTAATAACGTCATCTTCTTGAATCTCGTAAAGTTTTGCTTTACGAAGTAAGCCGTGTTCTTCTAATTTGTTTTTGATGAGTGCAATTGCTAATTTTCCGCCGTAAATCGGAATGTTCACTTGACGTAATAGGTAAGGGATTCCGCCGATATGATCTTCGTGACCATGTGTAATGAATAACCCTTTAATTTTATCTTCGTTTCGCACAAAATAAGTGTAGTCTGGTATTACATAATCGATTCCGAGAAGTTCGTCCTCTGGAAACTTAATTCCAGCATCAATTATAATAATTTCATCTTGAAATTGAACAGCGTATGTATTTTTACCGATTTCACCAAGCCCACCGAGAGCAAATACAGCAACTTGGTCGTTTTTTAGAAATTTCATATCGCTATACGATTTCCGCTAATGTTAAATCAGCGTTTTCTTTTTCATATTCAAGATGAGCGCCAGTAACAGACTGAACAAACTCGATATTATATGCGAACTTATTTAATTTTGTACGAACATCCTTTTCAGACGTAGCCTCTAAATATAAAACTTTTGTATTTTCACGTACTGGAACCTCAGTTAATTTTTCTTGATAAAATACTTTAAAAATCATTTGGAAAACCTCTCCTTGTCTATGTTTTGCATTATCTGTTACTTATTATAAAGCAAACAGTCACGATTTTCATGTTTTTTCGAATGAGAATGAAGAAAAAGCCCGAAATGGGCACAATTTAAGCGATTGTCTTTTTACGGACTAGACCGTTTAAATAACGCTTGAGCTTTTTCTTCAGCTTCTTCAGCATGATTACTCCTTCCTTTCCTTATTTTAAACATGCCTATTACTAGTGAAAACTCTATCTCTGATATAAGAGATAGGACAAAAGTGAAGGGTGAATCTTGTCCTTTCCCATACAGTGAAAGTTATTCTATAGTAACGATTAGTAGCCGTTAGTTATAGGTATAGTATGAGGAAGAATGGAAAAGAAAATTCATCCGAACAAGTATCCACATGTTTTACTAATATATATATGCAAAGTTTATAAATAAGGTCAGAAAGGGAACGCTTTCTTCACAGATGTTTAATATGTTATACTTTTTTTTAGAATTTGAAAAGTGATATTCAAAATAGGAATATAGAGTGCCAGAAAGGATTTTGACAAATGAATGATAAAATTGTCTTTTTTGATATTGATGGAACATTATTAGATCATGATAAAAAAATTCCGCAATCTACACGAGATGCAGTAAAACAGTTACAAGAAAAAGGTGTACATGTAGCAATTGCGACAGGCCGCGCGCCATTTATGTTCGAAGATATTCGTAAGGAACTTGATATACATAATTATGTTAGTTTTAATGGGCAATATGTTGTCTTTGAAGATGAGGTAATATTTAATAATCCGTTAAATCCAGATGCTTTACATAGGTTTACTCAGTTTGCAAAACAAGAAGGATATCCACTTGTATATCTTGACCATCAAGATATGAGAGCATCAGTGGAATATCATGATTATGTGAAAGAAGGCTTTGGAAGCTTAAACTTTGAGCATCCAACATATGAGCCTAATTTTTATGAGGAACGTAATATTTATCAAACACTACTTTTTTGTGAAGTAAATGAAGAGGAAAAGTTTATTAATCATTATCCAGATTTTCATTTTATTCGTTGGCATGCATATTCAATGGATATCATTCCGAATGGTGGTTCTAAGGCAAAAGGAATTGAGAAATACATTGAAAAGTTAGGGTTTAATCGTGACCAAGTGTATGCATTTGGAGATGGCTTAAATGATTTAGAAATGATCGAAGCCGTTGGCACAGGTATTGTGATGGGAAATGGCCATGAAGACTTGAAAAAACTTGCAAATCATGTGACAAAGGATGTTAATGAAGACGGTATATATCATGGACTAAAGTGGGCTGGATTGTTATAAGTGAATATGGAACCCATTTCATAATAAAGAGGCGGAAGATTAACTTCCGCCTCTTTATTATTATCGCTCTAGAGGTTTGGAATCATCAGGAGCGGCAAAAGGATTTTCTTTATTGATATGGTCATAGAACATAACGCCATTTAAATGGTCAATCTCGTGCTGGAATACGATTGCTGGTAAACCTTTTAAACGTAATTTTACTTCTTCTCCGTTAATAGAAGTTGCTTTTACTGTAATTCTTGTATAACGAGGAACATAACCAGGTACTTCGCGGTCTACAGATAGACAGCCTTCACCACCCTGTAAATATGTACGTTCAACAGAATGGCTAATGATTTTTGGATTGAATAATGCATGGCTATATAATGTACCATCCGCATCGGTTACATGAACTGCAATCATTTTTTTTGAAACACCGATTTGCGGAGCCGCTAATCCGATTCCAGGGCGTAAACTATATTTTTCAGCCATTTCAGGATCTTGGCTATTTATTACGAATTCAATCATTTCTTTTAAGGTAGTTGTATCTTCTTCGCTTGCCGGTAATGACACCTCTTCTGCAACGTTGCGCAAAATAGGATCTCCTTCGCGAATAACATCTTTCATTGTAAGCATATGTAATCTCTCCTTTCCTCTTTAGTCTACCAAAGGAGATGGAAAAAGTCATCGGCAAGAAAGGGAAGGCATTTTGGAAATCGTTCTATTATAGAGTAGGTTATGTATGTGATAAACAGAAAAAGACGGCAAAGCCGTCTTTTTCTTTCCATAGTTGTTTCGTTTTACATTAGCGAATGCAAGCAGCACCAACGATAATTAAAAGAATAAACAACACAACGATTAAGGCGAAGCCGCGTCCAGACCCGCCACAAGAACCGCCATAACCGTAGGAAGGATATGAACAAGTTGGATAGCAATATGAATATCCGTACATGAGATGACCTCCTTTATTATTTCCCGCTAATACTGCGGTTACTATAATGTATGGAAGAGAGGGTAGAAATGTATAGGTATTTACCTAAAAAAGGAAGAGTAGTTTGTATATTTTTGTTACGAAGAGAGAAAAACTAAAGAGAATTAAATCGTTTACATATTATTCTAAGAGAAAAAATAAGTGAAAAAGGGAATAATATAACAGTAGGTCAATGCTTACTAATACAGATGTAAAAAATAAAAACACGTTTGTGTAGTAGAAACCTGCATATTATTTATAAAAAAACGTATTCAAAGTAATTGACATCGTAATTAGAATAGTTGTAAACTAAAAAACGTGATCAAGATTGTATTAATATGTTTCTGAAAAAACATTAGTACAGATTGTTAGGTACACAAAATTATTCTCAACCGACATACAAACATGTTGGTTTACATCGTTGCGCTTTTTAAACTGGAAAATAGCCAGTGAAAGCGTTTCAGAATATGGTTCAAGAGAGGAAGAGGTGAACGGAATGGGTACTAAAACAAAAAAGACCCTATTTAATGTTGATGAGCAAATGAAAGCTATCGCAGCTCAATTTGAAACATTACAAATTTTAAATGAAAACGGTGAAGTTGTGAATGAAGCAGCTATGCCTGAATTATCTGATGACCAATTAAAAGAATTAATGCGTCGTATGGTGTATACTCGCGTATTAGATCAACGTTCTATTTCTTTAAACCGTCAAGGACGTTTAGGTTTCTACGCACCTACAGCTGGACAAGAAGCTTCTCAATTAGCAAGTCATTTCGCACTTGAAGCAGAAGACTTCATCTTACCAGGATACCGTGATGTACCACAATTAGTATGGCACGGATTACCATTATACCAAGCATTCTTATTCTCTCGTGGACACTTCATGGGTAACCAAATGCCTGAGAATGTAAATGCATTAGCTCCACAGATCATTATCGGTGCGCAAATCATCCAAACTGCTGGTGTTGCGTTAGGTATGAAACTACGTGGTAAAAAATCTGTTGCAATTACTTACACTGGTGACGGTGGTGCTTCACAAGGTGACTTCTACGAAGGTATGAACTTTGCAGGTGCATTCAAAGCTCCAGCAATCTTCGTTGTTCAAAACAACCGTTATGCAATCTCTACTCCAGTAGAAAAGCAATCTGCAGCTAAAACTGTAGCACAAAAAGCAGTAGCAGCAGGTATTTACGGAATTCAAGTAGACGGTATGGATCCATTAGCTGTATACGCAGCAACTGCTTTCGCTCGTGAGCGCGCAGTAAATGGCGAAGGCCCTACTTTAATCGAGACTTTAACATTCCGTTACGGTCCACATACAATGGCTGGTGATGACCCAACTCGTTACCGTACAAAAGATATCGAAAACGAATGGGAACAAAAAGACCCAATCGTACGCTTCCGTAAGTTCTTAGAAGCTAAAGGACTATGGTCTCAAGAAGTTGAAGAGACAGTAATCGAAGAAGCAAAAGAAGATATCAAACAAGCAATTGCTAAGGCTGACCAAGCTCCAAAACAAAAAGTAACTGATTTAATGGAAATCATGTACGAAAAAATGCCTTACAACTTAGCTGAACAATATGAAATCTACAAAGAAAAGGAGTCGAAGTAAGCCATGGCTCAAATGACAATGATTCAAGCAATCACTGATGCTTTACGCGTTGAAATGAAAAATGACCCTAACGTACTTGTATTTGGTGAAGACGTTGGTGTAAACGGCGGTGTATTCCGTGCTACTGAAGGTTTACAAGCTGAATTTGGTGAAGATCGTGTAATGGATACTCCACTTGCAGAGTCTGGTATTGGTGGACTTGCAGTTGGTCTTGCACTTGAAGGATTCCGTCCAGTTCCAGAAATCCAATTCTTCGGTTTCGTTTATGAAGTAATGGATTCAATTTCTGGTCAATTAGCTCGTATGCGTTACCGTTCTGGTGGACGTTGGACTGCTCCAGTAACAGTTCGTTCTCCATTCGGTGGTGGTGTTCATACTCCTGAACTACATGCTGATAGCTTAGAAGGATTAGTGGCTCAACAACCTGGTCTAAAAGTTGTTATTCCATCTACTCCATACGATGCTAAAGGTCTTTTAATCTCTGCGATTCGTGACAACGATCCAGTTATCTACTTAGAGCATATGAAATTGTACCGTTCATTCCGTCAAGAGGTACCAGAAGGTGATTACACAATTGATTTAGGTAAAGCTGATATCAAACGTGAAGGTACAGATGTATCAGTTATCGCTTACGGTGCTATGGTTCACGCTGCATTAAAAGCTGCTGAAGAACTTGAAAAAGAAGGTATCTCTTTAGAGGTTGTTGACTTACGTACAGTTCAACCATTAGATATCGAAACAATCATCGCTTCTGTTGAAAAAACAGGTCGCGTAGTTGTAGTTCAAGAAGCTCAAAAACAAGCTGGTATTGCAGCTAACGTTGTAGCGGAAATTAACGACCGTGCAATCTTAAACTTAGAAGCTCCAGTTGTACGTGTTGCAGCTGCTGATACAGTATTCCCATTCTCTCAAGCAGAGAGCGTATGGTTACCAAACCACAAAGATATTGTTGAAGCTGTAAACAAAGTAATGAACTTCTAATTTTTAGCTTTTCATGTGCAAAAGAAATCAGCACATGCTGGTTTCTTTTGTACATATTCCATAATAATGAAATGAATCAGGGGGCTGAATTCCGTGGCATTTGAATTTAAACTACCAGATATCGGTGAAGGTATCCACGAAGGTGAAATCGTAAAATGGTTTATTAAACCAGGCGATGAAGTAAACGAAGACGATGTACTTCTTGAAGTACAAAATGATAAAGCAGTAGTAGAAATCCCTTCTCCTGTTAAAGGTAAAGTACTTGAAGTACTTGTAGAAGAAGGAACAGTTGCAATCGTAGGAGATACATTAATTAAATTTGATGCTCCTGGATACGAAAACCTTAAATTTAAAGGTGACGATCATGATGAAGCTCCAAAAGCTGAAGAAGCAGCAGTAGAAGCTCCAGCAGCGGAAGCTACTCCAGCAGCAACTGCAGAAGTAGTAAATGAGCGCGTAATCGCTATGCCATCTGTTCGTAAATACGCTCGTGAAAAGGGTGTAGACATTCATAAAGTAGCTGGTACTGGTAAGAATGGCCGTATCGTAAAAGCTGACATCGATGCATTTGCAAATGGTGGACAAACTGTAGCAGCAACTGATGCTCCAGCAGCAGTAGAAGCTACTCCAGCAGCAGCGAAAGAAGAAGCACCAAAAGCACAACCAATCCCAGCTGGTGAATATCCAGAAACTCGTGAGAAAATGAGTGGTATCCGTAAAGCGATTGCGAAAGCAATGGTTAACTCTAAACACACAGCTCCTCACGTAACATTAATGGACGAAGTAGATGTAACAGAACTTGTTGCTCACCGTAAGAAGTTCAAAGCAGTAGCAGCTGACAAAGGTATTAAATTAACTTACCTTCCGTACGTTGTTAAAGCTTTAACATCTGCATTACGTGAATACCCAATGTTAAACACTTCTTTAGACGATGCATCTCAAGAAGTAGTTCATAAACATTACTTCAACATCGGTATCGCAGCTGATACAGACAAAGGTCTATTAGTACCAGTTGTTAAAGATACAGATCGTAAGTCTATCTTCACAATCTCTAACGAGATCAATGATCTTGCTGGTAAAGCACGTGAAGGTCGTCTAGCTCCAGCTGAAATGAAAGGTGCTTCTTGCACAATTACAAACATTGGTTCTGCAGGTGGACAATGGTTCACTCCAGTTATCAACCACCCAGAAGTAGCAATCCTTGGTATCGGCCGTATCGCTGAAAAACCAGTTGTGAAAAACGGTGAGATCGTTGCAGCTCCAGTATTAGCATTATCTCTAAGCTTTGACCATCGTTTAATTGACGGTGCAACTGCTCAAAAAGCGTTAAACCAAATTAAACGTCTATTGAATGACCCACAATTATTAGTAATGGAGGCGTAATAACAATGGTAGTAGGAGATTTCCCAATTGAATTAGATACAGTCGTTGTTGGTGCAGGTCCTGGTGGATACGTTGCGGCAATTCGTGCAGCACAATTAGGTCAAAAGGTAGCAATCATTGAAAAAGCTAACCTTGGTGGCGTATGCTTAAACGTTGGATGTATTCCTTCAAAAGCGTTAATCAATGCAGGTCATCGTTATGAGAATGCAATGCATTCTGATGACATGGGTATTACTGCAGAAAACGTAAAAGTTGACTTTACAAAAGTTCAAGAATGGAAAAACGGCGTAGTTAAGAAATTAACTGGCGGTGTTGAAGGCCTTCTTAAAGGTAACAAAGTTGAAATCATTCGCGGTGAAGCTTACTTCGTAGATGCTAATACATTACGCGTTATGACTGAAGATGCAGCTCAAACTTATACGTTTAAAAATGCTGTTCTTGCAACTGGTTCTACACCAATCGAAATTCCAGGATTCAAATACTCTAAACGTGTTATCAACTCTACAGGTGCTTTAAGCTTACCTGAAATTCCTAAAAAACTTGTTGTAATCGGCGGCGGTTACATCGGTATGGAATTAGGTACTGCATATGCTAACTTCGGTACAGAAGTTACTGTAGTAGAAGCTGGCGACGAAATCTTAGCTGGTTTCGAAAAAGCTATGAGCTCTGTTGTTAAACGTGCTCTACAGAAAAAAGGTAACGTAAATATCCATACAAAAGCTATGGCTAAAGGCGTTGAAGAAACAGAAACTGGCGTAAAAGTTAGCTTTGAAGTTAAAGGTGAAATCCAAACTGTAGAAGCAGATTACGTATTAGTAACTGTAGGTCGTCGTCCAAACACTCAAGAGATCGGTCTTGAGCAAGTTGGAGTTAAAATGACTGACCGCGGCATCATCGAAATCGATGAGCAATGTCGTACAAATGTACCAAACATCTATGCAATCGGTGATATCGTTCCTGGACCACCATTAGCTCACAAAGCTTCTTACGAAGGTAAAGTAGCTGTAGAAGCAATTAGTGGCCATGCATCAGCTATCGATTACATCGGAATTCCTGCAGTATGCTTCACTGATCCAGAACTAGCATCTGTTGGTTACACTAAAAAACAAGCTGAAGAAGCTGGAATGACTGTAACTGTATCTAAGTTCCCATTCGCTGCTAACGGTCGTGCATTATCATTAAACAGCACTGACGGTTTCCTACAACTTGTAACACGTAAAGAAGATGGTCTTCTTGTAGGTGCTCAAGTTGCAGGTGCAGGTGCTTCTGATATTATTTCTGAGATTGGTTTAGCTATCGAAGCTGGAATGACAGCTGAAGATATCGCTCAAACAATCCATGCTCACCCAACATTAGGTGAAATCACAATGGAAGCAGCTGAAGTTGCTCTTGGAATGCCAATTCACATTGTAAAATAATTTAAGTAATGTAAATAGCCCTTCTCTTATTGTAAGAGAGGGGCTATTTTTATTTTCATCAAATGACTTGCAAGGTCTTTAAACGTACTTGTCGAATGAATATATAATACTTTAACAAATGATTCCGGCTTAACTTACTTCAAAGGTAATATATATCATCCTATAATATGTAATTGATTCAAACTTAACCCCATATATTAATAAAATAGAGCATGTCAAAGGAGAAGGTTCCATGAAAATATTACATGTTATATTTTATCATTTACTACTATGGAGTGGCTTTTCCACTGTATTAACATTATCGAATGGTGATAAGTTTCATTATAAAGTTATTCTTTTTTTCGTATTTCTATATTTAGCCTATGTAATAGCATATTTTGTATTGCACGTAAGAAAGCAAGCTTTATTTCTTACATGTTCGAATTGTATATTATTTTTAATCATATTATCTATTTTTTAAATTAGCGTTTATAAAAATACATTGTTCTTCCATTAAATAATTGTAACTCTCCTTCTAATTTCTTCGCTAAAAAACGGCAAAATTCATTTGCTTTCCCTTTGTCACCAAATGTTGCATTAGGTGGTAAAGAAACTTGGATGAAAGATTGTTCATTTTCTATACCAACACCAATATAAATTGAGTCATACCGGTCGTGAGTGGATTGAAGTTTTAATGTTGTTGTAGATGTATCTAAAATTTCATAAGGAAAAGCGGTATTTGTATACGTGTAATTAATTTGGGCACCAGTTTTAGAAGTAACTATTTTATAATAATGAAAAAGTTGTTTTATATCATCTATTGAAACTGATTGTTGGTTGGATTTCGGTACAAGCGTAATAAAGGCGTGTTGCATATAAGTTCCCCCTAACTTAGTAGAATACTATCATTCTACATCCTACTGAATTTTTTGACAATTAAAAGGAGTATGACATGTTTTGTTTAATATACTATTAATGAAACGTGATGTAGAAAGGTGGAAACCAATGTTTGAAAAATTGTATGATGAGCATGAAAGTGTGAAGGTACGATTTTTAGGGTTTATGACACATGATACACGTTATGATTTTGGTGTTATTTATACAAATATGTTTTTTGGAAAGCCGCTTATTGTTTGTATGCAAACAGGAAGGTCTACTTTACTCGGACGAGATGATGTAGAGAATATTCAATATATACAGGAGATTTTTAAATTAGGATCAGAAGAGGAAGCAAAGGAGTTAGCTCAGTTTTTCAAATTTCTAGTTCCGTCAACTTCTTTACATGCGGAATATGAAGAATAATTATTTTGAAACAGTCGTACTTATAAATATGGCTGTTTTTTATTTGAATATCGCATACTAATTTAAATTAAAAATATTTAATGTGTTATACTGAAAACCTATTGACGTAAAAAGTATAACATATTAAAATGAAGACAGAAAGTTAAGCGGTTACAAAAAGTTTTTGGGATTATAAACTTAGGGGGAAATGAAAAATGGGAACAATCGTATGTCAAGATTGTGAAGGTACAATTGCACACTTCGAAGATGAGAAAGTAACGGTACTTTACGGGAAATGTGGATCTTGCGGATGTGATCACACAGAGCATACAAAAGCCCAATAATTGATAGGAAATGGACAGCTAAAAGTTTTTAGGACCATAAACTTAGGGGGAAATGAAAAATGGGAACAATCGTATGCCAAGTATGTGAAGGAACAATCGGACATTTTGAAGATGAGAAAACGACGGTACTTTACGGAAAATGTGGAACAAATTGTGACTGTGCTAGAAAAGATAATGCGAAAGCTTAATGATAAATAAATAGATTACTATTAAAACTCAGGGGGAAATGAAAATGGGAACAATCGTATGCCAAGTATGTGAAGGAACAATTGGACATTTTGAAGATGAAAAATCAACAGTACTATACGGGAAATGTGGATCTCATTGCGAATGTGACCATAAAGAACATACAAAAGCTTAATAATAAGAAAAAGCGCCTACATGTGTAGGCGCTTTTTTAATAAATTGTAGTTGTATGACCAACTGTTGCAACGATTGCATCATCTCTAATTGGAATAAAACTTATGGATGTCTGTGGTGTACTAGAAGAAGCGTATTGGCTCATTATACGGCTATCGATACGGGTAATAGTATCAGTCAAGAAAGCTGAAATAAAAGCGTAAGGGACTCTTCGTTCATTTAATGAATAAATAATTTCTTCTTTTGTTTTTACACCCACGCCATGTCCGTAAAAAAAGAAATTTCCTAAATAGATTGTGTTTTCTCCTTGCCACTCAATCGTAGCTGGATTCACTTGTGGGTTTTTAAAGTAAACGAGGTCACCTGGAACAAGATCGCCACCGTTTTTTGTTATGAGCCTTAGATCTTGATCGTAGTCCCATGTATAAAGTAAAAGGTTTGCAAATAGACGATTGAAAGTTTCTTCCTCATACAATGATAGTAAAGCTTTATAAAAAATAATGATCATAGCGGTTGCGCATTCAGTTCCATATAGTTTTCCGTTTTTGAAAATATCCTGTATGGCAATAGAAGGTGGTATGTTTGGAAGAAGCTCGAATCCTCCAAGAGACGTTCTTTTCCAATACTGGGGGTTGCAAAAGGATTGTTGAAATGTACGAAACTGAAATCCACTTTGAAAAAGCTCTAGTGCAGAGATAATAATATTAACTCGTAAATTGAGATCAAAGCTGAGTTCATCAGCTGTTCGGAAGGAATAAACTTCTTGATTTCCTGCCATTATTGATAAAATTTGTTGTTTCTCTGCTGCAAATGGCTCATATTCATTTGTAATATAAGGATGTACAATAGAACGGCCTATTACAATCATAATAGTATCCCCACCTATACGTTACATTCTTAAGTATCGTATGAAGAAAAGGAAAAAAGGTGAAAAAAAAAGCCTATCAACTGATAGGCTTGTACTCTTTAATAACACGTAATGTTTGTAATGTCATATCTTCAGGACCTTGTACAGGTAAACCTGCTTCTAAGTTTTTACGAATATACTCTAAGTTTTCTTGTGTAATAATTTCCCCCGGAGTAAAGATTGGAATCCCTGGCGGATAAACCATAACAAAATCAGCTATAATACGACCCGCTGCATTTTCAAATGGAATGACTTCTGTTTCCGAATAAAAAGCATCTCGAGGAGAAAGTGCTAGCACTGGAATTTCTGGAATCTCTACTTGTACTTGAACACCTTTATCTGCCCTATTTCTAAATGTTGCTGCTAAATCGTGTAAAGCTGCAATAAGTGTATTTGTATCACTTTCTGTATCTCCCAAAGTGATAAGACATAGTATGTTGTATAAATCTGAGAGTTCTACTTCAATGTTATATTGCTCTCTAAGCCATACTTCAGCTTGGTGGCCGGTAATACCTAAATCTTTTACAGATACAATTATCTTTGTAGGATCATAGTTAAAGGTAGCATCTGTACCTAACATTTCTTTTCCAGGACAGTAAAGATGCTCAATAGAATTTATAGCATCACGAACATGTTCAGCTAATTGTATTGTTTGTTCTATGAGTGCTGTTCCTTCTGTAGCAAGACGTTTTCTCGCAACATCAAGGGATGCTAACAAGATGTAAGAAGTTGATGTAGTCGTAAGCATGCTAATAATAGATTGGACATGCTTTACATTCACTAAGCCTTCTTTCACATTAAGAATAGAACTTTGAGTTAAAGAGCCTCCTAATTTGTGAACACTTGTTGCTGCCATATCTGCACCAGCTTGCATCGCTGACATGGGTAATTCATCGTGAAAATGAATATGAACACCATGAGCCTCGTCGACTAGTACAGGGATGTCATAAGAATGTGATAATTGTACAATCTGTTCTAAGTCTGCAGCAAACCCAAAGTACGTTGGGTTAATAACAAGTAAGCCCTTTGCATCTGAGTGCTCTTCAAGTGCTTTTTTGACAGATTGAATTGTGATTCCATGAGAAATACCGAGCTTCGGATCGATTTCAGGATGCATGAAAATCGGTTTTGCGCCTGAGAAAATAATAGCTGACATTACTGACTTATGCACGTTTCGTGGTACTAGGATTTTGTCACCAGGACCGCAAACGCTCATCACCATTGTCATAATAGCACCACTTGTACCTTGAATAGAAAAGAAAGTATGATCTGCACCGAATGCAGCGGCTGCTAAATCCTGTGCTTCTTTAATCATACCTTTGGGATGATGTAAATCATCGAGTGGCGCAATATTAATTAAATCAATTGCTAATGCATTATGCCCAATAAATTCGCGAAATGTAGGATCCATGCCCTGTCCTTTTTTATGACCAGGAATATGGAATTGAATTGGATTTCGCTTACTGTGCTCAACTAAAGCGGTAAACAATGGTGTTTCGTATTGGGACAATCTATACACCCCTTCTTCTTCATAATATTTAGTGTAATTTGTTTTATATAATCCTGCTCTAAAAAAGTTTAGTCTTTTTTAGAATAAGGCTTGTTTTTCTGCCATTCAAAAAATCGTTTTTGAGATGGTAGCTTCACTTTATTTTCTATAAAACAAAAGCATTATATCACCAATAATTATAGATGTATAGAAAAAAATGTTTTTAAGGTGAGTATGTTTAATAGTTAGCCTCAACTAATGAATAGAGGAAGACAATTCCATTAAAATGAATAAATAGTGTATAATGCAGAGTGGCTATAATGAAGAATAAAATATTCTCTTTAAGATAGCATAATGAAACAAGAAGAAATGATAAATGAGGTGCGAAATGGAATATCAATATCCGTTAGATTATGATTGGTCAAATGAGGAAATGGTTAAAATTGTTAAGTTTTATGAAGCGATTGAGAAAGCTTATGAAAAAGGGATTATAAGAGAAGAATTAATGGGTTTATATCGTCGTTTTAAAGAGATTGTTCCATCGAAAGCAGAAGAAAAGAAAATTGATAAAGAATTTGAAGAAGTAAGTGGATACTCTATATATCGTGCTATTCAAAGGGCAAAAGAAGTCGAAGAACAAAAGCTTGTAAAAATGTAAAAAATATTTTGAAAAATAAAAACTGAAGTGATATAATGTGATAACAACTAAAAACGGACAATATAAATTGTCCGTTTTCTACTATCGATTACAAAGTGCATATAAAGGAAGGAGTGATTGCATCGTAGATTCAATCTTAGCAAGGAATTGTTCGTTGGTCATTGCTGAAAACTCCTCTGGTGATATATGAATACCAACTAATAATTCTGCCTTTTTTACA
This sequence comes from Bacillus sp. 2D03, assembly GCF_003946765.1. Taxonomy (NCBI): domain Bacteria; kingdom Bacillati; phylum Bacillota; class Bacilli; order Caryophanales; family Bacillaceae; genus Bacillus; species Bacillus sp. 2D03. Next base: position 47,532 of record NZ_RPSJ01000001.1, on the reverse strand, counting down.
GTAGCTAATCGTTCAATCATCTTTTGTAAGTCTTCGGTTTCAAGTGTTTTATGTAATTTCACACTTGGTTTAGTATGGTCAATGGACCAAACGAAGTCATTTGGAATATTTGTTTTTAAATCATTTAAATGTTCTAAGAAGGCATGAGCCGTCTCAACTTTTTGTGGACACTCATAGATTAAACCAAAGTATATGAAGGCATGAGTACCCCATAAGCCGATTTGGAAATGCGGTAGCATTTTATATCCTCGTTTATTTGTTGAAAAAGCAACCCAAGTATCGTTTGGTGGATTGACTTTGCGGCGTGCGTGTTTTGCAACATGATAAAAAAAGTTCTCATCAGTTTGTTTGGATAAGTATTCTGCAAATTGTTCCCCTAAAGCTTCTAGCTTAGGATGAATGTTCGTTTTAATTGCACTCATTCGTTCTTCGAGACCATCAACTGTAAAGACATCAAAATCAGTTGACTTGAATGTTTGTATTGTCATGATTGTTCCTCCAACTCCTATTTTGCTTTTATTTTAGCATAGCTTGTACTATTCATAAAAAAAACAGCACAAAAAAATTTAAATAAAAAAATATAATTTTGTTGCATAGATGATTTATCCAACATAGTATAGTATAAAACAAAAAATCAGAAAATTGAATTAATTCTAGTCCGAGGGCAGACGAATATTGGGAGGAGGCAAATAATATGAGACAGGTGATTAATGCGTTAAAGAGAACAGATGCTGAAAAGAGAATACCGGTGCTACGTTTGGAGCTAGATTATGAATTAGCAACTTTATATGATGCGATGATGGAAGATGATAAACAGAAAAAAGAAGAGTGTGTACAAAAGTTAGAAGTGTTAAGACTTGAAATGATTCGTTTAGAAGCGTAATAATAGTATATGTATAAAAAATTAGTTGGTGCGAACCTTATAAAGGGTTCGTTTTTTCTGTGAACAGTATAGATCGGAGTGTTTAAACATGCAAGAAGTATGGAAAGACATTGATGCACACGCCAAACGGTGGATTCGGGATGCAGGAGAGCATTTAATGGCATCAATGAAAAAAGCACTTATTATAGAAACAAAATCAAATGCAGCTGACTTAGTTACAAATATGGACCGAGAGATAGAACAGTTTTTAATTGGGAAAATTAAAGAAACATTCCCGAATCATAATATTTTAGGAGAAGAGGGTTATGGAGACGAGATAACGTCTTCTGACGGGGTTGTTTGGTTAATTGATCCAATTGACGGCACGATGAACTTTGTTCATCAAAAAAGAAATTTTGCGATTTCAATTGGGATTTATGAGAACGGTATCGGAAAGATTGGACTTATATATGATCCAGTGCATGATGAACTATATCATGCAGTCAAGGGATCTGGAGCTTTTTGTAATGATATATCAATTCCTCCATTGAAAAAAGGAACTGTAGAGCAAGGTATTGTAGCTTTAAATGCGATATGGCTTACAGATAATCCATTGCTTAATATGGAAAGTATGATGGCACTTGTTAAGAAAGCAAGGGGCACAAGATCATATGGCTGTGCAGCGTTAGAGATGGTATACGTTGCAACAGGAAGAATAGATGCATATGTAACGCCGAGATTATCACCATGGGATTTTGGCGGAGGACAGATAATTGTAGAAGAAGTTGGAGGTAAGGTGACGACATTCTCTGGAGCGCCACTTTCTATCATAGAGAAGAGCAGTGTGTTAGTTGCAAAACCAGGAGTGTATGAAGAAGTGTTATCGTTTATATGAGAGCAACAAAAAAAGTAAGAGGCTGTGTATAAGCTTCTTACTTTTTAGCGTTATTGTGATTTGCGCATTTTTCTTTTTGTTACAAAACCGTATCCAACTGTAACAAATGTGCCGATAATGCAAATAATAATACCGATTGGACTATTTTCAGCAATCATAATGCCGATACCGATTAAGAAAATAACACCGATAATTGCAGTTAATAAAAAGCGATATTGAATGTGTTCCATTTCTTCACCCTCCAATCTCATTTTACTTTCACAAAAGTAAGAATACAACTATATTTTCATTCTTGCTTTTATTTTAATTGCTATTGTATCCCCTTCGCTCTTATAATAGAGAAGGATTAAAAAGACATTAGGAGTTGGACATGTTGAAAAAACGACAAGATTTACGTAATATAGCAATTATTGCCCACGTTGACCATGGTAAAACAACACTTGTTGACCAGTTATTACGTCAAGCGGGGACTTTCCGTGCGAACGAACACGTTGAAGAACGCGCAATGGATTCAAATGATCTAGAAAGAGAACGCGGTATTACAATTTTAGCGAAAAATACAGCGATTCACTATGAAGATAAAAGAATTAACATTTTAGATACACCTGGTCACGCTGACTTCGGTGGAGAAGTAGAACGTATCATGAAAATGGTTGATGGTGTTTTACTTGTTGTTGATGCATATGAAGGTTGTATGCCACAAACACGATTTGTTTTAAAGAAAGCTCTTGAGCAAAACTTAACTCCAATCGTAGTTGTAAACAAAATTGACCGTGACTTCGCTCGTCCAGATGAAGTAGTTGATGAAGTAATCGACTTATTCATTGAGCTTGGTGCAAACGAAGATCAATTAGAGTTCCCAGTTGTATTTGCATCAGCAATGAACGGAACAGCAAGCTTAGATTCAAACCCAGCAAATCAAGAAGAGAATATGAAATCATTATTCGATACAATTATCGAACATATTCCAGCACCAATTGATAACAGCGAAGAGCCACTTCAATTCCAAGTAGCACTTCTTGATTACAACGACTACGTTGGACGTATTGGAGTTGGTCGTGTATTCCGCGGTACAATGAAAGTAGGACAACAAGTTGCTTTAATGAAAGTTGATGGAAGTGTAAAACAATTCCGTGTAACAAAATTATTTGGTTACATTGGATTAAAACGTCAAGAAATTGAAGAAGCAAAAGCTGGTGACTTAGTAGCTGTTTCTGGTATGGAAGACATCAACGTTGGTGAAACAGTATGTCCAGTTGAGCATGAAGATGCGTTACCATTATTACGTATTGATGAGCCAACACTACAAATGACGTTCCTTGTAAATAACAGCCCATTTGCAGGTCGTGAAGGTAAATACATTACATCTCGTAAAATTGAAGAGCGTCTTCGTTCACAATTAGAAACAGATGTAAGTTTACGTGTAGATAATACAGATTCTCCTGATGCGTGGATCGTATCTGGACGTGGGGAACTACATTTATCTATCTTAATTGAAAACATGCGTCGTGAAGGTTATGAATTACAAGTATCTAAGCCAGAAGTAATCATTAAAGAAGTTGATGGCGTAAGATGTGAGCCTGTAGAGCGTGTACAAATCGATGTACCTGAAGAATACACTGGTTCTATTATGGAATCTATGGGTGCACGTAAAGGTGAAATGTTAGATATGGTGAATAACGGAAACGGTCAAGTTCGCCTTACTTTCATGGTTCCAGCACGTGGTTTAATTGGTTACACAACAGAATTCTTAACATTAACTCGTGGTTACGGTATTTTAAACCATACATTCGATTGCTACCAACCAGTACACGCTGGACAAGTTGGTGGACGTCGTCAAGGTGTTCTAGTTTCACTTGAAACAGGAAAAGCATCACAATACGGTATTATGCAAGTTGAAGACCGTGGTGTAATCTTCGTTGAACCAGGTACAGAAGTATATGCTGGTATGATTGTAGGAGAACACACTCGTGAGAACGACTTAACAGTTAACGTTGTGAAAATGAAACAACAAACTAACATTCGTTCTGCGACGAAAGATCAAACTTCAACAATGAAGAAACCACGCCTAATGACTTTAGAAGAATCATTAGAGTACTTAAACGATGACGAGTTCTGTGAAGTAACTCCAGAATCAATTCGTCTACGTAAAAAGATTCTTGATAAGAGTGAGCGCGAAAGAGCTGCTAAGAAAAAGAAATCTGTTGAAGCGTAAAAATAAAAAAACAACGCCCTTTATAAAGGGCGTTGTTTTTTTATTTTGTTTATTTTTTAGAATATTTACTCATTTTTGTGGACAGTATTTTTTTTGCGAGTTACTCTTGTATTAAGTGTATAAAGAAAATTGCATTTTACTGCTAGGGGGGAAGAGTGTGTTAGAAAGGATGTCTTTTTTTGCAAAATTGTGTAAGGTAGATGAAAATCCAGAGTTAGGAATGTGGTTACTTTATGGGACGATTATTATATTAAGTGCTCTCGTTTATAATTTAGGATTTGCTAGAAAGTTGTCTGTACTAAAAAATATTGTGATATACATATCATTAGCAATTGGATGCACAGTATTAACCTTTTTTGCTGTGTTTTTACCTGTTGGAGAAGGACTTGTTGTAGCGGCAATTGTACTTGGAATTTATAGATTGCGTTTGCGTCAAGCGAAACAACAAAAAGCAGGATAAGGAAGGGGAGTTTTCATGCGTTCAGTACAAGATGCACTATATAATTGGTTAACAATTAAAACAGTTGCGGAAGCACGTCCAGATGATAGTGCTGCAAAAGAAACATATTTGTTATTTCAAAATATGATATATGAAGAACATAAATTAAGAAATGTGGAAGTCGAAAAGAACGAGGAAATGTATTTAATTACATATGAAATGAATGGAGAACGGAAATCTGCAAGGTTTCCGTTAGAAGCCATTGATTGTTTTTTGGATCAGATGAATCGTGAACCAGAAAAATATAAATAAGTCCTTATCTATATGAGTAAGGACTTATTTACATTTTACCAATCATCTTCGATTTTTTTATCACGATATAATCGGAAATTACCACTTGCATGACGTTCCATTGTACGCTCTGCAATTCGTTCCGAACATTCCATGCACATATATGTATGAATAGGGCGATTACGCAGTTTTTTTGCCATAGGATTTTCATCATCTAACATATCTTTTTTATCACAAATCATACATTTGACTCTCATTTCGTCACCTCAATACGAATTCTATCAGTATAAGTATATCATGGAAGTATAATGTTTTTGAATAATAGCGGGAAAAAATAATATTTTCGCAATTCAAAAAATAAGTTATGATAAGGATATACCAAGTATGTTTGGAGGTGAAAATATGGCGAATGTAGTAGAGCCTACCTTAACAGAGGATTTAGTACAAACGTTGCGTAAAGAATGTATCGTTATGATAGCAACGACAGATTTCGAAAAACAAGTTCCTAACGTAAGTGCTATTTCTTGGGTGTATGCAGTGAGTAAAACTAGTATTCGATTTGCAGTAGATCAACGTTCACGTATTGTGGAAAATATACAGCATAATACAGGTGTGGTATTGACTATAATGGCGAATGAATCCGTATTTTCTATAAGTGGTGCAGGTGAAATTTTGACAGATAGAATGGAAGGTATTTCTCTAAAATTAACTGTAATAGAAGTAAATGTGCAAGAAGTGCGTGATGTTATGTTTTATGGAGCGAAACTTGCAATTGAACCAACATATGAAAAAACATATGATCTTCGGGCAGCGAAAAAGCTGGATAATGAAGTGTTAGTAGGGATAAGAGAATTATAAAGATGCTAAATAGGAAATTTGTTTATTCACTTTTGTAATCGGTTATTGTGATTTAACGTTAATAATTATAATAAAAAGTAATATATTGAATAGAAATGAATAAAGAATAAATAAAAGGTTTAATGACTATGATTTTCGATTCTACCTCGTTTACACGGTACATATAATTATAACAATGGTTCGTCCATATTTTATGGATGAAACCCTTGTTCTACAAATTTAAAAGTGGAGTCAGGGGGTAACAGGTTGGATAAAATTTATGTGTTAGATACGAATGTACTTTTGCAGGATCCTTTATCTATTTTTTCATTTGAAACCAATGAAGTAGTGATTCCAGCAGTTGTATTAGAAGAGGTTGATTCGAAAAAACGTTATATGGATGAAGTAGGACGAAACGCTCGTTATGTATCTAAGTTAATAGATAAATTTCGTGAAATAGGAAAGCTGCATGAAAGTATCCCGCTAGAAAACGGCGGAACATTTCGTATTGAATTGAACCATCGTTCATTTGTGCAACTACAAGATATTTTTGTAGAAAAAACAAATGATAATCGAATTTTAGCTGTAGCAAAAAATCTATCTTTAGAAGAACAGGAAAAAGAGGACGGGAAGTCTGTTATTTTAGTAAGTAAAGATGTACTCGTAAGAGTAAAAGCTGATGCAATTGGTTTGAAGGCTGAAGATTATTTAAGTGATCGCGTAATTGAAGTAGAAAATATATATTCTGGTTTTTTAGAAGGATATATATCAAAAGAACAATTGGATTATTTTTATGAGAAAGGTGAATTGCCTCTATCTGAAATTGCGAATCATCCTTTTTATCCAAATCAATTTGTAGTGATGAAAGATGCATTAGGGGGCTCTAGTTCTGCTCTTGGCATTGTGGATCACTTAGGTAAGAAGGTAAAGAAACTTATTTTTCACAATGAACAAGTGTGGGGGATACGACCACGAAACGTGCAGCAAATTATGGGATTAGAATTGTTGCTTCGTGAAGATATTCCGCTTGTAACGTTAACGGGGAAAGCCGGCACAGGAAAAACGTTACTTGCGTTAGCTTCGGGACTTATGCAAACAGAAGACTTAGGGTTATATAAAAAATTACTTGTGGCAAGACCAATTGTTCCAGTCGGAAAAGATATCGGTTATTTACCAGGAGAAAAAGAAGAAAAGTTAAGACCATGGATGCAGCCAATTTTTGATAACCTAGAGTATTTATTTAATACGAAAAAGCCAGGAGAGTTAGATGCTATTTTAGCTGGAATGGGTTCGATTGAAGTAGAGGCCCTTACTTATATACGCGGGAGAAGTATTCCAGATCAGTTCATTATCATTGACGAAGCACAAAATTTAACAAAGCATGAAGTGAAGACGATATTAACTAGGGTAGGGGAAAAGAGTAAGATTGTATTGATGGGAGATCCTCAGCAAATTGATCACCCATATTTAGATGAATATAATAATGGCTTAACATATGTTGTAGAGAAGTTTAAAGAACAGCGTATTAGTGGTCATGTGAAGTTTGTTAAAGGGGAGCGATCTAATTTAGCTCAACTAGCAGCAGATTTATTGTAAAAAGGAGTGAGCTTAAGCTCACTCCTTTTCTTTAAATAATTGTAAATTTACGGATGTTACGGATTGGATTTTGTTGATTAGATCCATCATTGAAATAGAGATGAACAGGTCCGTCTTCTTTTAATGGTTTTCCTTCTTTTGAAAAGCCTAGTATAGCATTTTTGACAGTTTCTAATGGAAGTGTCATTGTATGATCCACCGTTTCAATTTCAACTTGCGTAGCGTCCTCTAAAATTTCAGCGTTAGCAAGAAATGGATGAAATGGTATACCAAATGTTCCAGTAATCAGCTGTTCTTTTTTATATTTCTTCACACTTTGTTGTATTGGAGGAAAAGCGGCACCATCACGGATTTCGCGATCCCAATGTTCTGAAGTGTTTTTTAAATAAGTTTCTAGTTCAGACGTGTTTTCTCTAGTTTCATCAAAGTAAGTTGTCAAATCTACTTTTCGATCATCAAAGATCCAAACAGTTGGATCAATAGTGATTGGAAAACGTACTTTTCCGTTAATAAATAAAATTTCGCTCATTGTTGTTCCCCCATTTGTGTTATACTCCCACTTTTCAGTATAATAGTATTAGACACTGTTGTCACAAAAAATGTTTCTATTGCAATTTATTAAAACTATCGCTAATATTAATAGATAGGATAGAGGAGAGTAGGACGGAAACGGAGGGAATCAATTTGGCGTCTGAGACAGTAGCAAATCATCAGGAAAAGGCACTAGCCCTTCTACAAGCGGATGCAGAGAAGATTTTAAGACTTATTAAGGTGCAAATGGACCATCTTACAATGCCGCAATGTCCATTATATGAAGAAGTGTTAGACACACAAATGTTTGGACTATCCCGCGAGGTCGATTTTGCAGTTCGCCTTGGTCTTATTGCAGAAGAACAAGGGAAAGCAATGTTAGGTGAGCTCGAACGTGAGTTATCTGCACTTCATGAAGCATTTACAAACAAACAACAATAACGGGTTCAAATAAGGGGGCTCAAACTAAATTAGTTTGAGCTTTTTATTTGTATAATAAAGCAGGAAGAATCAATGTACATATGGAATACAACAATAATTAAATTGAAACAGAAAGAGGAAATGAAATGAAAAAAGTATGGAAATCAATGGATTATTCATTGTTACTTCCTCTTGTTATTTTATGTGTGCTGGGGGTAATAATGGTATATAGTTCGAGTTCCATTGTTGCGATTTCGAGATTTGATAAACCAGCAAATTTCTTTTTTAAAAGACAATTAATTACTTTAGTTGTTGGGACAATGGTATTAATAATTATTGCTACTATCCCATATAAAGTTTGGAGAAAACGAATTTTTTTGTTGGGGAGTTACGGTGCTAGTGTTGCCTTATTAGCTGCAGCTGCCTTTTTCACTAAGAAAGTAAACGGTGCAAACGGGTGGATATTTGGAATACAGCCTGCAGAATTTGTTAAGATAACAGTTATTCTCGTCTTAGCTCATTTTTTTGCGAAAAGACAAGAAACGAATACACCTGTTTTCAAAGGGTCAGGTCCAGTACTTATTGGTGTTGGAATAATCATGTTTTTAATATTAAAGCAAAATGATTTAGGTACTGATTTGTTAATTGCAGGAACAGTAGGAATTATGTTTCTTTGTTCGGGAGTACAGGTTAACTTATGGATTAAACGAATTGCTTTAACTTCTATAGTATGGATTCCGGCACTATATCTTCTTGGTAATTATGCATTAAATCCATATCAAAAGGCACGTTTTTCTGTTTTCCTTGATCCGTTTAATGATCCTCAAAAGGATGGATTCCAATTGGTAAATTCATTTATTGGAATTGCTTCTGGAGGGCTTAATGGTAGGGGATTAGGAAATAGTGTGCAAAAGTATGGTTATTTACCAGAACCACAAACGGATTTTATTATGGCAATTATATCGGAAGAACTTGGTTTTATAGGCGTAGCAATCATTTTGATTTGTTTATTGCTTATAATTATTCGATCATTTAGAGTCGCACAAAAGTGTACAGATCCATTTGGAAGTTTAATAGCTATCGGAATTGCAAGCTTGTTTGGAGTTCAAACGTTTATTAATGTTGGTGGTATGTCTGGAGTAATACCACTTACCGGAGTACCATTACCGTTTGTCAGTTACGGTGGTAGTTCTTTATTAGCTAATCTACTTGCGATGGGGATACTACTCAATATTGCTAGTCACGTGAAACGACAAGAGAAACAACAGAATGGATTAATGAAAGAAAAAGAACAAAATGGACCACATCTTGTAGTTGTAAAATAAAAACACATTGTGCTTTAGAGCATGATGTGTTTTTTATTTTTAAGTAGTTCCAAATATGATGTACTAATTTCTTTTTCAGTTAAAAGATATATCACATTAAGTTAAATGTGATATACAATTAAGTTGTTAGAAAAGGAAGAGGTATGCTATACTATTTTTGTGAAACAAATTGCACAGAAAACTTATCATTTGTTAGAAAATAAGGTATGATGGATAAAAATAAAGTGAAGCTTTCTAAGTATAATATAATGTGGAAAGTGAAGAACTTCACGCTTTTTAAGGTGTGTGTATATTTTATCTCTAGAGTGGTAGGAAAGTAGAGGGGGAAAATCATGACAAAGCTGCAACGTATTCAAAAAGTATTGGTAGCTAACCGTGGAGAGATTGCAATTCGTGTGTTTCGAGCTTGTTCGGAACTTGGATTAAAAACAGTTGCAATCTATTCTAAAGAGGATAGTGGTTCTTATCATCGCTATAAAGCCGATGAGTCCTATTTAGTTGGGGAAGGAAAAAAACCAATTGATGCTTATCTAGATATTGAAGGCATTATTGAGATTGCAAAAAGTAATCATGTAGATGCAATCCACCCTGGATATGGTTTCTTGTCAGAAAATATTCAATTCGCTAAACGTTGTGAAGAAGAAGGAATTATCTTTATCGGTCCGAAAAGTAAGCATTTAGATATGTTTGGAGATAAAGTGAAAGCAAGAACACAAGCGCAGCTAGCACAAATTCCAGTTATACCTGGTAGTGATGGTCCAGTAAATTCATTAGAAGAAGTCGAAAAATTTGCTGAAAAGTATGATTACCCGATTATTATTAAAGCATCCCTTGGGGGTGGCGGTCGTGGTATGCGTATTGTGCGTACTAGTGAGGAATTAGGAGAATCATATAATCGAGCGAAATCAGAAGCGAAAGCAGCTTTTGGTAATGATGAAGTTTACGTCGAAAAATTTGTTGAAAAACCTAAACATATAGAAGTACAAATTTTAGCAGATGAAGAAGGCAATGTTGTTCATTTATACGAGCGTGACTGTTCTGTACAACGTCGTCATCAAAAAGTTGTAGAAATTGCACCGAGTGTATCACTTTCAGATGATCTGCGTCAGCGTATTTGTGATGCTGCTGTGAAGTTAACGAAAAATGTAAACTATTTAAATGCAGGAACAGTAGAATTCCTTGTAAAAGATGATGAGTTTTACTTTATTGAAGTAAATCCACGTGTTCAAGTAGAACATACGATTACAGAAATGATTACGGGAGTAGATATTGTTCAATCACAAATTTTAATAGCGGATGGACATTCATTACATAGCAAAATGGTAGGTGTTCCGAAGCAAGAGGAAGTAGTTGTACATGGATTTGCAATTCAATCTCGTGTAACAACTGAAGATCCGCTAAATAATTTTATGCCGGATACAGGAAAAATTATGGCGTATCGATCAGGTGGTGGTTTTGGTGTGCGTCTTGATACAGGAAATAGCTTCCAAGGTGCAGTTATTACACCGTACTACGATTCTTTACTTGTAAAAGTTACAACTTGGGCACTTACTTTTGAGCAAGCTGCTGCAAAAATGGAACGTAACTTAAAAGAATTCCGTATTCGTGGTATTAAAACAAATATTCCATTCCTAGAGAATGTAGTAAAGCATAAAAACTTCTTATCAGGAGAATATGATACTTCATTTATCGATGCGTCACCTGAATTGTTCTTGTTCCCGAAACGTAAAGACCGTGGAACGAAAATGTTAAATTACATTGGTACAGTAACAGTAAATGGTTTCCCAGGAGTAGGGAAAAAAGAAAAACCAATATTCCCAGATGCTCGTATTCCATGTTTAAAACATTCAGAGCCAAACCAAAATGGAACGAAACAAATTTTGGACGAGCGTGGAGCGGACGGATTAGTAAAATGGGTACAGGATCAAAAACGTGTACTTTTAACGGATACAACATTCCGTGATGCACACCAGTCATTACTTGCAACTCGTATTCGTACAAAAGATTTACATCAAATTGCGGAGCCAACAGCGAGAATGTTACCGAACCTATTCTCAGCAGAAATGTGGGGCGGTGCAACGTTTGATGTTGCGTATCGTTTCTTAAAAGAAGATCCATGGGAACGATTACTAGATCTTCGTGAAAAAATGCCGAATGTGTTATTCCAAATGTTACTTCGTTCTTCAAACGCAGTTGGATACAAAAACTATCCAGATAATTTAATTCAAAAATTTGTGGAATGTTCTGCTCAAGCAGGCATTGATGTATTCCGTATTTTTGATAGTTTAAACTGGGTGGAAGGCATGAGAGTTGCAATTGACGCTGTACGAGACACTGGTAAAATTGCAGAAGCAACAATGTGCTACACAGGGGATATTCATGATCCACTGCGTAGTAAATATGATTTAAATTATTATAAAAATTTAGCAAAAGAGTTAGAAGCATCAGGAGCTCACATTTTAGGTATTAAAGATATGGCGGGCTTACTAAAACCAAATGCAGCATATGATTTAGTTTCTGCATTAAAAGAGACAGTGTCGATTCCAATTCATCTGCACACGCACGATACGAGTGGAAATGGTATATTAACGTATACGAAGGCAATTGAAGCAGGTGTTGATATCGTCGATGTAGCAGTGAGTTCTATGGCTGGTCAAACGTCACAACCAAGTGCGAACACGCTATACTATGCGTTAGGCGGAAACGAAAGACAACCAGATGTTAATATAGATTCTTTAGAAAAACTATCTCACTATTGGGAAGATGTACGCAAATACTATGCACCATTTGAAAGTGGTATGAATGCGCCTCATACAGAGGTATATATGCATGAAATGCCGGGTGGGCAGTATAGTAATCTTCAGCAACAAGCGAAGGCGGTTGGTTTAGGAGATCGCTTCGATGAAGTGAAAGTAATGTACCGCCGTGTGAATGACATGTTTGGAGATATTGTAAAAGTAACACCATCATCAAAAGTTGTTGGTGATATGGCATTATTTATGGTTCAAAACCATCTGACAGAACAAGATGTTTTAGAGCGTGGACATGCGATGGACTTCCCAGGGTCTGTTGTTGAAATGTTCTCTGGTGATTTAGGTCAACCGTACGGTGGTTTCCCGAAAGAATTACAAAAGATTATTTTAAAAGGGAAAGAGCCATTAACAGTAAGACCAGGTGAATTACTAGAGCCAGTAGATTTCGAAGCGTTAAAAGAAGAATTATTCCATAAACTTGGACGCGAAGTAACGATTTTTGATGTAGTAGCATATGCTTTATATCCAAAAGTATTTATGGATTATGAAAAAGTTGCTGAGCTTTATGGAAATGTATCTGTACTTGATACACCGACGTTCTTCTATGGTATGAGACTAGGTGAAGAAATTGATGTAGAAATTGAACAGGGTAAAACATTGATGGTTAAACTAGTATCAATTGGAGAACCTCAGCCGGATGGAAATCGTGTTCTTTACTTGGAATTTAACGGTCAACCACGTGAAATTATCGTGAAAGACGAGAGTGTAAAAGCAACAGTTGCACAACGTGTGAAAGGAAACCGTGAGAATCCAAATCATATTAGTGCAACGATGCCAGGAACGGTAATTAAAGTAGTTGTAAAAGAAGGCGACGAAGTGAAAAAAGGCGATTCTATGGCAATTACAGAAGCGATGAAAATGGAAACGACAGTTCAAGCGCCGTTCAATGGTAAAGTGAAGAAAGTATATGTTAACGATGGTGATGCAATTCAAACGGGTGATTTACTTATTGAATTAGATCACTAAAATAAGAAAAGAGCTGTGTAAATACAGCTCTTTTTTATTGCAAAAAATCCCTTGCCGAATTGGCAAGGGATTTTAGTTTTAAATTATTTTGTTTGTTTAGAAGTTGATTCGGCTTCTTTGGCATTCACTTTACTTCTTGTTCCTAACATAACTAAATAGCATAGTACGGCAAACAAGCAAGAAATGAATAGAGAATGTAACAATGCCATCGCTAAACTAGCGTTTGTAAATACAACTAAAACTCCTACTACAGCTTGAAGTGTAACGAGGATAAATGAAATGATCCATCCCCAATATACTACAGGTTGCTGCTTGTAATGGCGAATAGCGAGAATCATGGCGTATAGTATCCAAGCGAAAATTAACATCGCTGCAACTCTATGGCCCATTTGAACCCATTCATGTAGTTGAGTTGGCATAGGTCTGTTTTTGCTACATAAAGGAAAGTCTGGACAGGCTAAGCTAGCTCGTTCGTGACGTACTAAAGCACCTGTGTAGACGACAATATAACTGTAAATTGTTACACCATAAATATGAAATTTCATTTTTTTGTCCATAATAAGTGAACGTGCATCAAATTTTTGGTCAATTTCAAAGATAAGACACGTTAATAAAATGACAGAAGCAAATGAAATTAAGGAAATACCGAAATGGATAGCAAGTACAGCTGGCATTTGTCCCCAAACAACTGCTGCTGCTCCCATTAATGCTTGTGCAACTAAAAATACGAAGGATAAAATTGCTAACGTTTTTGTTTCACGCACATGTTTATAATATTTCCAGGACAAAATACAAAGGAGAGTGACAAGAATTCCAGCTGATCCTGATGTTAATCGGTGGCTAAGTTCAATAATAGTTTCCATTGATAAATTAGATGGAACAAATTCACCGTTACAAAGTGGCCATGATTTACCACAACCTTGACCAGAACCTGTTTTTGTAACTAAAGCGCCTCCTAATAAAACTATTAATAAATCAAGGCTTGTAATGACTGCTAACCATTTAATAAAGCGTTGCAATCTCTTTCACCATCTTTCTGCTATGAAGTTATTGCGAAATATTTTCATTCCATTATGTATAGAATAAAACGCGCTAGTTCCTATGATATATAAAAAATAATAAAATAGCAAAGAAATGGAGGGGGAAGGAAAGGGAGAGAAAATAGGTGTAAAAACAGGGTTTGAAAGGAAAAAATTAGGTGAAAAATAGGCTGTTTTGAAAAGAAATGGGGAGAATACGTGTTAAATAGGACAAAATAGTTTATTATAGAAGGTAACATCATGTTATGATAAGGACAAGTCAGAATGAAGTTTTTTATATCCGACACAAAAAGTTCATGTTTTCTTCACAAAATGTTCGGGAAATATGATTTAATATATTGGAGTATGGGCGTAGATTAGTAGTAGAATGGGTTAACAATGTTTCTACTGTAATAATATTGCTATATAGAAGCGAATTATTTCATTTGAAATAAGCGCAAAAAGAAAGATGAAAGTTTTAAGAGGGGGTTAGAGTGATGAACCATGCAACAAGTGAGCTGCATGATGAGTCCGCTGTTACAAGTGTACCGGAAACAACTCGGTTACAAGATTTATCAGCACTCGTTAAAATGGGGATTGTAAACTCAAATACACTTACTGTATTTACAGGATTTTGGTTGGCGTTACACTTTAATGGATTAAGTGTGATGGACAATCTGGATAAGCTATTTTTTACAATCGTTGGTTCAGGATTAATTATGGCGGGGGTATGTTGTTTAAATAACTACATCGATAGAGACATCGATCCGTTAATGGAAAGAACAAAGACTCGTCCAACGGTTACTGGAAAGTATAAACCAGGATTTGCACTTACATTTGGACTAGTTATATTACTTCTTGGATTTGTATTCTTATTATTAACAACACCAATGGCAGTTTTAATGGGATTTATTGGTGCTTTCACATATGTTGTCCTATATACTTTATGGACAAAGAGAAAGTATACACTAAATACTGTTGTAGGTAGTATATCTGGAGCAGTTCCACCTTTAATTGGATGGGCAGCAATCGATCCATCTTTAGGTCATCCAATTGCTTGGATGTTATTTTTAATTATGTTTATTTGGCAAATCCCACATTTCCTTGCATTAGCGATGAAACGTGTTGATGAATATCGAAATGCAGGAGTTCCAATGCTTCCTGTAGTTCATGGATTTGAAATTACGAAACGCCAAATTATGATTTGGACAGTATGTTTATTACCACTCCCATTTTATATGAGTGGACTAGGGATAACATTTATGGTAATTGCAACACTGCTTAACATCGGATGGATCGTTTTAGGATTTTATGGCTTCCGTAAGAAAGATGACATCAAATGGTCCGTGCAAATGTTTGTTTATTCCCTAAATTATTTAACAATCTTATTTGTATCAATGATTGTAGTTACATTCTTCTAAGACAACGACATAATTGGATTTCTTTACGTTGAGATTTACTTTACTTAACTATAAAGTACAATCTAATTCACAAGGAAAGTGGGGGTTGTTTGTATGAAGAAACAGTGGCGACTGCTTTCGTTCGTTTCACTGCTGGCTTTACTGTTAGGGGGATGCGGTAAAGCCTTTCAATCTACTTTAATTCCGCAAGGAGAAGTAGCAAAAATGCAATATGATTTACTTCTACTGGCTAGTGCAATCATGGTAGGAGTAGTACTAGTAGTTACTATTATTTTCTTGTATGTAATTGTGCGTTTCCGACAAAAGAAAGGTCAGGAAGATTATATTCCAGAGCAAGTTGAAGGGAATCACAAGCTAGAAATTATATGGACAGTTATTCCGATTATTCTTTTACTAATCTTAGCTGTTCCAACGGTTACATATACATTCAAACTTGCTGATGTAAGTGCGATGGAGAAAAAGAATATTGATAAAGATACTATCGTTGTTGATGTAACAGCGAATCTTTATTGGTGGGAATTTTCTTATAAATCAGAAAAGATAGTAACTTCGCAAGATTTGGTCATCCCCACAGGTAAGAAAGTGTATTTAAATTTGAAGGGTGCCGATATTAAACACTCATTTTGGGTTCCATCTTTAGCAGGGAAAATGGATACAAATACAGACAATGTGAACAAAATGTGGTTAAAGGCAGATAAATCGGGCACTTATAATGGTTTTTGTACAGAATTTTGCGGTCCATCACATTCTTTAATGCAATTTAAAGTGAAAGCTTTAGATGAAAGCGAGTACAAAAAATGGCTTGCTGATATGAAGAAGATTGATGGAAAAAAAGAAGTAGCTTCAACAAAGGCGCAAGAGGGCCAAGAAATATTTAATAAAAGCTGTATTGGTTGTCACGCAGTTGGATCTAATGATAGTAGACCACCTTCCGCTCGTATCGCACCAAACTTAGCAAACTTTGCGGATCGCGATATGGTTGCCGGTATTGCCGAAAACAATGAAGAAAACTTAAAAAAATGGCTGAAGGATCCTGAAAATATGAAGCCAGGAAACAAAATGACTGGCAAATATGGCAACTTAACGGATGATCAAATTGATGCATTAAATGCATACTTACAAACGTTAAAAGTTGAAAAGTAAAGAGGGATTATTCGCGAAGGGGAGGTTGAAAACGTGAGTTCTGTAGCAAAAAAACAGGGGATGGGTGCTGTCATATGGGATTATTTAACGACAGTAGACCATAAAAAGATTGCCATTCTCTATTTAATTGCAGGTGGATTGTTTTTTGTAATAGGCGGAATAGAAGCTCTATTTATTCGCCTTCAATTAGCAATTCCTAACAACGCTTTTCTTGTTGGGGATGCTTATAATCAAGTATTAACGATGCACGGTACAACAATGATTTTCCTCGCAGCTATGCCACTCGTGTTTGCATTTATGAACGCCGCTGTACCACTTCAAATTGGTGCACGTGATGTAGCGTTCCCGTTTTTGAATTCACTCGGATTTTGGTTATTTTTCTTTGGTGGAGTATTTTTAAATTTAAGTTGGTTTTTAGGTGGAGCACCTGATGCAGGATGGACATCTTATGCATCTTTAGCTTTAGCCTCTAAAGGTCATGGTGTTGATTTCTATGTACTCGGCTTGCAAATCTCAGGTATTGGTACATTAATTGGAGGAATTAACTTCCTTGTAACCATTATTAATATGCGCGCGCCAGGAATGACGTATATGCGTATGCCGATGTTTACATGGACAACATTTGTAACATCTTCGCTTATATTATTCGCTTTTCCGCCGTTAACTGTAGGATTAGGACTTTTAATGTTAGATCGTTTATTTGGAACAAGTTTCTTTAATCCGGCATTGGGCGGGAATACAATTATATGGGAGCATTTATTCTGGATTTTCGGTCATCCAGAAGTATACATTCTTATACTCCCAGCTTTCGGAATATTCTCAGAAATCTTCGCGACATTTTCGAAAAAACGATTGTTTGGCTATTCATCGATGGTGTTTGCGACGGTATTAATTGGATTTTTAGGATTTATGGTATGGGCGCACCATATGTTTACTGTTGGACTTGGTCCAGTTGCTAATGCTATTTTCTCAGTTGCAACAATGGCGATTGCGGTTCCGACTGGTATCAAAATATTCAACTGGCTCTTTACAATGTGGGGTGGAAGTATTCGTTTTACGACACCAATGATGTGGGCAGTAGCTTTCATTCCATCATTCGTAATGGGTGGAGTTACAGGGGTTATGCTAGCATCTGCACCAGCTGATTATCAATTTCATGATAACTATTTCGTAGTAGCGCATTTTCATTATGTAATCGTTGGCGGTGTTGTATTTGGTTTACTTGCAGGAGCCCATTATTATTGGCCACTGATGTTCAATAAAGTATTAAATGAAACATTAGGAAAGATAACGTTTTGGCTATTCTTTATCGGTTTCCATTTAACGTTCTTTATTCAGCATTTCCTTGGCTTGATTGGTATGCCACGCCGTTACTACACATATCTTGAAGGGCAAGGGTTGGAAATGGGGAATATGATTAGTTCTATCGGAGCGGTGTTTATGGCTCTTGGAACGATTGTTCTTCTATTCAATGTAATTAAAACGACAGTATCAAAAGAAAAAGCTGGTCGTGATCCGTGGGATGCACGTACATTAGAATGGACAATGCCAGCACCGACACCAGAATATAACTTTAAACAATTACCATTTGTTCGCGGATTAGATCCGTTTTGGATTGAAAAACGTGAAGGTAATAAAGAGATGACAGCAGCGGAACCAGTTGGTGATATTCATATGCCAAATCCTTCGTTTTCACCATTTGTCATTTCTTTCGGATTGTTTATAGCGGCATTCGGTGCGATGTATATGCAGGGCGGAAAAGATAAGTTCTGGTTATTAGTAGCAATTATTGGTTTAATCATTACATTTGGCGCAATGTTCCTACGTTCAGTAATTGATGATCATGGGTATCATATTCATAAAGAAGATTTAGAGGATAAGGGGGGCAAGGCATAATGCATGTAGATGAAAAATTAACGAATGAAACATTTCCAGCAGAGCCTGAAAAAGCAACCCTTGAAGGGAAAAATAAGTTTGTCGGTTTTTGGTTATTTCTTGGAGGCGAAACAGTGCTGTTCGCTTCCTTATTCGGCACATATTTAGCGTTAAAGAATTCTACAAATGGTGGACCAACATCTCAAGAGATGTTCCAAATGCCACTCGTTTTTATTATGACGATGCTTTTATTAACGAGTAGCTTAACGAGTGTATATGCGATGTATCACATGAAAAACTTTAACTTTAAGAAAATGCAGCTTTGGTTACTAGTAACAGTATTGCTAGGTTTAGGGTTTTTAGGATTTGAGATATATGAGTTTTATCATTATACACATGAATTTAAGCATACTATGAGAAGTAGTGCGTTTGGCTCTGCGTTTTATGCTCTTGTTGGTACACATGGACTCCACGTATTGTTTGGGTTATGTTGGATTTTAACATTAATCTTTAGAAATGCGAAGAGAGGTCTAAATTTATACAATGCACCGAAGTTTTATGTTGCATCGATTTATTGGCACTTTATTGACGTAGTTTGGGTGTTTATTTTCACTGTAGTATATTTAATGGGAATGGTGGGATAAACAATGGCGATAAAGCAAACGAATAATCCTAAAGTTGATCTTGTTTATCGGAAGAGAAAAAGTGCGGAGGAAATGAGGCATCAAGTTATTACGTTTGCATTAATGATTTTTTTAACATTAGTTGCATTTGTAGCAGTGGCGTATCCAAAAACTTTTAGTCCGATTTTCTCTGTACCGTTTATTTTACTATTAGCAGTGGTACAAGTAATTTTTCAATTGTATTATTTTATGCATATGAGTCATAAAGGACATGAAGCAGCAAGTTTCTTTCTTTACTCTGGTCTGCTAATAGGATTAATTACAATTTTAGCTTTTATGACAATCGTGTGGATTTGAAAAGTGAAAAATAAGGGAGCTTGTGTTGTCACAGCTCCCTCTTCATATTATGAGATAACCTTACGAAGGTAGGTGTGAAAATGAGTAACTTGTGGATATTTGGTTTTCAGGCTTTATGGAGTCCAATCTTTTTATTATTTATGCTTTCAATTCTTATTGGGTACTTCTTAATTATTGGGCCATATAGAATGCGATTTGAAAATGCGACGAAGGTAAGTAAGAAGCAAATTTTTTATTTTACGACTGGTATTGTTCTTTTGTATTTTGTAAAGGGAGGACCTATTGATTTAATTGGCCATATTATATTTAGTGCTCATATGTTTGAAATGGCAGTCATGTATATTGCAGTTCCACCGTTACTGTTGCTTGGTATACCAATTTGGTTATATCGTTACATTACTTCTTTTAAGTTCGTTCAAATTATATTAAAGGCATTTGCTAAACCACTTATTGCGTTGTTTGTATTTAACGGCCTGTTTTCTTTTTATCATTTACCAGTTGTTTTTGATACAGTAAAACAAAGTCAAATAGCTCATCCTATTTGTCTCGCTATATTGTTTTTTACAGCAATCATGATGTGGTGGCCGATGTTAAATCCATTACCAGAATATCAAACGTTAAGTGATATAAAGAAACTTGGTTATATGTTTGCTAACGGCATATTATTAACGCCTGCCTGTGCGTTAATCATTTTTGCGACAGCGCCGTTATTTGCAACGTATACGGATCCAGCTGCTTGGATGAAAGCGATGGAACTATGTGTACCAGCGGACACTTTATCAGATTTGAATATAACGGGACCAGAATTTTTGCACTGGATGCCAGTCGTACAAGACCAGCAAACTGGTGGTATTATAATGAAAATTGTCCAGGAAATAGTATACGGTACAATTATAGGCTATGTATTCTTTAGATGGGCACGTAGAGAACGTGAAAAGGATAAGGAGCAGTTGCAACAATTGCCGCCGTATTTACAGACTAAGTAAAAAAGTGTATGGGATTCCATGCGCTTTTTCTTTTTTAGTTTTAGCTACCTTTAAAAAGATTGAATTTTCTAACTTTTTATGTTAAGTTAGTGTAGGCGTGTACTAAAAGTGGAGATAAAATTTACTACTAGCTTTCATGCGTAATAATTCCATATGTAGTGCAAGTTTTTTAGAGAGTTACAAATATATATTGTTATCTTTAATAAACACGAACTATTTTAAGGGGGAGTTTAAATGGGTAGTAGTGGAAGTATGGTAAAGCCGATTAGTGGTTTTTTGACAGCACTAATTCAATATCCAGTACCAGTAGTAGAATCGCGTGCAGACATTGATAAACAAATTCAACAAATCATAAAAACAATTCATTCGACCAAATCAGGTTACCCTGGTTTAGAATTGATAGTATTTCCTGAATATAGTACACAAGGGCTCAATACAAAAAAATGGACTACAGAAGAATTTTTATGCACAGTGCCTGGGCCAGAAACAGACTTATTTGCTGAGGCATGTAAAGAATCTAAAGTATATGGTGTTTTTTCAATAATGGAGAAAAATCCTGATGGTGGAGAGCCATATAATACAGCAGTTATTATTGATCCACAAGGTGAAATGATTTTGAAGTATCGTAAGCTAAATCCTTGGGTGCCAGTCGAGCCTTGGAAAGCTGGAGATTTAGGCTTACCTGTTTGTGATGGACCTGGAGGAAGTAAATTAGCTGTTTGTATTTGTCATGATGGCATGTTCCCTGAAGTAGCTCGTGAAGCGGCCTATAAAGGTGCAAATGTCTTAATTCGTATTTCTGGATATAGTACACAAGTTAGTGAACAATGGATGCTAACCAATCGCTCAAATGCATGGCAAAATTTAATGTATACATTGTCGGTAAACTTAGCGGGTTATGATGGTGTATTTTATTACTTTGGTGAAGGACAAGTATGTAACTTTGATGGGACTACTTTAGTACAGGGTCATCGAAATCCGTGGGAGATTGTTACTGCTGAAGTATATCCAGAACTAGCAGATCAGGCTAGATTAGGATGGGGATTGGAAAATAATATATATAATCTAGGTTCAAGAGGATATGTAGCAACTCCTGGTGGGGTGAAAGAAAATCCATATACGTTTGTAAAAGATTTAGCTGAAGGTAAATATAAGGTTCCTTGGGAAGATGAGATTAAAGTAAAAGATGGATCTATTTATGGATATCCAGTAAAAAAAACGATTCATTCTTAGGGAAGGGAAATAAAACAAGCGCATCATATTGATGCGCTTGTTTTTGTTAATCAATAATTTGAAATTCTTTTAACTCTTTTTCGACATTTTGTAGGAGTTGTTCGCTTTTTTGAAGTACATTCGTTGGGAAAGTCTCATCATCACCATATTCAACGCCGTGAGGATAATAATGTTTTCCTAATAAGGGGGGAAGTAGTTTTACTTCAGCGTGTCTACTGCCGATGTCACCTTCAACAGCAACTCCTTGCACTCGTAAATAATAAACATCCTTTAATATTTCAAATTTATAATCGTATGTAACTCGTTCATAATCCCACTGTCCGGCAAGTACGAAGTGGTTGTTTTCCATGATTTCAGTTAAAAGAGTTAATTCAACGACGGCTCCATTAAATTTCGTATTTGTAAATTGCATATAATACCTCCTTTTTTAATGTTACACCATTATTTTTATAATAGTATGAATAATAAGAAAGTGCAATTCATATTGAGAGAAAAGGGATAATCCAGACTTTTTTCACAAAAATATGATATAGTGAAAAGAGTACGGTACACACAAAAAGAAAGAAAAGGATTTGTGTATATCTCAATTTTATGTTTTGTTCAGGAGGTATATCGTTTGAAGAAATTATTGCGTATCGTAATGATTACATTTTTAATTTTAGCTGTTGATTTATACGGGAAATTACTCGTTTCACAATATATATTAACCCCATCTCAATCAAAGCAAGAAAATAAAATTGTGAAAAAGAAAAAGCAAATTAAGGAAGACTCCTCAGACACTGTTTTAAATATGATTGGTGAAGACTCTGAAAACTTATTAGCGAAGTGGGGAGAACCCTCTCGAATAGAGCCATCTGCATACGGATATGAATGGTGGGTATACAACCAGGATTTAACTCAGTATGTTCAATTTGGAGTTTCTGAACGTAAAGTTGTAACGGCATACGCAGCTGGTGAACAAGTTAAGGTTCCACCTTATTATATAAATGAAAAATATGAAGAAGTATATAAAAAAAGTCCGCTTTCGCATGAAATTTCATTAAAAAGAGGGAAAAATAGTTATCAATTTGAGCTATCTGATACCGAAGTCATGGAACAACCGTTAATACCTGTAGAAGATGGATGGGCGCAATTGTATTTTGATCAATTTACACATGAGCTTGTTGGTGTTCGTTATATGGATGATGAAACTTTATTACGCCAAAGACCGTATCAGCTCGTTTATTCAGGTGAATTAATAGCAGAACAACCATTGACTCCAGAAAAAATAAAACAAGTAGAAAATGGGAATATGCAACAAATTTTTGATTTAACAAATATCATTCGAAGTCGTCATAAATTACCGTTATTAACATGGGATCAGGAAACAGCAGATGTTGCTGTTGGTCACAGTAAAGATATGAAAGACAATAATTATTTTTCTCATGACTCACCTACATTAGGTACACTAGGAGATCGTTTGCAGCGCGGGAAAGTAGGATTTCAACTTGCTGGTGAGAACATAGCGGCGCAACATAGTGATGGAATTGCGGCAGTGCAAGGTTGGTTAAATAGTGAGGGGCATAGAAAGAATTTATTAAATGAACAATTTACAGGATTAGGTGTTGGTGTATACGATAAATTTTATACACAAAACTTTATTCGAAAATAAAGCGAAACTGTAAGCGGTGGGGTGTCACATTACCAAATTAGTTACTTCGTATTCACTGAATTGTAGGTGGGAATCTGACCGTATGCAAATAGCAGAAAAAAAGGTGCATGAATCGTCTAAAAATAGGCGAACCATGCGCCTTTTTTTTCTTACTATATAGTAGATATACATGGAGAGGTGAGGATTATGCCAACAACAAAAGGACCGTTACATCCATCGATTCAACAGTTTAAAGAATTTGTAAACCATCACCCTAAAATGGTTCATGAGGTTAGAAGTGGTCATAAAACATGGCAACAATTTTATGAAGAATGGTACTTACTTGGTGAAGAAGATCCAATATGGGCAACTTATAGACCGGATGGAGCGCCTGCGTTTTCTTCGGTAAAAGAAAATAAAAAAGAAAAAGATAATCGAACTGAAGAGGAAAAAACTGCTGATGTGATGGGGCAAATGCTTTCTTTTTTTAAAAAGTTGGACGTGGAACAAATGCAGAACCATTTAGCCAATGTGACGAGTGCAATTGGGAGCGTGCAACAAGTTATTCAGCAATTTCAAGGTAACCGTACGCAGCAAGAGCAAAGTACTTCAGAAAATAACCCGTTTTTCTTTCAAAAGGATTAGGGGGAAAGATGATGAGAGCAGAAATTATGGAGTTTATAAAGGCTGATGAGGATTTATCTCGCTATATTAGAGAGCAACCGTACTGGTATAGAAAATTAACACGAAATCCTGAAGAAAAAGAGGCTTTTGAGTTAGCGGCGATGCAACATTTCAAAAAAACGATACCAGATAAAGTGGAAAAGTTTCAAAATCAATTGGCCGTTGCTTCGATCATGATTGATATGTTTCAGTATATGAAGCAACAAAATGCAACCTAATTGGAAGTGAAAAATATGTCCGTCATGCAGAACTTTTGTTACAATAGAAGTTGATTATTTAAAAAGGAGTTGCAGCATGACGGAAATTTGTTTAGTACGACATGGACAAACTGATTGGAATTTTCAAGAAATTATTCAGGGGCGAGAAGATATTCCGCTTAATGAAGTTGGTAAGAAGCAAGCGAGTCAAAGTGCAGCTGCTTTACAAGAAGAAACGTGGGATATCATTATAAGTAGCCCGTTAATTAGAGCGCAAGAAACGGCTAATGAAATCGCAACGGCAGTTGGATTACAATCGATTTTATTAGATGAGCGATTTGTTGAACGGAATTTTGGAGAAGCTTCAGGGAAGCCGGTTGCGGCTGTTAGAGAGTTGATTGCTGAGGGTAAAGTAGAAGGTATGGAGCGAGATGAAGAGATTGTAGCTCGTTGCTTTGCTGCTTTAGAAGATGTTGCGACAACTCATTTTGGCAAACGTATTATTATTGTTGCTCACTCACACGCGATAAAAGCGATTTTACATGCCATTGAACCAGATGAAATTACATTTAAGACACCATTAAAAAATGCGTGTATTAGTTATGTGAAACAAAATAGTGGAAAATGGGATGTTCTTAAATATAATATAGCGGAACATATTAATGTATAAGTGTGTACGGATATAGTGTAAAAATAGTTACGTTATATCTTTCTTTTGAGTAAGTCACTTCAATTAGTAGTTCTAATCTAAATGTGGTATGATGGATACTCGGAGGTGTCTCTCATGATTGTAGCGACGCTAGAAAGCGTATTAATATTAGATAAGGCAGAGCAGCTTGCAAAAGCGATTATCTGTTCAGATATAGCAGAAGATTATCGTAAGTATTATAGAGAATTACATGAAGATATGGAACTTCAGACGCTAATTCAGCAATTTACAGCGATGAAAGAACGGTATGAGGAAGTACAGCGTTTTGGAAAATACCATCCTGACTATACTACCGTGTCGATGAAAATGAGAGAATTAAAGCGTTCTGTGGACTTACATGATAAGGTTGCAGCTTTTAAAAGAGCAGAAACTGCTTTGCAGAAGTTATTAGACGAAGTTAGTGTAGCAATCGGTTCGGAAGTGTCTTCTTCCATTAAAGTGCCAACAGGAAATCCATTCTTTGATGCTGGTGGCTGTGGTGGAGGTTGTGGTACTGGCGGAGGTTGTGGTTGTAAAAAAACGGGGTGATGTACCCCGTTTTTTAGAAGTTGGAAGAAAACGTATACAGAGTTTGTCCTGTAATGTTATAAATTTCTGATTGGTTTTCATAGAATATAAAATATATGTTTTTAAAAGGAGAAGATGGAGAAGATTATGTTCGGGCAACGACAAAGTATGATTGTTTATTTACATTCATTGAAACATGCCAAGATTTTAAGGAAATATGGTAACATACATTACATATCAAAACGATTAAAATATGCTGTAGTATATTGTGATATGGAACAAATTGAGCATATGATGCATAAGTTGAACAAACTTCCTTTTGTGAAAAAGATAGAACAGTCGTATCGCCCGTATTTAAAAACGGAATTTGAAAATTCCCGTCCTGATCGAGCAAAAGAATACGATTATAGCTAATAGAAAAAATCCCCTGCTAAATTTAGCCGGGGATTTTTCACTTGAAATAACACGTTATTTCATCGGAGGAATGAAATTGTTCATTCGTAAAATACCAATTAAATGATTAAAAAATAGTTCTTTTTCTGGGAAAGTTGTAGATGGTTTTACAGTAAAGGTAGCCACTTTTTTTCCGAGTTGTTCTGCCGTTTCTTCAAATAAAATGACACGTTTACTTTTTTTATTTTCAAATACAGGAATGCCTTCACGACATATGTATAATGGTTGGAAATCACCAGTAGTAGTTGGTTTTAATATTACAACAAGCGAACACACTTTTTTATCGTTTTTTATCGTTTCAAATTGTAACATATGTGCTATACGTTCTTGATTTGTTTTGGCAATTTCAAGTAATTCATATAAATCAGAGTAGCCTTCTCCAAGTTCTATAAAGCGTTGAATCATATCTTTTCCTCCTCTTTCTTTTACTGTACCATTTCACTTTTTAAATGAAAAGCACACAAAGAAAAAAAAACCCTGCATAGCAGGGCCCTTCTTATACTAGCATGTACTAGTAAGAAGGCAAAGGGAGAGGAGAAACCGGAGGAAGAACTTATGGGGAAACGTAAGTCTTCTCCGCGGTTGGCAACAACATCGAAGGTGATGTTGTTATAATTATTTATGTCCAATCTAAATGAAGATATACATAATGAAATTAAATTTTATGTTGGGCTTTTTATTTTTCTTTTTTTTATTTTGTGATAGGATAAAAAAGATAAAGTGGAACTAATATACATATTGGGTTCATATTAGTGAATGATGAGATGAATACATAAAAATAACGAGAGGTTATTTGAGGCCGAGTTTTTCTATAGTTAGGTGAATGTGGTTTGTTAACTGTTACCGAAGTGGGAATGGCTTTCTATAATCGCTCGATAGATTGAAATAAAGGTAGTGACAACAGATGAGAGTAGTTTCAGGAAAATGTAAAGGACACCCACTTAAAGCGGTTCCTGGTAATACAACACGTCCAACGACAGATAAAGTAAAAGAATCTATTTTTAATATGATAGGTCCTTATTTTGATGGTGGTATCGCCCTTGATTTATTTGGTGGTAGTGGTGGTCTTGGAATTGAGGCTTTGAGCAGAGGGATCGATAAAGTAATTTTTGTTGATCGGGATAGTAAAGCAATAAAAGTAATTCATCAAAATTTAGAAAGTTGTAGAGTACAGGAACAAGCTGAAGTATATCGAAATGATGCAGAACGCGCGGTAAAGGCTCTTATAAAACGTGAAATAGCATTCGATCTTATATTAATTGATCCGCCATATAAAGATCAAAAAATTGTATCTTTAATTAGTGTGATGGATCAACATGGATTGCTACATAGAGATGGATTAATTATGTCAGAGCATGGTAATGATGTAGTTTTACCTGAGTCTATAGGAAGACTTGTAAAAGTGCGAGCTGAGAATTACGGCATTACAGCAATATCGATCTATAAGTATGAAGGTGAGGGGACAGAATGACTAGTATAGCTATTTCGTCGGGAAGTTTTGATCCAATTACCCTTGGGCATCTGGATATTATTAAAAGGGGAGCAAAAGTATTTGACGAGGTATACGTAGTAGTTTTAAACAACTCGTCAAAAAAACCGTTCTTTTCAGTTGAAGAGCGTTTAGACTTAATTCGAGAAGCAACAAAGGAAATCCCGAATGTAAAAGTAGATTCACATAGTGGACTATTAGTAGAGTATGCGAAAATGCGTAATGCAAATGCAATTTTACGTGGGTTACGAGCAGTTTCTGATTTTGAATATGAGATGCAAATTACTTCTATGAATCGAAAATTAGATGAAAACATTGAAACCTTTTTTATTATGACAAATAACCAATATTCATTTTTAAGCTCGAGCATTGTGAAAGAAGTTGCGAGATATGGCGGAAGTGTAGTAGATCTTGTACCTCCTGTTGTAGAACGTGCTTTAAAAGAAAAGTTTCAAACCCCGTTAAAGTGAACGGGGTTTTTCTTTGTTGCTACGGAAAAATAATAAAATAACATATACGTATAAACAAAATAAAGTAAATATCGGTCCATAGTGTATAAAAGATGTCCAAATTTCATGCAGTATAAAAGAAGAATTGGAAAAAAATACGGGAATATCTTTTTGCATAGGTGAAAAAGAGCTTACTTTTTCATAAAATGGTTTCCAAAATATAAAGGTAAAAATAGGAGCGAGAATACTTTGGATAATTCGTGCGAAAAAATAGGGCTTAAATCGTATGTCTGTTTCAGCTAATATGCTAGCAACTTGTGCCTGAATAGAAAGGCCGCTAAATGCTAAAATGAAGCTTGTTACCATCGCTTGCTGCAGGAGGGGTGTTTCATTTATTTGACTAATCATTTGGCTCCCGAGTGTCATTTCGAAAATGCCTGATAAAATGGGAATACTAAATTCAGTAGTTAGTTGGAAGAATGATAAAATATGTTGCATAATAAAAGAAAGAGCTGCTGTAATGTGGAATACAGTAATCATTTTATTTAACACAGAGAATAAAATAATAAATCCGCCAATCATAAGTAATGTTTGAATAGAAGAAACAATGGCATCCCCAAGTAATTTACCAATTGGTCTTTTTTCTTGTAAGCGTGTCTCGTGAAGAATTAAAAAAGGGTTTTGAAAGCGACGTTTTTTTGTAGTGTGTGTATTATTTTTGTAAGCGGTATTATCGCCGTAAAAACGCATAATTAATCCGACAGCAAAGTTACTGAAATAATGGGCAGCGGCTAATATAATTCCTAATTTCGGATTATTAAAAAAACCGATAGACACAGCACCGAAAATAAAAAGCGGATTGGAAGAATTTGTGAAAGAAACGAGGCGCTCCGCTTCAATCTGAGTTAAAAGATTGCTTTTTCGTAGTCTAGCGCTTAATTTGGCGCCTGCAGGGAAACCAGAAGCCATTCCCATCGCCCAAACAAATCCGCCTATCCCTGGAACGCGAAAAAGTGGGCGCATGAGTGGTTCTAATATAACGCCAATAAATTTTACAACACCGATACTAATTAGAAGTTCCGCAATGATGAAAAACGGTAGTAGTGAAGGGAATACAACTTCCCACCATATATTTAACCCGCGAATAGAAGCTTGCAAAGCGGCTTGGGGGTGGAGTACAAGAGAAAAGGTTAAAAATAGCGTTGATATGGTAAGGAAAGCGGTTTTCCATTTTTCATACATGTAAGTAAATCCCCCTTTGTCCCAAAAAACGTTCATTTCAGTATACGTGGATACGTAGTGAATTTAGACCATAAGTATGAAAAAGGAATGAAAAAAATTAAAGGGTGAGAAAAATGAAAGAACCAAAGATTGGTTTAGCACTTGGGTCTGGAGGAGCGAAAGGGTTTGCTCATATTGGTGTAATAAAGGTTTTAAGGGAAGCCGGTATCCCTATTCACATGATTGCAGGAAGTAGTATGGGGGCGCTAATAGGTACGTTTTATGCGGCAAGTAGTAACGTTGAAAGATTGTATAAATTGGCATCTGTTTTTAAGCGGAAGTATTATTTAGATTTCACGGTACCGAAAATGGGATTTATTGCTGGAAAACGTGTCAAAGATATGATTAAAATGTTTACATATAATAAAAATTTAGAAGAGTTAGATATCCCGACGGCTGTTGTGGCTACTGACATATTGAAGGGGGAAAAAGTGGTTTTTACAAGTGGGCCAGTTGCAGATGCGGTGAGGGCTAGCATATCTGTTCCTGGAGTGTTTGTACCAGAAAAAATAGATGGAAGATTATTAGTGGATGGTGGAGTCATTGATCGCATCCCAGTATCGGTTGTGAAAGAGTTAGGGGCCGATATTGTTATCGCTGTTGATGTATCTCCAATTAAGGTGAATGGCGATGTTACGTCCATTTATGACGTAATTATGCAAAGTATTGAAATTATGCAGCATGAGCTTGTAATGAATCGGCAAATTGCATCGGATTTAATGATGCGACCAGCTGTAGAGCAATTTAGTTCACGTGCTTTTACAAACATTGAAGACATTATTCGAGTTGGAGAAGTAGAAGCAGAAAAACATGTTTCAAATATTTATTTATTAATTGAGCAGTGGAAGGAGAAACATAATGTTTAAGCGTTTTCGGTTTATATATGCAATCTTAATAGGGGTTATATTGGCGATGTTACTTGTTTACGTGCGTTTACCGTATTATGTAACAAAACCAGGAATGGCTGCCAAATTAGAGCCTTATGTTCAAGTTGAGGGTGGAACGAAAGAATCTGGTGATTTTATGCTTGTTACGGTTTCAATGGGACCAGCAAATGTGGTGAATTTAATAGCGGCACAGTTTAATAAATATACACATATTTCGAAAGCGGAAGAAATATTGCAAAAAGGTGAGAGTGATGAAGAATATCAATTTCGCCAAAATTATGCGATGAAAGATTCGCAAAATGCAGCAATTTATAATGCATATAAACGTGCAAATCGCTCAGTATCTTTTGAAAATAAAGGTGTATTAGTTGCTGGTGTGGCAAAAGGAATGCCGTCAGAAGGAAAGCTTAAGCTTGGTGATGTTATTATAGCTGTTGACGGAAAAATATTTGAAAAGACGGAGCAATTTATTGAATATATGACAGGGAAAAAAGAAAACGATGCTGTAAGTATTGAGTACATGAGAAATGGAAAACAATTGAAAGAGAATTTAAATGTAAAGACGATTCCTAATGGGAATGGACGTGTCGGTATAGGTGTTTCTATCGTTACGGAAAGAGAATTAGTGGTCGATCCGAAAGTGAAAATTAATTCTCATGAAATTGGTGGACCATCCGCAGGTTTAATGTTCACATTAGAAATATATAATCAACTTGTGGAAGAAGACTTAACGAAAGGACATGAAATAGCTGGAACAGGTACAATTAATGAAAAAGGAGAAGTGGGCCCAATTGGTGGTATAAATCAAAAAGTGGTGGCTGCTAGCGATGCCGGGGCTGAAGTGTTCTTTGCGCCAAATGAAAAAGGTGCGGAGAAATCGAACTATAAAGATGCACTTGAGACTGCAAAGGATATTAAAACAAAAATGAAAATTGTACCAGTAGATACGCTGGATGATGCGTTAATATATTTAGAAAAGATGGATAAGGAAAAAACCTCTCTGAAATAGAGAGGTTTTTTATAGGAATTTTGTAGTTGTTTCATCATAGCGAATAGGATGGTGTGTTATATCCTGTTTTAATAGTTGTGTGCGTAACGGTTCGTGCATGATGGAGAAATATACAGAGTTTGCTTTTTTCTCTATATCTAAAGCGGCATGGTCGAATGTTTTTGTATGAGTAAGGATTGGAAGTTCGATTTTTTTCTTGTTTTTTGAAAGGTAAGTTTGTCCTTTTTGTGACATGCCTAGCAGGCGAATATATGGTGCGTGTTGTTCTATATTTGCGCTACGTATTTCCTCTTTTGTTGTGTTTGTTAAAATGTGTGTACAAGCTCTTTGTAATCTAGTCCATGTATAACGTTTTGTTTTTAATGCTTCCATGAATGAATAGAAGGAGGAACTGTTTTGTATTTTTGATAAAATACGATGCTCTAAACCTTCTTCTATTTCATATATATGTCGTAAGTCCCCTGGAGACATCGTCATGAGTCTATATTTAAAAAATGAAAAGTATTGTTCCCAATTATGTAATATCCCGTAGTTTTGTTTGTAATTTGCTAAAAGCGAAGTGGTTGCCTGTGGGAGAAAAGGTTTAATTGTTGTAAATGATCCTTCTTCGCTAAAGAGTTGTTTTCGGATGCTTGTTGCGCTTGCAATATGTTGGTCATTAAATGTTTCATCATGATAATGAGAGGCAAATCTTTTTATAGTTTGAGCTTGTATAGAGCTATTTTGTGACAGAATTGCTTTCATATATTGGAAGCCTAAAATATTATTTGGTTGTGACATATCTATGTTTTTTTCAGATGTTAAAATGTGTGAGAAAGCATCCGATGTTGCTTTTGCATAACTATTACCAGCGTCCATGAATTGTTTTACAAGGTAGTTAAAAGTCTCTTCTTCGTTTTTTTGTACGGAGATGGTATTATAAAAATTTTCGATTTGTCCATCCTCACTACCGAAACAAATTTCAGAAACACGTAGGGCATTTAAAATGGAAATAGCACCATTTGCGAAGGTTTCAGCCTTTTGTGTTGCAAAGACGTATGGAAGCTCTACAACAAGGTCTACGCCGTTTGCTAAGGCCATTTTAGTGCGATACCATTTGGAAATGAGTGCGGGCTCACCACGCTGTAAAAAAGGACCACTCATAACGGCAATTATTATATCAGATTGTGTTAACTTTTTTGTCTGTTGCACATGATAAAGATGACCGTTATGAAAAGGGTTATATTCAACAACAATACCACCAGCTTTTATGGTAATCTCTCCTTTCGATGTAGCATCTTTTTGAAAAACGTGATACTCTATATATTATTTACTATGATGACTTCATTATAGTGTAAAGAAAAAACTTACACTATAAATGCATTATATCACTTATACCGTGGGGTTTAATCCTCTTGTTTTTCTTCAATGACCACTTTTTGACCACTTCGACCACTTTTTAGTACATTTCCTAGCATTTCAGTTACCTCAATTTGACGTTCTTCATAAACATCAGTATAAATATTTAAAGTTGTAGAAACATTTGTATGACCAAGTAATTTTGAAACAACCTTTGCATTTGCGCCAGAATCGATTAAAATAGTTGTAAACGTTCTTCGGATATCGTGGAATCTAATATACGGTACGTCAATTGCTTCGCACAAAGCTTTCATTTGGTAACGTATCGTATATGGATGCACGATTTTTTTATTTCTTGTACAAATTAATAGGTCGAAAGAATTATCTTTTTTATGACTTTGATATTCTAACAGCTCTCCCATTAATTCTTCAGTCATTGGAATCATTCGATTAGATGCTTCGGTTTTTGTTTCACCTAATTCATACTTACCATCCACAAGCGTTAACGTTCTTTGTACATGAATGATCTTGCTTTCGAAATTAATATCCTTCCATTGTAAAGCTAATACTTCGCCGATACGCATACCTGTATGCAAAGCTAAAACAAATGCAATATAATAGCTTCCTTGAATTTTTGCATACTCCATAAACTTCATTGCTTCTTCAATTGTCCAACTAGCTTGTGCTTTCTTTTTAACCTTTGGCCGCTTTGCTTTCTTAGCTGGATTAGAATTAATCATTTCAAGCTCGACGCCTTTATCAAGGATTTGTTTTAACATAACATCAACGGATGAAATGTATTTCGTAGTAAGACCCTCTTTAAGTAGCTTCTGATGAAAATTATGAACAGTTAGAGGTTTTATATCTGATAACCTCTTTTCACCAAATTCAGGCATAACACGGGAGCGTAGAATGCGTTTGTATTGATACAATGTTGATGGTCTACATGATGATTCTTTCTCTTGCATCCAGATTTCTACGAGCTGAGAAAAGCGAATATCACTATTCTCATAATCCCCATTTGCTAAATCATTTGTAACTTTAGCCACTTCTTCTTGAGCAGCTTTCTTTGTTTTAAAACCACCTTTAGTGATTTGTTTCCGTTTACCTGTGATAGGGTCTTTCCCGACATCCATAGTAAAAGACCACTTCTCACCACGTTTACGAAAGTATGCCATGATTTTTCACCTCGTCATAATCGTTTTCTAGATACAAGCTGTGATATGTGGTAGTGGTATAAGAAATGATAGCATGTAAGCCTAATTTCTGTAAAAGGAAATTTACAGATATAAAAGAAGTGAGCTACAATATTTGTATATTAAATAAAGGAGGGGAAAATATGGAGGAATTCACAAAGGAACCTGGAGGCCACAGAGTAGCTGATCCTGGTGTAGGTTGGCATAACGAGCCAGGCGGTGGTGGCTGGCAATACAACGAAGACCCAGGAACAGGATGGAAAGTAATTTTTGATCCTGGAGTAGGTGGAGGATACACAAAAGACCCAGGTACAGGAATATAAAAAAAGAGAGCTAAGTGCTCTCTTTTTTTGTTGATAAAAATTTGTTAATTTTTACCGTTGTTATTGGAAATATTTTCTACTACAATCGATTCATAACAGCTCGTTATGAGTTTTAAGGAACTTTGCATATAAAACGAGTTGTTTACAGAACTGCTCTCGTTGGGATTCATCCAGGCCTGCGAAAACCGTTTGAATTTCATCGAGGGCATTTGCTATGTTCTTTTCATATGGTGTACTCGTTCTACCCATTAACGCATCAACAGATACACCTAAATATGTTGCAATGCGATCGAGAGTGTCGAGATCAGGTTGATTATAATTGATTTCTAGATTGCCAACTTGACTACGACTTAACTGCACTTTTTCACCGAACTCTGATTGAGTAAGGGAACGACTTGATCTAAACTTTTTTAAATTTTCTCCAAATGTATTCATAGTTTTAGTATAAATACATGAGAATTTTTAGACTATACATGTCACAGAATTTGTCTTTATAATAGTAAATATCACGTAAATTGACATTCGGGCGAAAGTGTATAGAACAAATGTTCTTTTGGTGGTAAAATATTCTTAATGAAAAATAGAATTTTTGAAAAAAACTTTCTCAACATGATTTGACCATAATCGGAACGAACATTCTAAATCTTATGATAAACTGAATTAAGCGAAAGAAGGAATAAAAAAAGACCCACGGTGTTATAGATGTGAGGCCACACAGCTATAACATTTAACCCTAGCCTAGATAGGGAAAGTTTCCATGAGTCAGTACATAGTATAGCATACTTCATAAGTGTAAAGAAAATTATGATTCATTTTCCTATTGAGAAAAAAGGGATATGTTTTGGGTTCTGATTTGGGAGGGAATTTTAGAATGAAGAGCTTTATCAAGAACTTACAGGAGCATATCAATTACCTTAAATTGGATGTTGGTACATTAGCTAAAAAAGCAGAGATTGATAGAACTAATCTTACTAGGATTTTAAATGGGAAAATTAAAGAAATGAAGTTAGAATCATTTTTATTAATTGCTCCTGACTTGTATCCAAAATGGACAGAACGTAGAAAGAAGATTAGAGAGTTTATATCGCTTTGCGAGAGTGATTTAAACATAAAAAAGTCACTGTCTTACTGTCAAACAGTTGGTGAATATCAATTAATGAAAAAATTAATAAAAAAACATATTAGCAGTGATAAAAAAGGGAAAATAAACAAATATCTATATTTGTATGATTTATACAACCAAAGAAATTTGAATAAATTAGAAGGAGAAAAATTACAAAGGAAATTAGATGAATTGCCATACTCTAAAAATGCTGACTATCAAATAATAGTAGACATGTTACACGGTTTTGCGCTGTATGATAGTAGTAATTTCATGGCTATGGTCCCGTATTCTAAAAAGATTGATCAAAACCTACCATTAGTAGAGAATACATTTATAAAGAAACATTTGGATTTGCAACATGATGATCGTAAGTCTCATATTAATTTGTTTAGTAATAAAACAAAAGAATGCAGGGAAATTTGTAATAATATAATAAAATCCGCTCCGGAATATTCAGTTATAAAGGCTAAAGCTTTGAGTTGCTTAGGGGAGTCCTTTATATTTGAAAATCCTTTTCAGGCGGAAACCTACTTTTTGGAAAGTCTAAAGTTAATAAAAAAATTAGGAATTACTACTTATAGTAAAATGTATCGTGCAGTTCATAGTACATTAGCTTTTTTGCGAATTGAGTACGGAATAAATGTAGATAAAATAGATTGGGACTTTGTAGGAGAAGCGGAAAAAGCTTTCTTTGATGCTAAATTCGGTTCAGGAGTTAAAGCTAGAGCTTATTTTGAAGACTTAAAAAAACAAGGAAAAACTTTGTCCGCATTTAAATTATATTATTTATTTTTTGTAGATAGAAATGATATAATGGTTCTCAAAGAGGCTTTAGAAAAATTCGCTAATAATGGGAATGTATTCTATTCAAATTTGGTAACACGTCTTTTAATTAAAGAGGGAGTGAAGTAGGTTGAAAAAAATTATTCTTACAATGGTATGTGTTTTAGGATTACTAGGAGCAGTTGAACAAAACAAAGATACTTCACAAACACATTCAAGTAAAGTAGAAGCTAAATATCTAATGGTTGACCCAGGAACTCATTAAAAATTTATAAATTATTTTTCAAGACGCTACTAATAAGTAGCGTCTTGAGTGCTTTTTAAGGGGTATGCATTTTTGAAAAGCATTACAAAAATGCACAGTTTGTTAAAAAAATCACATAGTTATTGGGATGGAGGAGTTCGTATTGTTAATAAGTGGCGAAGAAAAAATAAAATCCATGATTAAATATTTATTAGGGGATAAAGTCTCAGAAAATGACACTCTTCATGCTTTGAAAGAAATACATAATCAAGGATTTATTACTGATAATGAATTAAGTGAAATCATGCAGCAAATGGAACCAAAAAAAGGACTAGCCTCATGCTAATCCTTTTTTTCCTGTTTTAACATTCTTTGGATAGCTACTTCTAAAAGTGCTTTGACGCTTTCGATCTCCTCAGGAGACAGCTTTCTTCCATCCCAATGTAATTCGTCATTTTCAAATATTTCTTTTATATTATTGCTACTTTTAATGGAATTATCGCTTTTCCCGAATAAGTAATCAGTGGGAACATTGAAGAAATCAGCTAATTTTTCAATGTTCTCACGTGAGGGGATTTTTGTCCCTTTTTCATATTTGGAAATAGTTTGCTTGCTGACACCAATATTTTCGCCTATTTTTTCTTGTGTTAGTTTCCGTTCTTTTCTTAACTCGAATATTCTCTCCCCAATGATATTCATCAAAAACATCCTTTCGCGCTACTTGTAAAAAAGTATCTAGTTTAAATGTAACAATGAGTAGCCCTAATGGCAACGTAAAAATAAAAAATAAATTTTTAAAAATAAAAAGTTGCCTTTGGGGCTACTTTTGGTTATACTAAGTTTAGAAGTTGAAGGTGGTGACTTAAAATGCTAAATACACAACTAATTAAATCTCTAAGGCAAAAAAATGGTTATTCTTTAGAATATGTTTCAAAGGCTTTAGGTCTGAAATTCAAACGTTCTTATCATAACGTTGAAAAAGGTGAATCAGGATTATCAGTAGAAAAATTAAAAAAACTTTCAGAACTTTATGGTGTATCAATTAGTGAACTAATAAAGTGAGAGAGATTTTTTTTACAATCCAAGTCGCCCTGTAGACTACATTCAAGGGCGACGTTATAAGATAGTATATCCATATTTAAACTTTAAAAAATGATTGGAGTGAAAAAACATGTACCAAATAAAACAACTACCATTCTCAATGAAAGCGGAGGATGTACAAGAATTCTTAAACATTTCTCGTTCATCGGCATACGCGCTGATGAAGCGAAAAGATTTTCCTACAATTACTATTGGTAAAAGTAAAAGAGTAAAGGCAGAAGATTTTCTTAAGTGGTTTGAAGCACAAAAGGAGGGAGCAAATGCTAGTTAAAACCGAGGTTTGGATTTTTAACAAAATTATCTTTTGAGATATAAGGAGGTGATTTAGTGGAAGATACAACATCGTTAGTTATATTCGCAATGTTTATCGCATGTAGTGCTTGGTTAGGATACATCACTTATGAGCCAATAAAACAATGGGCCTGGAGTGACGTAAAACAAAATAAAAAGACCCACGGCAATGGGTCCTCTAAGAAAAAACACTTGTTATAAGTATATCACGGAAAGTAGGGAAATAGTACATGCGTTTAACTGAATATCAAGTGCTATTACCTTGTAAATTCTGGAGCTTAGCAAAAAGCAAAGATGAATTAAAAAAAATGATTCAAAAGTATTTCAAGGTTGGTTATCCGCATTATGAAATTCAGCGAATTATTAAAAGTGGACAAGCATATGTGGCAGTTTGTACAAGGAGGTAAATTAATGGCTAAATACAGACATGTTCAAACTACATTCTGGTCAGATCCAAAGGTTACAGAAGAGATGACACCAGAAGATAGATACTTTTATCTGTACCTAATGACAAATGAACATACAACTCAAATAGGTGTATATCAAATTACAAGAAAACAAATGGCCTTCGAATTAGGTTATTCCATAGAAAGCGCCAAGGCTTTGTTAGATCGTTTTACGAAGCACCATGAATTAATAGTGTACAACGAAGAAACAAGGGAAATATGCATACTTAATTGGGGGAAATACAACCTGATTAAAGGTGGAAAGCCAATTGAAGATTGTATTCAAAAAGAGTTGAAAACGATAAAAGACTTATCTTTAGTAAAACTTGTATTGGATAGAACAAAAAACGAGAAGTTGGTTCATAAAATAAGTGCTTTTGCAGGGTTTAACGATACGTCTAACGATACGTCAACGATACGTGGACAAAAAGAAAAAGAAAAAGAAAAAGAAAAAGAAAAAGAAAAAGAAAAATTACAACAAGAAGAAATATTTCCAACAGCAGAAAACTTAGCAATCGATTTTTACATGAATAATTTCGGATTTATATCTCCTTTCATGGGAGAAGAAATAAATCAATGGGTAGATGATCTTAATCAAGATTTAGTAGTCGAAGCTATGAAAATTACACTTCAAAACAATACACGTAATTGGTCTTATACAAAAGGAATTTTAAAAGATTGGCATCAACAAGGATTTAAAACAATTCAAGATGTAGAAGCAGCACAAGCAACATTCCGAAGACAACAACAAAATAAAAAGCGTACTGGCAAAGGCTATGCTAACCGAACTGAAGCTGTACCAGATTGGTTACATCAGCAGGAAGAACATGAGCCAGTGCAACAACCGCAGCAAACTCCAAGTGATGATCTTGAAGATAGTCAGAAACGTTTTGATGAGATTTTAAACAAATATAAAAATACTAAGGGGGAGTAAGGTATGAAAAAAGTTCCGGACGATAAAAAGCGAGCTTTCATGGATTTTCTGTTAAGGAACGTCTTATCAAAAGGTGATGAAGGTTATCGACTTTTATTTACATTCAATAAATATGACCATTTCGCAAAGCGAGTTCAATTTGTTGAAGATGCTAAGGCGTATGCATATGCAATTAAAATTTCAGAAGAATCTTTAGGGGATAACGAGTTCATGTTTTTTAAACGGGATGAAATTGTTATGAGTAGTTTCAGTACATTTGAACATTTTGACGAGAATAGAGAGGACACAATTTACATTCAAATAAATTTCACAGGAAAATACAGCAATAAATTGTATCTGGAAGTAGTTGAAAATGAAGACTGTACATTAACGCCATATCTTAATGAAGAAGATCATGCTGAGATTGAGCGATTGCTTAAATATCAACTTATTGATCATGCACTTGATACAAAAAATGAACAAATGTTTCGTGAATTAGTTTCAAATTAAGGGGGAGTTAATAATGAAGAATACAGGTGTTGTAAGAAAAGTCGATGAGTTAGGTCGTGTAGTAATTCCGGTAGAGTTACGCAGAACTTTGGGGATTGCTGAAGGTACAGCGTTAGACTTTCATGTTTATGGAGAAAATATCATTTTGAAAAAACAAGAAAAGTCATGCTTTGTAACGGGAGAAGTGTCTGAATCTAACATTGAATTGTTAGGTGGCCGAATGTTTTTGAGTAAGAAAGCTGCAAGTGAGTTACTGGATCTCCTTCAAAAGAATGTGACGGAAAATGCCTAAACAATTAAATATTTTTGATGTAGAACCAGAAATTTGTCAGTTTGATGTAAATAAAGCAAATGTAAAGAGGGGACCTGGTCGGGTTACATATGCAGATGTACGCGTTCATGTTCCCAAGAACGCTAAATGCACGGATGAATTACCACGTACAACTAAACAAGATGATCGTTATGACATCTTTGAACACTATACAATGGCAATTTGGAGATTTCAAAGAGCTGTAGATAAATTTTTTAATTGGGATGCAGCCGAAGAATTGTGTAAGGCTGCAAGAGATAAAAAAGAAATAATTCCGGTACGGATTTACTTAGGAAGCGGTTTTAAACCTGATGTTGTCGAGTATATGAAGTGAGAAAAAGGGAGAGGAATATATGAATAAAGAAATCGATGTTACAAGTAATAAAGTATATGTGGTTACGGATGGAAAAATCCTTTCTTTTGACCCACCTGCAAGTGGATATGGTGAACAAGTTGTAATTTGGGTTAACGGTAAAGTTGGTCATGTTAAAACTACCTCCAATGAAATGATAAAGTAATTAGCTTTTTAAAGGAGTGTTTGAAATGTCGGCTTTTAAAGTTCGGGTTGCTTTAGAAGAAGTGGATTTCTTATGGGATCAAAGAGAGGTTTTCCAGTTTCGAGAGCTTTGGAATAGCAACTACACACTTTTAGAGATTTCGAAAAGGTTTAAAAGAAAGCAAATAGAAGTAGCAGCACTTATTTTAGATCAAGTAGATAAGTTTAAGATCCACAAAAGAAAAATGGGTTTAGGAGAAATTGGTGACAAAAAAGTTCGGAATAAAAAGAAAAAAGAAATGCCACTATACGTCTACATTGCTTTAGAAGAGGTAAATTTTATTTGGAATGAGGACGATATAGAGCTTTTTAAGGATCTATGGATGAAGCAGCTTGGTATTGAAGAAATAGCAAACAGATTAAGAAGGCATCAAATTGAAATAGCGACATTAATATTGGATCAGTTCGGTTTAGAATACATGCTTAATTGTTTAATAGATACGAAAAAAAGAGTAGCTTAATTAAATTAGTGAGGGAGCGAATGGAAATGAATTTAACTAAAATATTTGGAATGCAAAAGGTATTGGATACAAGAATTGTTAAGGAACATGGATTGGAAGGCAAAAATTTATTTTACAATATGATCCTTGCTCTACAAGTTGAAATTGGAGAACTTGCAAATGAAACTAGATGTTTTAAGCATTGGAGCAATAAAGGGCCAAGTGAAAAAGAAGTTATTCTGATGGAATATGTTGATGGTTTACATTTCATAGCCTCATTAGGCAACGGTATTGGCTTTAATCCTAATGGATATAGTGCGAAATTTTTAAATCACAACGCAAATGTTTTTTCTGCAAGTTCGTTAGTCAGTCAGTTTAACAATGTATATGAAGCTGTATCGGAATTTCGTGCAACTCAAGATAGGGAGTTGTACGAAGAATTGCTATATTCCTACTTAGGATTAGGTAAGAAATTAGGATTCACATTTAAAGAGATTGAACAAGGTTATTACAAGAAGAATGAAGTAAATCATCAACGTCAGAATAACGGGTATTAAGCAATGAAAGGTATGTGCATAGATGTGGATCATTCAGCTTTACTGGGAATAAATGAAGAATACTTTTTATTCCCAGCTAAGCCTAATCATTACTATGTCAGCAAATTTGATCGTAAGGAATCACATTTTGGATGTTATCCAGCAGAGAGATTTAAAGTGGTGGAAAACGAGGTTTGGAGACCAGAACCGCAAATTAACATGCCGAATTTAGATGAAAGTAAATTCTATAAAGCTCAATTGATTTGGCGAACAAAAGGCTATAAAGATAAACCACTTAAAGAATACATTATAAAGCCTAAAGGTACACATTGTTTCTTCTGGCATGATCGAGAACGTGAAAAATTATGTGGATGCTTTCCGATACATTGGTTTGCTAATTTTGAAGAATTAGCAGCAGTACCAGAAGAAGTTAAAGAAACGTCAAAACAGGAATCTGTTTCATTGTTAGAAAGACCGGATGGGCAACTAGCATTCTTTTAAAATCTGAATTTAATTAATAAATGAGGTTTGCAATGAAAAGAGCCATGAGTTGTGAAGGCTCATGGCTCATTGTATAAGGGTAAAGTCGTAATGACTTTATAAATAAATAATATCACGAATATCCAAATAAATACAATAAAAGTAAATTAAATGGTATAAAATTTGAATTTTGTATAAAAAGAAAGGGGTGAGTTTATGAAACGTATAGTTTTCTACTCTGGAGGGATAGGTAGTTGGTACACAGCTAAAAGAGTTATAGATAAATATGGAACAGAAAACGTAATCCTTCTTTTTAGCGATACTTTAATTGAGGATGAAGATTTATATAGATTCTTAGATGAAACATCAAACGATTTTGGGGTAAAGATAACAAGGATTGAAGATGGTCGTACACCATGGGAAGTGTTTAAAGATGTTAGATGGCTGGGTAATTCAAGACTTGCTCAATGTTCACATTTATTAAAACAGAAAACAGCAGAGAAATGGGTAAAAGATAACTTTCAGCCTGATGAATGTGTATTGTACTTAGGGATTGATTGGACGGAAGAACACAGAACTAAGTCTCCAGTAAAGAATTGGTCACCTTATAAAGTGGAGTTTCCTATGTGTGAGGAGCCATATATAAACAAAGAAGAAATGTTAGATGAATTAAGCCATAAAGGAATTGAGATCCCACGACTATATAAGATGGGATTTAGTCATAACAATTGCGGCGGAATGTGTGTAAGAGCAGGGCAAGCACATTTTATCAATCTTCTGAAAAAGTTGCCAGATAGATTCGAATGGCTAGAGAACTACGAAAAAGAAATGCAAGTTTATTTAGGGAAAGATGTAACTATTTTAAACAGAGTACGAAATGGAAAACGTGAAAACTTATCACTGGAACAATTGAGAATTGAATTTGAACAGAAAAACCTAGAACAAATTGATCTGTTTGATTTTGGTGGGTGCGGTTGTTTCGTGAATTACGCTTAATTTTGAACAAAAGCGTTATTTGGTTGGAAAGGGGAATGAAAGATGGAAACAAAAGGGTTATCAAGAGGAGAAATTCTGGTAGGCATGGAGGAAGGGCGTTTTAAGGATGGCGACAAGTTTAAACGTCAGTCAGATGGAAAAGAAATCGTAATTGTATTTCCTAGATTGCGATACATGGGCGGAAATCCTGTTGAAGTAGCTGTTGTAACTGAAGCGTGGGATGCAATCAATGAATTTGAAATTAATGATTGGGTATGTCATGAAGAAAATGAATTGATCGGAATTATAACTAAAAAAGATGGACGATATATCGTCTTAGATAATATGCGAGAGCGTGATGGTTTTTCAGCATATTGGGATGAAAGTTTAAGAAAAGCAACTCCAGAAGAAATTAAACAAGAAAAGCGTCGTAGATTATTCGAAAAACACGGACGTGGTATTGATGAGTTTAAAAGTGGTGATGTTGCAACACCTGCAGATAATGACAAAGCACTATTACTCATCGAGTCTTATTATTCACATAAAAATGCAGTTCGAATAGGTGGTACTTATTACAACGCATCAGATTTAAATCCTGCTTATTTTGTAGAAAGTAAGGTAGATATCGAAAACTAAACAAAATAGTTATTTTGGCGAAAGGAATGGAGCGAATGAGACGTACAAGGAATAGGCAATTAGCTAAGTTGCATAACGAGCCTATGTGGTTTTGGAATAAGGAAGGTACTGATGATATTCGTTCACAAAGACTTTGGATGAAGATGGGGTTGCAGCCTAAATTAGATCCAACTTTTAAATGGATTCGTTGTTATAACATGCCACCTTTTGCGATTTTTACAGGCGGAGAAGTTCTATCACGGAAGGGAAATATTAAAAGCAACAGATACCATAATAGAAATATTACAGGCTGGATAGAGGTTGATAGCAAAGGTGGATGGGCGATAAAAATAAAACTTTAAACAAAATTCTTATTTTGTAGAAAGGAGGGGATTGTAGTGAGCTCCTTTGATACCACTCTTACAATTAGACCATATAATCAGGAATTACCGTATGTAGGTAAAACGTATACGCATAAAGGGCAGCAAGTGACTGTCAGTAAGATTAATAAAATGGAGTGGGTTTATACTGATCTAAAAGTGCATATCACGGTTGAAAATACCGATATAAGTAATGATGATATTGAAATTACAAAAAAAGAAGCGGTACATGGACGGATAAAACTACATCTGGTATGTGGTTGGTGTGAAATGGAATTTGTAGTCACCGTTATGTCGGAGTTAATGGACGTAGCGTATTGTCCTCATTGTGCAGAATGCGGTTTGGAATATGCAGATTACAAATATAAGCAGGATGGTAATAGGTATGAGTATCGTCAAGATAACTGGTTCTATA
This sequence comes from Bacillus sp. 2D03, assembly GCF_003946765.1. NCBI lineage: Bacteria > Bacillati > Bacillota > Bacilli > Caryophanales > Bacillaceae > Bacillus > Bacillus sp. 2D03. Next base: position 3,433 of record NZ_RPSJ01000001.1, on the reverse strand, counting down.
AGGTTAGTGAAGGTGATGTCTGGTCAGTGGTTCTTAGGGAAAAGGCAAATAATAAAGAGTTTGTTATAGATATACAAGGCGTATCGAATGAAGAAGAAACCTATGAGAAAATGAAAGAATTTCTAGAAAAGAAAAATTACAAGATGCCGTATACCATTCTTAATATTAGGCAGGTCGGAAGGGCTTTAAAGATAGTTAAAACATAACAAAATCTTTATTTTGATGGGAGAAGGTAGCGTGACTAAGGAATGTAAGCATCTTTATAGAGAGTTTAGGGTAGAAAGTAGTAATGGGAAAGGTGATCGTGTTTGGTTTTATTGTCAGAAATGCCTAGAGATAGTAAGCAAATCAATAGACTCAGATAAGAAAAGACCGATGGTGCCGATAAAGCCAGTAAGTACTGTTACAGTCCAAAGAATTTGAAATAAAATCGTTATTTGAGAGAAAGTGAGGGGGAAACATGAGAGCGGAAGTTAAATGGTTTGCTGAACAGATGGAAAGCAAATTACAGGAAAACGACCATAAAGGCGGTTGGAAAGACTGTGACTGCTATTGGCTTCTCAATAGGGCAAAAGAAGAATGTCTGGAGTTATTACATGAACTTGATGTCCATAGAGATTTAGGTGGTAATAAGGAAAAAATTATTAAAGAATGCTCAGATGTTGCTAATTTTGTAATGATGATTGCGGATAAGGTAAGTGAAAAATAAACAAAAACGCTATTTTGCACAACAAAGCAGCTAGCTAAAGTAGCTAACTGCCTGCTGTAAATACTATTCCACATGGATACGCAAATTGTAACCACAAGTTACATTTATAGTATAAACAGATTTGAAAATGTTATGCAGGAAAGAAAACTAAATAAAAACTTCATTTTATTGAAAAGGGGGAATGGATATGTCTCTAGTAGGGAATTTAAAGGAACTCCAAGAAAAAGCCATTGATGAAAAGGTGTTGGAATTTGCGGAAGAAATGGAAATCGTAATAACTAAAAGTGCCGCAAGCGGATATTCAGGTCATAGATATAAAATTCATAATGAAAATCCAAATCGGCATATGATGTGTTCAAAAATATTTATAGAAAAGTTACAAGAATTATTGGACGGTGTGAAGGTTGAATTTAAGGAAGAAGAAAAGAAAAATATTTTAGGCGGATCTTACTACGAACATTACATCCGTTTTAAGTGGAATGACTAATTTCTTAATAAAAATTTCATTTTGTAGCAAAGGTTGGTGAAACGATGTTTATTAAAGAATTTAAAGTAAATGGCAGCATGATTGAAGGTCAAGTCATTGGTAATTGGTCCAATAAAAGTTATTACGCCCTCAAGATTGAGAAAATGAAAATGGCTAATTTAGACGTAAATGAATTAGATACATTAATAGCCGAGTTGGAAAACATAAGTGTAAAAATAAAAGAATCTAATGCAGAATACGAACGTGATTATAAATCTAAAAGAGCAGCTAGCAAAAGCTAACTGCTCACCCAAGAAAAACAGAGGAAAGATAACCATGTGTCTATAGTATTTACGGAATATTGAGTTTTATTCAGGGGAGGTATAAAAATGGATATGGAATTAGGGACTTGTAATTTCAGAGGGTGTTGGAAGGGCGCAACAACAGAAGGACATATTTACGGTCATTCCAAGAATGATACTAAAGATAGTTTTATTCCTGTAGTCGCTTGTGATGAACATGCAAAGGAAAAGGATTTTTATCGTTATATTGAGCAGAAAGAAAACACAACAAAATAATCCTTTTAAAATAAAAAAGAAAAAAGCAACTTGTATTGGGGACAAGTCACTTTTTTCGAATGGCAATGTTACATTCATTATAACAAGGCAGATGTAGCAGCTAAATAAATAAAAATCACAAATTTTAGACAAAATTCGAGATTACAAATGAATATAGTCCGGCTAGAAAACTAGAGGACACCAATTCACTAAAGCAGCAATTAAGGCTGTTTAAGGAATAGGTGTCCTTTTTATTTTAAACAAGGGAGATGGGGAAATGAAAGTACTAAAGGATCAGCTACGCGAGTGGAAAAAACAATCAAAAAAAGTAAAGAAGAAAAATAAGAAAAAACAAAAAGAGAAATTAAGCACACGCGACATTGAGGATTTAATGGGAATTCATGGTCCACGTTATGAACGAAGACGTGGGGCAGTAAGACAAAAATAATAACAATGGAGGAATTTAATATGAATAAACAACTATCATTTAAGATGCCAATTGTGGATGGAAAAAGAACAAAACAAGAAATCGAAAAAGTATTTAATGAGTATCGTAGATATTTAGCAACTATGCCATGTGATATGCTGCCAAAAGTGACAGCGTCGTATTCTATTGTTCCTCCATCGAATACAAATGAGTTTAATAGTTCGACTGAAAATATTGCAATAGAAAGAATAGAGTATGAACAAGAACGAAATAAATTTATGAGTTGGTTGTATGACGGTGTGAATCGTCTAAGAGATGATGAACGTGAAGTGATTGTGAAATTTTATATGGAACATGATTCTGGATATGATCAAGATATCTGGATGGATTTAGGTATAGGTAAAACAAAATATTATAAGTTAAAAGGACGAGCGATATTGCGTTTAGCTTTCAATCTAAAAAAAGAGGTGTTTCAAAAAACGCGTAAACAAAAAGAGGGGCAAAGTATATGAATATTGTACAGCCGATTCGAGATAAAGAAATAATACAAGAAATAAAAGAGTTCTATAAGGAACAGAATGAGAGGAACTACATTCTGTTTCTTCTTGGTATTAATACAGGATTCAGAATATCGGATATATTACGTTTACGTGTTCGTGATGTAGAAGGCTGGAATATTGTGATACGCGAAAAGAAAACAAGGAAGATCAAAGATGTGAAGATGCCTTCAGAGCTGAAGAGAGCTATCAGAAATTATACTGAAGGAAAGCCAAAGAATGAATACCTAATTAAGAGTAGAAACGGAAAAAATAAACCAATTACTCGTGCAATGGCATATGTAATATTGAATCAAGCTGCTGAAGAGTTTGGGTTGGAACGTATCGGTACTCATTCACTTAGAAAGACATATGGCTATCACCATTACAAACAATTTAAAGATGTAGTTGCCTTGCAAAAGATGTTAAATCATACAGATCAGAAAGAAACATTGAGATACATTGGAATGGAGCAAGATACATTAAATGATTATCAAAGGAAGTTTAGAATCTAGCTCCTTTATTTTTTTAACATTTATTGAATTAGCTTTAAACTGAAAGTGTCAAATTCATTTTTATAAAATGCGAAAGAGATTGGTATATCTAAGGTTAAACGGAATAGGTGAATTTAACACAATCCAGATTATAGCTAATTCATTTCCTAGGATTAAAGAACATATTTATTCAAAACTATGCGAAAAGAGGCTGAAAAACGATGTAAAAAAATGCATAAATAAA